>NZ_CP028922.1:15000-615000 GCF_003060825.1 Paenibacillus sp. CAA11
AGTGACTCTGCGCCGAAAATGTAACGGGGCTAAACACACCACCGAAGCTATGGCTTGATGCTTTGCATCAGGGGTAGGGGAGCGTTGTGTATGCGTTGAAGGTGTACCGTAAGGAGCGCTGGAGAGTACACAAGTGAGAATGCCGGTATGAGTAACGAAAAGATCAGTGAGAATCTGATCCGCCGAAAGCCTAAGGGTTCCTGAGGAAGGTTCGTCCGCTCAGGGTAAGTCGGGACCTAAGGCGAGGCCGAAAGGCGTAGTCGAAGGACAACAGGTGGAAATTCCTGTACCACCGTAAACCGTTATGAGCGATGGGGTGACGCAGCAGGGTAGTGACGCGGACTGATGGATGTCCGTCCAAGCAGTGAGGCTGGTGTGTAGGCAAATCCGCACACTTTAAGGCTGGGCTGTGATGGGGAGTGAAAATTACAGTAGCGAAGGTCATGATCTCACACTGCCAAGAAAAGCCTCTAGCCAGGTGAAGGTGCCCGTACCGTAAACCGACACAGGTAGGCGAGAAGAGAATTCTAAGGCGCGCGGAAGAACTCTCGTTAAGGAACTCGGCAAAATGACCCCGTAACTTCGGGAGAAGGGGTGCCTCGGTAGGGTGAATAGCCCGAGGGGGCCGCAGTGAAAAGGCCCAAGCGACTGTTTAGCAAAAACACAGGTCTGTGCGAAGCCGCAAGGCGAAGTATACGGGCTGACGCCTGCCCGGTGCTGGAAGGTTAAGGGGAGCGGTTAGGGAGTAATCCCGAAGCTGTAAACCGAAGCCCCAGTAAACGGCGGCCGTAACTATAACGGTCCTAAGGTAGCGAAATTCCTTGTCAGGTAAATTCTGACCCGCACGAATGGCGTAACGACTTGGGCGCTGTCTCAACGAGAGATCCGGTGAAATTTTAATACCTGTGAAGATGCAGGTTACCCGCGACAAGACGGAAAGACCCCATGGAGCTTTACTGCAGCTTGATATTGGACTTTGATACGATTTGTACAGGATAGGTGGGAGCCTAGGAAGCCGGAGCGCCAGCTTCGGTGGAGGCGACGTTGGGATACCACCCTGATCGTATCGGAGTTCTAACCTGGTACCGTGAACCGGTGCGGGGACAGTGTCAGGTGGGCAGTTTGACTGGGGCGGTCGCCTCCTAAAGAGTAACGGAGGCGCCCCAAGGTTCCCTCAGAATGGTTGGAAATCATTCGAAGAGTGCAAAGGCAAAAGGGAGCTTGACTGCGAGACTGACAAGTCGAGCAGGGACGAAAGTCGGGCTTAGTGATCCGGTGGTACCGCATGGAAGGGCCATCGCTCAACGGATAAAAGCTACCCTGGGGATAACAGGCTTATCTCCCCCAAGAGTCCACATCGACGGGGAGGTTTGGCACCTCGATGTCGGCTCATCGCATCCTGGGGCTGAAGTAGGTCCCAAGGGTTGGGCTGTTCGCCCATTAAAGCGGTACGCGAGCTGGGTTCAGAACGTCGTGAGACAGTTCGGTCCCTATCTGTCGTGGGCGTAGGAAATTTGAGAGGAGCTGTCCTTAGTACGAGAGGACCGGGATGGACGCACCGCTGGTGCACCAGTTGTTCCGCCAGGAGCACAGCTGGGTAGCTAAGTGCGGAAGGGATAAGCGCTGAAAGCATCTAAGCGTGAAGCCCCCCTCAAGATGAGATTTCCCAATTAGTAAGACCCCTTGAAGACGACGAGGTAGATAGGCTGGGGGTGGAAGTGCAGTAATGCATGGAGCTGACCAGTACTAATCGGTCGAGGGCTTATCCTAAAATGACCCCACAAAGTGAAGAAAAGGCTGATGAAGCTGATTCCGAGTACTTTGGCGGGGCCCAGAGAATAACTAGAGCGCAATGAAGTTTCGTATCCAGTTTTCAGGTGATTAAACATCTGAACAATTGTGGGTGGATATCAAGGTTTGATATTTACTCGCAGGCTGTTTTTGAAGGTGGGTTATTTTCCTTGATGAATTTCAGGGAGCGATAGCGACCGGAAAAAACCTGTTTGGTGGCGATAGCGGAGGGGTTCCACACGTACCCATCCCGAACACGACCGTTAAGCCCTCCAGCGCCGATGGTACTTGGACCGCAGGGTCCTGGGAGAGTAGGACGCCGCCAAGCGAAGAACCACTGCCGATTACCGGTGGTGGTTTTTATTTTTTTATAAACTTAATAGATATAGAGGTAAGGATTTTGAAGATCCTATCAAAAGGAATGTAACCGTTTTGTTACATTCCAAAAGGACTCAGCCTTTATAATGAGGTAAGATTGTATTATGTGACTATAGGAACTAAGACGAATGACCTGGAACAATTTCAGCGGAGTAGTTTGAACAGAGGGAAGGGGGATATCATGACGCTGAAGAATAAGGGTTATTTATTCTGCTTCCTAGCGGTGATGTCGGCTGTGCTCATCCTGACTGCTGGCTGTAATTCTACAACAGAGTTATCCTGGAAGGCTTTTGACGGTGCGGCGGTAGAACAAAGCTTCCCTGTGCCTAAGGAAGCCAGTACCACTGAAACAGCACCCAATAATTCAAAGGTAGCCTATGTCCGTTATTCTATGCCTGGATTAAAGGAGACCCTTCCAGAGGAGTATGAGGACGAGATCAAGGCTTGGGGATGGACCGAACAGAAAGAGGCTAAGAAAGGCTCTACTCATGTTTATACGAAGAATAAACAAATCGTACAGCTATCCCTGCAGAAGGATTCTATAGTTATCACTGTACCTAAGGAAGCAAATAAAGTGGTGATTCATGGGTTGGAGAGTAATCCTTAATAATAAGGGTATCCTGAACTAACCTGTACTATAAAATAAGAGTTAAACCTGATCCATAAGGGATCAGGTTTTTTTGATTAAGGCATATAGTAAGATACGTCGTTCTCATTAAATTTAATCATTCCATCTTTACGCTGCCCATGCATTCCTATAAAGGCATAAGTTCTAGGGATGAGCAGCCAGATGTGCCAAAAGAAGAGGGAGCCTACTAGGGCAGGTGGACACCATGGGAGCAGGATTGCAGCTAGACAGAATCCGATCCAGGCTGTGTGGATCGTAACCTTACGCATCGTGCCGTAGGCTACAAATTGGCCAGGCATATAGCCGATCCATGGCATTTTTAAGGAATGGTGCCATCGCTTGCGATAGGAATGACTGATAATGATCAGTACAGAGCGCGAAATCACGTATTGGATCCAGTAGGCGACTGGTGCAGCTAGCAGTACGTATACGAAGCTCATCCAGCCCCATAGGATCAGTGCGGTAATCAACCATATGAACGGAATCACTAGAAGACTATGTATAAAGGGATTAGGAAATGCAATTTTTTTTAACAGGCGATATTGATAGTAGGTCGCATTCGTGTTTTTCTCAGCGACATCCATAAACAAGATAACCTCCTACATCTAAATTAAGGAAAAGCCATTTGAGAAGATCTTACTTCATATATCGGCTAAAGTGAATGATTTCTGTAATGAATCGGGTAGGTACAAACACCCAAAGTTATAGGTCTGCATATGATATAGAAAATATCATCACACTATGAGGAGGTTTAAAAGAGTAGAATCTGTGGCATACTGATAGTAAAAGCGATAAGGTGGGATCGCCTATGATGAACGAAAGTGTTAAACAGGATACCTGTATTATATGCGGACAGCAGAAGAAGGACGGCATTTTTATTGTATCTGAGTTTATCTGCGAAGGCTGTGAGGCTGAAATGGTCCACACAGATGTTAAAGATGAAAAATATCATTATTTCGTACATCGTATGAAGCAAATTTGGATGCAAAGAAATGCATAATTTGATGTGATAAGGGACCTGCAGCAGATACGGGGTCCTTTTTTGCTTATATGTACCCAGGCGGATATGAGCTAGTCGCATGAGGGCTTTTACGATAAAATAGGTAAAAAAGCTTTTTCGGAAGGATTTTCATAGAAATGGATAGATATGAACAGCAGGCTCCACTGCTGCAGGCGCTGAATTGTTATGCAGCCAGAAAGGATGCATCCTTTCATGTGCCCGGCCATAAAGACGGCGCAGCTTATAGAGCAGCTGCAGGAGGCCTCACAGCCGTGCTGAGGGAAGCGATGACCATCGATGCTACGGAGATCACCGGACTGGATGATCTCCACCACCCGGAAGAGGTAATCGCGGAGGCTCAGCGCTTGGCGGCTGTGGCATTCGGCGCCGAAGAGACGTACTTCCTCGTTGGAGGAAGTACGTCAGGTAACCTGGCGCTGATTCTTACCGCCTGTGCATCGCCAGGCGACGTGCTCCTTGTGCAGCGCAATGTCCATAAATCCGTCATTCACGGATTGATGTTGGCCCGCGCACAAGCGGTGTTCCTCGCGCCGGAGGTGGACGGCACGAGTGGTCTGGCCACCATCCCGTCGGTGGAGACGGTGTGTGAGGCCTTGCGCCGCTATCCTGGCGCTAAGGGCGTACTCGTCACACACCCGAACTACTACGGGATGGGGGGAAGCCTCAGGCCGCTGGCTGAGGCTTGTCATGCAGCCGGCCTGCCGCTGCTCGTAGATGAGGCGCATGGCGCTCATTACGGGCTGGCAGCCGGCCTGCCGGAAAGCGCACTGGCTGCTGGTGCGGATGGCGTTGTCCAGTCCACGCATAAGATGCTTACAGCTATGACGATGGGGGCAATGCTTCATGTTCAGGGGCCAAGGCTTGACCGGGGACTCCTTCGCCAGCGTCTAGGGATGATCCAAAGTTCCAGTCCATCCTATTTGATTATGGCGTCGCTCGATCTAAGCCGAAGCTATGTTCAGCAGGAAGGCAAGCAGAGGATCGCAGAGGCGCTGAGTGCTATTCAGCAGCTAAAAGAGGAGTTGCGGAGCCTTAAGTATATCGGATGGGTAGAGTGTACAGAGGCCGATGGATTGACAGAGACTGCAGGGAGAGCGGTACCATTCTATAGCACGCAGGACCCTTTTAAGCTTGTGATATATGATAAAGCAGCGGGCCTTAGCGGTTCGGAGCTCCAGATGAAGCTGGAGGAGCTGGGCTGCGTGCCTGAAATGAGCGATCCGCATTACGTGGTGCTGGCGTTCAGCTTGTCCACTTCAGAGCAGGACATTGTTCGCTTAAGGGAGGCTTTAGCTCATATAGATCTGGAGCTGGTGAGCAATCGGGCAAACCCTAATTATCTGGAGATGGCCTCGGTTCAGGATAGCACCGCCCTAGAAGATGACGAAAATAAGAGGAAGACCTTGAGTGTGGAACTTTCCACGTGGAACATTTTGGAGAATGATCCTATATCAGAGCCGATTTCATTTAGCATGGAACCACCCAAGCCGGCTCTGCTTGAGGAGATTCCTATAAATGAAAGCAAAGGGAGATTGGCCGGGGAGATGGTTATTCCTTACCCTCCAGGTATTCCCCTGTTGTATCCGGGAGAACGAATTAAGGATGCTCATATCAAGCAATGGATTCAGCTTAAGAACACAGGGGCGAAGTTTCAAGGTATTGCAGATCCTTCGCTGAGCAGCATCAAAGTATACCAGATGGAATAGATAAGCGGAGGTTATTATGGAAGGTATTAAGAATAGAGGAGTATTTATTACGCTTGAGGGAGGAGATGGCTCTGGGAAGACATCTATGCTCCCGCTGTTGGAGAGTTGGCTGCAGGAACGTAAGCAGCCTTATATGATTACCCGGGAGCCGGGAGGAATTCGCATTGCTGAAGGCATTCGTGAGATCATTCTCAACCCACTCCATACAGAGATGGATATTCGGACAGAAGCCCTGCTGTATGCAGCTGCCCGCAGTCAGCATCTGGCCGAGAAAGTCTTACCCGCTCTTCAGGAGGGAAAGATCGTCCTCTGTGACCGTTTTATTGACAGCAGTCTTGCTTACCAAGGGTATGCTCGGGGACTTGGCTTGAAAGAGGTGCTGGATATTAACATGTTTGCTGCCGGAGGCCGGTTTCCTGATCTCACTTTTTATTTGGATATTGAACCGGAGATAGGGCTTGCGCGGATCAGATCGGCTGAAGGAAGACATGTTGATCGGTTGGATTTGGAGGCTATTGATTTTCATCACAAAGTAAGAGAAGGTTACCGCAAGGTGCTGGAAATGTACCCTGAGCGGATGGTGGTTATTGATGCTGCCAGGACACAAAGTGAGGTATGTCAAGAGATAACTGGCTATCTTGAGACATTTTTAAAGGATTTTTGATCCGATTTGTCAAATAATCATAGTGAAATTACGTTATAATAGATGATAGATGGACTATGATATGAAGACTCTATTATGGCTTAGCTCATAGTTCGGATAGATAAAGAATGTATGTCAGCTCTACAGCAATATCGGAGCATGTATTCTTTATCGCAGGAATAACTACCATAGACGTATATTATTCCTATAGGGCCTTGAACTTATATTCTACGAGGAGGGGTTTCAACATGAAGCTGATCGTGGCGATTATTCAGGATAAGGACAGCAACCGTCTGTCCGGTGCATTGGTTAAGGCAAATTTCCGGGCCACTAAATTGGCCAGTACGGGTGGATTTCTCCGCGCTGGAAATACGACCTTTATGATCGGGGTCGACGACAGCCAAGTAGAAACTGTGCTGGGCGTTATCCGCAGCAGCTGTAAAGTGCGGGAACAGCTTGTTACTCCGGTGACACCGATGAGCGGTACGACCGATTCATATTTGCCACTTCCCGTTGAGGTTCAGGTCGGAGGAGCTACCGTATTCGTTCTGCCGGTTGACCGCTTCGAGCATTTCTAATCGGCTCTAAGCTTTCACCTGTCTGTGCGTGAAGGAAGCTTTAGGGGTTGTTAGCCTCTTCAGCAGGCAGCTCCAAGGTGCCACTAGAGAAGCGGCTGGGAAGTCCATGCAGGGCCTCTCAGCCGTTTTTCACTAGGTATATTCAGTATGAATAAGATGGGCAGGGGGATTTATGAAAATCGATCCAGGGTTCAGGCCCTTAAATAACGGGAGAAGCGTAACTGAAGGAACAGCTAAGCCCGTTCAGGCCAAGAGCTTCTCCGATGTCATGCATCAGCAGGGAGAACGGGCTACACAGGAAGAACTAAACCGGCGATTCAATGAGATTCAGCAGCAGGGAGACCGGCTTGCTCGCTCGATGACCATTAGAGAGCTAAAGGCTTACCGTCTGCTAGTCAAACGCTTTTTGGAGGATACCGTTAGACGTGGCATCGGTGTGAAGGAAACCAGAGGCTGGGACCGCAGAGGCCGCGGCAAAAGGTACAAGCTGCTTGATGAAATTGATTCAGCCCTCTTGTCGATGGCCGATGATCTGTTAGATACGGAACAGGGTAAGATTGATCTGCTGCAGAAAATTGGAGAAATCCGCGGTCTGCTCATTAATTTAAGCTTCTAGATAGATTGAACTAAAGTTTTACATTAAGCTTGTATTTTATAACGACCTTATACGGTCCTATAACATTCAGTTCTTTAGTTCATTCTATCTGAATAGAAAGTGTGATTATATGTCATTCAAGGAGATCATGGGGCAAGACAACGCTAAGAAACTGCTGCAGGGCAGTCTTGCGCGCAAGCGAATCTCTCATGCTTATGTATTTAATGGTCCTCCGGGAAGCGGGCAGATGCAGATGGCGCTTGCCTTTGTACAAGCCTTATTCTGCACGGAAGGCGGAACCGAGGCCTGTGGACAGTGTCTTGAATGCCGTAAGCTGCTTCACGGCAACCACCCGGACCTTCAAATCGTTACCCCGGACGGTTCGTCTATTAAGATTGACCAAATTCGCGATCTCCAGAGAATTTTCTCCTATCGTTCGGAGACCGGTAACCCTAAGGCCTATATTATTGATCAGGCTGAGAAGATGAATGTCCAGGCGGCGAACAGTCTTTTGAAATTTCTAGAGGAGCCGCCCTCTCCGGCTGTAGCGATTCTGCTGACCGACAACGGCAGGGCACTTCTGCCTACGATTCAATCCCGTGCGCAATGGGTATCATTCAACCCTCTGGAACCTTCTCTTATGCTGCAAAAGCTAAGTGATGAGGGGGTGCCTGTTACCCTTGCCCGGTGTGCAGTTCATCTGTCCGCAGGACTCGATGATTGCCGGGAACTGGTAGCCCAGAATTGGTTTGCAGAAATTAGAAACGTAGTGTTACAATTAGGGAAGGAATCCGCAGGCAGAGGCGGCATTCCGCTGATTAAAGCCCAGCAAAGCGTATTTAAAGCAGGATTGGGCGATCATTTGGCCATGATATTTGATATGTTTCATTTATGGTTCAAAGACATGATTCAAGCGCAGGCTGACAAGCACGATCATATCGTTTTTATAGATGAGTGGGAGTTTATCTCCAAAACTGCCGGAAGCCGCAGCACCGGGGCATGGATTGAATGCATGGCATATGCCGCGGAAGCCAAGAAGAAGCTCCGGTACAATATGAACGGCCAATTATGCTTGGAGCAGTTTTTATTGAATATACAACAAGCGGCTTTCGGTGTGAACTGAAGAGACAAGCTATCCTCCCACCATGTAGGTTAAGAATGCTGCAGGACGTGCGGCTTCCATTAAGCAAGTTGACATGTTATACAAGGGGGTTAGTTTTTGTACACTGTAGTCGGTGTCCGCTTCAAGAAAGCGGGCAAGATATATTACTTTGATCCGCTGGACCTTCCTGTTGAGAAGGATCAGAGCGTGATTGTGGAGACAGCACGCGGGATCGAGTATGGCAAAGTGGTTGTCGGCAAGAAAACGGTGGATGAATCAGATGTGGTGCTTCCGCTGAAGAAAGTGATACGGATTGCTGATGACAGTGATGCCCGTGTTGTGGAGGAGAATAAGCTTGCGGCGAGTAACGCTTTCGTCACATGTTTAAATAAAATTAAAGACCATGATCTGAAAATGAAATTGGTCGATGTCGAATTTACGTTTGATCGCAATAAAATTATTTTTTATTTTACAGCTGAAGGCCGTGTTGACTTTCGTGAGCTTGTCAAAGACTTGGCCAGCATCTTCCGGACTCGAATTGAGCTACGGCAGATCGGAGTACGCGATGAAGCCAAGATGCTTGGAGGTATCGGTCCCTGCGGCCGGGTGCTCTGCTGCTCATCCTGGTTGGGTGATTTTGAGCCCGTATCCATTAAGATGGCGAAGGATCAGAGTCTGTCCCTGAATCCTACGAAGATTTCCGGTCTTTGCGGCCGACTTATGTGCTGTCTGAAATTTGAGCATGATAACTATGAGAGCGTGAAGGAAGAGCTGCCAAGTGTCGGTAAGGTCGTCATCACCTCTCTGGGTGATGGTAAAGTCGTCGGCTTGAATACCGGCGCGCGTACAGTGCATGTACAAATTTTTGAGATGGGTAAGGTTAAAGAACTTCCGCTGGATGACGTAGTCATCAAGTAAATACCATAGAGACTGACTCTGGGGTGGGAACTTGGAGAAAAGAGATATTTTTACACACTTGCACGAACTGGAATTGCAAATGGGGACGGCCCAGGAGGAGCTGAGCGTACTCAAGCTTGAAGTGAAGAAGCTGCTTGAGGAGAATCAGCGTCTGTCGCTTGAGAATGAGCAACTGCGCAAGATTCTTAAGAGGGAGGCCGGAGAACCCGGGGATGTAATCCCTACGGAGGGCGAAGCGGTTTCGGGAGAGACGGAAGAAGGAGAGGATATTGTCGGTGAAGGTTATGACAACCTGGCCCGGCTATATCACGAGGGCTTTCATATTTGTAATGTGTATTACGGACATTTACGTACAGAGGGAGATTGTCTCTTCTGCCTGTCATTTTTGAATAAATAAGAAGCCGTAGGTGCAAACCTACGGTTTTTTTGCAAGTGAAGACTGTAATACGCTAACACGAAGGGAAGAGGAATGGAAGGCGATGAATGAAGTACAGTTAAAAGAAAGTGAGCGGGTGGACGACCTGCTTAATCAGGACTTGCAGATTATCCAGAGTGATGAAGTGTTCAGCTTCTCTATGGATGCTGTGCTGTTGTCCAGATTTGCTTCACTGCCAAGGCGTGGAACTATTCTTGACCTCTGCACCGGGAATGGAGTGATTCCCATTCTTCTATCAGTCCGAACAGAAGCGATGATTGAAGGGATAGAGATCCAGGATAGATTAGCTGATATGGCACGGCGCAGTATAGAAATGAACGGGCTTGAGCATAGAATTACTATTCACGCAGGAGACCTGAGAGAGCTGCCTGCTCTTGTAGGGCATAACAAATACGACGCCATTACGATGAACCCTCCATATATGCCGATGCGTACGGGTGATCTGAAGATCAACCCGCATCAGGCCGCTGCACGTCATGAGATCCATGGTTCTCTGGAAGAGCTGATTCATGCGGCAATGAAACTGGTTAGGCCAGGTGGTAAAGTCTCTATGGTACATAAACCACAGCGGCTGGGAGAAATCATCACATTGCTGCGCCAATACCGGCTTGAACCGAAAAGGATTCGCTTTGTGCATCCGAGAATCGGGATGGAGGCGAATATGGTGCTGATTGAGGCGCTAAGAGACGGTAAGCCGGATATCAGGCTGCTTCCTCCATTGATCGTATATGAAGAGAATGGGGAGTACTGCCCGGAGATTATGGACATTTATTATGGATCTATGAGAGATAAAGGGGATTGTTAATCATGAATTTGAATCTGCAAAAAAGCTTTGAGGAGCAGGCGCCAGATTCCCCTGGCAAGCTGTTTCTGGTCGCGACACCGATTGGCAACCTGGAGGATATGACCTACCGGGCTGTTCGGATCCTTCAGGAGGCCGATCTGATCGCGGCAGAGGACACCCGGCAGACCCGAAAGCTGCTGGCGCATTTTGAAATTACAAACAAGAAGCTGTTCAGCTATCATGAGCATAATAAGGCGGCCAGTGGCCCTGAATTAATACGCTATATAATAGAAGGAAAAAATTTAGCCCTGGTCAGTGATGCCGGATTGCCGGCTATTTCAGACCCTGGAAGTGACCTGGTCAAGCTGGCTTTGGAGGCGGGGATTTCCGTCATTCCTGTCCCTGGAGCCAATGCGGCTTTATCTGCGCTCATTGTATCTGGGCTTGGCACAGAGCGCTTTCAATTTCTTGGTTTTCTGCCGCGGGAGAAAAGGGCTAAGGAGGAGCAGCTGCGTTCGGTTGAAGATTACGAAGGCAGTATTTTGCTGTATGAATCCCCTCACCGCGTAATGAAGACCTTAGAGGCGATTCTTGAGGTACTGGGTGATAGAAGTGTGACGCTCGCCAGAGAGCTTACCAAGAGATATGAAGAAATCGCCCGTGGCACAGCGAGCAGCTGTCTGAAGCATTTAGAAGAACATCCACCCCTGGGGGAATATTGTATCGTCATTGGGGGAGCTGAAGCAGAGGAAGTGCAGCAGCGTAGAGACGCTTGGTGGCAAAACTTGACCCTAGAGGAACATGTAGGTCATTATGTAGAGGAAGGGCTGGATCGCAAAGAAGCTATGAAGAGAACAGCGGGAGACCGAGGGGTGTCAAAGCGGGATATTTATAACGCATTGTTATAATATCCTCCGCTGCGGCGGGCGTGCATGAATATACGGTTTTTTCCTAAATAAGGCAAAAAAATGGCCTTCACAAGGCCGGGTTCAAGCCAAGGAAGGCACCAAGGAGATATGAAAAAGGTTAGAATTAACAGATTCAGTAAAACTATTATATACTATAAATCTTAATTTGTCACAGGTGTAGGAAGCTCACTGAGACATTCGTGGCAAACAATTTTGCCTTTGAAGTAGGTTACATTCTCTGCATTACCGCAGAAAATACATGCAGGCTCATACTTCTTTAACATGATGCGCTCGCCGTCCACATAAATTTCAAGGGCGTCTTTCTCACCGATGCCAAGTGTGCGGCGCAATTCAATAGGGATAACAACCCGTCCCAGTTCATCTACTTTTCTTACAATACCTGTTGATTTCATCATAACCGATGATTGCCCCTCTCGCTATAGTTTAAATGCGTCACGATTCGACACAGTTCTCTTTTTTCTGCTTTTTATAATACCAACCATTGCCAGATTAGTCAACCTATTAATGGATAAAAAAGAAGATTGTTTCCTGAAAAAGTTATTTTAACCTCTAAGAACCCTTATAATAAGGCGTAGATACTTATTTCGTCAACTTTCGCCGCTCTTTAGACAAAGCCATCATGAAACGACATCATTCGACAAAAGTAGTCGACAATAGAGATTATTTTATTTTTTTAGCTTGAATGAAAGGTGGTTCAATTCTTATGTATCGATCACTTCGTGAAGAGAAGGTATTTAAAGATCCGGTTCATAACTACGTTCATGTACAGGACGAAATTATTTGGGCTCTGATTAATACCCCAGAATTTCAGCGGTTGCGGCGTATCCGTCAGTTGGGTACATCTTATTTAACCTTTCATGGGGCAGAACATAGCCGGTTTTCTCATTCTTTAGGCGTCTATGAAATTACGCGCCGGATTATCTCTCAATTCGAACGCAGCGGCTATTCCGGATGGCCTCATGAAGAACGACTGCTGGCATTATGTGCGGCACTTCTTCATGATCTTGGCCACGGCCCCTTCTCTCATTCCATTGAAGAAGCCTTCGATATGAATCATGAAGATTGGACGTGCAAAATTTTGGTGGGGGATACACAGGTAGCGGAGGTCCTTCGAAGAGTGTCTTCGGATTTCCCGGAGAAGGTTGCTGCGGTTATTCGCAAAGACTATGAGAAGCCTATTGTGGTTAACCTGGTATCCAGTCCGCTAGATGCAGATCGAATGGACTACCTGCTGCGCGACGCTTATTTTACAGGCGTGAATTATGGCACCATTGATATGGATCGCATCCTTCGTATGCTGCGTCCCTTTCAGGGGCGGGTGGTTGTCAAGGAATCGGGTATGCATGCTGTCGAGGACTACCTCATGTCGAGGTATCAAATGTATTGGCAGGTGTATTTCCACCCGGTCACCCGGAGCTCGGAAATTCTGCTTAGACAGATCTTCCGCAGAGCCAAAGAGCTTCATCAGCAGGGTTATGGGTTCCGCTTCCTCCCAGATCCTCTTCCGGGGCTCTTTGAGCGGGAGCTGACGGTTACAGAATATCTGCTTCTGGATGAAGCTTTGGTGCAGACGGCCTTCATGCAGTGGACAAATGAAGAAGATGAGCTTCTGGGCAGCCTCTGTGCCAGATTTTTAGATAGAAGGCTGTATAAATATGTAGAACTTGATCATATCGATATGGAAATGGTCGATCAGCTGCGCAGCGCATTCGCACAAGTAGGGCTGAATGCTGAATATGACTTAGAAATTGATTTTCCGACAGACCTGCCTTATGATGTGTTCCGTCCTGATGATGAGCTGAAGGGCAAGGAGATTCTGCTGCTGGACAGGCAGGACAATCTGCGCGAAATTTCTGAGGTATCCGATATCGTTCGTTCGATTAGCGGTCTACACCGTGGCCGTTGCCATTTGTATTATCCGAAGGAGAAGCTGGAAGCGGTAAAGGACCAACTGCCGCAACATATCGCACAACTTTTTGAAGTGTAAGGAGGAACTGTACAATATGCTGTTTGATACTCATACGCATCTGGATGCACCACAATTTGACGAAGATCGGGAGGAGACGATTGCCCGTGCTGTTGAAGCCGGTGTAACCCGGATGGTTAATGTCGGATTTAACCGGGAGACGATCCCTTCGACCATGAAGCTTGCTGAAACTTATGATTTCATATACGCTGCCGTCGGATGGCATCCGCAGGACGCAATTACTATGCTGGACGAGGATTTGGACTGGATTGCTGAGCTGTGCAAGCATGACAAGGTGGTAGCCATTGGGGAAATTGGACTTGATTACTACTGGGATACTTCCCCCAAAGAAGTGCAGCATCAGGTCTTCCGCCGTCAAATCGGATTGGCCCGAGAGCTTGGCATGCCGATTGTCATTCATGATCGTGACGCACATGAGGATATTGTGAAGATTTTGCGGGAAGAGAAGGCCAGCGAAGTTGGAGGCATCATGCATTCGTTTTCAGGAAGCTGGGAAACTGCCAAATTATGTATGAATATGGGATTCCATATCTCGTTTGGCGGGCCGATCACGTTTAAAAATGCAAAGCAGCCTAAAGAGGTCCTAAAACAGGTTCCACTCGATCGTTTGCTCATTGAAACGGACTCCCCATATTTAACACCACACCCATTCCGTGGAAAAAGAAATGAGTCTGCTCACGTTCGTTTAGTGGCTGAGATGGCGGCCGAGCTCAAGGGGATGTCCTTGGAGGAAATCGCGCAAATCACTACCCAAAATGCACTGGAACGATTTGACATTCGCTGATATCGGGAGCAAAACCGATGAAAAAACGAGATTTTGGAAAAGATTAATGTTTTTTAATTAAAAAAACAGAGTTTATTACAGATTTTTAACCATTTTTTTAAAAAAACGTAGTTGATCTCTCCTTTACAACATGGTTCCAAAAAGGATAGAATCTTTTCAGTAATGGATTTGCGTCATTCGGCTACGCCGGAACGTCAGTCCTTACATGGTTCCATGAACCAGTCTCGCTGAATCTCCTATTTCTGGAGAACGGGGGAACCGATGCGCTGAAGCTTGCTTTGATTTAATGCTACTTGATGGGCTTCAAGCATTTCGATTTCTTTACCGGGTCTTTGGGGTGAATTTGAGGTCACTCGCCATGAGCGGGTGAACTGAGATAGGGCGTCTCTCTACGCCCGAACCCGACAGCTAACCCCGTAAGCGTCATATGAGAGAGGCAACCTCGTGCGTCCTATCAAGCATCCAAGACATTTTCGGAAGCCACGAAAGAGTTCCTCTAACTCTTTCTATGGCTTCTTTTGTTTTGAATAAAACTGATAGGCACGTCATACTGTTGTAAAACGGGGGTGACTTTATGCCAAACAGACTGGGGAAGGATGCGGAATGCAGGGCTTTATAGCGTTCCGTAAAAAATCGGTATATAGTCGCGTCATATGTAATCATGCATCAACCTAGACGGCGAGGCTATGGAGGAGGACGGAAGAAGTGGGCGTGTTCAGAAAGAACGAAACAACCCATGGTTCACGATCATCCAGTATGTCTTACGCGTTGCGATGGAAGCATGACAAGGTACGTCTCATTTCAATATTCGCTATATTAGCCATCGCGGTAGTTTGCATCGTATTGGCCTGGGTATACGGTCAGGCGAGCAAGAGCATTCATCTGGTAATTGACGGGAAGGAGCAAACCGTTGAGACTCGAACCTCATCGGTGGGGTCCCTGCTGGATGAACAATCCATCGAGCTTAAACCGCAGGATGATATTTCAGCTGCAGTAGACAGTGAGCTTAAGGACGGCGATCAGATCGTGATTGACCGCGCTGTGAAAGTTACTGTGCTTGCTGACGGCAAGAGCAATAGCTACTACACCACAGAAGATACCGTTAAGAGCGTCTTTACCAAACTAGGCGTTTCTGTATCGGAACAAGATAAAGTGTATCCTTCGCTTTCAGCCGGCATTACTCCCGACTTGAAAATCCGTGTAGTCCGCGTGAACAAACATACGGTAGAGGAGCCGATTACAGTTCCTTATCAGGTCGTGAAGAAGAAAGATCCTACCCTGCTTGTCGGCAAGACCAAGGTGGTTCAGCAAGGCAGCAACGGTAAGGTCGTGAGCCGAGTAGAGAAAGTGTTTCAGGACGGAGAATTTGTCTCTAAGAGATGGCTGAACAAGACGGTCGAGAAGAAGCCCCAGGCGAAGATCATTGCCGTCGGCACGAAGAAGCCCGAGCCGGTTAAGCCTAAGCCCGAGGTCCTGTCTGCCAGCATCACCCGGGAACCCGGAGCGGTGAAGATAAGCCAGAACAATAAGGTCACTAAGGGCGGCGTAAGTTTTAAATATAAAAAGCTGATTAAAAATGTATCCATGACGGCCTACTCCTCGGAGGAAAGCGGAATTGGAACGAAGACAGCATCAGGAACAAGCGTAACGGAAGGCAGAACGATTGCGGTTGACCCGAAAGTGATCCCACTGGGCTGGTGGGTATATATTGAGGGGGTAGGCTTCCGCCGTGCGGAAGATACCGGTGGCGCCATTAAAGGCAACAAAATCGATGTGTATTATGATAGTTTAAAAACGGCCAATAAATTTGGACGTAAGAAGGGCCGCACCGTGTATGTGATTGGACCAACCAAACCGGAGCTGAACTGATCCGTTTACTTTAAGAATATAATTCGTTATTATATTGATATAATTACGTTAAACTAAGAAGAGGAGCTTTCCTCTTCTTTTTGTTTTACACGGAAAGGACGGCGCAAGGTGATTAAGGAAGTCATTGTTGTCGAGGGAAAAGACGATACCGTTGCAATCAAGCGGGCGGTAGAAGCCGACACGATCGAGACGGGAGGCTCGGCTATTGGTCCGGCGGTTCTCCGCCGAATTGAGCTGGCTCAAGAGAGACGGGGCGTGATTATCTTTACAGATCCTGATCATGCAGGGGAACGCATTCGCAAGATTGTTGCCGCGCGCGTGCCAGGCTGTAAACATGCATTCCTGACGCTGGCTGATGCCACTCGGGCAGGAGACATCGGGGTGGAGAATGCGTCCCCTGAAGCGATCAGAGCGGCCCTTGAGCGTGTGCGGAGCGAGGCACCCGAGGAGGAAAGTCTGATCGATTGGGAAGACTTAATAGACGCGGGACTGATTGTGCACCCGCAGGCTGCTGCCCGGCGGCGTTATATGGGCGAGCTGCTCGGCATCGGATACTGCAACGGAAAGCAATTCCACAAGCGCCTTCGGATCTTCCGAATCACACCGCAGGAGTTCGCGGCGGCGCTGAGTCAATTGGAGGACAAAGGGGTCTAGAGGCAATATGAGCATGAGAGAAGATATATCCACGCCGAGGCGCACCAAAGAGATTATTCAGCGGCATGGATTTTCATTTAAGAAAAGTCTGGGTCAGAACTTTCTGATTGACCAGAATATCCTTGGGAAAATCGTGGGCTCCGCGGGTCTGGATGCCTCCAAGGCGGCCTTGGAGATCGGTCCGGGGATTGGGGCCTTAACCGAGAAGCTGGCTGAAGTCAGCAGCAAGGTGGTCGCCATTGAGATTGATCAGCGGCTGATTCCCATCCTGGATGAGGTATTGGAACCTTATCCGCACGTAAAGGTCGTACATGGGGATGTTCTCAAGCTGGACCTGAAGGAGCTGTTTGCGGAGGAGTTCGAAGCAGATACCCGGGTCAGCGTGGTCGCCAATCTCCCTTACTATGTCACCACCCCGATTCTGATGAAGCTGCTAGAGGAGCATCTTCCGCTGGAGAATATCGTGGTGATGATCCAGAAAGAAGTGGCTGAGCGGATGGCCGCCTCCCCGGGAGGCAAGGATTACGGCAGCTTGAGCATAGCGGTGCAGTATTTTAGCGAGCCGGAGCTGGTATGCATTGTACCGCATACGGTATTTATTCCACAGCCGAATGTAGATTCGGCCGTGATTCGGCTCAAGGTACGGAAAGAGCCGCCGGTGCATGTGGAGAATGAGGCGTTCTTCTTTATGCTGGTACAAGCTGCATTTGCCCAGCGTAGGAAGACGATCGCCAACAATCTGAAGAGCCGCTTCTTCGCCAAAGAAGGGCGGGAGGAGCTGGAGAGACTGTTGGCTGAAGCAGAGATTGAGCCTTCGCGGCGTGCGGAGACGTTAAGTATTGAAGAGTTTGCACGCTTAAGTAATATTTTCTACCGCCAGGGATTACAATAAGGAGACCCTGTGATTGCCGTGCAGGAACTTCACCTAATATGGGCTGGAGTGGAACCAATCCGGCCTCTCGCCCATACGATGGGAGAGAGGTGATGGAGTTGACCAACATTGGAGACCTAGTGGTCCGTAAATCATATGGCGGGGACGTCACGTTTCGTGTAACGGAAATGCGAAGCCATCAAGCAATTATCAAAGGGACGGATTTTCGGCTGTTGGCTGATGCTCCGCTGGAGGATCTCATTCATGCCAAAGATGCCGTGCCCAGTGAGAAGTCTCAGAGAGCTTATATCAAAGCGCAGCAGTCTGTGCAGAAGCTCCATCAGGACCGAGAGGCACAGGTAGAGCAGACTCGCAGCCGCCTTGCAGGAGATCGGAACTTAGCCGGGGCACAGTCTTATTTTGAGGTGCCGGGTACGGTGCTGCATTTGGACGGCGATCCTGCTTATCTGAAGAAGAGTCTTGATTTATATAAGAAGCTGCGCGTACCGGCACACGGACAATATGTGCCTGAGAATGCGATGGCCCAGGCTCTATATCGTCTTCTGCCCACCATCCAGCCTGATATCGTCGTGATAACAGGACATGATGGGGTGCTCAAGAGCAGAATTCATGGGGACTTGTACAGCTTGTCCAGTTATAAGAACTCCAGCAATTTCGTGGAAGCGATCCAGATTGCACGCCAGTACGAGCGTAACTTTGATGCATTAACTATTGTGGCTGGAGCCTGCCAATCGCACTTTGAAGCCCTGCTGCAGGCTGGAGCTAATTTTGCCAGCTCTCCGGGCCGGGTGCTGATTCACGCCCTGGATCCGGTCTATATTGCAGCCAAGTCGGCACTGACCTCTGTCCAAGGAACGATCCATATTACAGACGTGTTAAGTCATACGGTTAGTGGAATTCAAGGGGTAGGTGGCATTGAGACCCGAGGAAGTTATCGCATTGGCCTTCCTAAGCCGCAAGATCTGTCAAAGCTGAATGTGGTTCCTTCTGCAATCTAAGTGATTTTTCCATTCATTTACCTTACTTTCAGTTTCCAAAAAAAATCGTTGACAAATTATTTTTCACCCTGATATAATTATTTGTTTATTTGACAAACGCCTCTCTTTTTGATACAATGGACAAGGAAAGAGGTGGTCACAGGGTATGGCGAAAAATGCGCTGTCAGAAATTAAACACAATCTCGATGCTTACGTGGGCCAAAAGATTATGCTGCGGGCGAATGGCGGTCGCCGAAAGACTGTTGAACGCACAGGTGTTTTAGAGGAAACCTACCCCTCTGTCTTTATTGTTAAGCTGGACGAGGAGCAAGAGACGTTTAAGAGAGTGTCTTACAGTTATGCTGATATACTTACTGAATCCGTGGAAGTTACCCTTTGCGACGATACCAGCGGGGTACGGATTTCGTATATGAAGTCGTGAGCATCTAAGTTTTTACTAAAGCGGCGGTCCCTTCAGAAGGGGCCGTTTTTTTATTTGGCGCTGCAGGAAAGTTTCTCAGAGTATGAAGCGCTAAGCGAAATCAAATAATATCCCTAAAGGAGGGATGACATGTCACGCCGCAGAAGAAGTGTAATGTCGGAGAGCTTGAAGGTTGAACTCGCGAAGGAGCTTGGCTTCTATAACACCGTTCAGGAAGAAGGATGGGGTGGAATCAAGGCCAAAGATGCAGGCAATATGGTGAAGCGGGCGATACAGCTTGCTGAACAGGCAGCCTCACGCCAGCCTTAAAGCCTATAAGCTTGGAGCTTCTCTCACAAGAGAGGGCTTCATTTTTTTGTTGGAAGAGGATTTTAGATGAGGTTTCTGTTAAGATATGAAAAATAAGGGCACTGCAAGATATGGGAATAGACTTAGAACTACGTATCCCCTATAATATGTTGAGTCGTTTTTGATGGAGATCCTGGATGGTGGGTGAACGCCTTGAAAATTTATGAGAAAGCGCCGGCCAAGATCAATTTGATGTTGGACGTATTACATAAACGCCCCGATGGGTATCATGAGGTTGAGATGATTATGACGATGGTCGATTTGGCCGATCGTCTTGAATTAAAGGAGCTGCCCGGAGATTCGATTATTATCTCCAGTCAGGCTGGATATATCCCGCTGGACGAGAAGAATCTGGCCTTCCAGGCAGCCCGGCTCATTAAGGAACGTTATCAGGTTCGAAAGGGAGTCCATATCCATCTGGATAAGCATATTCCTGTAGCTGCCGGACTTGCGGGTGGAAGCAGCGATGCCGCTGCGGCACTGCGGGGGCTGAACCGGCTGTGGGACTTAGGGATTACTAGCGAGGAGTTACAAACATTAGGGGCGGAGCTTGGTTCGGATGTACCCTTTTGTGTGACGGGGGGAACGGCACTTGCTACAGGACGCGGAGAACTGCTGACGCCTTTGCCTGATCCGCCTCAATGCTGGGTCGTATTAGCAAAACTACCGATTAACGTATCGACAGCTGAGGTGTATGGGCGCTTCCGCAGCCATAAGGTGCAGAGCCACCCCTCTGCTCAGCAGATGATTCAAGCCATTGAGCAAGGCTCCTTCAGCCAGGTTTGCGAAAGGCTTGGCAATGTGCTGGAGGATGTAACGATGGAGCTTCATCCGGAGGTTAGGCAGCTCAAAGAAACTATGCAGCGCCTAGGTGCGGATGGTGTGCTGATGTCAGGCAGCGGCCCGACGGTGTTTGGGCTTGTTTCAAAAGAAGCTAAAGTGGCTCGCATTTATAACGGGCTTCGTGGATTTTGTAAAGAAGTATATGCCGTACGGTTGTTGACTTAAAATAACTCCTCGCAAAATTACGGGGATATAATTGCATAAACCCGTACAAAAATGGTATATTTGCTATAAAATATTCGGATTTTCTAGCGAGGGGTCTTTCGTGAAAAAATTAAAAAGAAGTGCACGTTTGGTTGAAATGACCCAGTACCTGTTGTTTCGTCCACATCAGCTAATTCCGCTGACGACATTTGCTGACCGGTATGGAGCGGCGAAGTCATCTATTAGTGAGGATTTGGCGATCATTAAGGAAGTGTTCGAGGATGAGGGCACTGGGGAGCTTCATACTTTGGCTGGGGCAGCTGGCGGCGTAAAATTTATCCCTAAGATGGGAGGAAATCGCGCTAAGGAGTTCATTGATCACCTGTGCCAGATGCTCTCCGATCCGGATCGGATTCTGCCGGGCGGTTATCTATATATGTCCGATGTGTTGGGGCTGCCGAACTTAATGAACGAAGCCGGTAAGCTATTTGCCACTGTGTTTGCTGACCGGGCGATCGATGTTATCATGACGGTGGAGACCAAGGGGATTCCTCTTGCCTATGCGACTGGAGCCCAGCTTAACCTGCCTGTTGTCCTAGTCCGCCGTGACCATCAGGTAACGGAAGGGTCGGCTGTTAGCATCAATTATGTCTCAGGCTCCCATAAGAGTCTGCATACGATGACGTTGTCGCGCCGCGCCCTGAAGGAGAAGTCCCGGGTGCTTATCGTGGACGACTTTATGAAGGCGGGAGGTACCATTCAAGGGATGGTGGATCTTTTGGCCGAATTTGATGCTACCGTAGCCGGGGTTGGCGTATTGGTCGAATCGGGCGAAGTAGATACGGAACAAAGGCTTTTACATGATTATGTGTCCCTAGCCACTTTGGCTAATGTGGATCCTAAGGTCAAAGAAATTACAGTGAAGCCAGGTAATTATTTTAGCTCTCGAGCGTAACAGGAACTCTGTCGAAACCAAGCTCAAATGACATCGGATTAGGCTGTAAATTGTCGAATTCATTAATCTGTAAAAAAAATTCCTGATTTTAGGGCTTTTTGTTCGTAAAAAAAAAGGATTTTCGTTTGCTGTGTGGAATATTACACCAAGTCTCCGAATGGAAAAAGGTGGTGAACACACATGCAAATTACGGATGTAAGACTCCGCCGGGTAAGCTCTGAAGGCAGAATGAAGGCAATCGCTTCCATTACCATCGATAACGAATTCGTAGTCCACGATATTCGCGTCATTGATGGCAATAACGGAATGTTTGTTGCTATGCCGAGCAAACGCACGCCGGATGGGGAATTCCGAGACATCGCGCATCCGATTTCTTCCGGAACCCGCGAGAAGATTCAAGCTGCTGTACTCGCAGAGTACGAGCGCGCTGCGGTCGAAGAGGAAGTTATCGAAGAAGGGGCTTAAGTTGTAGGTTAAGTAAGTCTAATTGGGGTTCAAGAAAGAGGGCCATGTAACATGGCTCTCTTTTCTTTTTGTCCAGAATAAGATATATTCAGATATGAGTTCAAGAGAAGGAGGCCGAGGACTTGAAGAGATTAGCCATTGTCCTTGCCGCAGGCCAAGGAAAACGGATGAAGTCCAAGCTTTACAAAGTGCTCCATCCTGTATGCGGTAAACCGATGGTCGGACACGTTTTGGATGCCGTGAATAAAGTGAACTGCGAACGAAGTGTTGTAGTGGTAGGTCACGGGGCAGAAGCCGTTCGATCTTATCTTGGAACAACAGCAGAGTATGTACTGCAAGAGCAACAGCTCGGTACGGGTCATGCCGTAAAGCAGGCGAAGGCGCTTCTAGGCGGCGAGGAAGGAACAACCGTCGTAGTTTGCGGCGATACCCCGCTCGTGACACCGGAGACGCTGGAGGCTCTTTTCGCGCTTCATGAAGAACAGGGTGCCGCGGTTACGGTGCTTACTGCATCGATGGACAACCCTCAAGGGTATGGCCGCGTTATTCGGGGAGCTGACAGTGCGGTGCAGCGCATTGTGGAGCAGAAGGACTGTTCGCCGGAAGAGGATGCCGTTAAGGAGATCAATACCGGCACATACTGCTTCGATAATGCGAAGCTGTTCGCCGCACTTGAGAAGGTTACCAATCAAAATGCACAGCAAGAATACTATTTAACCGATGTAGTCGGCATTCTGGTGGCAGAAGGCGAAAAAGCCTGCGCCCACATGACGAAAGACACAGAAGAATCCATAGGTGTGAATGACCGGGTTGCGCTCTCCGAGGCGGAATCTTTCATGCGCCGGCGTATTGTGAAAAAGCATATGCTGGGCGGCGTAACAATTATTGATCCTAGCTCCACTTATATTGGTGCCGATGTAGAGATCGGCGCGGATACCGTTATTTATCCGGGCACAACGATCAGCGGCAAGACAGTGATTGGCGAAGAATGTATCATCGGGCCTCATTCTGAGATTGAAGACTGTATTCTACGGGATAAAGTTACGGTTAAGCACTCCGTGCTCTGTCAGGCAGAGGCGGGCAGTGAGACTACCATTGGTCCTTTTGCATACCTCCGTCCTGGAGCAAAGCTGGGCGAGCATGTGAAGATCGGAGATTTTGTAGAGATTAAGAACGCAACATTGGATGATGGGTCAAAAGTGTCCCATTTGAGCTATGTAGGGGATGCGCTTGTTGGCAAAAATGTCAATATCGGCTGTGGAGCAATAACGGTCAATTACGATGGTTATAATAAATCCATTACCGAGATTGGAGACGACGCCTTTGTTGGCAGTAATGTCAACCTGGTGGCTCCAGTCAAGATTGGCCGCGGAGCTTATGTGGTAGCCGGATCTACGATTACCCATAATGTGCCTGATAGCGATTTGGCTATTGCACGTCAGCGTCAAGAGAACAAGCCTGGTTATGCGGATAAGATTCGCGCCCGCGCCAAAGCGAAGAAAGAAAGAGAGCAGCAATCATAAATAGCCGCACTCCTTTTTAGCGAAAGAGGCTAGGCATGCACGGAACATTTCAGGTGACCTTGTGGATTGATCTAAAGCCCGGTCATTTGGCTGCCGGGTATGCGGCGTCAGCAAGGGCAGCCGCCCGCAGTTTCTTTAGTTCAATCTATACAGCACGGAGGGTTTTTATTAATGACTTATTTTGATTCTAAGTTGAAGATATTTACTTGTAACTCCAATCCCAAGCTTGCTAACCAGATTGCCGATTATATTGGTATTCCTATGGGTGATTCGGATACTACAAGCTTTAGTGATGGGGAAATTCAGGTGAAGCTGTCGGAAAGTGTGCGTGGCTCACACGTTTACGTCGTTCAGTCGACCTGTGCTCCGGTAAATGATAATCTGATGGAGCTGCTTGTTATGGTAGATGCGCTTAAGCGGGCTTCCGCTAAGAGTATCAACGTTGTGATCCCGTATTACGGATATGCTCGTCAAGACCGTAAAGCTCGCTCGCGCGATCCAATTACAGCAAAGCTTGTAGCGAACCTGATTGAGAAGGCAGGCGCGCACCGGGTCATCACCATGGACCTGCACGCCATGCAGATCCAAGGCTTCTTCGATATTCCAGTGGACCATATGCTGGGTGTGCCTATTTTGGCCCAATATTTCCGCTCGAAGAATATCGAGAACCCGGTTGTTGTATCTCCTGACCACGGCGGCGTAGTACGGGCGCGCAAGCTTGCAGACTTCCTGAATGCCCCTCTGGCTATTATCGATAAGAGACGGCCAGAGCCGAATGTCAGCGAGGTTATGAATATTATCGGTAATATTGAGGGTAAGACGGCGATTCTGATCGATGATATTATCGATACAGCAGGAACCATCGTACTGGGCGCAAATGCGCTGAAGGAAGGCGGAGTTAAAGAGGTGTACGCTTGCTGTACACACCCTGTTCTCTCTGGTCCCGCTATGGAACGGCTGGAGAACTCTCCTCTGAAGGAAGTAATCGTAACCGACTCCATTCCGATTACTCATCCGAACCCGACGAGCAAGCTGAAGGTGCTGTCGGTAGCTCCGCTGCTTGGCGAAGCCATTATTCGTGTGCATGAGGAACTGTCAATCAGTAAGCTGTTTGAGATTGAATAATATAGAAACAACAAATAGGGGTTACCCTTCCCGGCAGTGAATGACGGGAGGAGTAACCCCTGCCTTGCATATTAGGGACATCTCAAATCAAATGAAAGCTGTCCTAGGGACAAGGCTGTTTAATAGCCGGGACGGGAAATGAAGGTGAACGCTATCCGGCTGTATAGCGTTCCACCGATTTCTACAAAATCGGCGTCATATCCCGTAATTCTACCAATTCCCGTGTATACTCCCTTGCGGTAAACCTGAACCGGAATATGGTGTTCAAGATGCTGTCGGAAGTGGGAATCCTGAATGAGCTCGGAGCCGAATGCCAGCAAGGTAGCTTCACCTTCTCTAGTTGAATTGGAGAACCTCATATATTCATTCTATTCTAACAAAAGAAAGGGCGCCAGACCATGAAGTGGATCGTAGGCCTAGGTAATCCAGGGCCAAATTATGACAAAACCAGACATAATATCGGATTTATGGCGCTGGACGAGCTTGCCGCCCGTCACAGCATGGAGATCCGTCAAAATAAATGCAAGGCTTTGATCGGTGAAGGGCACATTGGCGGAACTAAGGTTGCATTGATTAAGCCGATGACCTATATGAACCTGTCGGGGGAATCGGTAAGGGCTTATATGGACTATTACAAGGTGCCTCTGGAAGATCTGATTGTTGTCTATGACGATATGGATACAGAGATCGGGAAAATCCGGCTTCGTTATCAGGGAAGCGCCGGAGGACATAACGGCATTAAGTCGATTATTCAGCATACCGGAACACAGGTGTTTAACCGGGTACGAATGGGGATTTCACGGCCTAATCCAGGTTACCCGATTGTTGATTACGTGCTTTCCCCGTTCCCAAAACAGGAACACGAGCTGCTTAAGAAGTCCATAGAGGATGCATGCGACGCGCTTGAGTATAGCCTCAGCCATACCTTTGAGCAGACGATGGCGAAGTTTAACCGGTAAATAAGGGCTAATAGCCCTTTAATGCGGGCATACTGAGGGTATATTGGAACCTTCAGGAGGCATATAGATGGCTATAAACTATGTTTGCAGGCATTGCCGGACGTTTATCGGAAGAATAGACTCGCCTTCGGTTTCGGAGGCAGAGCTAGGTTTTCATTCCTTGACCCCCGAGGAGCGTAGGGATATAATAGCGTATGATTCCAGCGGTGAAATGACGGTTCGGGTAACTTGTGATTACTGCAAAGAGGCGATGGAGCATCATCCGGAGCTCATGCTTCTAGCGAATCCGCTGCAATAAGACAAGTCAGAATCCGAAAGCCTCTATGACGCTATTGGAGCCTTGGCCACAACGCTGAGGCTTATTTTTGGTTAGAATTAAGAGAACGTATCCTGGAGAGGGAAGGGATCTTCCTTTTTCAGGATGAATATAAGAGAGGTGCCCCTTTTGTTACAAGCACTTATACAAGCTTTTTCTAAAGACCCCGACTTCGGTTCATTAACGGCTGGAGTGGCAGCGGGCATGAAGGAGCAGCTGATTTCCGGCCTGTCGGGTTCATCCCGTCAGGTTATGCTTGCAGCACTGCATGAGGATATTCAGCGCCCTCTGCTTGTGGTTACACATAATATGTTTGCGGCCCAGAAGATTGCTGAAGATTTGCAGGAAGCGCTGTCAGCAGATCAGGTGCTTCTCTACCCGGCCAACGAATTGGTAGCTGCGGAAGCAGCGGTGTCTAGCCCTGAGACGCTGGCTCAGCGTATCGAAGTCCTGCTGAGATGCTCGCAGGGCTTTCGCGGCGTTGTCGTTGTCCCCTTCTCCGGGGTCCGCAGGCTGCTTCCCGCCCCGCAAGCGATGGCTGAGGCCAGCATTACGCTGACGCTGGGAGGGACAATACAGCTTGATTCCTTCCTTAGCAGCATGGTTGAACTGGGCTATGACCGGGTGGAGCGGGTGGAGTCCCGTGGGGAAATGAGTGTACGTGGTGGGATTATTGATTTCTATCCTCTTACGACCCCGCTCGCCTACCGTATTGAGCTGTTCGATGATGAGATTGATTCAATCCGGACCTTCGATCCGGCCGATCAGAGATCGGTAGATCAGGTCAAAGAAGTAGTCATTACACCAAGCAAGGAGCTCATCGCTTCATCGGAGCGCTTGACTCAAGCGGCTGAGGCCGTGAGAGTCCGGCTTGAGGCGCAGCTGGAGAAGATGACAGATCGTCAGGCCAAGCATCGTCTTGAGGAGGAAATCTCCAGAGAGATGGAGATGCTGAGGGAGCATGTGAATTTCCCGGAAATCTATAAATATATTTCTCTGATTTACCCTGAGCATGCTACGCTCTATGATTACATGCCGGAAGATACGCTGCTGATTATGGATGAACCGGCAAGGCTTCAGGAGACGGCGAAGCAGCTGGAGCGGGATGAATCGGAATGGAACCTCCATTTGTTCCAGAACGGCAAGAGCTTGCCAGAGCTTCCGTTGTCTATAGATAACCATAAAGCGCTGCATGATCGGTTCTTCCAGACGCTGTTCCTGTCTCTATTCCTGCGCCAGGTTCCGCATACGCAGCCGCAAAATATTTTGAATTTTGTAAGCCGGGCGATGCAAGACTTCCATGGACAGATGAATGTGCTCAAATCAGAGATGGACAGATGGAAGAAGAGCGGGGCTCATGTCGTGATGCTTGCCAGCAACGAAGAGCGGATGGAGCGAATGCGCCGGGTGCTGCAGGATTATAGCATTGACGAACCTGTACTCCTGCAGGGCAATTTGCAGACTGGATTCGAGCTTCCTTCCGTGCATCTGGTCGTCATTACGGAGGGAGAGATGTTCTCCCAGAAGCAGCGCAAGGCCCGCAAGGTAGGAAGAAATATCGACAATGCTGAGCGTATTAAGAGCTATACGGAGCTTAAGATCGGGGACTATGTGGTTCACCAGAACCACGGGATCGGGAAATACGTAGGCATTGGCACCCTTGAAATTAACGGCATTCATAAGGATTATATGCATATTCTGTATGCTGGCGGGGATAAGCTCTCAGTTCCGATTGATCAGATTGATCTGATTCAGAAATATGTAGGCTCTGAGGATAAGGAGCCTAAGGTATATAAGCTGGGCGGCAACGAGTGGACCCGGGTTAAGAACAAAGTTCGGTCTTCGGTTCAAGACATTGCGGATGATCTGATCAAGCTGTACGCCGAGCGGCAAGCATCGTCTGGGTACGGATTTGAGAAAGATTCGGCAGAACAGCAGGAGTTCGAGGCGATGTTCCCTTATGATGAGACTCGGGATCAGCTTCGGGCCATTGAAGAAATTAAGAAGGATATGGAGAGAAGCCGACCGATGGACCGGCTATTGTGCGGTGATGTAGGCTACGGGAAGACTGAAGTAGCGATTCGGGCCGCATTCAAGGCTGCTATTGAGGGCAAACAGGTTGCTGTGTTGGTGCCGACTACGATTTTGGCCCAGCAGCATTACGAGACGTTCCGCGAGAGATTCTCCGGATATCCGATTAATATTCAGGTTCTCAGCCGTTTTCGGAGCCGTAAGGAGCAGAATGAGACGATCAAAGGGGTACGTGCAGGAACGGTCGATGTTGTCATTGGAACCCATCGCCTGCTCTCGCAGGATATGGTGTTTAAGGATCTTGGTCTTCTGATTGTGGATGAAGAGCAGCGGTTCGGCGTTACCCATAAGGAGAAGCTGAAGAAGCTGAAGGTAAATGTGGACGTGCTGACCTTGACAGCTACTCCGATCCCCCGTACCCTTCACATGTCGATGCTGGGGGTACGGGATCTGTCTGTGATTGAGACCCCGCCGGAGAACCGCTTCCCGGTACAGACCTATGTGGTTGAGCATAGTCAGGCGCTGGTTCGTGAAGCGATTGAGCGGGAGCTTGCCCGCGGCGGGCAAGTGTACTATCTGTATAACCGCGTTCAGGGAATTCAAGAGATGGCTGCTCAGATCTCCGCGCTTGTGCCTGAGGCCAAGGTGGGGATTGGGCATGGGCAAATGTCTGAGCAAGAGCTGGAGAAGACAATCCTTGACTTCTTGGATGGCGAATATGATGTTCTGGTCGCTACAAGCATTATCGAGACCGGTGTAGATATTCCGAACGTAAATACGTTAATCGTACATGATGCGGACAAAATGGGGCTCTCCCAGCTGTATCAGCTGCGCGGGCGCGTTGGACGGTCCAACCGTATTGCTTATGCCTATTTCACTTATCAGCGGGATAAGTCGCTGACAGAGGTTGCAGAGAAGCGTCTGCAATCGATCAAGGAATTCACGGAACTGGGCTCCGGCTTTAAGATCGCGATGCGGGATCTATCAATCCGCGGGGCAGGTAACCTTCTGGGTGCGGAACAGCATGGTTTCATCGCTTCCGTAGGCTTTGACCTGTATTCCCAGATGCTTGCCGAGGAAATTCAGAAGCGTAAGGTAACGATGCTCGGTGAAGAGGCTCCGGCTGAAGAGGCCTTTACAACGACAATTGATCTGAGTATCGATGCCTACCTGCCGCCGGAATATATTTATGACAGTATCCAGAAGATTGAAATCTATAAGAAGGTTGCAGCAGTGGCCTCCTTTGAAGAGGTGGCCGAGCTGGCTGATGAGCTGCTGGACCGCTTCGGAGAGCCGCCTGCGGCTGTTGCCAACCTGCTCTCTGCTGCCCGCCTTAAGCTCTACGGGCGCCTGTGCAGAATTGACTCCATCACCCGGCGTGGAGATGAGGTCATCCTTAAATTCCATGAAGGCGGCATGAAGGATCTAGATGGAGCCAAACTGGCGACAATTGGAAATCGGTACGGAAGACGTGTACAATTTAGTCAAGGGCCCGAGATGGTCATCCATATGAAAGTCAAAGGTATGGAAGATCAGGAAATGCTGGACCTGTTAGAGCAATTCCTTGACGCTATCAAGGATTCATTTAAACCGAAAGGGGAACTACAAAATGTTACGAAGTAACAGCCGTTCCTGGAGAACCCTCCTGATCGCTATGATAGCCGTACTGGCTTTTTCCATGCTTGCAGGATGCGGTAAGAAGAACGATGAAGGCAACAAGACTGCGGAGACCAAGAAGGAAGACCAAACTAAGGTGGTTGCCACCTATGAAGGTGGAACCGTAACAGCGGCTGAGTTTGATCTGGAAAGCCGGATTATGGCATTAAGATCTCCTGAGATGGAACAGTATATGAAAGAGGATAGCATCAGACAGCAGCTGATCAAGCAGTTGATTGCCTTTAAATACTTGGCAGGGAAGGCTGACGCCAAGTCGAAGGAAGAAGGGGTCAAACAGGGTAAAGAGCAGCTTGACCAAGAGAAGAAGCGCCTGGGTGATGACCAGTTCAAGAAAATTCTTGACTCACAAAAAGTTACCGAGGATGAGCTGAAGGAATATTTGACCCGTAATTCCACTGTATTTGAGAGCCAGATTTCCAAGGTAACCGAAGATGAAATGAAGAAGGAATTCGAAAGTAAAAAGGATGACTACACGGTGGCTACCGTGCGTCATATTCTGATTAATTTCCAGGATCCTGAAGGTAAGGAGCGGACCAAGGAGGATGCGCTGAAGCTGGCCAAGGATATTAAGGCTAAGCTGGATAAAGGCGAGGACTTCGCCAAGCTGGCCAAGCAGTACTCTGAGGACCCAGGCTCTAAGGAAGCTGGCGGTCTATACAGCGAAAAGCCTGTAGGAACCTGGGTAGAAGCGTTCAAGAAGGCGGCTCTAACGCTTCCGCTGAATAAGATCAGTGATCCTGTAGAGACGGAATACGGATACCATATTATGCGGGTAGAGAAGCGCAAGACTAGAACCTATGAAGAAATAAGCCAAACGGAGAAGGATACGCTGAAGAATAACATCGCTTCTGCCGCATTGGACAAGTTCATGACAGGCGATCTGGAGAAGACTGTGGTTAAGAAGATTGATCTGCCAAAGGTTAGCAGCAGCAAATCTGGAGCTAAAAACTCTGGAACAACTGGGAACACTGGGACAACAAATGAAGATAAGTCCGGCAAATAACTGCCGGATTCGAATAACAAGGGAAGAAGGCAGCGCGATCTCGCGCTGCTTTTTTACTTTTTTAATGCTTTAAACCGCAACTAAACGACCAAACTGATGTATAAGGTTTTGGGAACAGATGAATACTATGGTCAAGATTTAAGCTAATATGGATAAGCAATGTGCTCTTGAACCAAATTTTCCGGGGACTCAATAAGCTAAAGCAATGTTTTCTGTATCCTAGAACAAAAAACGCCAAGCTGGTGTGCATAAGCGGCTGCCGGCTGCGACCAAACAACAGTAGTTCAAAACTTCTTAAGAAAGCGGGGCAACATGTAAAATGAAAGCTACTGGTATTGTACGTCGTATTGATGATCTTGGACGTGTGGTTATTCCTAAAGAAATACGCCGCACCCTACGGATTCGCGAAGGGGACCCTCTTGAAATCTTTGTGGATCGCGACGGAGAGGTTATTCTTAAAAAATATTCGCCAATCGGCGAGTTGGGGGATTTTGCGAAGGAGTATGCGGAATCCTTATATGAAAGCACCGGGCATATTACGTTAATTTCTGACCGGGACTCCATAATTACGCTAGCTGGTGCATCCAAGAAGGAGTATTTGGATAAGCAGGTGGGGAATCTGCTGGAGAATAGTATGGATAACCGCAAGATTGTCCTTGAGACCAATACCGGAACATATGAGATTAGCAAGGATAATGCAGAGAAAATATCGACATTTGTTATTGCCCCGATTATCGCGGGTGGTGACCCGATCGGAACGGTTGTCCTTATCAATAAGGATGAGTCGGTCAAAATGTCCCAGCTAGAGTCCAAGATGGCGGAGACCGCCGCAGGATTCCTTGGCAAGCAAATGGAGCAGTAAGAAGCAATAAGGCCTTGTCAGCCAATTAGGCTCTCGCCGTTCTTTCCTTACTCGGAAGAAGTGGCGGGAGCTTTTGCGTATAGACCAAAACCTTTTATAATGGAGAGATCAGAACAAGAGAGAAGCCGACCTAAGCAGGCCGGAATCGGGGTAGAGGTCATGAAAGAACGAAGTGCGTCATCCAAGTTGCTTAAGGGAGCGTTGGTGTTAGGCCTGGCGGCTATTGTCACCAAGCTTCTAGGGACGCTGCAGAAGATACCGCTGCAAAACATTGGGGGAGACGGTGTATTTGGCATTTATAATACCGTGTACCCGTTCTATACGCTGATTATTACGCTGGCTATGGCCGGATTTCCAACCGCAGTCGCCAAATTCGTCGCCGAGCGTGAGGCCGCTCAGGATTCGCAAGGCGCAAAGGAAGTACTGCGCGTATCTGTCATCATGATGCTGGTGCTCGGGGTGGCAGCTGCACTGGTGCTTTATTTGGGTGCTCCGCTATTGGCACATTGGATTGGCAGCTCCCAGGTGGCGCTCTCGCTGCGTGCAGCAGCTCCGGCCCTGCTATTCGTGCCTTTGCAAGCCGTGCTTCGCGGCTATTTCCAGGGGCGGCAGGATATGATGCCTACCGCCCTCTCTCAAGTGACAGAGCAGATGGTCCGGGTAGCCTTTATGATTACTCTGCTCTTCTACTTCACGCAGCTTGGAGCAGGCGATAGTGAAATGTCGGCCGGCGCTATAGCCGGTTCGGCAGCCGGCGGCTTGGCGGGTCTTATTGTGACCCTGCTATACTGGGGGCGCCATACCGCCCGAGCAAAGGCCAAGCCTGCACTTGATCCGAAAGCGCAAAGCCGTGGGAAGCTGCAGATTCCGGGGCTGAAGGGAGCTGCCTTATTGAAGCAGATGCTGCTTTATGCGCTCCCGATCTGCTTGGCCGCCCTGGCAGTGCCCCTGCTGAGTCTTGCCGATACGTTTACTTTGCCGCGGCTCCTGCAGCAAGAAGGTATGAAGGAGGCGGAAGCCCTGATCCAGATTGGTGTCTATAATCGGGGAATGCCGCTGGTCCAGCTTGTTGCCATGCTGGCCACCTCCTTGTCGGTGCTGTTTATTCCGGCTATGGCGGAGCTGAAAGTGAAGGGTGACCTTAAGCTGGCCCGCCTTCAGGCGGGAACCGCGATGCGCTGGTTCTGGCTGATCGGCGGGGCGGCGTCCGTAGGTCTGGCTGTGCTGGCAGAGCCGATCAACGTCATGCTCTATGCGGATACCGCCGGCAGCGGGGTGCTGCGCTGGGTCGCCTTGTCCGCCGCGCCAGCCGCGCTGGTCACCGTATCGACAGCCTTGTTGCAGGGCCTGGGCTCCGTGATGGCACCGGCTGTCTATCTGGTGCTGGCTGCGCTGCTTAAGATCGCGCTCAATCTCGCGCTCGTGCCGCACCTTGGCATCACCGGTGCGGCGATTGCGGGCACGGCGGCCTATGTATTGGCCGCCGTACTGAATGCGGCACTGCTAAGCCGCCGTCTGAGCCTGCGTGCCGGCTCCTTGGCGGCAGTGCCGCGAAGCTTGGCCGCCCTGGCCATCATGGCGGCCGCAGTGCTGCTGCTGCGCTGGGGATGCATATCGGCCGGGCTGGGTGCCGGGCGGCTTGCTGCCGCAGCAGAGGGGCTTGCCGGCGTCCTGCTGGGCGCCGTGGTGTTCGTCCTGGCCGCGCTGCGGCTGGACCTGATCCGCGCCGCGGAGCTAGCAGCCCTGCCGCGCGTCGGCCCGAAGCTGGTCAGCGGCCTGCGGCGCCTTGGGCTGCTGCCGAAGGCAAGCTGAAATTTGGTGTCAGGCGAACAGGGATGGTATAGTAGACACAACCATTTATTTTGATCACGGCTAAGAAGTACGGTAGAGAGCAGGAGAGTGGGCAAAAGATGAATGCAACGTTAACCGTCGTCGGTCTCGGATCGGGAGACCCGGATCGGCTGACTTTAGGCAATTTACGGACGCTTCAAGAGGCGAAGCGGCTCTATGTGCGAACCGCAGAGCATCCAGTGTTAGACTGGTTGGCAGCCTCTGGCGTGTCCTTTATGTCTTTTGATGAGGTGTATGAAGCCAAGGGTGATTTCCCCTCCGTGTATGAAGAGATCGCCAGCCGGCTTATCGCGGAAGCTTCTCAAGGGCAGGATGTTGTGTATGCTGTACCGGGCCACCCGATGGTGGCGGAAGCCACTATCAAGCTGCTGCGCGAACGCTGCCCGCAAGCTGGGGTTGACTTACAGATTGTGGGCGGGGAGAGCTTTCTGGATGAAGCCTTTACTCGGCTCGGTTTCGATCCGATTGAAGGCTTCCAGCTGCTTGATGCCTCCGGGATGACGGCGGCTCACCTGCAGCCCTCATTGCATACACTGATTGGACAAGTGTATGATGTCTTTACCGCTTCTGATGTGAAGCTGAGCCTGATGGAACGCTATCCTGAAGACTACGAGATTATAGTTGGACATGCCCTCGGTGTAGAGGGGCAGGAGCGCATTGAGCGCATTCCGCTGTATGAGCTGGACCGGGTGAAGGAGTTCGGCAACCTATCGCTGGTGTACGTGCCGCGCAGTGAGGATGAGGATTTGCGTATTCGTACTTTTGAGCGCCTTCATGAGATTGTCGATATTTTGCGCAGTCCGGAGGGCTGCCCGTGGGATCGGGAGCAGACGCATCAGTCTATTCGCAAGAATCTGATCGAAGAGACGTACGAGGTGCTCGAGACGATTGACGAGGACGACCCGCTCCATATGCAGGAGGAGCTCGGCGATCTGCTACTGCAGATTATGCTCCACGCTCAGATGGAGGAAGAAGAGGGCGTCTTCAACGTTTATGATGTCATTCAGGGGCTGAATGAGAAGCTGATCTTCCGTCATCCGCATGTCTTTGGGGAGCTTAGCGCAGAAGATGCTGAATCAGCACTCTCCAATTGGGAGGCCATGAAGGCTGAGGAGAAGCGCCGGAAGGGTCTGCAGCCTGAGGCTATGTCTGCACTGGACAGCGTTCCAAGAGATCTGCCGGCCCTGATGAAGGCTTATAAGCTGCAGAAGAAAGCGGCGAAGGCTGGATTTGACTGGGAGGATGCTGAGGGAGCAATGGCTAAGCTGGAGGAAGAGCTTCAGGAGCTGAGGGAAGCCATTTCGCAGGGTCAGTCTGCGGAAGAGCAGGCGCTTGAGCTTGGGGATGTTCTGTTCTCTGTAGTCAATGCCGCTCGGTTTATCGGGGTTGACCCCGAAGAGGCGCTCTCCCTGACGAATCGCAAATTTGTCCGACGTTTTAAGTATGTTGAGACAGAGCTCCGGGCGCTGGGGAAACAACCTTCGGACAGTACGCTGGAAGAGATGGACCGATTATGGGACCAAGCTAAGCTCAAAGAGCGCCAGCAGTCCGAATAGCAGCCGGCTTTATAAAAAAATAAAAAAATAAGGCCGGGGCTTGCAGGAATTTTAGAGGTAGAACCAGAATACTGAGTAAGCGTTAACCGCAGTTTTTTATTTTTTTGAATTAATAGGAGGCTTTAATAATGAACAAGACAGACCTGATCAACAATATTTCCAGCAAAAGCGGTTTGACTAAACGTGACGTTGAGCTCGTTCTTAACGGATTCTTGGGCGAAGTTACAGAAGCCCTTGCTGGCGGAGACAAGGTTCAACTGATTGGCTTCGGTACCTTCGAAACTCGCAAACGTTCCAGCCGTACTGGCCGCAACCCGCAAACAGGCGGAACCATCGAGATTCCTGAATCCAATGTGCCAGCCTTCAAAGCAGGCAACAAGCTTAAAGAAGCCGTAAAATAATGCGTGTAGATAAATTCTTGAAGGTATCGCGGTTAATCAAACGGCGGACGGTCGCCAAGGATGTGTCTGACCAAGGCCGGGTTCTGATTAACGGACGGGAAGCCAAACCGAGCAGCACGGTTAAGATTGGAGACGAGATCACAGTCCAATTTGGCCAGAAGCTGGTAACGGTTCGCGTGGAACGGCTGGCCGAGAGTACCCGCAAGGAAGAAGCCGCAACCTTGTATACTTTGGTCAAGGAAGAACCGATCGCGAAGAGCAGCGGCCTGGACTGGAATTAACAATTATTTGCGGCAACCCAAGCATGTCCCTTAGGGACATGCTTTTTTTGGTGCTCCAATACCATAGTTAGCAAGCAGCGACTGCTTCGTTTGGATCGTATTTTATTTATCCTTCTTGCATCTTCTACCGTTCTAAAGCTCTTCCACCTCCCATAAGCTTATATCAGTAGAAGGAGGGGTACATGCCATGAACGATCAAGGAAGAGGGAAGCCGCAGGAGATTAAGCTGTATAGCCGCAAGCTGCTTGAGATTTCCGGCGTTAATAATGTGGAGAGCTTCGACAGTGAGGAATTCCAGCTCCAAACCGAGTTAGGCCGTCTAGTTATTCGAGGCCAGAATCTGCATATTAAAAATTTGGATCTAGAGCAAGGCTTCGTTGCTATTGAAGGGACGGTTCATGCGCTATCCTATCTAAATCCAGGCACCCAAACTAAAAGCAAGGGACTTATCGGCAAGCTGCTGCGATGAATCTGGAGGTACAGGGGCTAACCCTGTTGTACATGCTGTTGGCTGGCGGGATGCTCGGTATTGTATTCGACAGCTACCGGATCATATCCGGGCATCTGCATTTTCCCCGCTGGAGCATACATGGGTTTGATCTGGTCTATTGGGTGGGAGCAGCTCTCTTTGTATTCCGTATGCTCTATCATAGTAACCAAGGGGAATTGCGCTTCTATGTGTTCCTAGGGTTATTTTTGGGGGTCTGGATTTATTTTTTATTCTTAAGTGTTATAACAGAGCGATTTGTGGTAATGTTAATGAAGATAGTTAACCGTATTTATGCTGCATTAGTGCGGATATTCCAGATATTAATTGTAGGCCCGTTACGTCTGGCTTGGAAGGCTGTAAGGCTCCTGCTTGGATTTTCGGGAGTGATCCTGATGTTCTTGCTTCGAACCTTTGGTTTGCCTGTCTGGAGACTGATCGTATGGGCGACTTCTCCACTAGTTCGTCGGCTTCGTATTCCGGACGGGCTTCACTGGCTGAAGAGGAAGGGCTCCGCCTTTTATCACTGGTTGTTTAAGAAATAGATGCTTTGTAGGAGGTGTATGTCATGCGCGCAGCAGCTTCCAGATCAGGCCAGAACAGCCGCAATAGCAAAGACAATTCCGGCGCCAAACGGCGGCTTAAGCTGTGGCTTGCAGTGGTGATTATATTTATAGGATGGGCAATTTATATGTTCATTGCTCAATCCGGCGATATTCATGAGAAGTCCCTGCAGCTCGCGCAGACTAAACAGAACCTGACCATATCCGAACAGAATTTGGAGCAAATGAAGTATGAGATCAACCGTCTGAAGGATCCAGAGTACATTGGCCAGATTGCCCGCAAGAAATATGGTCTCTACCAGCCATGGGAGATACCCATTCACAAGGCAGCGGACGGAAACTAACGATACAAACCGTAAACGGAACGATAGCAGGCTAATTGTTCATTTTCCCTGATAGCACTAGGGGATTCGCCTGGTTGACCTGTTCTGAGTCATTCGGTATAATCAAATCACCGCAGCGGGAATTCTATATCTTGCTGTATATTTTTAAGGGAGGATCATTTTATTTTATGGCAATTGAAGTGGGCACCAAGTTAGAGGGCAAGGTGACAGGCATTACGCATTTTGGAGCATTTGTGGATCTGTCTGGAGGTGTCACGGGTCTCGTTCACATCTCGGAAATCGCTGATAACTATGTCAAGGATGTTAATGATCATTTGAAGATCAACGACGTGGTTACAGTTAAAGTCATCAATGTGGATAAGGATGGCAAGATTGGTTTGTCGATTAAGCAGGCGGTAGATCGCCCTGCTGAATCTAGACCTCCGCGTGCGCCTAGACCGGATCGTCCAAGCGGCGGCAGAGACGGAGATCGTCCTGGCGGTGGTTATAACCGCGACCGGGGTGGACGTTCATTCAAGCCTCCGGCTAATAAAGCTTCATTCGAAGATAAGGTGTCACGCTTCCTGAAAGATAGTGAAGAGCGTATTTCGTCGCTGAAGAAGAACACAGAAGGTAAACGTGGAGGACGCGGCGCCAAACGTATGTAAGTCCATAAAGTCAGAAGCTCCGCTGCTCAAGGCCAGCCTAGCCTGATGATGGAACCCATGATGATATATAAACAAACCGTAGACGCAGGTTTTGCGCTCTACGGTTTTTTTGTCGTTGTCAGCTCGTCCGCCGACAGGTTCCTACGGATTTCCAGTTATCTCCGGGCAAATCGCTAATGCATCTGCGGGAGATGCTCTATCTGCTCCTTGTCCACGAGGGGAACATAGGGACGGGTATAGGCCGTTTTCCGTATGGCAGTCGCGAGTTCGCGTGTTTTTTGGATATACTCTCAATTTGTCGTAAGATTTTTTGAGAGGTACCCCGGTTTCTGACAAACTTTCCATGAGGGCCCGCCTATAATGAGACTTACTTAAAACTTGAGAATGGTGGTGCCCGAATATGGACAAGCGGAACGTGATTGCATTTCCTGGATTAAAAAAAGGCAAGGAGGAGCCTGACGGTAAAGGGTGGTTAGCTGGACTGAAGGAACGGCTGGGAGCCCTGAAGGCAGTTCAGTATATTACGGCCAACCGATGGGGGCTCCTGCTGACTCTAATAGGATTTTTGCTGGGGAAAGCTACAATACTGAATGAGCTTAGCCCTTTTGCTGCAGCCTTTTTTGCAGTCATCCTCTTTATGCGGCGGGATTTGGTTGTTCCGGTGTTTGCCTCGATCCTGCTTGGGTCTTTATTCGCACCCCAGATTCAAGCTGTGACCTTATTATTCGAACTGACCATGATCCTGCTGATGAAAAAAGGAATGGAGTCCTTTGAGCGATCCGAGCTATCCTATGCTCCCCTCATGGTTTTTACCTCAACATTTCTCGTAAACCTGTTCACGGCAGTCATTGAACCTACATTGACCTGGTACTCTATGCTAATGGCGGCGATGGATGCTGTACTGAGCTTTGTGCTTACCCTGGTGTTTATTCAGGCCTTGCCTTTATTTGCGTTCCGCAAAAAGAGTTATCAGCTGAGGAATGAAGAGATACTATGTCTGATCATTCTGCTGGCTTCGGTCATGACTGGTGCGGTAGGCTGGGCAATTTATGGCCTTTCGGTTGAGCATATTTTATCCCGTTATCTTATTCTGGTATTTGCTCTGGTGGGGGGCGCCCCTCTAGGGGCATCGGTTGGAGTCGTTACGGGACTTATTCTCAGTCTGGCCAATACGTCTGCAATTTATCAGATGAGTCTGCTTGCGTTCTCAGGCATGCTCGCCGGAATGCTGCGGGAAGGCAAGAGATGGGCCGCAGGCTTCGGGATGCTTCTAGGCTCTTCTATATTATCGATTTATTTAAGCGGGCCAGGTGATATTATGAAGTCTACTTGGGAGACCTGTGCAGCCGTTGTTCTGTTCCTGCTTACGCCTAAAAGTATAATAGCCGTCGTCTCCCGCTATGTTCCGGGAACACAGGATCACAGCCGATCTCAGCATGAGTATGCAAGGCGCATTCGGGATGTTACTGCAGAACGGGTTACCCAGTTCTCTCAGGTGTTCAAGCAGCTCTCTCGCAGCTTTATACAGGTGCCTTCTTCCGGAGAAGTGGCAAGGCGCGGGGAAGAGCTTGATCACTTCATGAATGCAGCTGCCGAGGGGGCCTGTGCCAGCTGTTACCGAAGAGGCCAATGCTGGGACGGCAAGTTCTATCAAACTTATAAATATATGACCGAAATGATGACGGCGATTGAAGAGAACCCCGAAATGGACAAAACAGAGTTTCCGCCGAAATGGAATAAGCTGTGCTGCAAGACGGATCAGGTCCTCGAAGTGATGAAACGGGAATATGAGCTTTACCAACATGATATGCACTGGAAGCGTCAAATATACGACAGCAGGCAACTGGTGGCTGACCAGCTATCCGGGGTATCCCAGGTCATGGAGGACTTGGCCAAAGAAATAAAAAGAGAAGGACAAGCTATGTACCATCAAGAGGAACAAATTCGTGAGGCACTCCAGCACATGGGTCTATCTATTCATAGTATAGATATTATCTGTCTCGATCATGGTCACGTGGAGATTGAGATTATCCATGCATATACTCGCGGCTTTGATGAATGCCGGAAGCTGATCGCTCCGCTGCTCTCTGATATTCTGGGAGAACAGATTGCCGTGATGACGGAGACGATGAGGGACGCTTCGGGGGGCTTGCAGACGGTCACCTTTGGCTCTGCCAAGACGTATGAAATCACTACGGGTGTGGCAGGTGCAGCTAAGGGAGGTGATCTGCTGTCTGGAGATACATTCAGCAGTGTTGAGCTGGGCAACGGCAAAGTTGCTGTGGCGCTCAGCGATGGGATGGGCAACGGCGAAAGGGCTCGCCTTGAGAGCAGCACAGCTCTTGGAATATTGGAGCAGCTTCTTCAGTCGGGGATGGATGAGACTCTTGCCATCAAGTCCGTGAATTCCGTGCTTATGCTGCGTTCTCCTGATGAGGTTTATGCGACAGTGGATATGGCGCTTATTGATGAATACTCGGCCAAAACTACGTTTTTAAAAATCGGCTCCTCCCCCAGCTTTATCAAGCGCGGAGATGAGGTAATCCAAGTGTCGGCCAGCAATCTTCCTGTGGGGATTATCCAGGATATTGAGGTGGACTTGATTACTCTTCAGCTTCAGCCCGGGGATACCCTAATTATGATGACCGATGGCATCTACGATGCTCCCGGGTATGCAGTGAATAAAGAGCTGTGGATGAAGCGGATGATTCTGGAGATGACCAGCGACGATCCTCAAGCAATAGCCGATAACCTGCTTGAGTCCGTGATCCGCTATCAGAAGGACCAAATTCATGATGATATGACCGTAGTGGTCGCGAAAGTGGAGCATCATCTTCCAGAGTGGTCCACATTGCATGTTCCTGGTGTTCAGCGAATGGAGAGACCTCGAACGGTGAGTTAGAGGCTGACTTGATTGGAGTCTACTTGCATGCAATAGAATGAAGCTAGAAGGGACGGCCTCTTTGGCAGCAGTCTGCCGTGGAGCCGTTTCTCTTTTTTATCATTCCTTCCGAGTTTGAATGGTAGTTTTGGTGGAAATACTAGAGACAAGTAGTTAAGCCAAAACGAGGCTACCGCACGTTTTAAGGGCGATAGCGAAACGGAGGAAGTTAGGGATGAAGCAAATTCTTCTTATTACAGACGGATGTTCGAATGTGGGGGAGAGTCCGGTTATGGCGGCAGCCCGTGCCAAGCAGGAGGGGATTATAGTCAATGTGGTGGGTGTTATTGATTACGGCACAATTGGTGAGTTGGGGGCTCTGGAAATTGCTGAAATTGCCAAGGCAGGCGGCGGCATGAGTCGCTTGGCGGAGACTAAGCAGCTGGCCCGCACGATCCAGATGGTCACCCGCAAAACCGTGGTTCAGACAATTCAGCAGGCGGTTAATAAGGAGTTGAAACAAATTTTGGGAGCGGAGTCTGTGGATGCCCTGCCTCCGGATAAACGGTCACAGGTGGTAGAGGTTATGGATGAGCTGACGGAGATGTCCCCCCTTCAAGTAGCCCTGCTTATTGACACCAGTGCCAGCATGAAGCCTAAGCTGGCTGCTGTGGAAGAAGCGATTCGCGATCTTATGCTTAGCCTTGGTGCCCGTAGAGGAGAGAGCCAGCTGGCTGTATTCCATTTTCCCGGAAGGCATAGTGGTGAAGAGGTGGTGCTTGACATCGACTGGACTTCCGAGCTTGGGAGTGCACGCTCTATGTTCAATCGTCTTGTGATGCGCGGAGCAACACCGACCGGCCCTGCGATGTTAAGAGTGATTGATTTCTTCCGTTATGGTACACTTAATGGATATCTTACGGGTTTGGGTGAAGCCGATGACGGGGAAGGAATTCTCGGTGAATACGTCCACTGATTTTGTTTTGGAGCCAGGAACCCTGATCACAGGGCGCTGGCGAGGTGGGAAATATAAGGTGAAGCGTCTCTTGGGCCAAGGTGCTAACGGGGTGGTTTATTTGGTGCAGACGCCAGGCCGCCCCGAGTCTTATGCGCTTAAGATGGGGTATGACACTATTGATCTTCAGTCCGAAATTAATGTGCTGAAAGCGCTCCAGTTCCAGAGTCATGGACGCGGCATTCCGTCTGCCTCCTCTTATTTGGTGGAAGTGGACGATTACCGTATGAAGGACCAGAAGATCCCATTCTATGTGATGAGATATATCAAGGGCGAGCCGCTCAGTTTTTTTGTCGCCCGCAAGGGGGCTGACTGGTTAGGCCTTGCGGGCCTCAGCCTGCTTCGTCAGCTGCGCAAGCTGCATGAATCCGGCTGGGTCTTCGGCGATCTCAAGCCTGAGAACGTGCTGGTCTCCCCATATGGTGAAGCAGAATTAATTGACTATGGCGGCGTTAGCTTGATCGGCCGGAGTGTGAAGCAATTTACCGAATGGTATGATCGGGGCTTCTGGAACGCGGGCAGCCGCTCGGCGGACGAGGCCTATGATTGGTTCGCCTTCTCCGTAGTCTGCATTCACCTGTTGGCTGGTTCTGAGCTTAAAGCAGCAGCAAGAGGATTGCCCCAGGTACGGAGTGTGCAGGATTTGCTGGCTATCGTGGACAAGGTGCCGCGTCTGGCGCCTTATGCAGGATGGCTTAAGTCAGGGTTAACGGGCAAATTCAGCACTACGACGGAGGCCTGCTTGCGGTGGGAGCAAACCATCCGAAAGCCTTCCGTCCGTAAAACCCTTGCTACGCCGAGGTGGCTTTCTAGGGCCTTCATCCTGTCGCTGGTCCTGCTGGGATGCGCTCTTTATTGGCATATCCGGTACCTACTTTAAGTAGTAAGAGGTATTTTGTAAAAGAAAAGAGGGTTTAGCACATGGATCAGCTTAATTTTGATCGTCTGGTAGCACATGTGCGCAGAACGGCAGAAGCAGCAAAGATGTGGTCTCCCGAAGATACCGTGGTGGTCGCAGTATCGGGGGGACCGGATTCTGTGGCCCTTTTGCACGTTCTTCATCAAATTGCATTAAGTGAAGATTGTCCATTACAGCTGATTGTGGCTCATGTGAATCACGGGTTCCGTCCCGAGGAGTCTCGCGAAGAAGCGGAATTTGTGCGCGAGCTGGCTGCTCAGCTCTCCTGGCCTTTTGAGCTCGCAGAAGTTGACGTGCCAGCCTATATGAAGCAGACCGGAATGGGTGGACAGGAAGCCGCTCGCGAAATGCGCTATACATTTCTTCATCAGGTGGCAGACCTGTACGGGGCTCACAGCATTGCGTTGGCGCATCATGGAGATGACCAGGCTGAAACTGTGCTGCTGCGGTTGCTGCGTGGAAGCGGCCTTACCGGGCTTGCAGGAATGAAGCTCAAACGTAGAGAGAAAAATGTGGAACTTGTTCGTCCCTTCCTTCGTATATACAAGACGGACTTGATTCGTATTTGCCATGAATCCGGTTTTACTTATATAACGGACAGCAGCAATTTAACGAACAAATATGTGAGGAACTCGATTCGCTTGGATGTTTTGCCCTTTTTGGGGCAATATAATGGGCAACTGACGGAATCCTTGAACCGTCTGTCCGTGGTCGCGGGAGATGAAGACGACTATATGCAGCTAGCTGCAGAGGATGCCTTCAAGCGTCTTGCATTCACCCGGTCTGATGGGGGAATCGTGCTTGACATAAAGCCGTTTGTTCAGCTACATGTCGCTTTACAACGGAGGTTGATTAAACTAATATTAACTTATCTGCCTTTAAATAAGGAAGAATCGGATTTTACTAAGATTGAAGCATTGCGGTTAAGAGCTCAACAGGAGCAGCCCACAACCTGGAGGCTAGATCTGGGCGGTGGATCATTATGCCGCCGGGAGTACCATCAATTGGTTTTTCTTCCTCAGGAGGAAGAGGGTAAGCCGTTTCAATTCTGTCTGGAGACTCTTCCCGCCAAGGTAGCCATCCCTGGAACGGGGAAGGTGCTTGAGGTTACAAGGCAGACAGAGTTTAATCATGCTGTATCCTTGATGCCGCATAATCAACACGAAGCCTTGTTTGATGCGGACGAGCTGATTTTTCCGCTTACCGTACGCTCCCGCCAGCCGGGTGACGCGATGAGAATCATGGGATTAAACGGAAGCAAAAAGGTTAAAGATATTTTCATTGATGAGAAAATACCTCCTTCGCTCCGTTCTCGCTGTCCTCTTGTCACGGATGCCGCAGGCCGCATCCTATGGATTCCTGGAATTCGGCGCTCAAGTCATGCGCTTGTTGGACCGGGGTCTTCTGCTGTCATTTCTGTTAAATGGAATGAGGAGGAAGGAGAGGCAGCCGGGTTATCGGTGGGATCAGGCTTTCATAGTATAACTTAGGAGGTTCGCGAAAGTTGCAGAACGATATTCAAGAAGTGCTTATCAGCCGGGAACAGATTCAAGAGAAGGTGGCCGAGCTAGGGGCTGCTTTGAGCAAGGAGTACGAAGGCCGTAATCCGCTCGTTATTTGCATTCTTAAAGGTGCCTTTATATTTATGGCCGATCTCGTAAAGGAGATTACCGTTCCGATCGAGCTTGATTTTATGGCTGTATCCAGTTACGGTGCCTCAACTCAATCCTCAGGAGTTGTGAAGATTATTAAGGATTTGGACACTTCTGTAGAAGGGCGCGATGTACTCATTGTCGAAGACATTATCGACAGCGGTCTGACCTTGAGCTACTTGATCGACGTTCTTGAGCGCCGCAATGCGAAGACCATTAAAGTGGTCACGCTGTTCGATAAGCCGGTGCGCCGTACAGTGGATCTCAAGCCGGATTACACTGGCTTTGTGATGCAGGATGCCTTTATTGTCGGCTATGGTCTGGATTATGCCGAGAAATACCGCAACCTCCCGTATATCGGAGTGCTAAAACCGGAGATTTACACTACCTAAGGCGGTGACTTAAGGCAGTCCCCGACAGGGCCCGCCTCAAGTTGAGATCGCTGGTTGGGCTATGGTAAAATAACTAAAGTGTCTCGAGAGGAGGTAGGGGATGAATCGGTTCATCCGGAATTCTGGTTTTTATTTAATACTTTTCTTAGTCGTGGTGGGCATCGTCCAATTCCTCAGCAGTGGAAATGAGTCGGCCGACACCCCTAGGTATGATCAGCTGCGGCAACAATTGCAGAGCGACAATATCGGGGAAATGACTATTCAATTTGACGGATACACGTACCGTGTGACCGGTAAATACAAGGATAAAGTCGATAACAAGACGAATTTCGCGACTTACATTCCTTATGATTCACAGGCTGTAGGCGAGTTGATCGGCAAGAGTGAGCAGAACAAAGTGCAGCTGTCCGTGAAACCGATGCAGGGCGAAAGCATTTGGCTGACCTTCCTGACTTCTATAGTTCCGCTTGCTATCATGTTCATTCTGTTCTTCTTCTTGTTTAATCAAGCGCAGGGCGGCGGCGGCAAGGTCATGAACTTTGGCAAGAGCCGTGCTCGCCTCTATAATGAAGAGAAGAAGAAGGTTACGTTTGAAGATGTAGCTGGAGCGGATGAGGAGAAGCAGGAACTGGTAGAGGTTGTAGAATTCCTCAAGGACCCTCGCAAGTTCTCAGCTGTGGGTGCGCGTATTCCTAAGGGCGTGCTGCTTGTGGGACCTCCGGGTACAGGTAAGACCCTTCTGGCTCGTGCAGTAGCCGGTGAGGCTGGCGTGCCGTTCTTCAGCATTTCCGGTTCCGACTTTGTGGAAATGTTCGTTGGTGTAGGTGCATCCCGTGTACGTGACCTGTTTGAAAATGCCAAGAAGAACGCTCCATGTATTATTTTCATTGACGAAATTGATGCCGTTGGCCGTCAGCGTGGTGCTGGACTCGGCGGCGGACATGATGAGCGCGAGCAAACGCTGAACCAGTTGCTCGTGGAAATGGACGGCTTTGGAGCAAATGAAGGGATTATCATCGTTGCTGCAACGAACCGTCCTGATATCCTTGACCCGGCCTTGCTTCGTCCGGGACGATTTGACCGTCAAATTACCGTTGACCGTCCTGATGTGAAAGGCCGTGAAGCTGTTCTGAAGGTACATGCTCGCAATAAGCCTTTGACCAAAGATGTGAAGCTGGATGTCATTGCGAAGCGGACCACAGGCTTTACAGGCGCAGACCTGGAGAACCTGCTTAATGAAGCAGCGCTTCTGGCAGCCCGCCGGAATCGCAGAGATATCTCGATGACTGAGGTGGATGAAGCGATCGACCGCGTAATTGTCGGTACAGAGAAGCGCAGCCGTGTCATCAGCGACCGCGAGAAGCGGATTGTGGCCTTCCACGAAGCGGGACACACGATTGTCGGTTACTTCTTGGAGCATGCGGATATGGTGCACAAGGTTACAATTATTCCGCGCGGTCGTGCAGGCGGATATGTAATCATGCTTCCTAAGGAAGACCGCATGCTGGTAACTAAGCAGGAGCTGCTGGACAAAGTAACCGGCCTTCTTGGCGGACGTGTAGCCGAAGAACTCTTTATCGGTGAAATTGGCACAGGCGCTTACAGTGACTTCCAACAAGCTACGGGCATTGTGCGCAGCATGATCGTAGAATACGGTATGAGTGAGAAGCTCGGTCCAATGCAGTTCGGAACATCGCAAGGCCAAGTGTTCCTGGGCCGTGATATCGGACATGAGCAGAATTATAGTGATCAGATTGCTTATGAGATCGACCAAGAGATGCAGCGCTTTATCACGGAATGTTATGAACGCTGCCGTCAGCTGCTGACAGAGCATTCTAAGGAAGTGCATCTGATTGCAGAAACCTTGCTCGAGCTTGAGACTTTGGAATTGGATCAAATCAAGCAATTGATTGAGAACGGTCATATTTCCAAGGATACCGAAGGTGACAGCGAGTCTGGCAACGATCCTGAATCCGGCACTCCTATTGTAGACAATATCGGGGATGTGCGCGTACGGATTCAAGGTAAGGATGAGACGGTACCTAATCCGCCGGAAGGCGATATTCCTAACGATGTACCGGGCGGAAGCGGTAATGATATTACCCGTGACGTACCTGTGGATACACCAGAAGGAACCGTTCGAGACATTCCAGATGCCCCTGAAGGTGGCGAAGGTAACAACAACAATAACAATGGTAGCAACGATGGAGGCAATCGTCCGGTGTAACCGGGAAGCATGCCTGATTCGTTCAGACTTTTGAAAGACCGGAGGCCCGGATAGGGCTTACCGGTCTTTTTTATCATCCGCTCTGCTGTGGACCGGTATGGCTCTGAAAAGAGCAGCATTTCTGCGAGCAAACCCATGACTCGCTGATTGACAGTCGAACAGGTTGTTGTGTAAATTAGGTGTTAAACAATGGAACTTCATTCAAGGTACGGGGAACTAGCAGGAATGCCCGTGACATCATAGCGTTGCATTTGTGAAATAAGGTGCAGCAATATAGGAGGAACAGTGGTGGAGGCATTAGCTTTGGAGCGCAGGGCCGCGCAAAATCGCGAGCTGCAGGAAAGGCTTGTTCAACTGAAGAAGGAACGTAATGCAATTATTCTGGCTCATTATTATCAGCGTGATGAAATTCAGGAAGTCGCCGATTTTCGCGGGGATTCCTTTTTGCTTGCCCAGAAGGCTGCAGCAACTGATGCGGAGGTTATTGTGTTCTGCGGTGTTCACTTCATGGGAGAGAGCGCCAAAATCTTAGCACCTGACAAAACCGTTCTGATTCCCGATGAGCGGGCAGGCTGCCCCATGGCGGATATGGTCAATGTGGATGGCCTTCGCAAACTGAAGGCGCAGCACCCTAATGCCAAGGTTGTTACATATATAAATTCTTCTGCCGAGATTAAAGCAGAGACGGATATTTGCTGTACTTCATCCAATGCGGTCAAGGTCATTCAATCACTGGATGCGGAAGAGATCATCTGGGTGCCGGATAAGAACCTCGGCCACTATGTGCAGCAGCATACAGACAAGAAGCTGATCATCTGGGAAGGATATTGCAACACCCATGATATGCTGAAGGTCAAGGATGTCGTGGAGATGAAGGCCAAGTATCCTGGAGCAGAGTTCGTAGTACACCCGGAATGTCGGCCGGAGGTTGTAGCTATGGGGGATTTCGTAGGCAGTACTACAGCAATTCTGGATTACTGCAAAAATTCAAGTTGTCAGGAGTTTATTGTAGGGACGGAAGACGGTACAGGATATCAACTTCGCAAGGACAGTCCGGATAAGGCCTTTCATTTTGCCACGAAATTTCTCGTATGTCCGAACATGAAGGTTAACAACTTGAAGAAGCTGGTCAAGTGCCTGGAAACGATGCAGCCGTCGATTTATGTGCCCGAGAATGTCGCCGCCAAGGCCAGATTATCCCTAGAGCGCATGTTACAAGTGAAGTAGCATGCGCTACTCTCTGTCTTAAGATGGGTGAGAATATGATACCTCAATATTTGGTTGATTTTGATCTGAGTGAAATGCCGATTCGGGATACAGAGGTCATCGTAATCGGTTCTGGAATTGCTGGTTTGTTCGCAGCCATTCAGGCTGCTAAGAATCAGCGGGTCGTGCTGATCGCGAAGCAAAGACTGCTGGAAAGCAATACAAGATATGCCCAAGGTGGAATTGCAGCGGTAATGTCAGAGGACGACTCACCTGAAGAGCATCATAGGGATACACTGATTGCGGGAGCCGGACTCTGTGATTCGAAAGCGGTACATGTCCTGGTGCATGAGGGTCCTGCGGTAGTACGGGAGTTGATGGAGCTGGGAACCGTCTTCGACCAGGAGAACGGGCATCTCGCCTTAACTCAAGAGGGGGCGCACAGTCATCGGCGGATTTTGCATGCCCATGGGGATGCAACTGGTTATGAAATTGTGCGTGCCTTGGCGGAGCAGGTAAAGGCACACCCCCATATAGAGATCTGGGAGCATCACTTTGTGATTGATCTGATTACCGAGCAGGAAGAATGCTTAGGTGCACTGGTTCAAACACCTGAGGGAAGCAGAGTATTTTTGCGCGGGAATGCGACGGTCTTGTGCACTGGAGGCGGAGGCCAGCTCTATAGATACACCACTAATCCCGAAGTAGCTACGGCCGATGGACTAGCAATGGCTTATCGAGCTGGAGCGGTGCTTCGCGACCTGGAATTTGTGCAGTTTCACCCGACTGCCCTATGTTATGCCGGAGCTCCGCGATTTCTTATTTCCGAGGCGGTACGTGGGGAAGGTGCTGTGCTTAGGAACAGCTTGGGCGATCGATTTATGCCGAAGTATCACCCACAGCTTGAGCTCGCCCCGCGAGATATTGTAGCGAGAGCCATTGTATCTGAGATGGAGACATTACGAAGCTCTTTCGCATACCTGGATATCACGCATGAGAAGCCGGATTTGATCCGGCGCCGGTTCCCGACCATTTATGAGACCTGTCTGAGCTATGGGCTGGATATGACCACGGACTGGATTCCTGTAGCTCCGGCTGCGCATTATATGATGGGAGGCGTCCGCACAGATCTTCACGGGGAGACAAACATTCACAGGTTGTTCGCCTGTGGGGAAGTGTCCTCCACCGGTGTGCATGGAGCGAACCGCCTGGCCAGTAACTCCTTGCTGGAGGCGCTTGTATTCGGACGCCGGATTGTGGAGCGTGTGGGCCAGCTTCAACCGTTAAGCTGTAGTGGGCATGTGAAAATGAGCAGCTTGGGCAGAACGGACAAACCTCCTGTTGATCTGGCTGAGCGAAGACTGAAGCTGCAGAAGACCATGGTGCGTAAAGTCGGCCTGCGCCGGAACGCAGTTCTATTAAAACAAGGGATAGAAGACCTCAAACAGGAGATGTCTATATACAAGGCAAAACTTGAAACGATGGAACAGCTCGAATTTGCTAATATGCTGACTGCTTCCTTGCTCATTGCGGAGTCTGCACTGGCGCGGCCGGAAAGCAGGGGCGGACATTATCGTGAAGATGATCTAGCTGCGGATGATGAGCGGCGTTCAGCTAGACATATGCTGTGCCAGAGGGAAAAAGGAATGCTGGAGGAAATCAATCAATGATATTTAATGGATATAATGAAGGTCTGGCCGATTCGATCCACGAATGGCTTAAGGAGGATGTAGGTTCCGGAGATGTCACCACCCAGGTGACGATTCCTGCAGGCCATGAGTCCAAGGGGATTATTCATGCCAAAGAAAGCGGCATTGCCGCCGGTATCCCGGTAGCACGGCTTGTATTTGAAATTGTAGATCCTACCTTAGTGTTCAAGGCTTATGTACAGGACGGAGACTCTCTTGTAAAGGGAACTGTACTTGCAGAGGTGGAGGGAAGCACGCACAGCATCTTGACTGGGGAGCGTCTCGCCCTGAATCTCATGCAGCGGTTATCCGGAATTGCGACAAGGACGCGGCAGTTTGTAAATGAACTGGACGGGCTATCTACCCGGCTTGTGGACACCCGCAAAACCACACCGGGTCATCGGATGCTGGAGAAATACGCAGTAAGAGTCGGCGGTGGCGCCAACCATCGGTTTGGCCTATATGATGCCGTTATGATCAAGGACAATCATATTAAAGGGGCCGGAGGCATCTCTGCCGCAGTCCAGCGGGCCCGGGCTCAGATTCCGCATACAATGACGATTGAGGTAGAGACGGAGAACTTAGAGCAGGTAGAAGAGGCCTTGTCAGCCGGAGCTGATATTATCATGCTTGATAATATGACCCCGGCCAGTATGGAAGAGGCTGTAAAGCGAATTAAGGCCAAAGCACCGCATGTGCGTGTAGAGGCTTCAGGTAATGTCTCTTTGACAACCGTTAGAGGGATTGCTCAGAGCGGGGTCGATATCATTTCGGTGGGAAGATTAACGTACTCCTTCAACAGCCTGGATATTAGCCTAGATTTAAACGGTAAGAAAGAGGGGTAACGGTATGATTCTTGTAGTGGATGTAGGCAACACGAATATTGTACTTGGGATCTATGAGAATAAGGAGCTTTTGCATCATTTCCGTCTAAGCACAAACCGTCAAGCTACAGTTGATGAATATGGTATAATGATTCACAATCTGTTTCAGATGTCTCATATTGCTGTAGGAGATATTGAAGGCGTAATTATCTCTTCGGTGGTGCCTCCACTGATGTATGTGCTGGAGCAGATGTGTGTAACTTATTTGAAAAAGAAGCCGTTGGTGGTTGGCCCTGGAATCAAGACCGGCCTTAACCTGCGGTATGAGAATCCCCGTGAAGTAGGAGCCGATCGTATTGTGAATGCAGTAGCTGCCGTTGAAGCCTACGGCGGTGAGCCGCTTGTTGTTGTGGACTTTGGAACAGCAACGACTTTTGACTGCATTGATGAGAAGGGAAATTACTTGGGCGGAGCTATTGTGCCGGGAATCGGCATATCGACGGAAGCTTTGTACCAGCGTGCTTCTAAGCTTCCGCGTATTGAATTGGAGAAGCCGAAGAAGGTCATCGGACGCAACACCATTCATGCGATGCAGGCTGGCATCATTTTCGGCTATGCAGGTCAGGTTGATGGTATTGTTAGCCGCATTGCCGGGGAAATGAACGCAAAGCCAAGAGTGATTGCCACCGGCGGTTTGGCTGAGCTGATTGCCAGTGAGGCAGGGACAATTGATGAGGTGGATCCTATGCTGACGCTAGAAGGACTGAGACTGATTTACCAGCGGAATGCTTAAGGGTTAAAGCCTGTAAGAAGGATAGAGGACAGATACAATAACTTAATTATAGCAGTGGCCATAATAGAGCCAACGCTAAAAGGAGGCATGTACCCATGGAACAACAAAAAGACCGGTTAATCCGGGGAACGGCAATGGATGGAAAGGTGCGTGCCTTCGCGGTTCGTACCACAGCACTTGTTGAGGAGCTGCGTGTTAGACATGATACGTATCCTACGACTACTGCGGTGCTGGGACGCACAGTAACGGCGGCTGCCATGATGGGCGCTATGCTGAAGGGCAAAGAGAAGCTAACCGTTCAGATCAAAGGGGACGGGCCTGTTGGCACGATCATGGCAGATGCGAATGCTCAAGGGGAGGTTCGTGGTTACGTCACGAATCCACATGTTCATCTTCCAAGCAACAGTCTGGGTAAGCTGGATGTAGCGGGCGCGGTCGGAACTACCGGGTTCATCCATGTGACGAAGGACCTTGGTCTGAAAGAGCCTTATCGCGGAAGCGTACCTATCATTTCCGGGGAGCTTGGCGAGGATTTCACTTACTACTTTGCGGTATCTGAGCAGACGCCTTCTGCCGTAGGCTTGGGTGTATTGGTTGGTGTAGACAATGAGGTCATTGTGGCTGGCGGATTTATTATTCAGCTCCTTCCGGGCCTGAGTGATGATGAGATTACGGCAATTGAACAGGCTGTGAGTACATTGCCGCCTGTAACTTCACTGCTCGATCAAGGCATGGACCTGGAAGAAATGCTGCGCTGGCTGCTGCCTGATGTGAAGGTCATGGAGGAAATGGACATTAACTTTGCCTGCAGTTGTTCTCGCGAACGCGTGGAGAAGACGCTGATTAGTCTTGGCGAGCAAGAGCTGGAGCAGCTGATTGAGGAAGATGAGACGACAGAGGTTGTATGTGACTTCTGCCGAGAGGCATATACATTTACACGAGCTGAGCTGAGAGAATTGTTGGAACAAGCCAAATAAAATGCAAGTTGTGTGTCTCCCCTGCCCTTGTCTTGTTATGAGTTATAATCATAACGGGCGAAGACAGGGGATTTTTTACACCTCAGGTTGACAAGGCAGACCAGGGATTGTTAATATAATAGTAATAAATACCTACTTATTCACTCGGAAATAATAGATTAACTAAGGTATGTACGATGGATTGACCATTGACAGCTTAGATAAACCGCAAGCCTTTGTGATTCATTAGCAAGATCTTTATATTTTTAAGGAGGACTTACAATGGCCAAAGTTGTAGATAATGTAATCGAACTGATTGGCGGCACACCGCTGGTTCGCTTGAACCGGGTCGTTCCGGAAGATAGTGCAGAGATTTACGTGAAGCTGGAATACCAGAACCCGGGCTCCAGTGTTAAGGACCGGATTGCATACAGCATTGTGGAGGAAGCGGAGAAGGCCGGAAGCCTTAAGCCAGGCGGAACGATCGTAGAAGCGACCAGCGGGAATACGGGAATCGGCCTTGCGCTTGTTGCCGCGGCTAAAGGGTATAAGGCAATTATCGTTATGCCTGAAACCATGAGTATTGAACGCCGCAACCTGCTTCGTGCCTATGGGGCTGAGCTTGTTCTGACTCCAGGCTCCGAAGGGATGAACGGCGCTGTTAAGAAGGCAGAGGAGATTTTGGCTGCAAATCCGGACTACTTCCTGGCCGATCAATTCAAGAACGAAGCCAATGTGAAGATTCACCGGGAGACAACCGGTCCTGAGATAGTGGAGGCCATCGAGTCTCTTGACGGCAAATTGGATGCCTTCGTAGCGGGCATTGGTACCGGCGGCACCATCTCCGGTGCAGGAGAAGTGCTTAAGGACCGTTTTCCAGAGATTAAGATTTATGCGGTTGAGCCTGCGGCATCACCTATCTTAGCTGGCGGCAAGCCTGGACCGCATAAGATCCAAGGCCTGGGCGCAAACTTTGTTCCAGAGATCCTGAATCGTGAAATTTATGATGAGATCATCCATGTAGAGAATGAGGAAGCCTTCGAACAGGCCCGTCTGGTAGCGAAGGAAGAAGGAATTCTCTCCGGTATTTCTTCAGGAGCAGCTGTGTTTGCTGCTCTTAAGGTAGCGAAGGAATTGGGCAAGGGTAAGCGGGTAGTTGCAATTATTCCAAGTAACGGGGAACGTTATTTGAGTACGCCGCTTTATAACTTTGAAGCTTAATCTATTTTTATTGAATTTGAGCTCCGCGTTAATCCGTAAGGAATAGCGTGGGGCTTTTTTCTAAGTGAACCAGCTTCCCTCAATTCCCGAATAACATGTTAAGATGGAAGTATAGAAAGCAGTCGGAAACAAGGAGGAGGCACTGCCATGATCTTGGTCATCGATAACTATGATTCATTCACCTACAATCTTGTGCAGTATTTGGGTGAGCTTGGACAGGAAGTGACAGTACACCGTAATGATGAGATTGATATTAAGGGTATCGAGGCTTTGGCCCCTGATCATATTTTAATATCACCGGGTCCTTGCACCCCTAATGAGGCGGGGATCAGTCTTGAAGTTATTCATCATTTCAAAGGAAAGGTTCCAATCTTTGGCGTCTGCCTTGGACATCAATCCATTGGACAGGCCTTTGGCGGTAAGGTGATTCGTGCAGAGCGCCTAATGCATGGAAAGACTTCACCGATTATTCATCATGGCGGTTCCGTATTTGCCGGACTGCCCTCTCCATTTATCGCTACCCGTTATCATTCGCTGCTGGTTGAGCGGGAGAGCCTTCCGGATTGTCTGGAGATCACAGCAGAAACGGATGAGGGGGAGATTATGGGCCTACGTCATAAGGAATATGACATTGAGGGCGTACAATTTCATCCGGAATCCATTATTACGGATTACGGGCATCAGATTCTTCGTAATTTCCTCAGTCGAAAATCGGCATCGTCAATTTAATCATTTTACTTTAAGCATCAAGAGTAGATAGACTGTTTATTGCACTACCAAGCCGTGGTCTGTTGCTTCTTAGAGATCATGGCTTTTTTTGTTTGATTGGTTAAAAGGGACATTGGAAATGTAATATATAGGAGGTGTTAAGGGTATGCAGCCAGTTAGATATGAAAGAAGCTACGCTTATGGCGGTCTTAGTTTTACATTGGACAAGTCCACCTTAATTATGGGAATCTTAAATGCTACACCGGATTCCTTCTCAGATGGGGGGCGTTACAATAATAGGGAGCGAGCGGTAGCCCATGCTCTTCAGATGATTGAGGATGGCGCGGACATCATCGATATTGGCGGGGAATCGACACGTCCTGGACACGCAAGTGTCAGCCTGGAGGAAGAGCTGGACCGAGTGATTCCAATCGTAAAGGCTGTTCGCGAAGCTGCTCCTCATACTCCCATTTCTGTAGACACCTATAAAGCAGAGGTGGCTAGGCGATCGCTTGAGGCAGGAGCTCATATTATTAATGATATCTGGGGATTTAAAGAAGATCCGCTCATGGCAAAGGTTGCCGCTGAATATGAGTGTCCTGTCATTCTAATGCATAATCGCAAGGATCGAAATTACAACAATCTTCTGGCAGACATCGCCTCTGATTTGTTGGAAAGCGTCGAAATTGCACGGCAGGCCGGGGTGTCGGATTGCAATATTATTCTCGATCCAGGCATTGGCTTTGCCAAGGATTATCATGAGAATCTTGAAGTAATGAGGTCGCTTGACCAGCTGGTGAAGCTTGGATATCCGCTGCTCTTAGGCACTTCGCGCAAAAGATTCATTCGTACGGCTCTTGATGTACCGATCGAAGAGACTGCCTTCGGAACAGCGGCTACAGTTGCTTTAGGTATCGCTCAGGGCTGCCAAATTGTTCGAGTTCATGATGTCAAGGAAATGAAACGCACAGCGGCAATGTGTGATGCCATGCTGTCTACCCCATAAAAGGTAAGGAGAAGTGTAAGTTATGGATAAAATGCGGATAAGCCGTATGGAGTACTATGGTTATCACGGTGTTTTTGAAGAGGAGCGCAAGCTCGGCGCAAGATACTATGTTGACCTGGAGCTTCAGCTGGATCTAAGGGAAGCCGGGAAGAATGATGATCTGAGCAAGACGGTGAATTATGCAGAGATTCATGAGACGGTTAAGGAAGCGGTTGAGAAAACCAGCTTCAAACTCATAGAAGCCCTAGCTGAACATATTGCATCTGTCGTACTGGACACTTATACTGTTATAGATGCGCTTACGGTCAAGGTGACCAAGCCGCATCCTCCGTTCGACATTCATTTTGAAGGTGTAACGGTAGAATTGTTTAGGACGAGAAAGTGAGAGCCTGGTATGAATTCAATTCCTTCCTCTGAGTATTCAGAGGCTTATATTGCATTAGGGGCCAATTTGGGAGATCGGGAAGGCACGCTTCTGGAAGCGCTGGAGCGGCTCGATCGACATTCTGAAATTAAGGTCCTTCGCTGCTCATCGTTATATGAGACTGATCCTGTAGGGTATCTGGATCAGCCTAACTTCATCAATATGGCGATTGCAGTCCGCACCCGTCTTCAGCCTGAAGAACTGCTGACTTATATGCTGGAGACAGAACTTGAGCTTGGACGGCAGCGTCTTATTCGCAACGGTCCGCGAACCGTAGATTTGGATCTGCTCTGGATGGGGGGAATCACAATGGAGACGCCCCTGCTTACACTTCCCCATCCACGTATGATGGAACGGGCATTCGTGCTCGTCCCGCTTGCAGATATCACTGAAGAGGACCAGACAGGCCTCTCGGATTTGGTTCGGACCGCTTTAGAGCAAGGGGGCGGAAAGGAAGGAGTCCGCTTTTGGAAAACATGCAGCTGGCGCAGCGAATCCGCGCCTTCCGAAAATTAAAAGGCTACACGCAGCAAGAACTGGCTAAGGAGTCTGGAATCTCGCTAGCGATTTTAGGGGCTATTGAGCGGGGAAATCGTAAAGCGGAAGATCAAATTTTATCTAAAATTGCAGAGGTTCTGGGCATTTCGGTAACGGAACTGACGAAAGAATAAGAATTGTCTTTTCTTTAAGAGAGGTGAAACCATGCTAAAGATCGGCGATATTGAAATGAAAAATCAGGTTGTGCTTGCTCCGATGGCGGGCGTATGCAATCCAGCCTTCCGTCTCATTGCTAAGGAGTTCGGGGCCGGGCTTGTATGTGCGGAGATGGTTAGCGGCAAGGCTATCGTGCATGGCAATCAGCGGACACGGGAGATGCTGTTCGTGGATGAGCGGGAGAAGCCGCTAAGCCTACAGATCTTTGGCGGGGACCGCGATTCGCTTGTTGAAGCTGCTAAGGTGGTAGACCAAGAGACAAATGCCGACATTATCGACATCAATATGGGCTGCCCTGCACCAAAGGTAACGAAAGCTGATGCTGGTGCACGCTGGCTGCTTGATCCCAATAAGATTCATGAAATGGTGTCGGCTGTTGTTGCGGCTGTAAGCAAGCCAGTCACTGTAAAGATGCGCATTGGCTGGGATTCGGATCATATTTTTGTGGTTGAGAATGCCAAAGCCGTTGAGCAGGCGGGCGGTAAAGCTGTTAGTATTCATGGACGGACTCGGGAACAGCAGTATACAGGACGCGCCGATTGGGGATTTATAAAACAGGCAAAAGAAGCCTTGTCGATTCCTGTTATTGGTAACGGGGATGTGGCTACGCCTGAAGATGCACGCCGTATGCTTGATGAGACGGGCTGTGATGGCGTCATGATCGGCCGGGGGGCACTCGGCAATCCGTGGATGCTTTACCGTACAGTGGAATATTTGAAAACAGGCAAGCTGATTAGCGAGCCGACAGCAGAAGAAAAGATTCGTATTGCTATTTTGCATATGGACCGGTTGATTGCCCTGCGTGGAGAAGATGTGGCCGTTCGGGAGATGCGCAAGCATTTGGCTTGGTATCTTAAGGGCTTAGAAGGCGCAGCTCGCGTTAAAGATGTTATTATGGAAGAGACGAAACGGGACGAAATGGTGCGTATTCTGGAGAATTATGTTGAAGGATTGCAGAAGGAGCATCGGGAAACCGTTGAATCGGCTTAAAGGCCGTTACTTCTCCTGAATTTGAAATATTTTGTTTGTGAACATCTGCAGTTTAGTTCATTTTGGTGTCATTGACATTTCGCAGTGGTTCCCCTATAATTTCTCAGTATAAATTCGCCTTTGGGGATAACTTCCACGATAAGGGATGTTCTCATCCCTGCGAGATAGCATATGATATTCTAATAACGATACGTGAACTTTCACGGCCGGCGTCCGAATGGGGCGTCTGCTGCCTCCGTGATGATAGGCTCTTGTCTTAAGAGGCCTGACGCCTGGGGTGCAGAGGGCGAAAATTATTTTTTCATGACAGGAGAATCGGTTGAGATGAGCGACAAAGAAGTCATTCTTACGCAAGATGGTCTGAAGAGACTGGAAGAGGAACTGGAAAACCTGAAGTCCGTGAAACGCCGTGAAGTTGCGGAGCGGATTAAAGTAGCCATTGGCTACGGTGATATCAGTGAGAACTCTGAGTATGAAGATGCGAAGAACGAGCAGGCTTTTATCGAAGGCCGCATTATTACATTGGAGAAAATGCTGCGCAATGCGCGGATTATCAATAATGATGAGATCGACACGGATACGGTAAGCATCGGATCCACTGTTATTGTGGAGGATATGGAGTTTGGCGACAAGATGGAATATGCCATTGTTGGTACCGCTGAGTCCGATCCGCTTCAGAACAAAATTTCTAATGAAAGCCCTGTCGGCAGAGCTATTCTGGGTAAGCGAAAGGGTGAGGTTGTGGACGTAATCGTTCCAGCTGGCACGATTCAATATAAAATCTTGGATATTAAGAAATAAGGCACAGCCGAAAGTAGACGGTGTAAGAAGCTTCCTTAAGGAGGCTTCTTTCCCTGTTTTTACGATATAGAGTATAGTTTGGTGAAGGAGTTGGACATAGGAACATGAGTGAACAAACAACAAACCAAGAATTAGAAGTCAGCGAGCTGCTGCAGATACGACGCGATAAATTGGACGAGCTTCGCGGTCTCGGTGTTGATCCATTCGGTAAGAAGTACGAAAGAACCCACAATGCCGGCGACATTCTTAACGCGTATGACGGGCTTACGAAGGAAGAGCTTGAAGAGAAGAAAGTTCAGGTGCGTATTGCCGGAAGAATCATGGCAAAGCGTACGATGGGTAAGGCAAGCTTTGCTCACATCCAGGATTTGAGCGGTAAGATTCAAATTTATGTTCGTCAGGACAGCGTGCCTGAAACCGAGTATGCTGCTTTTGGAATTCTCGATCTCGGGGATATTATCGGTGTCAGCGGTGAGGTCTTCAAGACCAAGACAGGTGAGACAACCATTAAGGCTGAACACATTGAAGTTCTGACCAAATCGCTATATCCTTTGCCTGACAAGTATCATGGCTTGAAGGATGTGGAGCTTCGTTACCGTCAACGTTATGTTGATTTGATCATTAATCCTGAAGTCCAACAAACCTTTATTACCCGTTCTCGGATTATCCAGTCCATGCGCCGTTACTTGGATTCCCTTGGATATCTGGAAGTGGAAACACCAACATTGCATAATATTGCTGGGGGAGCGGCTGCTCGTCCATTTGTAACCCATCATAATGCGCTGGATATGGAGCTTTACATGCGTATTGCGATTGAGCTGCATCTGAAGCGGCTGATTGTTGGTGGTTTGGAGAAGGTATATGAGATCGGACGTGTATACCGTAACGAAGGGATTTCCACACGCCATAACCCTGAATTTACGATGATCGAGCTTTATGAAGCTTATGCTGACTACAAAGATATTATGGCTCTGACTGAGAATATGATTGCCCATATCGCTCAGGATGTGCTCGGCACCCAAGTTATTAACTATCAAGGCCATGAAGTGAATCTGAAGCCGCAATGGCGCCGGGTATCCATGGTAGATGCAGTTAAGGAAGTAACAGGCGTGGACTTTAGCGTGCACATGACCGATGAAGAGGCTCATCGCATTGCCAAAGAGCATAAAGTACCTGTTGAGAAGCATATGACCTTTGGTCATATTCTGAATGCCTTCTTCGAACAATTTGTAGAAGAGACGCTCATTCAGCCGACATTTATTACAGGACATCCGGTGGAAATTTCACCACTTGCCAAGAAGAATGAAGAGGACCCACGCTTTACAGACCGGTTTGAGCTGTTTATTGTAGCGCGTGAGCATGCCAATGCATTTACCGAGCTGAACGATCCGATTGATCAGCGTCAGCGGTTCGAAGCTCAACTGAAGGAACGTGAGCAGGGTAATGATGAGGCTCATGAAATGGATGATGATTTTATTCGGGCGCTAGAATATGGTATGCCTCCAACAGGGGGACTGGGTATTGGGGTAGACCGCTTGATTATGCTGTTAACAAACGCGGCATCAATCCGCGATGTTCTGCTCTTCCCGCATATGCGTTCTCGTTCAGGGGAGTAAGCTCATAATTGTATCCAACTATAATAAAGGAACGGTATTCTAGTCGAAGCTAGAACCGTTCCTTTTTTGCTATCTGTAAGGGTACCTATTCTATATTTATCCCGTCTTTTAGTAAGGACTGTAGATGATGAAGGACAATGGCCCTCATCTGTTCACTCGTAAAATCTTCTGGCTGCGATATGCCGTGAATGGCCAAACCGTCAACCATAGCATGCAGGCGCTTTGCCTCCAGCTCCGGATCTATATCAGGCTTGGCTATCTCATATTCGATAAGGGATTTTATCATTATAGTAAACATCCCGCGCATCTCCCGATAAACCTGCTGGCTTAGGGGCTTTAGTATCTGGTCAGACATAGCTTTGGCCGTAAAAGCAAACCACACCTCCATTTCGGCCCTGCGTTCATCATCTAATGGTAGTAATTCTTCAGTGAGTGATGTGATACCTGTGAGCAAGGAGTCGTCCGCATGCTGAAGCGCCCTATTCTTGACCCTGTCAGATACCAAACTCATCGAATATTCTAATAATTCAGACTGAGAGTTGAAATAGTGACGAAGCGACCCTGGTGATAAGCCAGCTTCTTCGGCTACATACCGAACGGAGACGCGTTCAAGTCCATCCCTCCGTATAATTCGCCAGGCGGCCTCTGCAACCAGTTGTTTCTGTTTTTCATGATCTACGATTTTTGGCATAGCTATATTATATCATGATTGATTATTTAGTACAGGTGTGCTACATTTAAATAGTACATTTGTGTTAAAAAGAGGAGGATATCATGATTTTAACGTTAATTATAGCGTGTGAAGTTGCTTTTTGGGTATTCGTTGTCTCAGGACTAGCCGTCCGTTATTTGTTTCGTAAGAAGCAGTTAGGAGCTGTTCTATTGTGGTGTACTCCTCTAATTGACCTCATTCTAATTGGGGCAACTGTAACGGAACTTCATAATGGAGCAACAGCCAGCTTCTTTCACGGACTAGCCGCGGTTTATGTTGGGGTTACGCTTGCCCTTGGTCATAGCATGATTAATTGGGCTGATCGTCAATTTGCATATCGGTTTGCAGGCGGGCCAAAGCCTTCGCGCGGTCCCCGGTATGGATCCGCACATGCTAAGAAGGAACGTCAAGGCTGGTATCGTCATTTACTGGCCTGGATGATTGGTTCAGCCATACTAGGAATAATGGTCCTTTGGATAGGAGATGCTAAACGAACAGAGCAATTGTCATTAATGGTTGTTCGTTGGGCAATGATTCTGGGAATAGATTTTTTGATCAGTTTCAGTTATACCTTGTGGCCTAGGAGCCATAAACAAACTAATAGGGACAGCAGCCTTCACTAATAACCACATAAAGTTTGATAAATAGCTTGCTTTTAATCTGTCGTCATGGTATATTATAAATCCGGCCGCAAGTTAGTCATTTTATTGATTAACTAAAGCATAAACAACTTCGAAAAAAAGTGTTGCATTGCTGAGTCGGTTGTGATAAGATATAAGAGTTGATGCCGACGGGTTCGGTTGAGACGAAAGAATAGTTTGATCTTTGAAAACTGAACAACGAGTGAGATATAAATGAGAAATTAAGTTTTCTCGTCAGTTTCAAAATGAGTCACAAGCTTTACCTTTAATGGAGAGTTTGATCCTGGCTCAGGACGAACGCTGGCGGCGTGCCTAATACATGCAAGTCGAGCGGAGTTATTTAGAAGCTTGCTTCTAAATAACTTAGCGGCGGACGGGTGAGTAACACGTAGGCAACCTGCCTGTAAGACTGGGATAACTACCGGAAACGGTAGCTAATACCGGATACACAAGTTCCTCGCATGAGGGATTTGGGAAAGACGGAGCAATCTGTCACTTACGGATGGGCCTGCGGCGCATTAGCTAGTTGGTGGGGTAACGGCTCACCAAGGCGACGATGCGTAGCCGACCTGAGAGGGTGAACGGCCACACTGGGACTGAGACACGGCCCAGACTCCTACGGGAGGCAGCAGTAGGGAATCTTCCGCAATGGACGAAAGTCTGACGGAGCAACGCCGCGTGAGTGATGAAGGTTTTCGGATCGTAAAGCTCTGTTGCCAGGGAAGAACGCTTGAGAGAGTAACTGCTCTTGAGGTGACGGTACCTGAGAAGAAAGCCCCGGCTAACTACGTGCCAGCAGCCGCGGTAATACGTAGGGGGCAAGCGTTGTCCGGAATTATTGGGCGTAAAGCGCGCGCAGGCGGCCATTTAAGTCTGGTGTTTAATCCTGGAGCTCAACTCCGGGTCGCACTGGAAACTGGGTGGCTTGAGTGCAGAAGAGGAGAGTGGAATTCCACGTGTAGCGGTGAAATGCGTAGAGATGTGGAGGAACACCAGTGGCGAAGGCGACTCTCTGGGCTGTAACTGACGCTGAGGCGCGAAAGCGTGGGGAGCAAACAGGATTAGATACCCTGGTAGTCCACGCCGTAAACGATGAATGCTAGGTGTTAGGGGTTTCGATACCCTTGGTGCCGAAGTTAACACATTAAGCATTCCGCCTGGGGAGTACGGTCGCAAGACTGAAACTCAAAGGAATTGACGGGGACCCGCACAAGCAGTGGAGTATGTGGTTTAATTCGAAGCAACGCGAAGAACCTTACCAGGTCTTGACATCCCTCTGACCGGTACAGAGATGTACCTTTCCTTTACGGACAGAGGAGACAGGTGGTGCATGGTTGTCGTCAGCTCGTGTCGTGAGATGTTGGGTTAAGTCCCGCAACGAGCGCAACCCTTAACTTTAGTTGCCAGCAGGTCAAGCTGGGCACTCTAGAGTGACTGCCGGTGACAAACCGGAGGAAGGTGGGGATGACGTCAAATCATCATGCCCCTTATGACCTGGGCTACACACGTACTACAATGGCCGGTACAACGGGAAGCGAAGGAGCGATCTGGAGCGAATCCTAGAAAAGCCGGTCTCAGTTCGGATTGCAGGCTGCAACTCGCCTGCATGAAGTCGGAATTGCTAGTAATCGCGGATCAGCATGCCGCGGTGAATACGTTCCCGGGTCTTGTACACACCGCCCGTCACACCACGAGAGTTTACAACACCCGAAGTCGGTGAGGTAACCCGCAAGGGGGCCAGCCGCCGAAGGTGGGGTAGACGATTGGGGTGAAGTCGTAACAAGGTAGCCGTATCGGAAGGTGCGGCTGGATCACCTCCTTTCTATGGAGAATCGTCTTCGGTGGTGAAGACATTCAAATATCGGTTAACCTGGAGTTAACCAAACCATCTCACTCGTTGGTCAGTTTTGAGAGCTCAAACTCTCAGGACTGTCGCTTCCAAAACTTGCTTGTAGTTAAGTGAGTATGGATGTGATAAGATGATCTTCCGGCTGATAAAGCTGGCAGGTTGACAGAAATTTTGAACAGCACCTCAAGGTGATTGTCCCCAAATTTCGTCCTTGATCCTTGAAAACTGGATAACGAAACGAAATTGCGTTTTAGAAACATCTCTTTAGCTGAAACTTGTGATCGAAGAGAACAAGTGAAGTGATAGCTACAGAGCGAGGTATTTTGGAGACGATCGATCCTTTGTGAGTGGGTTTCAACGTTGATTCATTTCAATCGAGAAACCAAGGAACAACAGAGCGTGTCGGCCCAAAAACCGAGCGATTAGGTTAAGCTATTAAGAGCACACGGAGGATGCCTAGGCGCTAGGAGCCGAAGAAGGACGTGGCGAACAACGATACGGCCTCGGGGAGCTGTAAGCAAGCTTTGATCCGGGGATGTCCGAATGGGGAAACCCGGCTGGTGTAATAGCCAGTCACTCATACCTGAATACATAGGGTATGAAGAGGCAGACCAGGGGAACTGAAACATCTAAGTACCCTGAGGAAGAGAAAACAAGAGTGATTCCGTCAGTAGCGGCGAGCGAACGCGGAACAGCCTAAACCAGAGAGCTTGCTCTCTGGGGTTGTGGGACGTCTCACATGGAGTTACAAAGGAACAGGTTAGTTGAAGAGGTCTGGAAAGGCCCGCCAGAGAAGGTAAAAGCCCTGTAGGTGAAAATGTGTTCCCTCCGAGACGGATCCCGAGTAGTGCGGGGCACGTGAAACCCCGTATGAATCCGCCAGGACCATCTGGTAAGGCTAAATACTCCCTAGCGACCGATAGCGAAGCAGTACCGTGAGGGAAAGGTGAAAAGCACCCCGGAAGGGGAGTGAAACAGAACCTGAAACCGTGTGCTTACAAGAAGTCAGAGTCCTCTATATGGATGATGGCGTGCCTTTTGTAGAATGAACCGGCGAGTTACGTTCACGTGCAAGGTTAAGGTGAAGAGCCGAAGCCGCAGCGAAAGCGAGTCTGAATAGGGCGAATTGAGTACGTGGGCGTAGACCCGAAACCGTGTGATCTACCCCTGTCCAGGGTGAAGGTGCGGTAACACGCACTGGAGGCCCGAACCCACGAACGTTGAAAAGTTCGGGGATGAGGTGGGGGTAGCGGAGAAATTCCAATCGAACTCGGAGATAGCTGGTTCTCCCCGAAATAGCTTTAGGGCTAGCCTCGGAAGAAAAGAGTCGTGGAGGTAGAGCACTGATTGGGTGCGGGGCCCGCCAAGGGTTACCAAGCTCAGTCAAACTCCGAATGCCATGGACTCATATCCGGGAGTCAGACAGTGAGTGCTAAGATCCATTGTCAAAAGGGAAACAGCCCAGACCATCAGCTAAGGTCCCCAAGTGTGTGTTAAGTGGGAAAGGATGTGGAGTTGCACAGACAACCAGGATGTTGGCTTAGAAGCAGCCACCATTTAAAGAGTGCGTAATAGCTCACTGGTCGAGTGACTCTGCGCCGAAAATGTAACGGGGCTAAACACACCACCGAAGCTATGGCTTGATGCTTTGCATCAGGGGTAGGGGAGCGTTGTGTATGCGTTGAAGGTGTACCGTAAGGAGCGCTGGAGAGTACACAAGTGAGAATGCCGGTATGAGTAACGAAAAGATCAGTGAGAATCTGATCCGCCGAAAGCCTAAGGGTTCCTGAGGAAGGTTCGTCCGCTCAGGGTAAGTCGGGACCTAAGGCGAGGCCGAAAGGCGTAGTCGAAGGACAACAGGTGGAAATTCCTGTACCACCGTAAACCGTTATGAGCGATGGGGTGACGCAGCAGGGTAGTGACGCGGACTGATGGATGTCCGTCCAAGCAGTGAGGCTGGTGTGTAGGCAAATCCGCACACTTTAAGGCTGGGCTGTGATGGGGAGTGAAAATTACAGTAGCGAAGGTCATGATCTCACACTGCCAAGAAAAGCCTCTAGCCAGGTGAAGGTGCCCGTACCGTAAACCGACACAGGTAGGCGAGAAGAGAATTCTAAGGCGCGCGGAAGAACTCTCGTTAAGGAACTCGGCAAAATGACCCCGTAACTTCGGGAGAAGGGGTGCCTCGGTAGGGTGAATAGCCCGAGGGGGCCGCAGTGAAAAGGCCCAAGCGACTGTTTAGCAAAAACACAGGTCTGTGCGAAGCCGCAAGGCGAAGTATACGGGCTGACGCCTGCCCGGTGCTGGAAGGTTAAGGGGAGCGGTTAGGGAGTAATCCCGAAGCTGTGAACCGAAGCCCCAGTAAACGGCGGCCGTAACTATAACGGTCCTAAGGTAGCGAAATTCCTTGTCAGGTAAATTCTGACCCGCACGAATGGCGTAACGACTTGGGCGCTGTCTCAACGAGAGATCCGGTGAAATTTTAATACCTGTGAAGATGCAGGTTACCCGCGACAAGACGGAAAGACCCCATGGAGCTTTACTGCAGCTTGATATTGGACTTTGATACGATTTGTACAGGATAGGTGGGAGCCTAGGAAGCCGGAGCGCCAGCTTCGGTGGAGGCGACGTTGGGATACCACCCTGATCGTATCGGAGTTCTAACCTGGTACCGTGAACCGGTGCGGGGACAGTGTCAGGTGGGCAGTTTGACTGGGGCGGTCGCCTCCTAAAGAGTAACGGAGGCGCCCCAAGGTTCCCTCAGAATGGTTGGAAATCATTCGAAGAGTGCAAAGGCAAAAGGGAGCTTGACTGCGAGACTGACAAGTCGAGCAGGGACGAAAGTCGGGCTTAGTGATCCGGTGGTACCGCATGGAAGGGCCATCGCTCAACGGATAAAAGCTACCCTGGGGATAACAGGCTTATCTCCCCCAAGAGTCCACATCGACGGGGAGGTTTGGCACCTCGATGTCGGCTCATCGCATCCTGGGGCTGAAGTAGGTCCCAAGGGTTGGGCTGTTCGCCCATTAAAGCGGTACGCGAGCTGGGTTCAGAACGTCGTGAGACAGTTCGGTCCCTATCTGTCGTGGGCGTAGGAAATTTGAGAGGAGCTGTCCTTAGTACGAGAGGACCGGGATGGACGCACCGCTGGTGCACCAGTTGTTCCGCCAGGAGCACAGCTGGGTAGCTAAGTGCGGAAGGGATAAGCGCTGAAAGCATCTAAGCGTGAAGCCCCCCTCAAGATGAGATTTCCCAATTAGTAAGACCCCTTGAAGACGACGAGGTAGATAGGCTGGGGGTGGAAGTGCAGTAATGCATGGAGCTGACCAGTACTAATCGGTCGAGGGCTTATCCTAAAATGACCCCACAAAGTGAAGAAAAGGCTGATGAAGCTGATTCCGAGTACTTTGGCGGGGCCCAGAGAATAACTAGAGCGCAATGAAGTTTCGTATCCAGTTTTCAGGTGATTAAACATCTGAACAATTGTGGGTGGATATCAAGGTTTGATATTTACTCGCAGGCTGTTTTTGAAGGTGGGTTATTTTCCTTGATGAATTTCAGGGAGCGATAGCGACCGGAAAAAACCTGTTTGGTGGCGATAGCGGAGGGGTTCCACACGTACCCATCCCGAACACGACCGTTAAGCCCTCCAGCGCCGATGGTACTTGGACCGCAGGGTCCTGGGAGAGTAGGACGCCGCCAAGCAGATATTGAGAGCATCGTTGATGATATATCAACGGTGCTTTCTTTGTTTATCTCCCTGTATAAGGAGATAACAAAGAGCGTACACTTTAGCTAAGTCTAATAAACAAGGCTGTTGTGCACTGTGGAAGGACACTGGTTTTTGCAGAAAAGGCACCTTGGTTTTCACACCGGTTTTTCTTGACAGCCTATATCCCCTTTGCTAAGATGGTAAAAATATATTCCCGTAAGATGACTCCGGCCTTGGTGCATAAGGATTTTGGCCGCTGGGACAGTGAATTTAAGGAGGACAACCCAGGTGTGGGAGAATAAGTTTACCAAAGAAGGTCTAACGTTTGATGATGTGCTTTTGATTCCGCGCAAATCTGAAGTGCTGCCTAAAGAGGTGGATGTGTCCACGAAATTAAGCGACAGCGTGAAACTTAATATTCCTCTGATCAGTGCCGGGATGGACACTGTAACGGAAGCAGCCTTGGCCATCGCCATTGCAAGAGAAGGCGGCATTGGAATTATTCATAAGAATATGACGATTGAGCAACAAGCTGAAGAAGTGGATCGGGTAAAACGGTCGGAAAGCGGGGTTATCACGAACCCGTTCTCTTTAACTCCTGATCATCTTGTATCGGATGCAGAACGTGTTATGGGTAAATTTCGGATCTCGGGTGTCCCAATTGTAAATGACCAGCAAAAGCTAGTGGGCATCATAACGAATCGTGATCTTCGTTTTATTCATGATTACAGTATAAAGATTAAAGAAGTAATGACCAAAGAGAACTTAGTGACAGCGCCTGTTGGCACAACGCTTCAAGAAGCGGAAGTTATCCTTCAACAGCATAAGATTGAGAAGTTGCCATTGGTGGATGAACAGAATGTTCTCAAAGGCCTGATCACCATTAAGGATATTGAGAAGGCCATTCAATTCCCGAATGCTGCGAAGGATGCTCAAGGTCGTCTGCTGGTTGGAGCAGCTGTGGGCATCTCTAAGGACACTTTTGAGCGGACAGAGGCATTAGTCAAAGCAGGTGCGGATGTAATTACAGTGGACTCAGCGCATGGCCATCATATTAATATTGTTGATGCGGTTCGCGAGCTGCGTAAGCTTTATCCGAACCTTACGATTATTGCCGGCAATGTAGCTACAGGAGAAGGTACTCGAGAGCTGATCGAAGCCGGTGCTTCTGTAGTAAAAGTAGGGATTGGGCCAGGTTCCATCTGTACTACCCGGGTCATTGCAGGTATTGGTGTTCCTCAAATTACAGCTATTTATGATTGTGCTTCAGTAGCTCGTGAATATGGTGTACCGATCATTGCTGATGGCGGTATCAAATATTCCGGTGAGATTACAAAGGCTATTGCAGCTGGAGCAAGTGCGGTCATGCTGGGCAGCTTGTTTGCTGGAACGGAAGAAAGCCCTGGTGAGTCGGAAATCTATCAAGGACGCCGCTATAAGGTGTATCGGGGTATGGGCTCCCTTAGTGCTATGAAGCAGGGGAGCAAAGATCGTTACTTCCAAGATGATGATAAGAAAATGGTTCCTGAAGGAATCGAGGGTCGGGTTGCTTATAAAGGACCATTGTCCGATACGATTCATCAGTTGCTGGGCGGATTGCGTTCGGGTATGGGATACTGTGGTACCAAGAATTTGAACGAGCTTTGCAACGATACAGAGTTTGTACGCATTACCGGCGCTGGTCTTCGCGAAAGCCATCCGCATGATGTTCAAATCACGAAGGAAGCACCTAACTATTCATTATAATTTTCGGGATTGGTAATATGTTCAAGGGCAGACTCGGCTTTTCAGGCCGGGTCTGTCTTTTTTTTGCGTAATGGCCTATGATAGAATAGTTGATAGGAAAGCGAGTATATCCGAGGGGAGTTTAAGATTCATTGAAACCGAAGAAGATAACTAACAGAACATATAAACGGCGTATCCTGAAAAAGGGCGTAGCGTCCGTAATGCTCATAAATATGCTGTGTTTCTCCGTCCTGCCTGCTGCTGTCTTGGCTGAAGGGACTAATGCTGTACAGACTCAAGCAGCTGCAGCAACTACTAGTACAAGCCAATTGAATGTCGCGCTACCGCAAGCACCTCAGCTTAATGTAAAGTCTGCCGTTCTGATCGAGGCATCTACGGGGCAAGTGCTGCTCTCTACAGGAAACAGTAATGAACCTTTGCCTCCGGCTAGTATGACGAAGATGATGACAGAGTATATCGTGGCTGATTTGGTCAAGCAGGGAAAGCTAAGCTGGGACACAGTAGTCACAGTGAAGGAGAATGCTGCAAAATCCATCGGTTCACGGATATTTTTGGCGGAAGGCGATAAACATACGGTCAAGGAGCTGTACATAGCAATGGCGGTTGGCTCTGCCAACGATGCTACCGTAGCTCTGGCAGAACATGTGGCTGGCTCTGAGCAAGCCTTTGTCAAAATGATGAATGATGAGGCCAAGCGAATGGGTCTGAAGACGGCTTACTTTGCAAATGCTACAGGCCTGAGCATTGCGGATATGCCAGAGAAGTACCAACCTGCAGATAAAAGCAAGGAAACGGTAATGTCTGCTATGGATGCGGCGATTCTGGCGCGTAATATTGTTGAAGATCACCCGGACTTTAAAGATTTCACCACAATCCAGTCATACAAGTTCCGTGAACGCGACAAGAAGCCGATTATTAATTATAACTGGATGCTCGAAGCCAATGCTAGCAATCAAAACTTTAAGAAATACGCTTATCCGGGTCTCGATGGTATGAAGACAGGTCATACAAATGCTGCGGGGCAGTGCTTCACAGGTACTGCAGAGCGCAATGGGATGCGCCTAATTAGTGTTGTAATGGGCGCTGATTCTGAGGGGCACCGCTTTACAGAGACAGCGAAAGTGCTGGACTATGGGTTTAACAATTTCGAAGTAAAACAAGTAGTTGCACCGAAGTCTACAGTTAAGGGCGCAGAGACTGTGGACGTGAAGAAGGGTAAGGATAAATCCGTGCCGCTCGTTACAGATCAAGAGGTTAAATTTGCACTGCCTAAAGGTGCAGATTTAAGCAAGGTTACGTCTAAGGTTAGCTTGACAGAGCAGGGTAAGCTTACTGCTCCTGTTAAAGCGGGAACGAAGGTAGGTACGGTAACTTACTCGTATAAAGTGGATGGGTCTAACCAAACCCTACAGAAGACTGTCAATCTGATTACGGCTCAAGAGGTTGAGAAGGCAGGCTGGTTTAAACTGTTCCTTCGCGCGATTGGAGACTTCTTCTCTGACCTGTTTAATAGCATTAAGAACTTGTTCTAATCCTTGAAGTATTCCGAGTGTTTGAGTTGTGTATTTAAGGGCGATCATGTAAAATTAAAAGTTAGATTATCATGGAAATATGGTTAAACTGCAGATGGCGTAAACAGCCCGAAGCAGCTGAGGATATAATACGGGAGGCATGAGACATGGAAACTGGAACATCTCGGGTTAAAAGAGGTATGGCTGAAATGCAAAAAGGCGGCGTCATTATGGACGTCATGAACGCTGAGCAGGCTAAAATTGCCGAAGCGGCAGGAGCCACAGCAGTAATGGCGCTTGAGCGGGTACCTTCGGATATCCGTGCAGCTGGCGGCGTTGCCCGTATGGCTGACCCGACTATTGTTGAGGAAGTTATGAAGGTTGTGTCGATTCCAGTTATGGCTAAAGCACGGATCGGTCACTACGTAGAAGCCAAAGTATTGGAATCCCTTGGTGTGGATTACCTTGATGAGAGTGAAGTATTAACACCTGCAGATGAAGTCTTCCACATTGACAAGCGTGACTTTACCGTACCGTTTGTTTGCGGAGCTAAGGATCTGGGTGAAGCGCTTCGTCGTATTGGAGAAGGTGCATCCATGATTCGTACGAAGGGTGAGCCAGGAACTGGTAACATCGTTGAGGCTGTACGTCATATGCGTCTTATTAACAGCCAAATCCGAAAAGTCCAAAACATGTCCAAGGATGAGCTGTATGCAGAAGCCAAGAACCTCGGTGTGGCTTACGACTTGCTGCTTGAGGTGCATGAGAACGGCAAGCTTCCGGTTGTAAACTTTGCAGCAGGCGGAGTAGCGACTCCTGCAGATGCGGCATTGATGATGCATTTGGGAGCAGATGGCGTATTTGTTGGTTCCGGTATTTTCAAATCCGATAGCCCAGAGAAGTTTGCTCGTGCAATTGTAGAAGCAACTACTCACTATACAGACTATAAATTGATTGCAGAGGTTTCCAAGAACTTGGGGACGCCTATGAAAGGCATCGAGATTTCGAAGCTGGCTGCTGCCGATCGGATGTCTGACCGCGGCTGGTAAGGCGTAGAAAGAAGGACAGATTATGAAGATTGGAGTTCTGGCGCTCCAGGGCGCTGTTGCAGAGCATTTGAGAAGCATAGAGCTTGCGGGAGCCCAAGGTGTTGCCGTAAAGAAGATAGAGCAGTTGGACGACATTCAAGGACTTATCATTCCTGGTGGCGAAAGTACGACCATCGGAAAGCTCATGCGGAAATACGGATTCATTGATGCGATTCGGCAATTTTCTTCAGAAGGAAAGCCTTTGTTCGGAACTTGTGCAGGGTTAATCGTGCTGGCTAAGACCATTGAGGGCGGTGAGGAGCCGCATCTGGGAGTCATGGATATCCAGGTGTCCCGGAATGCCTTTGGACGTCAGCGGGAGAGCTTTGAAACAGACCTTCCGATGAAGGGGATCGACAATCCGGTGCGCGCTGTGTTTATTCGTGCACCTCTAATTACCGCAGTGGGCGAGAATGTTGAGGTTCTGTCTACTTATAAGGAAGAGATCGTAACGGCACGGCAGGGACATTTACTAGCGACCTCATTCCATCCAGAGCTGACGGATGACTATGCGATGCATAAATATTTTGTAGATATGGTCAAGAGCAGCCAGGCAGCTTCAAAATAATCCTTAGGGATTCATCTGAAGTTTAACTTGCCTTGGAAGTGCTGGCCGAATCTCATTAAGGGGCGGGGAGGAACCGCCTCTTTTGAGGTTTTGGCATAGAGTTGTCTTTAGGAGGGACTACCTAATGTTAGATGTAAAAATATTACGCAACGATTTTAGCCGGGTTGAAGAAGCGCTGAAGGCTCGAGGTAAATCTTTGGACTTAATCGCCGATTTCCCCAAATTGGACGAGAAGCGCCGTGAGCTGCTGCAGGAAAGTGAACAGCTTAAGAATCGTCGCAACGTTGTATCTGGTGAAGTAGCCAAACGTAAGAAGAATAAGGAGAACGCTGACGAGCTGATTGTTGAAATGCGCGAAGTGGGTGACCGTATTAAGGCACTCGATGAAGAAGTGAGACAGCTCGAAGCTCAAATTGATGAGCTGATGCTGGCCATTCCGAATATTCCGAATGAAAGCGTTCCTGTCGGAGCTTCTGAGGAAGATAATGTAGAGATTCGGCGGTGGAGTGAGCCTCGTGAATTCAGCTTCACGCCAAAGCCGCATTGGGATATTGCTACAGAGCTAGGTATTCTGGATTTTGAAGCTGGGGCGAAGGTAACTGGATCGAGATTTACGTTCTACAAAGGACTAGGGGCTCGTCTAGAGCGCGCACTGATTAACTTTATGATGGATCTTCACAGCAATGACCATGGTTATGAAGAGGTGCTGCCGCCTTATATCGTTAACCGTGACAGTCTCTATGGTACAGGTCAGTTGCCTAAGTTTGAAGAGGACCTCTTCAAATTGACGGAAGACGGTTACTATTTGATTCCTACCGCAGAGGTGCCGGTAACGAATTATCACCGGGAAGAGATTCTCGATGCCGACAGCCTTCCTCGTTATTATGTAGCCTACAGCTCTTGTTTCCGGTCAGAAGCCGGTGCGGCTGGACGAGATACACGGGGACTGATTCGCCAGCACCAATTTAACAAGGTAGAGCTCATTAAGCTGGTTCACCCTGAATCATCTTATGAAGAGTTGGAGAAAATGACAACGAATGCAGAACGTGTACTGCAGCTGTTGAAGCTGCCTTACCGCGTACTGGCTCTCTGTACAGGGGATATGGGCTTCACAGCGGCTAAAACCTATGACCTTGAGGTTTGGTTGCCTGAAAGCGGTATGTACCGGGAGATTTCCTCTTGCTCCAACGTAGAGGATTTTCAAGCCCGTCGTGCGAATATCCGATTCCGTCCAGAGCCAAAGGCTAAGCCTGAATTTGTGCACACCCTGAATGGCTCAGGGCTTGCTGTTGGGCGTACCGTTGCTGCCATTTTGGAGAATTATCAACAAGAGGATGGCAGTGTTGTGGTTCCGGAAGTGCTTAGACCTTATATGGGTGGGTTGGAAGTTATTACCTTGAAGAAATAACTTGAAATCACCCTGCGTGTTATGATAAGATCTGTTTGTTACGTTGTATTGATGAACAGCATCTTATCATATGGAGAGATACCGAAGCGGTCATAACGGGGCGGTCTTGAAAACCGTTAGGGTGCAAGCCCACGTGGGTTCGAATCCCACTCTCTCCGCCATACATATTACTGCCAACCGTTGTCCTTAGAGGACAGCGGTTTTTTATTGTGACCAGAACTATCCACACATAGCTGGAGCGTTTTTATCAAAAAATGATACTGACTTAAAATTAGATTCCATCATACAACCAAGAGGAGGACTATGGGATGAGCAAACCAAGAAGTATGCCGGTCCCTGGGGTGCAGCCAAAGCAGGAACGCCGTAAAGGTCAAGGAGGTCCTGAGCCGTTATCGGGTTCTAAGAAGGTTAAGAATCGTAATCATGTGGGTCATCTTAATCCGGAGGGAAGCTAAGTAAGAAACCTATATATAGCCTAAGTAGCCTCGGCAGTTAAGCCGGGGCTTTATCATTTTTTCTTGCGATTTGTAAAGACACACTATCAAAATAGTGTCATAATAGAAATAAGGTTACTACATAATACACAGCTCGTAAGCAGGAATGGGAGATGAATTTATTTATAGAAGGAAGTGATGCCATTGATAAATTTACCGGATCAGTTACCAGCCAAGTTTACACCCCCTAACCCCGCTCCACAACACAACAAACGGACAGCTATAAACATTATGCTCCGCTGTCTATTTATCATTATTGGGGCCGTCATTTACGCGGTTGCCCTTGAGTTATTCCTTGTACCTAATCAGATTACAGACGGAGGCATCACAGGCGTTGCCGTGATTGTAGCCTATTTAAGTGAATGGTCTTTAGGATTGTTCTTATTCCTCTTTAATTTGCCTTTTCTCCTTATCGGATATAAACAAATTGGAAAAACTTTTGCTCTGTCTACCTTGCTTGGTATTGTGGTGATGTCTGTGGTCACGGTACTGCTTCATCATGTAGATGGTGTGGTCAAAGATACGCTGCTCGCCTTTGTGTTCGGTGGTATATTGCTGGGCTTGGGCTCAGGCATCGCCATTCGCTTTGGCGGATCTCTCGATGGGACCGAAATCGTTGCCATTCTCCTTGCGAAGAAGCTTCCCTTCTCTGTGGGAGAAATTATTATGTTTTTTAACCTGTTCATATTGGGAAGCGCAGGTTTTATTTTTGGGTGGGATCAGGCGTTGTTCTCGATTCTTGCGTACTATATCGCATCCAAAGCGATTGATATTACCGTAGATGGATTAAATGAATCTAAATCGGTGTGGATTATCAGCGAACGAATTGACGATATAGGGGATGCTATTATCAACCGTTTGGGCCGGGGGGTAACTTATCTTGCGGGAGAAGGTGGTTTTTCCGGTGATCCTAAGAAGGTAATCTTTTGTGTCATCACCCGTCTGGAAGAGGCTAAGCTTAAAGAAATTGTCAACCAGTTTGATGAAAATGCGTTCTTAGCGGTTGGAAATATACATGATGTAAAAGGTGGGAGATTTAAGAAACGGGCAATCCATTAAATTCATAATTAGGGTTTCTCCTGGAGCTTAAATCGTTTATCATAGATATGTATTGATTTTTTTTTATTTATAAGAGGGAAAAAGGGGAGAAACGAATGAAGAGGAAGTTTTTTAGCATCACGATTATGCTGGTCATGTCTTTGGTACTTGTCCTCTCCGGATGTAGCACCAAGAAGGAATCCAAAGAGGCTCTGCAAAATGCAGCACTTAACGCGTTCAAGATGGATTCCTATGTACTGAATAATCAAATTCAAATTAAAGATTTGTCGCTAAACATTCCTGAAGGCGATACACAGGAAATGCAAAGCGTTGTTCAAATGCTGAAAAATGCACAAATCAACATTACTCAAGTTTACCAAAAGGATCCTATGCAGACAGAAGCTACTTTTGAAGTGAAACTGCAGGGAGATGTATCTACAACGATCTCAATTCCAATCATCTTTACTAAAGAGAAAATGTATGTGAAGGTCCCTAGCATTCCGTTCTACCCGCTTCCAGAATCTGTTGTGGGTAAGTTCCTGGTCCTGGACATGAAGGAACTAGCTGAGCAGGAAGGTACAGAATTCAATCCGGATATGTTCAATATTGACAAGACTCAGAAGCTGGTTGGTGAAATTTCCAAAGCTGCCTTTGAGGAATATGATTCTGGGAAGTACTTTAAGGACATCGACCCTAAGGATGCCAGCCTTCCAGAGGGTGTAGAAGCCAAGCAAGTGGTTCAGTTCTTCATCACCAACGATAATGTAAAAGATGCAATCACGATTCTTGTCAACAAAGTAGCCCCTAAAGTGCTAGACATCCTCAACAAAGAGGAATACCGGAAAATGCTTCAGCTGACTACAGATGATATTGCTGATGCTAAGAAGCAACTATCTGAAGGCGATCAAGCTGAGCTGAGCAAGGGACTGGATGACTTGAAGAAATTCTTAAAAGTCAACACGTTCAATGTGAATACGGCGATTAACAAGGATGAGTTCCCAGTGTACCAGAACCTGAATGGTGACTTGCAATTCAATGATCCTGATTCGGATGAGAACATCAGAATTTCCTTCGAGGCGAAGAGCACTTATACGAAGATTAATGAGAAGCCTGAATTCAAATATGGCATTCCGGCCGATGCTCTCACCATGGAGCAATTTCAAGAAGCAATGAGTTCGGTAGGTATGGAATAATCAAGAGAACAATAATAACCCCCGCGCCTTTGGCGCGGGGGTTGTTTATTGTGCGCCCGGCATGGGCGATAACTCGGCGGTGAAAGTCCGCTACAGGCTTGGCAGTAGGAACTGTTAGCTGAAGGCAAGGGTGTCCGCCGCGAGGCGGAATCTGAAGGAAGCCGGAGGCAAACCCTCGGTCTGACGAACAGAAATCACATAGAAGGCATCATGGGACGGACGAGCTTGCACTACAAAGCAAAGTCCAATACTGCCCGAATCCCATGGTGTAAATGTGGCAGATAGATGAGGGGAAGGTTATCGCTCTTACCCGGGGAGGTCTCACAGACGACAAGTAGGAAAAAAAAAAACCGAAAGACGGAGTAAAGCTTGCTGTGAGAAGTCAGCAGAGGCCATAGTACCCGGAAGGTTTTTTTTTCGGGGAAGGGCCGAACAATCGTAAGTCTCGAGTACATACCGAAAGGAGAGCTGACGCGATGAAAGCAGAATACCGAAAGGGCTACCTGCAAAGGGATAGCGTGGAACGCGAAGAGCATGCGGGAGTGCGGAGCGCCGGTACTCGGGAACGTAAAGAAAGAGGCGGTGCAACAGACCTGCTGGAGCAGATTCTGGACAGAGACAATCTGAACAGAGCCTACAAACAGGTCAAACGCAACCATGGAGCGCCAGGAATCGACGGAATGACCGTAGAAGACGCGCTACCCTGGCTGCAGGAACATAGAGACGAGCTGTTGCAAAAGATCCGGGAAGGCAGATACAAGCCCAGCCCAGTACGGCGCAAGGAAATTCCCAAAGCAGATGGAAGCGGAGTACGGAAGCTTGGCATACCCACGGTCGTAGACCGAGTGATTCAGCAGGCAGTCGCCCAGCAGCTCCAGCCCCTGTTCGAGCCGCTCTTCTCGGAGGGAAGCTATGGCTACCGCCCCGGTCGGAGCGCACAACAGGCCATTCGCAAGGTGAAAGACTATGCAGAACAGGGATACGGCTACGCAGTAGAAATCGACCTCTCCAAATACTTCGACACGCTGAATCATGAGCTGCTTATGCATCTTTTGCGCAAACAAATTCAGGACAGACGCGTAACCGAACTGATTAAGAGATACCTGAAAAGTGGGGTTATGGAGAACGGGGTGCACTGCAAAACAGAAGAAGGCTCCCCTCAGGGAGGCCCCCTGTCGCCGCTTCTGGCGAACATCTACCTGAACGAATTTGACCAAGAGATGAAAGGCCGCGGAGTGAACGTCATCCGCTATGCGGACGATATTGTGGTGCTTGCCAAAAGCAAACGGGCAGCGGTGCGGCTACTGGAATCCTGCGGAAAGTACCTGGAGACCAAACTGAGACTCCAGATCAATACGCAGAAAAGTAAGGTCGGTAGCGTAGTGGCTCGAAAGCACTTCAAATTTCTCGGCTTTGCCCTGGGAAAGAACAAGAACGGCATGTATATCCGTGCCCATGGACAATCCCTCGCAAAAGCGAAGAAGAAGTTGAAAGAACTCACAAGTCGCAGCCAGGGCAGAAATGTTCGCCAAGTCATGGAAAAGGTAAAAGTCTACATTCGGGGATGGATTGGTTACTACTATGTGGCCGACATGAAACGGATCCTGCAAAGCTGGAGCGAATGGTTGCGAAGACGACTGCGGATGTACATCTGGAAACAGTGGAAAAAGCCGCGAACAAAAGTACAAAACCTGCGGAAGCTGGGGATACCGGAATGGCAGGCTTACCAGTGGGGCAATTCCCGTCTCGGGTACTGGCGCATCGCCGGAAGTCCAGTGTTGTCTCGTTCCATAACAAACAAAAAGCTCGTACAGGCAGGATATTATGACTTTCCTGCGCAATACGAGCGTTTACGTAAATTGCACTTATGCGGTTGAACCGCCGTATACCGAACGGTACGTACGGTGGTGTGAGAGGTCGGCTACTCATCTAATGAATAGCCTCCTACTCGATTGCCACGAAGCTTACGGAAGAATTGGGTAAGCAGCGAAGCGCATTCCTCTTGCAAAATGCCGGATACAACTTGGGTTCTGTGGTTAAAGCGGGGCTCTTGCAGCAAATTCATTAGAGTTCCGGCACAGCCTGCCTTCGGATCGGCCGTTCCGTAAATGACTTCCGGAATTCTGCACTGCACGATAGCTCCTGCACACATAGGGCAAGGCTCCAGCGTAACATATAACCTGCAATCAAGCAGCCTCCAGGCGCCAATGCGGTCACAGGCTTCACGTATAGCAATCATCTCAGCATGAGCGGTACCGTCATGAGCGGTCTCCCTTAAGTTATGGCCACGCCCTACGATTTCATTGCCGCGTACGATAACTGCACCAATAGGCACTTCTCCTATGGCTTCTGCTTTACGGGCCTCCTCTATGGCCTGCTGCATCCAATAAGTATGGGAATCCTCTTCAAATAGAACCTCGACTGAATTTGTATTTAATGTCATATGGCTTTAAAGCCCTCCTTTTATCCACCACTGTCCAACGAACAGGCATTCGTTTGTTAACATGTTGTGCGCAAATTTGTGCATAACTACCCCCATATCCACAGCTTTATACACAGTTGAGGATAATAGTTTGTGTACTTGTGCCCAACCTGTGAATAACTTTGTGAATTACTCCAGTAAAAAAGGTAGTTTTGTTCATAACTTTTTTCTGATGGCCTTTTTTACTCATTGTATGGGATAGAAACTAGGAAGATCAACATCTATGCAAACTGTGTCGATAAATGTATCATTAAGGTAGAAATTGTGCCATTTATAACCAGGTGCATGGAGTTGAAAAGGTGTGTCCATATCTATAAAGTATAAGCTCACGATTATAATGTCCTTATCCGTTTTTGCGATATTAATTTTGAATCTAATCCTCAGTTTTATTTCCAGTGAGGCTAATCTGCGCCGGGACAGTGAGTCTAAGTTTATGCTGACTGCTCAGCAGATTGCGGCCGCTATTGATCAAAGCCGGTATAGTTCAGATTATGTGGAACGGCAAATTGCCCAGAAGCTTAGAACGGCAGCGCTGATTGCTGCGGATAAGCTCGGGCCTGATATTGAGCAGATTGAGACCAGTGATTTAGCTGAGCTGAGCCGGTTGACAGGAGTTAGCGGGTTCTCCCTTATGGTCCAGAGACAGGATGATATTGTTGTCACCAAATCTACGGATCCAAAGGAGATTGGGATATCCACAAAAAACTGGGGATACTGGTATAAGGCACTGAAGCAGCTGTTTGCACGCCAGTCGGTAGAAGTTCAGCAAGGACAGTCCTTTAAAGACTTCTGGTCGGGGCCGTTTGACATATCCTTCTCGAATCCGAACAATATCGATAAGTGGGGATATTACCAAGATGGGAAGCGGAATTATCTGATCAATCCCTTCATCCGATCTTCCGATATTGAAGAATATCACCAGGCTATGAGCCCTGAGGGAATTCTGCAGAAGACAATGGAGGTTAATTCAGGGATTGTGGAAATTACCGGGATTAATCCTGATCAATTTATTCTTCATTATGATTCCTCATTAGGAAAGCGCTTTGGCAATCAGTTTGGAGCAAGAAATAGGCCGAAGCCGCTGCTCTTTGGAACCTATCAGATGCCTGGAGACCAGACCGTAAAGCTGACACAGGAAGCATTGGAGAAGAAACAAACCTTAATTAACAATATGACCTATAATGGAAAGCGATATATTGAGAGCTTTGTCCCAATTACTAAAATCGGCAAGGAGCCCTATGTCATTCGCATGCTCTCCAACGATGTGACGCTCTCGACTGTTCTCTGGAGCCAGCTTCGCAGCCAGGTGATAGTATCGCTAGTGTTGTTTATAATCGTAGTTCTCGTATGTTACTTCTTTGCGTGCAGGATGATCCGCCCTATTCAGGATATTCTAGTTAAGGTAAATGATATGGCAAACGGTCAACTTGATGCCCGGCTGCAGGTGCGGCGCAGGGATGAGCTGGGACTGCTTGCAGAGCGCATTAATGTCATGGCTTGCAATTTAGGAGGGTATACAGAGAAGCTGCGCCAAAAGAATGAGGAGAACCGCTTTATGAGAGAGCATCTGGAATCTGTAATTAACCAAACGGCAGATGCTATACAACTAACTGATCTGGAGGGGCGCACGCTTCGGATCAATAAAGCCTTTGAACAGCTGTTTGGATGGGAGGCCTCAGAGGTTGTTGGGAGCCGACTTCAATTCATCCCACCAGAATTGCAGGCGGAATGGGATTTCCGGGATAGCCAACTGCACAGCGGACACCAGCTAGGTGCTGCGGAGACCAGGAGACGCTGTAAGGATGGTACTGAGATTGAAGTCAGTATCAGCCAGTCGCCGATTGTGGATGAACAAGGACAAATTACTTCATTCATCTCCATTTATCGGGATATGACAGAGCATAATAAAATGGAGGAGCTGCTCCGCAGGTCAGAGAAGCTGACCACGGTGGGCCAGCTTGCAGCAGGGGTTGCCCATGAAATCCGAAACCCGCTCACGACCCTGCGTGGCTTTCTCCAGCTTCAACAGAGCAGTGGGAAGGTGAGTCCGCAGCATACGGATCTGATGCTGTCCGAGCTTGACCGCATTAATATGATTGTGAGTGAGTTTTTAATTTTGGCTAAACCACAAGCCACCCATTTTCAAATAAAAGATATAAGATATATTATGGGCGATGTGATTTCGCTTCTGGACAGCATGGCCCATATGTATGGCATTCAGTTCCTAACCGACTTTGCTAAAGAGCCCCTCTATGTACATTGTGAGGAGAATCAGCTCAAGCAAGTATTTATTAACCTGCTCAAGAATGCGGTCGAGGCTATGCCTCAAGGGGGCATGATCGGCTTGGAGATAAAAGCGGAAGAGGATCAAGTTAAGGTATGGATTGTCGATGAAGGGGAAGGAGTTCCTAAAGAGATGCTGTCTAAGCTGGGTGAGCCCTTCTTCACAAGCAAGGAGCATGGCACAGGGCTTGGATTGATGGTCAGCCAGCGGATCATTGAGGTGCACAAGGGCACTTTGGTGATAGACAGCGTAGTAGGCTGGGGAACACTTGTTACGATCTCCTTGCCGAAGATTCAGCCAGAAGAAGCACAGCAACCGGTATAGGAGAGGATGATATAAAGTGCGTATCAATAAGTGGATCAGCGAGACAGGGTATTGCTCGCGCAGAGAGGCGGATAAGCTCGTACAAGCGGGCAAGGTGACGATTAATGGCCAGGTCGCCGAGCTTGGGAGCCAGGCCGAGGATGGAGATGACGTCCGAATTGAAGGGCGTCCACTGGCAGCCAAAAGCAAACATGTTTATATTGCGCTGAACAAGCCTGTAGGTATTACTAGCACAACAGAGGGCCATATTAAGGGCAATATTGTAGACTTTGTAGGTCACCCGGAGCGAATCTTCCCGATCGGAAGATTGGACAAGGATTCGGAAGGCTTAATCCTCATGACAAATGATGGGGACATCGTTAACAAGATCCTAAGGGCAGAAGGCAAGCATGAGAAGGAGTATATTGTTACAGTCAATAAGCCTATCACGCCCCGTTTTGTACAAGCTATGTCGGAAGGGGTTCGCATCCTCGGAGAAATGACACTGCCCTGCAAAGTTACGCGTATCAGCGATAACGTTTTTCGTATTATTCTGACAGAGGGCAAGAATCGGCAAATCCGCAGAATGTGCGCTTCACTTGGCTATGAGGTAAGACGTCTACAGCGAATCCGAGTGATGAATATTCACTTAGGCGCCCTAAAGCGGGGGGCTTGGCGTGATCTTACGCCGGAGGAGAAGGAGGAGCTCGGTAGGCAGCTGAATTATAAGCTTTGAGATATTAGATTAAATACGAGGAAAAAAAGCCTCTGCATTGGATGCAATCCTGCGATCCATCTTGCAGAGGCTTTACTGTAGAGAAAATACTCATGGGGTTACAGAGATTTTTGCTTCCCCATCCTGATACTTCCGGATGATGGATATCTCAACCCGACGATTCTTCGCTCGTCCGTCATTCGTATCGTTAGATGCTACTGGATGATACTCTCCATAGCCGATCGGGCTGAACATCTTAGGCTGCAGCTTGTCATTCAGCAGGAGAATCTCCATGAAGTTACGGGCACGGGCAAAGCTAAGGTCCCAGTTGGAAGCATACTCATTGTTGTCAATCGGAACATTATCGGTGTGACCCGATACCAAGATTTCATAATCCGGGAACTGGGTCAGCATACCGGAGATGGACTTGGCGAGAATGCGGGCCTCAGGCTTCACTGCAGCTTTACCTGAAGGGAACAAGGCTTTATCGCTGATGGTGATCATCAGCTGGGACTGGTTCAGCTTCGTGCTGAGCTGAGAAGTTAGTCCGTTATCTTTAATATATTTATCCAGCTGCCTTTTGAGCTTCTCCAAGTCTTCCTGCTCACGGCGCATCAGCTCATTCTTCTTCTTCTGTGCACTGGTCACTTCGAGCGTCTCAGTCGGCTTGACCGTTGTCTGTCCATCTATGGAACTATTGTCGAGCACTCCGACGCCGCCGTTGAAGGCTGAGCTGAAGGCCTCGCTCATCTCTTCGAATTTCTTGGCATCCAGTGTGCTCATTCCATAGAGAACGATGAAAAGTGCGAGCAGCAGGGTCATCAAGTCAGAATAAGGAAGCAGCCAGCTCTCGTCATTGTGCTCTTCATGATGTTCGTGTTTATTCTTTTTGCTCACCGCTGCCACCTTCCTTAGCCTGGAGTTTAGCGCGTTCTGCCGGTGTCAGGAAGACAGTCAGTTTTTGTTGGATAGCGATCGTGGAGATCCCCGATTGAATGGACAGTAATCCTTCGACCATCATCAGGCGAACTTCCATTTCACGCTTGGACATCCGTTTGAGCTTGTTAGAGATAGGATGCCATAGGACATAACCAGTAAAGATACCAAGCAGGGTGGCAATAAAGGCTGCTGCGATCGCATGGGACAGCTTCTCCATATCACTCATATCGGCAAGGGCGGCAATCAGACCGATTACAGCACCGAGTACCCCGAGTGTAGGTGCATACATCCCAGCTTGGGAAAAGACTAGTGCGCCCGCTCTGTGGCGCTCTTCGGTTGCAGCAATGTCCTCAGCAAGAACGTCGCTGACGAATTCCTGATCATTACCGTCAATAATCATCCGCATGCCGCTGCGCAGGAAGGCGTCATCAATCTCTTCGACCTTGCTCTCAAGGGCGAGAAGTCCTTCGCGGCGGGTAATGGAGGCCCACTCCATAAACAGCGTGATAACCTCTTCCTTGCTGATCATTTTCTTCGGGAAGAGGAGAGCTTTAAAGATGCTGGGGAGACGTTTCATTTCGGACATTGGGAAAGCAACAAACAGAGATGCGAGAGTACCAACGAGAATAATAACATAGGCCGCCGGGTTGTTAACCAGGTTGATAATCGGTGCGCCCTTGAGGAACATCCCTAGTACCAGGGCAATCAAGCCTAGGGCAATACCGATCAGTGTTGAAATTTCCATGAATACACCTCATCCGTGAGATAAAATTGATTCCTTTCGGACCTTCCGGCATCCTTCCGGGAAGGTAGAAAAAAGCATGTTATCTTTTTTATCGACAGAATTCACTTTTTTTTTAAGTGGTTTTTTCCGGTATAATAAAAGCAAGCGGTTTAATTATGATAAAAATAAGGAGGCTGACCTCTTGGGTGTAAAACATGGCAGGGATTATGCGCTGATCTTGGCAGACCTGACGGATGCGATGAGTGCAATTCCGGACAGCTACGTCTTTTTTGAAATGGAAGAATCGGATTGGACAAGTCTGTCGGGGGAGGAGCGGCACGAGGTAAGAGAAGCCTTAGCCGAGGATCTATTCTTTGCTCTAGGCAGTGAGCCTGTAATTTCCGTAGGCAGTGCTGTGGTGATCTATGACGGGGAAGGACACCGAATCAATGTGCTGGTAGGTGAGGAAGAGTTGACTTCGGTTAAGCTGATCTAGAGCGCTGGACTTACCCTGGTTTCTGGATTTACCTAAGAGCCCATGGTAATATAGGTGGGATACGGGGAAGCAATAGGAATGCTGTTATCCCCACTTGTACCAGCTTATCAAACAGCTGAAACGTGCAAAAATGACCGATGTTTTCATATATGAGGAGGAAGCAGTAATGCCATTTACACCGGAAGAAGTGATTACGCATTTAGAGAATTTGGAGGGCTGGGAGCTGGAGGAAGGGCGCTGGATTGTCCGGAAATACACCTTCTCGAACTATATGAAGGGCATCGCCTTCGTGGATGAAGTGGCGGCAATCTCAGAAGCGTTCAATCACCACCCGTTCATCACAATCGACTATAAGACAGTGACGCTTCGATTAACTTCTTGGGAAGAGGGCGGCATTACCGCGGTGGATATAAAGGAAGCACAGCAATATAATGAAGCCTTCGAGAAGATGCGTTCGGCTGAATAACTGCAGAAGGATCGTTCGCTCTGAGAAGAGGAGGCTTCGTGTTATATGAAGGATAACGCTGGTTTACCTAAGGAGAAGATTGGACGTTCTCCGAGAGTTGTCGTTGTGGGGAGCCTGAACTTAGATATGGTGACCCAAATGGAAAAGGTCCCGGCAGCGGGAGAGACGGTGATGGGAGAACAGCTTCATCTATTGCCTGGAGGCAAAGGAGCTAATCAGGCGGTGGCGGCTGCCAGGCTGGGAGCTTCGGTATCCGTGGTGGGCATGGTTGGTGAGGATGAATTTGGGCACCGTCTGCTTGATGAGTTGGCGAAGTCCGGGGTGGACAACTCCAGTGTTCAGAGGCTGCCCGAGGTTCGGACAGGCGTAGCTTCGATCTGGCTGGATGGGGAGGACAATCGCATTGTCGTGGTCCCCGGCGCCAATGCCCACCTGACCGCAGAGCGGATTGAGGCGCTGGAGGTACAGGCGCTTCTGCGCGAAGCGGATGTGGTGCTGCTCCAGCTGGAGATCCCGCTGGCTGCGGCTCAGCGCGCAGCCGAGACCGCGGCCCAGGCCGGCGCGGTCGTCGTGCTGAACCCGGCCCCGGTTCCGGCCGGGGGCATCCCTGCGGCGCTGCTCAGCACAGCCAGCGCCATCACCCCGAACCGCAGCGAGCTGGCGGTTCTGAGCGGGTGCGCTGCCGCAGAGCAGGCAGCGCTGGGCCGCGCGATGGCCGAGCTGGCTGAGACGGCGGGAGCCGCCGTCGTCACCACGCTCGGCGCGCAGGGCGCGGCCTATGTTGGCGCACCGGAACCGGATGCGCCTGCGGGTGAGCCGGCTATTGCAGCGGCTCATCGGGTCCGCGCCGTCGATACGACCGGCGCGGGGGACTGTTTCAGCGCCGCGCTTGCGGTGGCGCTGGGGGAGGGCGCAGCGTTAGCTGACGCCGTGCAGTTTGCGCTCGCGGCTTCAGCCTTGGCCGTGACGAAGCTCGGCGCCCAGGAAGGCATGCCAACCCGAGCCGAGGTGGAGGCCTTCCAGGCCGCTGCCCAAGCATAATATATGCAAAAACGCCAGGATTACAGGCAGGAGCCGTGTCCCTGGCGTTCTTTTGTATTACGCTAGTCTTTTAACACCATACAGTAGAAAGGCTTTGGCCCGTCAGGGGTCTGGCGCTCATAGAGGTCGGTAATAGTGAAGCCGGCCTTCTGATAAGCACGAATGGCTCGGTTGTTCCAGGTCAGCACCTCCAGGTCAATTTCATGATCTGGGTTTCTTTGGCGTGCGCCGTCGGCAATGGCCCGGACAAAGGCCTCTCCCTGTCCGTGACCGCACAGATCGGGTCTCATGCCGATACCAAGCCGGGTAACGCCCTGCATGGGGAAGTACTGGGCAAATCCGCACAAGTTGTCATCCTGGTCGAGGACAGATACATATTGTTCTCGGCGCAGCAGGGGATCGCCAAATTCAACCTCAAGGGCCTTCATCTGCTCCCAGGGAAGCCAGCCGTATATATTGTAAGGAGGCTCATATACCCAGGAGCAAATAATCTCTGCATGAGCTTCCTCCATCGAAGCGATGTGGAATGGAGGGGGAGAGTTTTTCATAGGGCGTTCCTCCTTTTTACAGTGAAAGACTTAAGACCTTAAGAACAATGTACCCGATTGGGCTGGTTGAATGCAAAATGGCGTGCTAAGCAAAATTTTATAAGATGGGCGATAGATGTTTCAGGATCGGACCAAGGGGTATAAAAGCGGTAGGAAGATCATAGAAGTTGGTTTAGGACCAATGAAGTATATTGTAAAAAAATTTTTTGGAACCTTTTGCCTGGTTGCTGCGTTATAACATGTAGGATGGCAAAAAAAAGACCGCAAGTCGATTCCGGCAAGAATCGCCCGCGGTCATGCATAGGCAATGCGGTTATGTCAGCTTTGACCTTTGTGCGGAAGGTTAAAGCTCTGTTGCAAACAAACGATAAGTATACTTGCTCAAAATGCGTTTAGCTCCAACGTAACGGTTTTGATAATAGCTGTTGCTTAATTTGTCGATGTGGATGCCTTTAGAGGAAGAGGCATGCGCAAACTTTCCATTTCCAACGTAAATACCAACATGAGATACACCGTTACCTAAGGTGTTGAAGAAGACCAAATCTCCTTCTTTCAGTTGGCTCTTAGCTACACTGGTTCCCTGTTTGAACTGTGCTTTCGATTGACGCGCCAGTGTTACGCCCATTTTCTTGAACACATATTTGGTAAATCCGGAACAGTCAAAGCCTTTGACGGTGGTTCCACCCATTTTGTAGGGCGTTCCATATACCGAATTTACGACTTTGTCCAAGTTGGAGTCAGCGAAGGCATTACCTGTACCCATGGTGAACAGAATAGTCAAGCTCATCGCCGCTGCTGTCAGTGTCTTTCTCAAGATGTCAAACTCCTTCCAAGGCCTGCGAGGTTAGCTTGAGGATTCGGTTGAAGGTTCCCTATGACCCTCTGTAATCGAGGTCAATTCACCCATAACTGGTTCCCCCGTTTCCCAGGTGCTTGGGAATTCGGCTGGTTATTGTTAGTGCACCTGTGGTTGAAATAGCCTTTACCCCAAGGGGTAAGGGTTATTTGTTCATTCGAATCTAGTGGATTCGAATCTTAGGTTGGAAGAACGCAATACCTTTCCGGGGAACTCGCGTTTCCTCATTCCGACGTACGACCAATGATTACAAAGTTGTTACCATTTACTTGATCATTGTAACAAATGGGTTAGGCTTTGGCAAGTTTTGCTCTCACTTTTTTTGGGAAAACGGCTAAATCTGCGGTTTATTGCCTTTGGGGAGGGGTAATAGATGGTACGATGTAGAAATAGAAAAAAACCCGCAGAATCGATTCCGGCAAGAATCGCTGCGGGCTCAGCACAGGAGGTTTTCTTATTCTACATCGTCGTTGTCTTGGGACTCGTCGGCGACGGATTCGAAAACATCATTGCTCATAATGCGTTTAGCTCCAACGTAACGTTTGACGTAATAGCTGTCGCTCAAATTGCTAACGGTAACTCCTTTAGAGGAAGAGGCATGGGCAAACTTTCCGTCGCCGACATATACCCCAACGTGGGAGATCCCTTTGCCTGAGGTGTTGAAGAACACTAAGTCTCCAGCAATCAGTTCACTTTTGTCTATTGCCGTACCCATCTTGAACTGGGATCCAGATTGGTGAGGAAGCTTGATGCCGAGCTTATTGAACACATATCTTGTAAATCCGGAGCAATCAAATCCACTTGTAGTAGTTCCGCCAGATTTATAAGGTGTGCCAATAGCCGAATCGACAACAGAGTCCAATTTGGTATCAGCAAAAGCGCTTCCAGTTCCTAAGGTAAACATAATGGCAAAACTTACAGCTGCTGCGGTCAACTTCTTCTTCAAACTGACGTAAACTCCTTCCAACGCCTGCGAGGTTAGCTTAAGGATTCGGTTGAAGGTTCCCTATGATCCCTCTCTTGCGAGATCAATTCACCCAAAACGGTTCCCCCGCTTCCCGGATGCTCGGGAATTAGGCTTTCTTATATATTTTGCATCTAAAAGTAGATATTCGACATATCTGTCGAAATTCCTGCTAAATTATTAAAAAAGAATTACAAAGTTGTTACTTTACTTTCATTGGTGTTATTGTAACAAACACAGGTATCTTTTGGCAACGAGTAATTGCGAGATTTTGAGTGATGAGAGCATCAAAAAGACCTCCGTCGTCAGGCGGAGGCCTTATCAGACCTGGGAAGTACAAGATGGTCCGACTATTTGATTAATTTTTTTGATAACTTTTTTTCCAGAGATGATATTGCGAGGATACCGACCAGATACGGAAGAAACTGCGAATAAATGGATAGGATTGCTGCAGGATTAGTCCAATAAGGCCCGTCCAGATCCAGGCGGCTGTGCTGAACATGCCTGCGGCCAGAAGGGCAGCAGCGCCGAGGATACAGGATACGGCAAGCACAGCCGGCAGTTTGCGAACATATTGCATGAGAGAAGGGGCAATCCCTGTTTGCGAGAGCCATCCGAATGTGACATAGAGCAGGCCTTGCTTGACGAGATAACTCCAAATCCCGAGACTGGCCAGAATGACGCCAAACTTGAGCATTGCGCCGGTCGTGCCTTGCAGAAGTCCCGGAAGCAGGCTGTAAAGCTCAGGCAGAAGCCAAATAGACGGGATTAATATTAAGAGCAGTTCTATAGCATAGAGGATGGCTACAGGCTTCCAGCATTTGCGCATTCCTTGGAAGAACAGCCAGCCGGCCCCCTCCTCATCTGCCTCGCCCAATAATCCGTTATATATGCCGGCCCTGATGAGAGGAGTAAGTATCAAGCGGAAGAGGAACATGCCTGCAATAAGGCCGAGCACCAGCTTCACGTCCGAGCTGGTCTGCAGCTCATGTTGGCCTTCTATAAGGTACAGGAGGCGGCTAAGCTGTCCAACCTCTGATTCAGGGTAGCGCCTTAGGGCCGGAGCAATTACGGAGTCTACAATCCGGTATAGGAATACTCCCCAAAGCAGCTGGTACAGAAATAAGAGGATTGCAACCGCAATTTGTCTCTTCGCGCTGCCCAGACCTTGTTTTATATAATGCATGTTTGTCACCTCACCAGGATAGCGATCCAAGCAGCGCTTCGAGCAGCTTGGTGACGCTTAAGTTTAGGCGTGAACGAATTACGGGATCAACCTCTGCCTTGAGGTAGTTGTTCATATGCTTGTTCTCCAGCACCAGGGTGTAAGCCGGGTCAACCATGGCCCAAGCCAGTGGCTCCTTGTAGCTGAACTTGAACCGGGTCAGGGCTGTCTTGGCATCCCACGTCTTGCGTTCTGTATGTCCATCCTTGAAGACAAAGACAAGAGGAACCTCGTGAGCGATGCCGCTCTTACGGCTGACATCGACCCAGGATTCATAACCGGTCCCGTTCTTGCCCGGGTGAATCGTGATATCCTGAATGGCGTAATCGGGCATATGTCCGCCATATACATATTGATTGAAGTAATTCTTCCAGGATTGCCCCGTTGTCTTTTCGACCACCTTTTGAAAATCGGAGGTAGCGGGGTGCTTAAAACGATATTTGGCGCTATATGCAGCCATCACTTTAGCCATCTTTTTACTGCCCAGCTGGCGTTCTAAGTCCTTCAGAAGCAGCTTGCCCCTCGTGTAGGCGTTTTGCGCGTAAACCTCAGCAGAGCCATATTTCCAGGCCGATAATTGGAGAGGCATCGGCGAAGTCACAAGGCTGGATTGGATAGGAAGATTGGAGACTATGCCATATTCCTGCTCCATGAGCTTGTCTTCAGCGTAGGAGGCAAAGCCCTCATCAAGCCAAGGCTCCTCAAATTCATTGCTGGCAATGATGCCATAGAAATATTGATGGGCGATTTCATGGATCACGGTTCGCTCTAGATCGTAGCCGGGAGATTCACTGCTTGCCCCGAAGGCAGTCACGAGCGTAGGGTATTCCATACCTCCTGCTCCATTGCCATCCTTCGGGGGAACGACGATGGATAATGTGGAGTAGGGATAGCTCCCAAACCACTTGCTGTAGGCGGAGAGTGCAGCCTTGGCTGCATAGAAATAGCGTTCCTTCAGGTCCTTATGAGCAGGGTCAAGATACAGCTTGATCCGCACACCGGGGACCTGAGCTGAGGAGAAGGGCTCCTCTGCATAGACGAAGTGAGGTGAAGCTGACCAGGCGAAGTCATGGACATCATCAGCGTAGAACTGATAGGTTTTTCGGTCATTCTTTATGATCGCTGACTTGGTAGGGAACCCGGTAGCAGCCACTATATAATCAGCCGGGACGTTGATCCGTACACTGAATATACCGAAGTCGGAATAAAATTCAGAGGTACCATGATATTGATGGAGATTCCAGCCTTCGGCCGAGCGATTTCGGATCCCCGCTGGTTCATAGACGCTCATCTTAGGGAACCATTGTCCGGCCATCACGAAGTCTCCGGCTGTTCCCATACGGGCAAATACCTTGGGCAGTTGAACCTCAAAATTAATTTGAAGCGTCAGCTCCTCCCCTCCCTTCACCGGGCGAGGCAGCCTGACCTTGACTAAGGTCTTGTCCGTCACATTCCCGTCATCCGGCTGAACATACTGAACGCGATGAAGCAGAGAAATTCCATCCGTGGTTCGTATGTCCTTCAGCTTCATGCTCCCCCAGCCATCCTTGGGCATCGAGTCTCCTCTAAGCTTGCCGCCGGATTCCTTCATAAATGTGCTGTTCTCTGACTCGAATGCATTTGGATATAAGTGAAGATAAATTTCGTTGACCGTTTTCTGTCCCGGATGTGTCCAGGTGAGGGTCTGTGAACCGGTCAAGGTTCGCTTTTGGGCGTCCAGGCTGACATCAATGTGATATTCCGTTACCCGATGGCTAAGCACCTCCGCACTAGGCTGCTGGACGCTTTCCTTAGGGCTCGGGTTCGCAGCCTTGGTGACAGGGGGCTTGCCCTTTTCTGGAGCAAGCGAAAGGAAAGCTTGCTGTGCTGGGTCCCTGATTGCAAGAATCGCGCCTGCAAGCAGCAGTAGAGCGGCTGCGGCTAAAATTTTTTTTTTGTGCTTTGGTGCAGTCATACCCTTCATACCTCCCGTTGACAAGCATCTACAGCATGTATATGTTTGCATTTGGAAGATTATTAGCTAAAATAAAATTAAGGTACAAAGGCGTGCATGAAAGCGCGCTGGATGTGGAGGGACTCATGGATAATAACCAACCGAAAGCAGGCAAGAAGCCGCTAGCGTTAAATATTGTAAGCAGTAACGAGAAAAGCAAGCATAAGGGATTCGGAGCCGGTTCGATTGACCTGAACAACGTATCTCCAGTCATTATTGATGGCGGTGAAGCGAAGATTGATATCGGAGCTATGCATGCCAAGAGTAAGGTAGAACGTGGAATTAAATTCTCGGCGAACCGGGAGGATGTTCCGGCAGGCCGACAGGTTTGGGTTGTATGGGTGGCTGTGGACCGGACACCAGAAGGACAATTCTATGGTGGGGCCACGGCTTGCGAGATGTGGATTGATACGGAGAATAAACGCGGATGGAAGATCCTAGCCGACCATGTAAACAAGCTGGACTATGCGCTGAAGCGGCGGATTATGCTGGATGAGCTAGGGCCAGAGGATAAGGCGGCGCTGAAGCAGCTGCTCGTCTCGCATAATGCAGATTGGTGGGCGCGCTCTTCAGATGAATTGAAGGCGGTGCTGGAAGGGTAACTTGATTTGAATTTACACCCATTCCCAAGAGAATAGGTACAACGCAAAGCAGCCTCCTTATGCAGATCATTATGATCTGTTATAAGGAGGCTGCTTGCATTTATAAAGTGGTGAATTAGAATGGCAGCTCCATTGTTAACGTCTGTCCGTTCTTTTGACCTTCGAGTCCCCAGTTAAACTTGAGGGTCTTCCCCGAACGACCGGCATAAGTCAAGCGATATCTGTAATAATCTGGGGTCTGCTTTTCAATCTTCGTAGCGGTCTCCTTGTCAAATAACTGCTTGTAAAGTACGGAGGACTCCCCTGTGGCCCGGTTAACCAGCATGAGATCACCTGTGCGATGCTGGCGGATGAGCAGAAACTCAGCTTCAAGGGTCTCTACACTGTAGACATCCTTGGTGGTACCGGCAATCCGGTCAAGGTTAAAGCTCTCCACTACCTGGCCCTGCGGGGTAACCAGCTCCATACGATGACCGGTGTTCATGACAATGTTGCCTTTATAAGAAGCCGCGTTAGGGTAAATGTACCCGTAGAAGTCAGGGTTCATCCCTGCGGCTTCCAAGGACATTTGGGCTTGCTTGACGATCTTTCCTTTATAAAGGATTACCCGTATCCATTCGTCGTGGATATGAGGCTCACCATAGGAATTGTTTATATCCAGGACATAGGTTTCGCCACCGGCATTGCGGATTTTCATATCCATCCAGTCAAGTTCCCTGGAACTAATGGTGCCGCTGCGGACAGGCAGCTGTCCGCTTGTGCCGGAATAAAGCACGTCGGCCGACTTGTTCAGCCAGAATAGCTTGTTGCCCAGGCTGTTCATCGTATATTTTTTCTCATAGGGTAAGGTTACAAATTCCTTGGTCTTCCATTTTACAGGAATGGAGAACGCTTTGCTGAAGAGGGCCTCTGGAACATAGGTCACTCCACTCTTCACCAGGGGGGCTGCATTTAGGGTCAGCCGTTTAGTTCCTTTTATCATGATGACAGGTTTACCCGGGGTTAGTTCGGCATATTGGGTAATCCCGGTAATTTCAGTCTTGCGCGTTTGGGTATTCCATTTAACTTGAAGGTCCAGAAGTTCAGCGACGTCCTTGAGAGGTAGATATGTAACTCCTGCTTTCTTAAAAGGGGTATGTCCTAAGCCCGCTTCAAATGAAGCCTTCTGCTTGTTAGCGGCTTCTGCGGCAGGTGCAGGGGTAATAGATGTTCCAACAAGTGGTATAGCGATGAGAAGAGCAGCAGCAGTGCAGATTATCGTCTTATGCAGTTTATTCATAATAGAAAAAACCTCCTTCATGTTATTTAACGTAAGAAGGAGGGGAAATGTTCCATATGTGGGATTTCGTAAGTTAAATAATTTTTTTACGCAGCCAGCCGGAGATGAGGTCTGTCAAGGTGACAAGGATAATAATGCCGTACAGTATAATCGCTACTCTGCTCCAGTTCCGGGAATCCAGAGCAAAGATCAGCGGGGTGCCAATGCCTCCGGCGCCAACCAGTCCAAGCGTGGTGGCCGAACGGATATTGATTTCGAAGCGATAGATAGAGTAAGAAAGGAAGGCTGGGACGATCTGCGGAATGACGGCATAGCGAAGAATCTGCAGACGATTCGCTCCGCAGGCGATCATGGCTTCCTCCGGACCGCGATCAATGCCTTCTATCGTCTCCGAGAACAGCTTGGCCAGCATCCCGATAGAGTGAATCCCCAAGGCGAGTACCCCGGCGAAGGCACCGGGGCCGACAGCCTTGATGAACAGAATGGCTACAATAATCTCCGGGAACACCCGGATGATGCTAAGTACAATTTTGCCTGGCACAGAGATAACCCGTGTGCGGCTCATATTGGCAGATGCCCAGAAGGCAAAGGGAATGCACAGCACCGCGGAAATGACGGTACCCAAGATCGAGATGCTGAGCGTGTCGAGCAGTCCGCGCAGCAGGTCTTCACCGTCCGGTAAGTAAATATAGGACCAGTCCGGATGAAGGAATCCGTTCAGGATGGCTGCAGAGACGGTCTTGGCCATTTCCTGAAAGCCCTCAAAGCGGATTCCACTGAAGGCCCACCAATAGATAAGTATGAGAGCCAATGCGATCAAGCTAAAGCGGATGCGTGACCACGGGCTTTTCTTAAGTGTTGTTGTATTCATAGCAGTTTCCTCCGAATTCGGCTGCTTCCATAATCAATGAGCAGAACAATAGCTAAGGTGAGTAGGATAATAATCGCTGACCGGTCATAGCGTAATTGACCGAGTGAACGGTTCAGCAGGAGACCGATCCCTCCGGCTCCAACCAGCCCAAGAACGGAGGCCGCTCTAACGTTGACCTCGAAGGTGTACAGGACAAATGAAATGAACTGCCCCATCACCTGAGGGACTACCCCATATCTGATCCATTGAAGCTTATTGGCCCCGACAGCGGTCATGGCTTCCAGCGGCCCTGGATCAATCGCCTCAACCGCCTCGTAGGTCAGCTTGGCGATCATGCCGAAGGAGAAGAAGATGAGCGCAAGCACACCTGCAAAGGGGCCGATGCCAAGCACCGCCACAAAAATAGAGGCGAAGAGCAGATCGGGAATCGTTCGCACCAGATTTAAGATGAAGCGAAATATACCGGCGACCCAGCGGTTCGGAATGACATTATAGGCTGACAGCAAGGACACAGGGACAGCCAGTATAGCCCCGAAGGTGGTGCCGATAATTGCAATTTGAACCGTCTCCATCATCGGCTTCCAGATCTTATCGAGGTACTTCCAATCTGGCGGGAACATCTGAGCGAGCAGATCGCCCATTTGCGGCAGGCCGACAACGAGCTGGTACGGCGTTACACCGCTGCGCCATGAACAAAGCAGTACAACAATGATTCCAAACAGCCAGATGCTGTAGCGTTTGTAGCGGTTGGGAGCGTCAGGAATGGAGCTCGGCGTTCTCTTCCCAAGCGGTGCCTCGGCCCTCATTGTACACCTCCGAGCACCTCGTCCGAGCGGATAGCCCGTCCGTAAATCTCGGCAAATTTCTCATCAGTTGCTTCCTCTACAGGACCATCAAACACCACTTCCCCAGCACGAAGCCCGATAATGCGGGTCGCATAGTCCCGGGCAAGGTCGATAAAGTGCAGGTTCACTACGGTTGTAATTTTGAGCTCCCGGTTAATCCGCTTCAGGTCGTTCATGACCTGACGGGTAGTCAGCGGGTCAAGCGAAGCAACCGGTTCGTCGGCCAGAATAATTTTGGCCTCCTGAGCGAGCGCCCGGGCGATGACAACTCGCTGTTGCTGGCCGCCGGACAGCTCATCCGCACGGGAATAGGCCTTCTCTTGAATATTCACCCGCTGCAGGGCGCTTAGCGCAAGGTCGGTGTCTTCCTTGGGGAACCAGCCCAGCAGGGAGCGGAGGGTAGAGTGATAGGCTACCCGGCCGGAGAGGACATTTTTTAGGACGGAGACGCGCTTTACTAGATTGAAGCTTTGAAAGATCATCCCGATATTGCGGCGGATTAGCCGCAGCTGCGAGCCTGACGCCTTGGTGATGGACTCGCCATTGATGCGGATCTCACCTTCGGTAATATCATGCAGGCGGTTGATAGAGCGCAGAAAGGTGGACTTTCCGGCCCCGGACAGACCGACAATGACGACAAATTCTCCTTCTTCAATGGTCAGGTTTATATTTTTGAGTCCGGTTGTTCCGTTCGGGTAAGTTTTCGTGACATTTACGAATTCGATCATAGCTAACCAACTCTCTATAGAATGAAATTAAAACAACACCGCCATGGCATCTCTCCATGGACGGTGTCGCAGTTGACGATAGTACGTGAAGTCCTACAAAGCCGCACGAGGCTTGAATAAGATTAGTTGCCTTCTACCAGCTTGGCATATTCGCGAACCGGTTCAAAGTTCTTGTCGTCGCCTGGCGTGTAACCGGCATGCGTGTAAATATCCTTGATGATTTGGCCGCCCTCGGGATCTTTTACAATATCCATAAAGGCTTGCTGAATCTTGGTTCTCCATTCATTATCCATGTCGCTGCGTACGGTAACGGTATCGTTCGGGATGCCTACGGTGTAGTGCAGGATCCGAGTCTTCTCAAATACGTCTGGAACATCCTTCTTTACATTGTTGCGAGCGTCTTGGAATACGGCTACAGCGTCAACTTGTCCGTTGAGCAGGGCCATAATTGCCGCGTCATGTCCCTTGATGGTCACGCCCTGAACATCTGTGTCAGGGTCCACGCCGGCTTTTTTCATCTCAGCAGCAGGGAACACATAGCCTGCAGAGGACGTTACGTCCTGCCAGCCCATTTTCTTGCCTTTGAGGTCTTCAAGCTTTTTAATAGGAGAATCCTTCATGACTACGATTTCCGCTTTATAAAAGTCAACTAGTTCTTCTGTGGGTTCACCAGTTTCATCTTTGACCCCGTAGCGTTGGGCTTGAAGGAGGAGATCGCCGGCTTTCTTGTTATCATGCACTTGGACATAAGCGTTCGGAGGCAGGAAGCCAATATCAATTTGCTTGGAAGCCATAGCTTCTACAATAGTGTTGTAATCAGTAGACACCGATACGGTTACCGGAATGCCCAGCTTGTCCTGAAGCAGTGTAGCCAGAGGCTTCGTCTTCGCTTCAAGCGTCTCTGCATTCTGTGATGGAACGAACTGCACACGCAGCTCTTTAGGCACAAAGCCTGTAGAAGTATCTGCAGCAGGGGTCTCGGTCTTCGTTCCGTTCCCTGTGTTTGCTGCATTCTTATTGTCAGCTGAATTTGAACTGTTGGAACCGCAGGCAGTAATGCTTGCCGCTACAGCAAAAGTCATACATAAGGCCAAAAATTTTTTTCTAAACAAAATGGATTTCCCCCTAGCAAAATTTTGCGGGAAGGCTTGATGGTTAAGCCCGCAAGGAAAAGTGTACCAGCCTTGTCTTGGAGAAGGGTTAACGCACATCGGCAGATATGTAAAAATTGTATTAACTTATTGGGGAATGTAAAAATACCGCCCCAAGTGACCTTAGGGCGGTTGCAATAGCACATATGAGGCTGTGAGGGGATTAAGATTTATCTTTGCCTAGAAAAATGGATAGACCGAGCAAGGTCACGATGATGGTTGCTCCCATATCGGATAATACGGCTATCCAGAGGGTGAGCAGCCCCGGGATCGTCAGCAGCAGGGCAATCAGTTTGAGTGCCAGGGAGATTCCGATATTCCAGCGGATGACCTTTGCGGCCCGCCGGGCAATGGATATAGCTGCCGGAAGACGGCCCAAATGGTCCTGCATCAGGACAATATCCGCCGTCTCAACCGCACTGTCGGTGCCTTTGCCCATGGCGATGCCTAAGTTTGCCGCCGCAAGAGCCGGCGCATCGTTAATGCCATCGCCGACCATGGCCACTCTCCAGTGGCCGGACAGCTCACGGACACGCTCAGCCTTCTGCGCGGGCAGCAGGCCAGCGTACCAGTCGGTGACGCCGACGCGCTGCGCGATTCGCTGCGCTGTGGCTGCATGGTCGCCCGTCAGCATGACGGTATGGGCGATGCCGGCCCCATGCAGCCGGGCGATGACGTCCGGGCTCTCCGGACGCAGCTGGTCGGCGAGGCCGAACAGGCCGAGAACGCCCTGAGCGTCCAGCACGGCGACCACGGTGAGCCCGTCATCCTTCATACGCTGCAGATCGGCAGCCGCGCGCTCAAGCGCGGCCGGCGCTTGTGCGGTTTGAGCGAGCAGGGCCTCGCTGCCGGCCCAATAGGTCTTGCCGTCCAGCTCAGCCTGGACGCCTTGGCCGGGCAGCGTCACGAAGTTCGCTGCCTCACCGGCCTGAGCCACGCCGGCCGGACTGGCGGCGATATGGCGCATAATCGCCTGGGCGAGCGGATGGAGTGAGTTCGCCTCCAGGGCGGATGCTACCCTATGGAACCGCTCGGGATCATAGACCGATTCGCGAATGACAGCTGGCCGGCCTTCGGTTAAGGTGCCGGTCTTGTCAAAGGCGACCGCGTCAATCTTCGCCAGCTGCTCCAGGTGGACGCCTCCCTTGACGAGTACGCCGATGCGGGCTGTACGGGCCATGCCGCTGACCAGGGCAATCGGCGAGGACAGCACCAGGGAGCAGGGGCAGCCTACAATAAGAATGGCTAAGCCCTCATAGAGCCATTTCATCCAGGAAGCGCCGAACAGAAGAGGCGGAACTAATACGACCAGGGCAGCAATGGCCATAATCGCTGGCGTATAGTACTTCGCGAAGGTGTCGATGAACAGCTCAGTCGGCGTCTTCGTATCCTGGGCTTCGCGAACGAGGTGCATAATCTTGGCAAGCGACGAATCCTCATAGGCTTTACTGATTCGAACGCGCAGCAAACCGTCCGTGTTGATGCTTCCGCCGAAGACTTCATCGCCGGGCTGCTTGGTGACCGGAACGGATTCTCCAGTCACGGCGGCCTCGTTCACAGCGCTGTGGCCTTCTTCGATGCGTCCGTCGGAAGGAATTTGCTCTCCCGGGCGAACCAGAACCAGATCACCGGCCTGCAAGCGGGAGACGGGGACCGTAGCTGTGCTGCCGTCCTTAAGCAGGACAGCCTGCTTCGGCGCTGCATTCAGCAGGCTCTCGATCGAGCGGCGGGCCCGTTCCATGCCGTAGCCCTCAAGCAGCTCATTCAGGCCGAACAGCAGGGCTACAAGCGTAGCCTCCTTCCACTCGCCGATCAATACGGCACCGGTGAGCGCAACGGTCATCAGCGTGTCCATGTTAAACCGCAGGCGAGTCAGATTACGCAGCCCACGCAGGAAGGTGGAGTAGCCGCTGAGGACAATGGCGGCCAAGTACAGGCCTACCTTCAGCGCTTGCGGCAGCAGGTCACCGGCTAGCAGAGCTGCGCCATACAAGACGGCGGCGACGATGAGAAGGCGCTGGATCAGGCGATCGCCGCCATGGCTGTGTCCATGAGCGTGTCCGTGCTCATGTCCGTGCTCATGTCCATGGTCGTGGGAATGCCCGTGTTCATGAGTATGGGGATGATCATCTTCTTGTTCATGCCCATGAGCATGTCCATGTCCATGCTCATGTTCCGCTTGGTTCTCGGGATCCGTTGGATTCTGGGAGCCAAGCTCAGCTCCGTCTCTTCGCAGAATTCGCTTAACCTCAGTGAGGTTGACATTTGGGTCGACGAGCAGCCGACTGCTGTTATAGTGCAAGGTGGCTGTCTCGCCATGGGGCAGCCTGCGGATATCTTCCTGAAGCTCGCGCGCACAATTCGCGCAGGATAACCCCTTGACCGGATATTCCACTTGCTGACGATCCGGCATAGCATTGCTTCGCTGGCTACTCATGATGACTCTTCTCCCTTTGGTGGGCAAGCGTCATACTCATCAGCGTATGGATATGATCATCCTCCAGAGCGTAGTAGACGTTCTTGCCTTCCTTGCGAGATTTGGTAATATGCGCGGCTTTGAGCTGACGAAGATGATGGGAAGCAGTTGCGATCGAGCAACCCAGCAGCTCGGCAATATCACAGACACAGAGCTCCTCAGCCTGGTCCAGCAGAAAGGCAATCTGTACGCGGGTAGGATCGGATAGAGCTTTAAAAATCTGCGACATGCCATGAATTTCTTCCGGATGAACCAAGCCTTTAAGCGGGGCGGTCTTGTCCGGATGGGTACATATGATTTCACAAACTTCGGCTTCTGTCTTGGCAGCTTCACTCATCTTGTAAAATCTCCTTTCATACAGAGGATTAAATCACTTATTCAATAACTAAACTCTTTGGATAACTCAACCCTGTTGGCAATAGATCGTAATGTTTACGAATATTCAAACAATCGTTTGAATGTTAATATCAGTATACTCCTGTTCTTGTATATATTCAAAGAGGCATTTGAATGAATAGATGTATTTTTTCTTAACCATATAAAAAGGCAGATAAACCGTCACCTTTGGTTCATCCACCTTCCTTGAGCTTATTTTCCTAGAGAATCTTCTGAAATACGAATCCGTAATCCTTAGAAATCGGTCAGTCCTTCATAATCCACCGCATTCTTGTCTTTTACCGAAACATACGGGTGATCGGCAATAAAGAACCGCCATGGAGCTTCAGCATACTCTTCGGCATAGGGGATATTGATTCGTATCCCGGCCTTGACCGTAAACGATTGGCGGGGGTCTCCTGCCTCCAAATATAGAGGGCCCTCTGTATCTCCAAAAGAAACTCCGTTCAGCGATTTGTCGATGCGTAGCGCACGGCACAGCTTTCCCGGACCGTTGCTGAGATCGGCGGGTTTCCGGTAGCTTCTTCCCCGATAAAGGGCCATCCGCCGCTCATCTTCTGCTGTCAGAGGCTCCACGGCGCGAATTAGCACAGCTTGCGGATCTCCCTTTGCGCCTGTCACCACATTCAGGCAGTGGTACATGCCATAGATGAGATAAATATAGGCTATGCCGCCCTCTCCGAACATGACCTCGGTACGGGCCGTGTTACGGCCGCCATAGGCGTGGCTTCCCTTGTCCTCCACACCGCCGTAGCTTTCCGTCTCAATAATCCGGCAGCGAATTTCGCCATCCTCGGTCCGGCGTACAAGCGTATGCCCCAGAAGCCGGGGCGCCGCCTCCAGCGCGGAGTGTCTTCGCAAGGAGGCGGAGGAGACGATGCTTTCTCTCCGAGCGGCTGGCTCCTTATGGTTGCTCTTGGTCATGGCGCTCCCTCCAGTCTGCTTTATGAAGCAGTCGTTCTATAAGTATATAACCTTCGGAGGCCGTTTACTCCATCCACCATCGTTTTAGATCGCTCCACCAGGAGTGATTTTTTTGCTCGTCCGTCTTAGGGGCAGGGGTAGGCTCTGCCTTGCCGTGGGCACTGCAGGTTTCCTTCGGCTCCGTTCCGGCAATGAAGACCTCAAGGCGCTTGTTCGGGCAGTCGGGAGTGGATCGCTTCCCTGTTGATGGGTCGATGTACACACTGACCACGCCTGAGGGGATGGGAAATATTTTCGGCGGCACCTTTTCTAGAGCCTTCTCCGTATACTGAGCGAAGATAGGGGCTGCTTTGCGGGAGCCTTCGGTGCTTAGCGTCTTGTCCTTGTCGTAGCCAACCCATACAGCAGTGGACAGCTCGGGCGTAAAGCCGACCAGCCAGGCATCCGTACTGGTTGTTCCGGTCTTTCCTGCAACCGGCCGCTTCAGCTTGGAGCTGACCCGATTGCCGGTTCCCCCGGTCTCGAACACGCTCTCCATCAGGTGGGTGAGAACATAGGCTGCCGCGGGTTCGACGATTTGCTCTGATTTGGCCTTCTCGGGAGCCTCATACAATACCTTTCCGAAGGGATCCGTTATCTTCAGCACAGCCACCGGCTTGACACTTGTCCCTTGGTTGCTGATGACCGCGAAGGCAGAGGCCATTTCGAACGGGCTTACCGGCGATGTGCCGAGTGCCAGAGAAGGGACGGGATTGAGCGTGCTCTCGATGCCCATTTTCTTAGCCAAGTCCGCTACCTTGTCTGCTCCAACCGTCAAAATTGTATTTACCGCATATATATTGTCCGAGGCTGCGATTGCCTGGCGCATATCGATTTCTCCAAGATATTTATCCCCGAAGTTTTTGGGGCTGTAAGTTTTGCGGTTATCGTCGTAATGGAACAGTGTAGGCTGGCTGACAAAACGGCTGACACCAGTCATTTTCTTGGAAGAAAGCGCTGTTAGGTACATAATCGGCTTGAAGGAGGAACCTGGCTGTCTCGTTTTGGCAAACACATGGTTGTACTGGCTGCGTACGTAATTCGTTCCCCCGACCAGAGCTTTAATATGCCCGTTCCGTGGATCTATAGAGATGAGGGCGGCCTCCAGCTCCTTGTCTGAGCCTACGCCTCCCGCTACAGCCTGCTCCGCCGCCTGCTGAGCTTCAGGGTCAAGTGTCGTATAGACCTGCAATCCTCCTTGCTCCAGCAGCTTCTCATCGAACCCGAGCTCGTTCACCACCACGTTCCTTACATAATCTCGGAAGTACGGGGCTTTGTCCTCTGTAGTCCGTTTGGAAGGAGGCAGGAATTTCAGAAGCTGGGTATAGGCCTCATTTGCCTGCTGGTGTGTAATGGCTCCTGTCTCTACCATAGCGTCCAGGATGATTCTCTGCCGGTCCTTAGCATTCTTCATGTGGTTGTAAGGAGAGTAATAGGTAGGCCCTTTAGGAATGCCGGCTAGCATGGCGCTCTCAGCCAGGGACAAGTCTTTGGCGGATTTGCCAAAATACATTTTGGAAGCCGCCTCGATCCCGTAAGCGCCGTGGCCGTAGTAGATTTCATTTAGATACATCTGAAGAATTTCGTCCTTGCTGTATTTCATCTCAAGCTGAGCGGTATACATGGCCTCCTTGACCTTGCGGCTCCATGTGCGCTCATGGGTAAGATACAGGTTCCGGGCCAGCTGCTGGGTCAGTGTACTGGCCCCTTGCACTTTGTCCATGTGCTCCAGATTAATGAGCGTAGCGCGGGCCATGCCCTTAAAGTCAAAGCCGACATGGTTATAGAAATGGCGGTCCTCCACGGCAAGCGTAGCTTGAACTAGGTAAGGAGAAATCTGCTTCAGCGTCACACTTTTGCGATTTTTCTCCCCTGAGGAGAAAACGGCAATGGCTTTGCCCGCTGCATCCAGCATTTGTGAGTTCTGTTCAGAGTCTGCCGGGGGCAATGGAGCTTGATACAGATAAACCAGCAGTATGCCAAGAGCTAGGACCCCTAGCAGTGCAGCCGATAATGCATATTTGAGAAGCCGCTGCCATAAAGGGTGGGACTTGGGGTTCGTACGGGATAGACGCTGCAACGATGATTCCTCCTCAAAGCAAAAGAATGGATGGAAGAAGGCGGTATCCTGGCAGATGAGAAGATCCTTATGCCTATAGCCGTCTTCTTGATTGCTTTATCCTAAGTATGGGAAAGTTTGGGCGCGATATTCATAGTTGCATTTTAGGCTTGATTTAATATAATCAATTTGTTTGGTACAATATAGGAAGAGAAGCTTTCAAAGGAAGTGAATCTGAAGAGGACCCCCGGCCTAATGTGGTACGGGCCTGGATATAGCGGCTAAACACTATTCTGACGGAAAGAAGGTAGATACGATGGAATTGTGGTTTACAGAGAAACAAACGCCCTCCTTCGGCATCACAGCGAAGATTAAGGAGACGCTTGTTACAGAGAAGACGGATTTTCAGGACTTGGCGATGATTGATACCGAGGAATTTGGGCGCATGCTGGTATTAGATGGCATGGTCATGACTACGATCAAGGATGAATTCGTCTATCATGAAATGGTCGCGCATCCAGCACTGTTCACGCATCCCAATCCCAAGCATGTGCTTGTGGTCGGCGGGGGAGATGGCGGCGTGATTCGCGAGATCGTCAAGCACCCGGAAGTAGAGAAGGCTGTACTTGTTGATATCGATGGCAAAGTCATTGAATACTCCAAGAAATATCTGCCTGAGATTGCCGGAGAACTGGACAACCCGCGGGTTGAGGTTCAGGTAAATGACGGATACATGCATATTCTGGAGAATAAGAATAAATATGATGTGATCTTTGTGGACTCCACAGAACCGGTTGGCCCGGCAGCACCGCTGTTCGAGCGCGGCTTCTACCAAGGGATTTATGAGGCATTGAAGGATGACGGTATCTTTGTTGCGCAGACGGATAACCCTTGGTTCAAAGCAGACCTGATCCAGCAGGTGAACCGTGACGTGAAGGAGATCTTCCCAATTGTTCGCGTGTATGGGGCGAATATTCCAACTTACCCTTCCGGCTTATGGACCTTTACCTTGGGCAGCAAGACTTATGACCCGCTGGAAGTGGATGAGACAAAGATTCCGGAAATCGAGACTAAGTATTATACACCGCGTCTGCATAAGGCAGCTTTTGCTCTGCCTAAATTTGTAGAAGATCTGGTGAAATAGGATATAGAATTACCTTAGAACAAGACGAGCAGGGGCTAGCCCCTGCTCGTCTTTGTTATATTGCTTATTAATTAGTATTTCATAAGTGCACAGGAGGAGATGCTTCCCGCCCCCACCGACCAGAACAGGATATAATCGCCCCGCTGGATTTCTCCATCTTCTACAGCATGATGCAGTGCAAGGAAAGGAGAACTGGTACCCGTATAGCCATAGCGGTCTCCGACAAACTTGAACTTATGCCCAGGCTCGCCAAGCTCTTCACGGACTCTGCTAATGTTCTTCTTCGACAATTGGGAGAGGAAGTACATCTTGACCTGATCCTTGGATATTTGATTACGCTCAAGCAGCTCCTCAATGGACTGTGCGGCAAGCAGGAAGCTTGCGCCCCCATCGTCATTGGTATCCCAGTAGATCCGTTTGTCCTCTTCGGTTAAGGAAGTATCGTAAATGCGGGACATTCCTTTGCCCGGCAGCGCCATCACATTGTAACGGTAGGATTTGGTCAGCATAACAGAGTCCATAAAGCCTTGATGCTGCTCCTCCCCTTCAAGATCCTTGGCTTCCAAGAGAACAGCGCAGGCGGCATCGCCAAAGTTGGGATAGGTCAGTTCATTGGTGGTCCGTGAGAACCGGTTCATCTGCTCGGCTCCCACAATTAGGGCCCGCTTGATTCTTGAATCAGCCTGCATATATTTAGCTACCTGATCCATGGCAATTACCATGCCTACACAGTTCGTATTCATGTCGTAAACCAGTGAAGCATCCTTGCCCTCCAGAGCATGGTGGATGTGAATAGCATTGGATGGGGCAATGTATTCAGGGGTGCCCGAGGAGAAGACAATGATGTCCAGATCGGCACCGGTTAGCCCTGTCTTCTGTAGAAGACGCCTTGAAGCTTCAATGGCCATGGTGAGAGAGTTCTCTTCAGGCTTGTCCGAAATGTAGCGGGATTCGCGCCCGAACGCTTCCAGCATCCGGCGGATGTCTTTGCCTTGCTTATCAAAATGATCAATATAATAGCTGTTCTCTACCCGATTGTCGGGATGATAGATAGCTGTATCGGTAATGATAATGCTGCGTTTCATGGAAGACCCCTCCCGGGCAGATTAAGATAATATAGCAGTTTATAAATAGAAACTGCCGGTAATCAGCAGTTTCATGGATTAATGATTAATCAGGGCTAGATTACTTCGCGCAAACTTCCCATGCTTTCTCTGCGCTATCAACGAATTGACCGGTAAACCCTTGAACGCCACGAGCAATTCGGCGAAGCTGCATAGCTGCAACCGTATTGGTAGGGTTAACGAAGACGACGTGCTTGAATCCGGTTTCCATATACAGCTTGAACAGCTTTTCCAAGGCAGGTACGGATTCAGGCTGGAATACGCCCATTTTGGCGCAGTCAATCAGCAACGAATACTCCTTGGCATCAATTCCTCCGACAATGTTATTGTAGTTCTGCAGCGTTTTTGCTGCTGCATCAGGGGCTGGGAACCCATCAAGTACAGCGTGTACTACTTTTTTGGCCTTGTCGATTTCGATTACAGTGTTTGAAGACATCATTCATACCTCTTTTGTAATGGAATGTAGTTACAAGTCAAAATTATAGTCTACAAATTACCATTATTTCAATGAAAAAATAGGAAATAAGTTCTAGTTACTTTATAGATATGTCATATTTGAAACAAATTAGTTCTTTAGTCTTATGAATACGCATCCATGGAAGGGGATAATATCCAAATATTTGATTTTTTAGCTTCGTTTCTTTCTGCTTGTAGTGAAGGCCGTTAGGAGCTTGTTGCTCAGCAAAATTCTCCCCGTTTCTACAAGATTTTTCTTAAGGCAGAATTAGAACCTTCACATTTTGCGGCTAAGAATGCAGAGCAAGGTTACATCCCGTTTAGTTAAGAAAGGATTTATGGTTAACGAATCGCAGCATCTTCGCTATAATGAAATCCAGTAATCATACCTATCAGGGTCAAGGAGGATCTATCATTGAAGATTCGCGTATCCGCTGTGCAGTACCATCTTCATACCATACAATCATTTGATGAGTTTGCTAGGCAGTGCGAACACTACCTCAAGACGGCTGAAGAATTCGGAGCAGAGTTCGTGCTGTTTCCCGAATTTCTAACAACACAGCTTATGTCTATTGGCGATGCGGAGGGGCGCGCACTGAATATTACGGACCTTCCTGATTTCACCGATTCTTATAGAGAGCTGTTTTCCTCGTTTGCCAAGCGGTTTGGTGTTCATATTATCGGAGGAACCCACGTTATTCGCCGGGGAGATAAGATATATAATGTAGCGCATTTATTCTATCCGGACGGACGCATCGCGGAGCAGGCCAAGCTTCACATTACACCGGCAGAGGTGGAAGGCTGGAACATGGGGGCTGGAGAAGGGCTTCAGGTGTTTGAGACCGAGAAGGGAACGATTGCGGTGCTTACCTGTTATGACATCGAGTTTCCTGAAATTGTCCGTATGGCGAAGGCTAGAGGAGCGGATGTAATTTTTTGTCCATCCTGTACGGATGATCGCCACGGATTTTACCGGGTTCGCTATACAAGCCATGCCCGGGCCATCGAGAACCAGGTGTACGTTGTGCTTACCGGAACCGTAGGTTTTCTTCCGACCGTGGATCTAATGCGGGCGAATTTTGGCCAGGCGGCTATTATTACGCCGAACGACATTCCATTCCCGCCGGGTGGAATTCTGGCTGAAGGTGTAATTAATGACGATATGATCGTGACTGCCGATTTGGATCTCGATTTGCTGGCAGAGGTGCGGGAGAAGGGCTCGGTAACTACCTGGCGTGACCGCCGGACAGATCTATATCCGGATTGGGAGTAAGTCTATGGCAGGAAAAACAGAGGTCTATGTATTTGACGGAGATCGGCCAGTTCCAGCAGTAATCCGCCAATATACCGAGGAAGACTTCACAGAGCTGATCCGAATTCAATCGGAGGCGTTCCCGCCGCCCTATCCACCGGAGATGTGGTGGAATGAAGAACAGCTGCGCAATCATGTGAGGCTCTTTCCGGAGGGAGCGCTGTGCATCGAGGTAGAAGACGTGCTGGCCGGTTCCGTGACAGGACTGATCGTTCAGTTTGACCCGGCGCATCCGGGACATACGTGGTCTGAGATTACAGACGACGGGTATATCCGCAATCATCAGCCGGACGGAAATTCGCTGTACGTGGCAGACATTTGCGTTCGTCCCCGGTATCGCAAGCTGGGCCTAGGTAAATGGCTCATCCAGTCGCTGTATCATACCGTGGTGCATCTGGGGCTCGAGCGGCTGCTCGGTGCCGGACGGATGCCGGGGTATGGGAAGGTCGCAGACCAGATGACGGCGGAGCAGTATTTAGATGCGGTTGTCCGAGGGGAGCTGCGCGATCCGGTGATTACCTTCCTGCTCCGCTGCGGCCGAACGCCCCTTGGCGTGACCGCTAACTATTTGGAGGACGAGGAATCCCGGAATTACGCTGCGTTAATGGAATGGAAGAACCCTTTTTATTCGAAGTGATCCTGCTTGATCATAACCTAGGGAGGCTGAAGCTAGCATGGAATATATCCGTATTACGAGCATTGAAGACCCTAATTTCCGCAAGATGCATGATTTGATGGGAAAGGTGTTTCCTCCTGAGGAGGTTCTCGAATTCTCCTTGTGGAAGGAGCCGCTGGAGGATCCGGGTATACGGGTGTTTGCTGCGGTGCATGAAGGAGAGGTCGTGGGCTCGACCGAGTACCGTTATTATGAGGATTGGAACGTGGCGATGACGGACTTTACGATTATTGGACGGGAAGGTCTTGGTATTGGCCGTTTCCTGGCTCAGCATCGGCTTCGCGACTTAAATGAATTGGCTGAGAAGAATGGCAAGCAGCTCTATGGTATGTTTGCGGAAATCTATGATCCTTATCGTGTAGAAGACTTGGGGTTTGGCGGTGTGAAGCCGATGAATCCCTATGTCCGCCGCGAGGTGCTGTCCCACCTTGGCTACAAACGGCTGGATTTCAAATACGTTCATCCGTCTTGGGGCAATGACGGGGAGGCCGTAGAAGGTCTGGATCTGTGCTTCATGCCTTCGGATGATGCCCTGCAGGAGCTTAAGACAGAACTGGTTACTGCCTTCTTAAAGCGCTACTATACCGTACTGCCCAACAAGCCTGCAAAGTGGCTGGCGATGGTGGACCGGCTTGAGCGCCAGGATACTGTTGCCCTGCTTCCTTTGTAACATGGGATAAGCTTGGGATCGTGCCGCCTTTACGGTTCACAGGAACTTTTGGTTTGAGAAGAGGGACTTTGGATCAATATGTATGATAGAGTATAAGGATCAGTTCGTATTACTTGGAAAAAAGGGGGCGAAGCCGATGACGGACAGCCGTACTGCAGCCCTAACACTTCGCAGCCGCCAGGAGAACGGCGAGACTACGGTTCAAGAGCTTCGTGGTGAGGTATTCACCAAGGGAAGCTCGGTGTTTGTTCGCTACGAAGAGCCGGAGAAAGGTCCGAAGGGCGGGGTTACCCGCACCATGATTAGAATTTCGGATAACGTGTTGAAAATTATGCGGCATGGTGAGGTGGAGTCCGAGCAGACATTCCAGCAGGGACAGCGCCTTCCGGGCTTTTACCGATCACCCTACACGACATTTCAGCTCTCCACAGCAACCCACTCTCTTCATAAGAAGATGAATGGAGCCTCGGGAAGCATTGAATGGACTTATGATTTATACGTTTTTGAAGAACTGTCGGGGCAATTTGCTCTCAGTTTGCACATACAGGAGGATAATATAGAATGACCAAGAATCCATTGGAACAAGTTCATGAAGCGGTCAAAGAGGCGGTTGTCTCGGCGATCGTTGCAGCTGGTTTAGCTGCAAAGGAGGAAATTCCTGCAATTGCCTTAGAAGTGCCTAAGGACAAGGCGCATGGTGACCTGGCTACCAATGCAGCCATGCAGCTGACGAAGATTGCGAAGAAGAATCCGCGGATGATCGCAGAGGAGATTCTAAAAAACCTCGACCAGAGCAAGGCCTCTATTGAGAAGGCGGAAATTGCCGGACCGGGCTTTATTAACTTCACTTTAAGCAAGAGCTACCTGTATCCGGTAGTGGAACAAGTGTATGCACAGGGCAAGGATTACGGGCGAGTGTCTGCCGGGCAAGGCCTGAAGGTACAGGTAGAGTTCGTCAGCGCGAATCCTACGGGAAGCCTACATTTGGGGCATGCTCGCGGCGCTGCTGTAGGCGATGCACTTTGCAACGTTCTCGATTTTGCGGGATACAATGTTACCCGTGAATATTACATTAATGACGCGGGCAACCAGATTAACAACCTGAGCAAGTCGATTGAAGCCCGCTACCTGCAGGAGCTGGGACAGTCTGCCGAGATGCCTGAGGATGGTTACCATGGAGAGGATATTCGCGGCTTTGCCAAGGAGCTCGTGGCTGAGAAGGGCGATTCCCTGATGTCCCTCACACCGGAGGAGCGTGCAGAGTTCTTCCGCAAATACGGGCTGGAGAAGGAACTGAACAAGATCAAGCGCGACTTGGCCCGCTTCCGGGTGCATTTTGATGAATGGTTCAGTGAGACCTCCTTGTACCAGAACGGCCAAGTCGAGGCTTCGCTTGAAGAGCTTCGCGCCAAGGGTCAAACCTATGAGCAGGACGGCGCAACCTGGTTGAAGACCACCGAGTACGGAGACGATAAGGATCGGGTATTGGTGAAAAATGACGGCTCCTATACTTATCTGACGCCAGATATCTCCTATCACCGGAACAAATTTAACCGCGGTTTTGATCGCATGATCAATATCTTCGGTGCGGACCATCATGGCTATATCCCTCGTCTGAAGGCTGCCATGCAGGCGCTCGGCAACGATCCAGACAAGCTTGTAGTGCTGATCGCTCAAATGGTGAGCCTGTTCCAGGACGGGGAGAAGGTTAAGATGTCCAAGCGGACAGGCAAGGCTGTGACCATGGTAGATCTGATGGATGAGGTTGGCATCGACGCCATCCGTTATTTCTTCACCATGCGCAGTATGGATTCCCATTTGGACTTCGATATGGATCTCGCCATTTCGACATCCAATGAGAATCCGGTATTCTACGTGCAGTATGCTCATGCCCGCGTATGCAGCATCTTCCGTCAGGCGGAGGAGCAGGGGATTCCGCTTCCGACTCCTTCTTCTGTGAATTACGCGAAGCTGACGGCCGAGCATGAATATGATCTTCTGCGCAAAATCGGCGAGCTTCCTGAGGAAGTCGCTACAGCAGCTCAGAACTATGCACCGCACCGGCTGGTGCGTTATGTGTATGAGCTGGCTTCCCTGTTCCACAGCTATTACAAGGCGGAGCGCGTCATCACAGAGGACGCGGAACAGACTGCAGCGCGCCTCGCGCTGCTGGGAGCCGTTCGCACCACGCTTGCGAACGTCTTGAAGCTCATCGGCGTAGAAGCGCCTGAGCGCATGTAACTGACCGCGCGCCTTAAGCCTTGCGCGTTCGAAGAATAAGCCGCTATCCCTGCCAGGGGCCCCTTGCTGAATCATCAGCGGGGTCTCGGGCCTTTGGGGTAGCGGCTTTTGGGCGTTTTCGCGCTCAGCGCCTCGCGCAGCCGCTTTAGCTGTCGCTGCCGGCTGGCTTGCTCCGCTTGCGGACCAGGCGCAGCGCGTCGACCTCGCCGGGGAGGGACCGGCTCTTCTCGGCTGCGGCAGGGACTACGCTGCGTGCGGTGCGCCGCAGCAACGCCTTGATCTCGTCCGGTGGAAGGCCCGGACTTCGAGCAAGCAAGAGGGCGATAGCACCGCTGACATGCGAGGTAGCCATAGAGGTGCCGTTCATATCCTTGTGGGTTCCGCCGATCCAGCAGGAGCGAATCTGCTCTCCCGGGGCATAGATATCCACATAAGTGCCGCGATTGCTGAATTTGGCGATTCGGCGGTCCTTTCCGGTTGCGCCAATAGAGATTGTCTCGGGGTAGCGTGCAGGATAATCGGCGTAGCGACGCTTTTTATCATTGCCTGAAGAGGCGACAATGACAACTCCTGCCTGATGGGCCTTCCGTACAATATCTTCAAGAGCCTTATTCTTGGTCTTCATCCCGAAGCTCATATTGATAATTTGCATCCGATTCTGTACGCACCAGTCGATGCCCAAGATGATATCGGATACATAGGCCGCGCCGTTGTGATCGAACGCTTTGACCGGATAAATAATAGCGCGCGGGGCTACCCCGATAATGCCGCTGCTTCCAGCAGCAGCGATGGTGCCTGCAATATGGGTGCCATGCCCATTGTCATCGTGGGGAGCCGATAAGCGGTTTAGAAGATTCACGCCCCTGGCTAGAGAATATCGCAAATCGGGATGGCTGAAGTCAGCTCCGGTGTCGATGACTCCAATCCGCACCTGTAGTCCTGTAGAGGTGGACCAGACTTCGGGAGCCCGAATTCGCTTCACACCCCAAGGGATTGTAGCGGATGGCTTGCTGTCTTTTTTCGGAACGGAGATGGCATGAAGCTGAACACGGGCGTCCGGCTCGATTCGGATAGCTTGCCGGTAACACGCCGGAATATCAGTAAGAGTCAGCGGACAGACGAAGGCCTGCAATAAGGAGGATGGGCGGATTTTGCGCAGAGCATTTCGCTTGGGAAATTGCTTTTTAAGTTCTGCCAGGCATTCCAAGTACTGATTGGGGCGGTTAAAGGTGATGATTCGGCGCTGGCCCTCGCTGTTCGGGGAAGCCTCAAGGCGTTCGCCAAGAAAGCGGAGGAATTCGGAATAATCCATGGTTTTGCCCCTCCTGACCATAGCGTGTTGAAGTATCATATGAAGCTGTCCTGTATCAGGAATGGGGAAGCTGCCCCGGTCGAAGGGATTTAGGCTGGAATGGAGCAGGCATATAAGCTATAAATTTCAAGAATTTAAGGCGTCCCTGCTCGTGTCAATGTGGGGAAACAAACATACGATGGAAGAAGGGAGCCAAGGTAACGGCTTCCCTATCCGGAGGGTGTGGTTCCGCTTTCATCCCCCGGAACGGATACAGTCGGCAAGAGCAGGGCTCATTATGAGCCCTGCCTCTTGTTTTTTCTATGGGGATAGCATGCAGCAGGCAGAGAAAAACTTGCTTTTTCCTGCCAAATAGGTTTTACTATTGTGTGATATGGATAAGTTAGTGATACGCCTGCCCAGGAACCATAGCCTGGCCATGGCATCGCGATACGTAAATATTGCGTGAGAGGAAGTGTCCGTAAGTGAGTAGCTCGCTCAATTTGAAAATCGACCCGGAGAAGGTTAACGAGATTCCCATGGTCGATTTGGCCTTTATGGTACTGAAAGCAGCCAACACCCCTTACTACTACCGTGATTTGATGAATGAAGTAGCTAAGCTTCGGGGGATGTCGGAAGAGGAAATTAACGAAGCCATTGCCCAGTTATATACAGAGATCAATATCGACGGACGGTTTGCCTGTGTTGGAACCAATCTGTGGGGGTTGAAGCGCTGGTATCCGGTTAACAGTTCGGAGGACCCAATCGCAAGCTCCAAGCGTCCGCGCATTATCAATGATGAAGACGATGATGACGACATCGAAGATTTCACCGATGAAGAGGATACTTATACCTCCGATGACGATGAGGACTACGATGCAATGGATGAAGACGGCGATGACGACCTGTTCTCCGATGATGACGACGACGCCGACGTAGAAGTAGATGATGACGGCTTGCTCGATGATGAAGAGATTGACGAAGAGGATTCGGAAGACGAAGATTCCAACGACGGAGACTACGACGAAGAATCTAAGGAAGACTGATGACACAAAGCTCTGGAGACCGGGCGGCAAGCAAGCCATCCCTTCAGAGCTTTTTTCATGTGGGATGCCTGCTTGACAGCAGGGAAGGTAACGAGTAAACTATTGCATGGGCTTATGATTTATACCTATAAATACTTAATTTTAAAAGTGCCCCGACCTATTCGGGTGTCACTTTTTTTGTTTTTTTAGGGTGTTTTTCGGCTGATTGGGCCGTAATTGGGTTACGCTATGAGCTATAACGATGAACGAAAGACCGCCAGGGTAGTCCCCCTTTCTTTGGGACATGCCCTTAGAGCAATGCGCTTTTTTCGTCGACAGTTCATTCATACAGTTAGTTAGAATTTCTGGATTTATCATCATTTGAACATGCCGTTGCCCGGCATACGTCTATTTAGGAGGTTTCAACGTGACAAAGTATATTTTCGTAACAGGCGGAGTTGTGTCTTCTCTCGGCAAAGGGATTACCGCAGCATCGCTCGGCAGATTGCTCAAGAACAGAGGGTTGAAGGTCACTATCCAGAAATTCGATCCCTATATTAACGTGGACCCAGGCACGATGAGTCCATATCAGCATGGAGAAGTGTTCGTTACCGACGATGGCGCAGAGACAGATTTGGACCTCGGTCACTACGAGCGTTTTATCGATATCAACCTATCGAAGAATAGTAATGTGACTACGGGTAAAGTTTATTCCTCTGTTATTAGTAAGGAGCGCCGGGGAGAATATTTGGGCGGAACTGTGCAGGTCATTCCTCACATTACGAACGAAATTAAAGAGCGAGTATTCCGTGCAGGCCGTGAAGCGGGTTCGGACGTGGTCATTACCGAGATCGGCGGCACGGTTGGCGATATTGAGAGTCTTCCATTCCTAGAGGCCATTCGCCAGATTAAGAGCGATATTGGCCGGGAGAATGTGATGTACATCCATGTTACGCTTATTCCTTACATTAAAGCAGCTGGCGAGGTGAAGACGAAGCCAACCCAGCATAGTGTGAAGGAGCTGCGCAGCATTGGGATTCAGCCGAATGTGATCGTATGCCGCACAGAGCATGAGCTGTCGGAAGACATGAAGGCCAAAATTGCGCTGTTCTGCGACATTGATGCTAATGCCGTTGTGGAATGCCGTGATGCGGCTACTTTGTATGAAGTACCGCTCAACTTGAGAAATGAAGGCTTGGATGAAATTGTAGTCGATTACCTCAAGCTGACTACGCCAGCACCGGACATGAGCGAATGGGAAAGCCTCGTTGAGCGTATCAGCCGTCTTGAGAAAACCGTGGAGATCGCCATTGTCGGCAAGTATGTTGCCCTGCATGATGCCTACCTCAGTGTAGTGGAATCTCTTTCCCACGCCGGATTTGATGCAAATGCGGAAGTGAAGATCCGCTGGGTTAACGCAGAGGAAATTACCGAGGACAATGTACAGGACAGCCTGAAGGGTGTCAACGGTATTCTGGTGCCAGGCGGTTTTGGGGACCGGGGAATCGAAGGCAAAATTACCACGATCCGCTATGCTCGTGAGAATAACATTCCATTCTTTGGGATCTGCCTCGGTATGCAGGTGGCCGTGATTGAATATGCCCGCGCTTTGGCCGGCATGGATGGTGCGAACAGCTCGGAGATTAATCCATCCACCGAGTATCCGGTGATCGACTTGCTGCCAGAGCAGAAGGATATCGAGGACTTGGGCGGCACAATGCGCCTTGGCTTGTACCCTTGTAAGCTGGTGCCAGGATCCCTGGCTATGAGCTGCTATAATGATGAGCTTGTATATGAGAGACACCGCCATCGGTATGAATTTAACAATGCTTATCGTGAGACGATTGAACGGGCAGGCTTGCGCATTTCCGGAACTTCTCCTGACGGACGTCTGGTGGAAATCGTAGAGCTTCCGAACCATCCTTGGTTCCTGGCTGTACAGTTCCATCCGGAATTCACTTCCCGTCCGAACCGTCCGCAGCCATTATTCCGTGAATTTGTAAAAGCCTCACTAGCTTACTCTGAAGAGAATCTGTAATACAGATTCACTGCCTTTCTCATGGTCAGACATTTGTCCTAGGAAGACTATGGAAATATTCTTCTCCTTTTTTCCAGAACAGAAGGGGATTTACAGCTAGGTGGCGAATAGTCTTAACAGACAATTATGCTTTTGGACCGGAAGTAAGGTGAAATCCGAGGAGACTCACGGCTGTTCACCCGAAACGGCCGATTTCTGGGGGGTTGCTCATGGAACGTAAGAAAGTGTTGATTGTAGACGATCAGAACGGCATTCGTATATTGCTTATGGAAGTGTTTAGCAGCGAGGGATATCAGACATTCCAAGCAGCCAATGGCAAGTTGGCTCTCGAGATCGTGCAGAAGGATAATCCTGACCTTGTTCTCTTGGACATGAAGATTCCTGGAATGGACGGGCTGGAGATTCTTAAACATATCAAGAAGGTCAATCCGGAGACGAAGGTTATTATGATGACCGCCTACGGTGAGCTTGACATGATCAAGGAAGCCACAGAGCTAGGGGCCTTGATGCACTTCACCAAGCCATTTGATATTGATGAGATGCGTCTCGCGGTGAATCATCAGCTGCAAGGGCCCTCTGTGCTATAGAACTCCTTTATAGGGAGTTCTTTTTTTATGTACAATTTTCGAAAACAAAATGTAAATTTCACAAAGGATGTAAAAGCTTGTTTAGTATTTTTCACGGAATGTGGTATAATAATCAAGTGAGATTGTCGGCTAAAAAATATACAAATAACTTATTTTTTCCTAGGAGGATGCAACATGCCATTAGTATCCATGACAGACATGCTGAACAAAGCACTTGAAGGGAAATACGCAGTAGGTCAATACAACATCAACAACCTTGAGTGGACTCAAGCGATTCTGGCTGCAGCTGAAGAAGAGAAATCCCCAGTAATTCTGGGTGTATCTGAAGGTGCTGCCCGTCACATGAGCGGCTTCAAGACCGTTGTTAAGATGGTTGAAGGCTTGATTGAGGACATGAAGATCACTGTTCCTGTAGCCATTCACCTTGACCATGGTTCCAGCTTTGAGAAATGTAAAGAAGCTATCGATGCTGGCTTCACTTCCGTTATGATCGACGCTTCCCATGGTCCAATCGAAGACAACATTGCAACAACTAAGAAAGTTGTCGAATATGCTCACGCTAAAGGCGTTTCTGTAGAAGCAGAAGTAGGCCTTGTTGGTGGACAAGAAGACGACGTAGTTGCTGACGTAATGTACGCTAAGCTGGATGACTGCGTTCGTATCGTTAAAGAAACTGGCATTGACACTTTGGCTCCTGCACTCGGTTCCGTTCATGGACCATACAAAGGTGAGCCAAACCTTGGATTCAAGGAAATGGAAGAAATTCGCGACGCGATCAAGCTTCCACTGGTTCTGCATGGCGGTACAGGCATTCCTACTCATGACATCAAGAAAGCTATCTCCTTGGGTACTTCCAAGATCAACGTGAACACAGAGAACCAAATTGTATTCACGAAGACTGTTCGTGAAGTGCTTGCAGCTAAGCCAGATGTTTACGATCCACGTAAATACATCGTTCCAGGCCGCGACGCTATCAAAGAAACCGTAATCGGCAAAATTCGCGAATTTGGTACAAGCAACAAGGCTTAATTTACCGCTTCAATCCATAATCTAGATAACAATTTCCGGGGAAATTCACCGCTTGGTGCGGTGTCTTTCCCTTTTGTTTGTTTAAGTGGTATTATGGTAGGGTATTATTAGAACCTTTTAATAGCTGCAGGGGGAACTTTAAAGATATGGAAAAGTTAATGATCAGCGGCGGTCGTCCACTGCAGGGGACCGTACAGATCAGTGGCGCCAAGAACAGTGCCATTGCGCTGCTTCCTGCTGCGATTTTGGCAGAGAGTGAAGTAGTACTGGATAATTTACCGCAATTGAGCGATGTCGCGGTTTATACGGAAATATTGGAGGACCTGGGAGCTAAGGTATCCTGGGCAGAGAATCAGATCAAGATTGATCCCAGCCAAATTCGTTCTATTCCGATGCCGAATGGTCCGGTAAAGAAGCTACGCGCTTCTTATTACATGATGGGGGCGCTGCTTGGACGATTTGGTGAAGCGACGATCGGACTTCCAGGGGGATGTAACTTTGAACCTCGTCCGATTGATCAGCATATCAAGGGATTTGAAGCCTTAGGTGCGACCGTAACCAATGAGCACGGAGCGATTCATCTTCATGCCAAGCAGCTGCGTGGGGCCAGAATTTATCTGGATGTATCCAGTGTAGGGGCTACGATTAATATCATGCTGGCTGCCGCCAGAGCAGCTGGTTCAACCGTAATCGAGAATGCGGCCAAAGAGCCTGAGATTATAGATGTAGCCACGCTTCTGAACTCTATGGGGGCGAGCATTAAGGGTGCCGGGACGGAGACGATCCGTATCGAAGGCGTCAAAGAAATGCACGGCTGCAGACACTCCATTATTCCGGATCGAATTCAGGCCGGAACCTATATGATTGCTGCCGCTGCTACGCGGGGTAATGTACTCATAGACAATGTTATTCCGAAGCATCTTGAAGCGTTAACTGCTAAGCTGGTAGAGATGGGCGTGAAGGTGGAAGAGCTTGATGAATCTATCCGGGTAATCGGCGCGTCCAGCTATGGGCATGTCGATGTGAAGGCATTGGTTTATCCAGGGTTTCCAACAGATCTACAGTCACCGATGACCAGCTTGCTTACTCAGACTGAGGGTGTGAGCGTACTCAGTGATTTTGTCTACAGCAGCAGATTTAAGCATGTGCCTGAGCTTGTTCGTATGGGTGCTAAAATTCGAGTGGAAGGAAGATCTGCAGTCATTGAGGGCGGCCAGCTGAATGCGGCCAAGGTGAAGGCTTCTGACCTCAGAGCGGGTGCAGCCCTTGTCATTGCGGGTCTCACCGTTAATGAGGGGATCACTGAAGTATCCGGTGTCGAATATATCGACAGAGGATATGATCATCTGGTTACAAATCTCCGTGAATTAGGCGCGGATGTATGGCGTCAGGCGGAGTAAGAGTTAAGGGCTGCTAAGTTTCTTATTTGTATGTCTATCATGAGGAGCCAGGCCGAACTGCGGTTTGTGCCTTGCTCCATTTGGGCAATTCCCCGACGTTTTTTTACACTTGTCCGCATAACTCCTCTCTTAGGCGGGTATAACTATCATTATCAGATATTGATAGATTCCCGTACTCATAGAATCGTTCTGCAACATTATAAATAAGTTCTCTAACCGAAATGCGGTTAACCAAATTGAATAGGTGGTTATTACATGGATCTTCAAATTGCCGACTTGGAAGAAAAGAAGCTGACGGATCTATATAAGCTGGCAAAGCAGTATCAGATCCCTTATTATGGTCAGCTGAAGAAAAAAGAGCTGATCTTTGCTATTCTCCGGGCGCAGGCTGAGCACAGCGGTCTGATGTTCATGGAGGGTGTACTTGAAATTTTGCCGGAGGGCTTCGGCTTTCTAAGACCCATCAATTATTTGCCGAGCACAGAGGATATTTATATTTCGGCATCCCAGATTCGTAAATTTGACCTTCGAACAGGCGATCTAGTGTCTGGCAAATGTCGTGCTCCCAAAGAGAATGAGCGTTATTTTGGCCTGCTCCAGGTCAACGCCGTAAACGGAGAGAGTCCGGAGCTTGCGGCAGAACGTCTTCATTTCCCGGCTTTAACCCCGCTATATCCTCAGGAAAAGCTTGCACTCGAAACCGATTCGACTCGTCTGTCTACACGCATTATGGACTTGCTGGCTCCCGTTGGCTTGGGACAGCGCGGCTTGATTGTTGCGCCTCCTAAGGCGGGTAAGACTTTGTTGCTGAAAGAGATTGCCAACAGTATCTCCACGAATCGTCCGGATATTGCTCTGTTTGTGCTGCTCATTGACGAGCGGCCAGAGGAAGTGACAGATATGCAGCGCTCGGTAAAAGGGGAGGTTATTGCTTCTACCTTTGATGAGCTGCCTGAGAATCATATCAAAGTGGCAGAGCTAGTACTTCAGCGCGCCTTACGCTTGGTAGAGCATAAGAAAGATGTAGTTATCCTGATGGATAGTATCACGCGTCTTGCCCGTGCCTATAATCTGGTTGTTCCACCTTCTGGCCGTACACTCAGCGGGGGGATTGATCCGGCTGCGTTTCACCGTCCGAAGCGCTTCTTCGGCTCGGCCCGCAATGTAGAAGAGGGCGGGAGCTTGACCATTTTAGCAACAGCGCTTGTTGATACCGGTTCCCGGATGGACGACATCATTTATGAAGAGTTTAAGGGAACAGGTAATATGGAGCTTCATCTGGACCGTAAGCTGGCAGAACGCCGGATTTTTCCGGCAATTGATATCCGCCGGTCGGGCACCCGTCGGGAAGAGGCTCTTCTTAGCAAGGAAGCGCTGGATACCATCTGGGCCATTCGCAAAAATATGAACGATTCGTATGATTTTGTAGAAGGATTCCTGAAGAAGCTGCGTGCCTCCAAGAACAATGAGGAATTTATTGCTTCGTTCGATGCGACCACGCCAGCCTCTTCAACAAATGGCGGAAATCGCCGCAATACGCGTCCATCCGCTTCATCGACTTCACCGTCAGGAGCTTAAAAATACTAGAGGCTCGGGTGCCCTGCAAGCGCCGAGCCTTTAACCATAGAGGAGAACAACATGTATCTGGTATACGCAGATGAGCAAGGAAATGTGTTCGATCATCCGTCTCTGTACGGCCTGGCCCGAAGCGGGGAGATGATCGTAGAGATTTTGGAGGACGAGTTGATTCCGCTGCCAGATGGGGCTACGCTGGTTGGGCTGCCAAGCACTCGTCCGATTGGCATGGACCCGGATACGGGGGAAATGCTGCCGCTGCCCGGAGCTGTGCAGGCGGTCGGCGCCCTGCTGCCGCAGGGCTTCACCCGGCTTTGTCTGCCAGGCTATGTGAAGACAGACAAAGATTATAAGCTTCCGCTATTTGGTTATTCTGCGGTGGTTTGGAAGGATGGCAGCTTCTATGTGACGGCCCGGTTGAGTGATGATCCGGAGAAATGGAACCCGCTGAATTGCGATCCGCTTGAATTAAAGCAGGGGGTAAAGCAGCTAACCTCCAAATATCCGGAGAACAGACTTTATGAGCATCTTTCCAACTGTGCGCTTGGTTATGAGTGCTTAACGGCTTCGAACACCTTCTTGAATCGTTGGGAGGGCGCGGTCCCTGTATCCTATTCCTGCAATGCCGGGTGCTTCGGCTGTATTTCCGAACAGCCCGATGATAGCGGATTTGTCTCTCCGCAGACCCGGATGAACTTCCGCCCGCGTGTGGAAGAACTTGTTGAGGTGATGCTGGAGCATCTTAAGACGCCTGAATCCATCATCAGCTTCGGGCAGGGGTGCGAAGGAGAACCATCAACACAAGCCAAGCTTATTATAGATTCCATCCGTCAGGTTCGTGAGATTACTGATATGGGATATATTAATATCAATACGAATGCTGGCCTCAGCGACCATATTCGCGGCATTGTGGACGCGGGGCTTGATTTGATGCGGGTTAGCACCATCAGTGCGCTGGACGATCATTACAACGCCTACTATAAGCCGCGCGGGTACACCTTGGCTAACGTAGAGAAGTCTCTTCGCTATGCAGCAGAACAAGGAGTATATACCTCCATCAACTATTTGATCTTCCCGGGAGTTACGGATCGCGAAGAGGAAGTCGAAGCGATGGTTGAATTTGCTCGCCGCACCAAGCTTAAGCTGATTCAGCTGCGGAACCTGAACATTGATCCGGAGAGCTATTTGGAGCTGATCCCCAAGGCCAAGGGGGACATGCTTGGCATGAAGCAGGCGATCGAAATTTTTCAGGAAGAGCTGCCTGATGTGGTGATTGGCTCCTATACGCATGTGCCTCCGGCGGAGCTGGCTAGAGCAAAGCGGAGACTGGCGCGGCCCTAGAGAATTTACTATTGCCCCTCTGCTTCGGCCTGTGCTATAATTCCGCTTGTGTGTCAAATAACTCTGGGTCCGCATGAGGCTCAGGGCGGCAGAGAGGTGAACGTAATGAATCAAGCTATTCAACCTAAGTTTCACGTAACTACAGTGACCTGTGCTTGCGGAAATACTTTTGAGACCGGTTCTATCAAGGAAGAGCTTCGCGTGGAAATTTGCTCCGCTTGCCATCCTTACTTTACTGGGAAACAGAAATTCCTGGATGCCGGTGGCCGTGTTGATCGATTCAAGAAGAAATACGGAATCTAATATCCACTTAAAGAATCAATCCCCTGCTCCTTCTGGAGACAGGGGATTTTTTTGTGCGCTTTTTTTGGGGGGGTATACTATGATCTGAACTCAATGGACTGCTCCATCGCATTCCAGACAGCTTCTTTAGTCTTGAGTCCAAGTCTCCACAAGGCGATGCCTTTCAGGTCGTATCGCTTAGCGAGACCAATCTTGGCATTGACAGAATCCGCCTGTTCACTGGCGAGGGAAATACCCAGGACAAGCTTGCGCTTGTCCACTTCCTTCATAGCTAATTTAATAGCCTCGTCCACTTTGTTCGTCGGTTCAGGGCTCTTCTGATCCCCATAGGCATAAGCCATAATAATGAGCTCGTCGGCCGTTTTTCCAAGGGCCGAATAGTCATAGCCTTTGTAGGCGCCATTCAAAGGATGCAGAGCCAAGGCTACCTTTAATCCAGAGGCATGGGCGAGAGCTACTATTTCTTTGACAAAGGCAGTATAAGCGTTTTGTGCAGCCTTCTTTTCACCGGTTAAGCCAAGTCCCTCCATATCCAATAGAACACCTTTGAAGCCCTTCTCAGATGCTGTATCCGTGATTTGCTTAGCTGCTGCTTGCCGCTTGGAAGCATTGCTGATCAGCGTGGTCAGCTCGAGCTTGGAGTCCACTGAATATACCATGAGGTAAGGCGAGGTCTCGCCGGCGGCTGCATCCGTAATCAGCTTCTCCGGAGTGATATCTCCGGCAGCTTCAGGCCATTGATATTCTTTGCCGGTCAGGGTGAAGTTCCCTTGATCATCAATCCGGCTCCAGCCAAAAGCAACAGCGTTCAGGTCTGCGATTCGTTTCCGCTCCCAAAATGATCCCAGCGCGTAAAAGCCGAGCGTGTACATGCTCTCTTTAGGCGAGACGATGGAGACCGTCTGTGTTTGCGCATTCCATTTCACATTGGCGCCAAATTGCTGGCTGAAGAAGCTGAGGGGAATCATTGTATTGCCCTTGATGGATCGGGGAGCTACAGCTAACGTGACCTTCTGCCTATCTGCAAAGGCGATGCGGCTGCCAAGGGTCAGCGTGACCTGTTTGCTTGTTTGTTCGACCTGTTTCTGGCCTATGATCTGTTGCGTTTTGGCATTCCAGGTTACCTTAATCCCTAATGCCTCTGAAATTGCGCGAAAGGGTACCAGTGTCGTTCCCTCAATGACTACAGGGCTTGCAGGGAAAGGGAGAGGGTAACCATCCAATTGAATTTGCACAGATGGAGCTGCCTTAACAGGTCCGGCCCAAGGGGTAAGGGCTACCGTGCTGAAACCAATCGCCAGAGAAAGAAGAACTTTTCCGAGACGTCCTCTAATATGCATATTAATAATGCCTCCTCTATACCTATCAAATTAGGCCACTCTATTAATATATCAGCTGAATGAGTAGATTCCAATTTCAGGATATGAGGTTATGAATAGTCAAGTATAGGATTGTATTTCTTGTAAGGTTCTTCCCCTTGGTTGCATTTTGGACGGGTATGGGATATACTTATTTTCGCCGTGCTAGATGGGGAGGTAGCGGTGCCCTGTAACTCGCAATCCGCTATAGCGAGGTTGAATTCCTGTTAGAGGTCTTGTCGATGTAAGGCCTGGTCCTTACAGTCAATGTTGACGGTTGGGTCCTCCGCAATGAGTAACTGTGAACCTGGTCAGGTCCGGAAGGAAGCAGCCATAAGCAGTCCCACTCTTGTGCCGGAGGGTTGCCTAACCCGAGTTGTACTGTAAGGGTGCCGCTTGGATCGCAATGATCAATAACAGGTGCACGGTATAACATATTCAATTAATAATGACGGACATCTCCGCTATGCAGGCGGGGATGTTTTTGTATGTCCAAATGATGTATGTGGAAACATAATATAAGTTTTTCTCGCTGGCCGGAGTATAGTATAATAAGGAAGCGGCGTATGTTTATGGACAGTTCCCATATATCCATAATTAGAATGCTCGCTTAGGAAAGAAGGTGCCGCAAAGTGGAACATGTTGCCTTGTACCGTGCTTGGCGGCCGCAGTCGTTTCAAGACATGGTGGGACAACAGCATATTATTCGTACACTACAGAATGCAATTCGCGAAGATCGGCTCTCCCATGCTTATCTGTTCAGCGGGCCCCGGGGGACGGGGAAGACCAGTGCGGCCAAGATCTTGGCCAAAGCAGTGAACTGTGAGCGCGGGCCAGGCCCTGAGCCTTGCAATGAATGCGAATCCTGCCGCCGTATTACGGCGGGAGCTGTAATGGATGTGCTAGAAATTGATGCTGCATCCAACCGGGGGGTTGAGGAAATCCGCGACCTCCGTGAGAAGGTGAAGTATGCTCCAACCGAAGTGCGGCAGAAGGTTTATATAATCGATGAAGTCCATATGCTTACAACTGAGGCGTTCAATGCTTTGCTAAAGACACTCGAAGAGCCGCCTCCTCATGTAATGTTCATATTGGCGACTACAGAGCCGCATCGCTTGCCGGCAACGGTGATTTCCAGGTGTCAGCGCTTCGACTTTCGGCGTGTATCGCTGGATGAGCAGTCCGAACGTCTGCAGCAAATTTGTACAGAAGAAGGAATCACAGCCGATGCGGAGGCGATCCAGTATATTGCCAGACTTTCCGATGGCGGGATGCGTGATGCACTCAGCATTCTGGATCAGATCTCCTCGTTTACAGACGGTCATGTCTCTTATCAGCAAGTGCTGGATATGACGGGAGGCATTCCTTCTAGGCAGTTTGCTGAGATTGCCGGGACTTTGGTTCGCGGGGACATCGGTGGTATGCTGCAAATGATCGAGCGCCTGATGCAGGAGGGCAAGAGCGCGGATAAGTGCATGGAGAACCTCCTCTATTACTTCCGCGACTTGCTCATGATTAAGATGGTGCCGCAGGCTGATAAGCTTACCGAACGGGTGCTTGATCCGGCAGACTTTCAAGAGGTAGCCAAGACTTTTACACGGGGACAGCTCTTTCGGATTATCGATACGCTTAACCATTATCAGACGGAGATGAAATATGCTGTTCAGCCACAGATGCTGTTTGAAGTTGCCTTGCTTAAGCTTTGCAGCATAGCGGAAACTCCTGAGGCAGAGGAACACTTAGGTGCTGCTCCTGCCCCGGAAGCGGCGGTGAAGAGTGGATCGACGGATGTAGACCAGCTTCGCAAGCAGCTTGCTGAGCTTGAGAAGAAGCTGGAACGCGCAATCCAGTCGGGGGTCTCATCCGGTGCTGGTGCCGAGCCCGAAAGGTCGCGTCCACGCAGCCCGGCTCCTCGAATTTCCTCCGCAGCGAAGATCCCATCAGGGCTCGATCGCTATATTGCGGCACGCAGTAACCCTGAATTCACGGCGGTGTTAAATAAGTGGAATCAGGTGCTTCAGGCCGTGAAGGAAGAGAAAGTCACTATTCACGCTTGGTTTGTAAATGGAGATCCAGTATCCGTGCTGGAGGATGCTGTGCTCGTTGCCTTCAAGAATGATATTCACCGGGAGACAACCGAGAAGCCGGCCAACAAGCAGGTGATTGAACGCGTCATGCAGCAGCAGCTGGGTAAGCCCTTGCGTTTAGTTACCATGATGTTGAAGGATTGGAATGAGGCTATTGAGGGCGCGGCTAAGCCGGACAAAGAGCCCTTTGAATTGGAACTTCCGGAGTCTGAGGGCGATCAGGGCAAAGAACCGTGGGTTGATGAGGCTCTTCAAATGTTTGGGGATGACCTTGTTGTTATAAAGGATTAAATAATGATTCAGACAAATGGGTAGTGAATTTGATAAAGGAGTTGTGAGTCAATGAATAATATGAATCAGATGATGAAGCAGGTTAAGAAGATGCAGGAGCAAATGCTGAAGGCTCAAGAGGAGCTTGCAGACAAGGTCGTAGAGGGAACCTCTGGCGGCGGGGTAGTTACTGTTCAAGTCAACGGTCATAAGAAAGTGCTGTCCATTACAATCAAACCGGAAGCCGTTGATCCGGATGATGTAGAAATGCTGCAGGACTTGGTGCTTACAGCTGTTAATGACGGATTGACCAAAGCTGAAGAGATTGCTAACCAGGATATGGGCAAATTTACTGGCGGCATGAAGATTCCAGGCTTGTTCTAAGCTGTACAATTTACAGCCTGCTTAGGCTGTCTTTATTAGGAATGATGATAAACTTCGGGGGCTTTTCGCTTTCGAAGTTTATTCATTATTTTGAGTACGGAAAGCTATTTATTCCATGATTAAAGGAGAACGCTCATTTGTATTATCCTGAACCGATAGCTAAGCTGATTGATGCGTTTACCCATTTACCGGGGATTGGCCCTAAGACGGCTGCACGGCTTGCATTTCATGTGTTAAGAATGAAAGATGACGACGTTATTGATTTTGCTAAGGCGCTTGTGAGCGTGAAGCGGAATTTGCACTACTGTTCTGTGTGCTGCAATATCACGGATACCGATCCGTGCCGGATTTGCCAGGATAAGACGCGAGATGCCTCTGTGATCTGTGTAGTTCAAGAATCTAAGGATTTGGTTGCTATGGAGCGCACTAAGGAGTTTGATGGTTATTATCATGTGCTCCAGGGGGCCATCTCACCCATGGAAGGGATTGGTCCTGACGATATCCGTCTTAAAGAGCTGCTGACCCGTCTAAGTGATGAGAAGGTGAAGGAGTTAATCCTGGCGACAAACCCTAACATTGAGGGGGAAGCGACGGCTATGTATATTTCTAGGCTGGTGAAGCCGTTTGAGCTCAAGGTGACTCGTATTGCTCACGGGCTGCCGGTCGGCGGAGATCTTGAATATGCAGACGAAGTAACCTTGTCTAAGGCCTTGGAAGGTCGGCGTGAATTATAGCCAAGCGATGAAGAGGTTGAGATATAAGTTGTTGTAAATTTATCTGTTAGAGCGGAGCCCATGAGGGGCTCTTTTTTTGTTTATTCTTTCGGATGGGTCTTTTGCCCGGCATGCTGTCGTATGGTTCTAAGTTTGTCCTATTCCCATATGAATGAGAATAAGGGGTCTGATTAAGGCCTGCATTTTCTTTGTGGAGGGAGCAGTGGGCAGATGAACTTTTTGAAAAGGTGGATTTGGACCCTAACTCAGGGGAGACGTCCAAGCCCGGAAGAAGAACGGCGTGATGAGTTGTATGAAGAGCTTCGAAAAGCACATAGGGAATGGGAGCGGGCACGAATGTGCTTCGAGCATGCGCGCGGAAAGGATGAGGTCGATTATGCAATCTATATCTTGGAGGCAGCAGAACGTAAATATCAAATCCATTTGAAGGAGGCTAAGAAGTCTGATTTGCAGTGGGGAGCATTCAAGTACGGTCAATTTGTTGAGAAAAGAATAGCGGAGAGGGAGTGAGGACATGAACTGGATTGGGCTGGCCGTCCTGTTAGTGTCGAGTGTGCTTCTGCTTTATATCTGGATATCGCGAAGGCTTGGCGTAGCATGGCTTACTAAACTAGGCCTGCAAATTGTCCTGGCGGCTGTTGCGATATATGCAGTTAATTATGCTGGCTTCTTTGGAAGCTTTCATATTCCGATGAATCCAGTAACGATCAGTACTGTCCTTGTGCTTGGACTGCCAGGGGTGGGTTTATTGATCAGCCTAAAATTGACAGGGATTTAGTTGTTGACTCGGCTTTGGGATCTGTGATACATTAATACTCGTTCCTTTGTTGGTTGTACCATTCAAAAGGCAAGCAAAAAAAGATTTTAAAAAAAGTGCTTGACTGCTAACAAGAGAATATGATATATTATAAAAGTCGCCGCTGAGATACAGCGGACGATGAAATGAGAAGTTTGATCTTTGAAAACTGAACAACGAGTGAGATATAAATGAGAATTAACGGATGAATTTTAAGTCCATCTCGACTTGAAATTCGATCCTTTCTCGTCAGTTTCAAAATGAGTCACAAGCTTTACCTTTAATGGAGAGTTTGATCCTGGCTCAGGACGAACGCTGGCGGCGTGCCTAATACATGCAAGTCGAGCGGAGTTATTTAGAAGCTTGCTTCTAAATAACTTAGCGGCGGACGGGTGAGTAACACGTAGGCAACCTGCCTGTAAGACTGGGATAACTACCGGAAACGGTAGCTAATACCGGATACACAAGTTCCTCGCATGAGGGATTTGGGAAAGACGGAGCAATCTGTCACTTACGGATGGGCCTGCGGCGCATTAGCTAGTTGGTGGGGTAACGGCTCACCAAGGCGACGATGCGTAGCCGACCTGAGAGGGTGAACGGCCACACTGGGACTGAGACACGGCCCAGACTCCTACGGGAGGCAGCAGTAGGGAATCTTCCGCAATGGACGAAAGTCTGACGGAGCAACGCCGCGTGAGTGATGAAGGTTTTCGGATCGTAAAGCTCTGTTGCCAGGGAAGAACGCTTGAGAGAGTAACTGCTCTTGAGGTGACGGTACCTGAGAAGAAAGCCCCGGCTAACTACGTGCCAGCAGCCGCGGTAATACGTAGGGGGCAAGCGTTGTCCGGAATTATTGGGCGTAAAGCGCGCGCAGGCGGCCATTTAAGTCTGGTGTTTAATCCTGGAGCTCAACTCCGGGTCGCACTGGAAACTGGGTGGCTTGAGTGCAGAAGAGGAGAGTGGAATTCCACGTGTAGCGGTGAAATGCGTAGAGATGTGGAGGAACACCAGTGGCGAAGGCGACTCTCTGGGCTGTAACTGACGCTGAGGCGCGAAAGCGTGGGGAGCAAACAGGATTAGATACCCTGGTAGTCCACGCCGTAAACGATGAATGCTAGGTGTTAGGGGTTTCGATACCCTTGGTGCCGAAGTTAACACATTAAGCATTCCGCCTGGGGAGTACGGTCGCAAGACTGAAACTCAAAGGAATTGACGGGGACCCGCACAAGCAGTGGAGTATGTGGTTTAATTCGAAGCAACGCGAAGAACCTTACCAGGTCTTGACATCCCTCTGACCGGTACAGAGATGTACCTTTCTTTCGGGACAGAGGAGACAGGTGGTGCATGGTTGTCGTCAGCTCGTGTCGTGAGATGTTGGGTTAAGTCCCGCAACGAGCGCAACCCTTAACTTTAGTTGCCAGCAGGTCGAGCTGGGCACTCTAGAGTGACTGCCGGTGACAAACCGGAGGAAGGTGGGGATGACGTCAAATCATCATGCCCCTTATGACCTGGGCTACACACGTACTACAATGGCCGGTACAACGGGAAGCGAAGGAGCGATCTGGAGCGAATCCTAGAAAAGCCGGTCTCAGTTCGGATTGCAGGCTGCAACTCGCCTGCATGAAGTCGGAATTGCTAGTAATCGCGGATCAGCATGCCGCGGTGAATACGTTCCCGGGTCTTGTACACACCGCCCGTCACACCACGAGAGTTTACAACACCCGAAGTCGGTGAGGTAACCCGCAAGGGGGCCAGCCGCCGAAGGTGGGGTAGACGATTGGGGTGAAGTCGTAACAAGGTAGCCGTATCGGAAGGTGCGGCTGGATCACCTCCTTTCTATGGAGAATCGTCTTCGGTGGTGAAGACATTCAAATATCGGTTAACCTGGAGTTAACCAAACGATCTCACTCGTTGGTCAGTTTTGAGAGTTCGAACTCTCATGCGTTTGGTGATGATGGCGGAGGGGTTCCACACGTACCCATCCCGAACACGACCGTTAAGCCCTCCAGCGCCAATGGTACTTGGACCGCAGGGTCCTGGGAGAGTAGGACGTCGCCAAGCGCAACCCGTTTTTTGGGTTACATTAATTGCATAATGTTAGGGCCCTTAGCTCAGCTGGTTAGAGCGCACCCCTGATAAGGGTGAGGTCGGTGGTTCGAGTCCACTAGGGCCCACCATTCCTAACAAATAATATGGGGCCATAGCTCAGCTGGGAGAGCGCCTGCCTTGCAAGCAGGAGGTCAGCGGTTCGATCCCGCTTGGCTCCACCATAAAAGTTCTAATTCTTGATCCTTGAAAACTGGATAACGAAACGAAATTGCGTTTTAGAAACATCTCTTTAGCTGAAACTTGTGATCGAAGAGAACAAGTGAAGTGATAGCTACAGAGCGAGGTATTTTGGAGACGATCGATCCTTTGTGAGTGGGTTTCAACCTTGATTCATTTCAATCGAGAAACCAAGGAACAACAGAACGTGTCGGTCCAAAATCCGAGCGATTAGGTTAAGCTATTAAGAGCACACGGAGGATGCCTAGGCGCTAGGAGCCGAAGAAGGACGTGGCGAACAACGATACGGCCTCGGGGAGCTGTAAGCAAGCTTTGATCCGGGGATGTCCGAATGGGGAAACCCGGCTGGTGTAATAGCCAGTCACTCATACCTGAATACATAGGGTGTGAAGAGGCAGACCAGGGGAACTGAAACATCTAAGTACCCTGAGGAAGAGAAAACAAGAGTGATTCCGTCAGTAGCGGCGAGCGAACGCGGAACAGCCTAAACCAGAGAGCTTGCTCTCTGGGGTTGTGGGACGTCTCACATGGAGTTACAAAGGAACAGGTTAGTTGAAGAGGTCTGGAAAGGCCCGCCAGAGAAGGTAAAAGCCCTGTAGGTGAAAATGTGTTCCCTCCGAGACGGATCCCGAGTAGTGCGGGGCACGTGAAACCCCGTATGAATCCGCCAGGACCATCTGGTAAGGCTAAATACTCCCTAGCGACCGATAGCGAAGCAGTACCGTGAGGGAAAGGTGAAAAGCACCCCGGAAGGGGAGTGAAACAGAACCTGAAACCGTGTGCTTACAAGAAGTCAGAGTCCTCTATATGGATGATGGCGTGCCTTTTGTAGAATGAACCGGCGAGTTACGTTCCCGTGCAAGGTTAAGGTGAAGAGCCGAAGCCGCAGCGAAAGCGAGTCTGAATAGGGCGAATTGAGTACGTGGGCGTAGACCCGAAACCGTGTGATCTACCCCTGTCCAGGGTGAAGGTGCGGTAACACGCACTGGAGGCCCGAACCCACGAACGTTGAAAAGTTCGGGGATGAGGTGGGGGTAGCGGAGAAATTCCAATCGAACTCGGAGATAGCTGGTTCTCCCCGAAATAGCTTTAGGGCTAGCCTCGGAAGAAAAGAGTCGTGGAGGTAGAGCACTGATTGGGTGCGGGGCCCGCCAAGGGTTACCAAGCTCAGTCAAACTCCGAATGCCATGGACTCATATCCGGGAGTCAGACAGTGAGTGCTAAGATCCATTGTCAAAAGGGAAACAGCCCAGACCATCAGCTAAGGTCCCCAAGTGTGTGTTAAGTGGGAAAGGATGTGGAGTTGCACAGACAACCAGGATGTTGGCTTAGAAGCAGCCACCATTTAAAGAGTGCGTAATAGCTCACTGGTCGAGTGACTCTGCGCCGAAAATGTAACGGGGCTAAACACACCACCGAAGCTATGGCTTGATGCTTTGCATCAGGGGTAGGGGAGCGTTGTGTATGCGTTGAAGGTGTACCGTAAGGAGCGCTGGAGAGTACACAAGTGAGAATGCCGGTATGAGTAACGAAAAGATCAGTGAGAATCTGATCCGCCGAAAGCCTAAGGGTTCCTGAGGAAGGTTCGTCCGCTCAGGGTAAGTCGGGACCTAAGGCGAGGCCGAAAGGCGTAGTCGAAGGACAACAGGTGGAAATTCCTGTACCACCGTAAACCGTTATGAGCGATGGGGTGACGCAGCAGGGTAGTGACGCGGACTGATGGATGTCCGTCCAAGCAGTGAGGCTGGTGTGTAGGCAAATCCGCACACTTTAAGGCTGGGCTGTGATGGGGAGTGAAAATTACAGTAGCGAAGGTCATGATCTCACACTGCCAAGAAAAGCCTCTAGCCAGGTGAAGGTGCCCGTACCGTAAACCGACACAGGTAGGCGAGAAGAGAATTCTAAGGCGCGCGGAAGAACTCTCGTTAAGGAACTCGGCAAAATGACCCCGTAACTTCGGGAGAAGGGGTGCCTCGGTAGGGTGAATAGCCCGAGGGGGCCGCAGTGAAAAGGCCCAAGCGACTGTTTAGCAAAAACACAGGTCTGTGCGAAGCCGCAAGGCGAAGTATACGGGCTGACGCCTGCCCGGTGCTGGAAGGTTAAGGGGAGCGGTTAGGGAGTAATCCCGAAGCTGTGAACCGAAGCCCCAGTAAACGGCGGCCGTAACTATAACGGTCCTAAGGTAGCGAAATTCCTTGTCAGGTAAATTCTGACCCGCACGAATGGCGTAACGACTTGGGCGCTGTCTCAACGAGAGATCCGGTGAAATTTTAATACCTGTGAAGATGCAGGTTACCCGCGACAAGACGGAAAGACCCCATGGAGCTTTACTGCAGCTTGATATTGGACTTTGATACGATTTGTACAGGATAGGTGGGAGCCTAGGAAGCCGGAGCGCCAGCTTCGGTGGAGGCGACGTTGGGATACCACCCTGATCGTATCGGAGTTCTAACCTGGTACCGTAATCCGGTGCGGGGACAGTGTCAGGTGGGCAGTTTGACTGGGGCGGTCGCCTCCTAAAGAGTAACGGAGGCGCCCCAAGGTTCCCTCAGAATGGTTGGAAATCATTCGAAGAGTGCAAAGGCAAAAGGGAGCTTGACTGCGAGACTGACAAGTCGAGCAGGGACGAAAGTCGGGCTTAGTGATCCGGTGGTACCGCATGGAAGGGCCATCGCTCAACGGATAAAAGCTACCCTGGGGATAACAGGCTTATCTCCCCCAAGAGTCCACATCGACGGGGAGGTTTGGCACCTCGATGTCGGCTCATCGCATCCTGGGGCTGAAGTAGGTCCCAAGGGTTGGGCTGTTCGCCCATTAAAGCGGTACGCGAGCTGGGTTCAGAACGTCGTGAGACAGTTCGGTCCCTATCTGTCGTGGGCGTAGGAAATTTGAGAGGAGCTGTCCTTAGTACGAGAGGACCGGGATGGACGCACCGCTGGTGCACCAGTTGTTCCGCCAGGAGCACAGCTGGGTAGCTAAGTGCGGAAGGGATAAGCGCTGAAAGCATCTAAGCGTGAAGCCCCCCTCAAGATGAGATTTCCCAATTAGTAAGACCCCTTGAAGACGACGAGGTAGATAGGCTGGAGGTGGAAGTGCAGCAATGCATGGAGCTGACCAGTACTAATCGGTCGAGGGCTTATCCTATTTAGAGTGTAAAGCGCAATGACGTTTCGTATCCAGTTTTCAAGGATCAACTTGAATGTATTGCTTTTGGAGAGATACCCAAGTGGCTATAAGGGGACCCTCTGCTAAGGGGTTAGACTGCGTAAGTGGTGCGAGGGTTCGAATCCCTCTCTCTCCGCCATCGAACAATCATTCATGGAACTTGAATATTATGGCGGCGTAGCTCAGCTGGCTAGAGCGTACGGTTCATACCCGTGAGGTCGGGGGTTCGATCCCCTCCGCCGCTACCAATAACTATATATAACATATGGAGGCTTAGCTCAGCTGGGAGAGCATCTGCCTTACAAGCAGAGGGTCGGGGGTTCGAACCCCTCAGCCTCCACCATATGTGCCGGTGTAGCTCAACTGGTAGAGCAACTGACTTGTAATCAGTAGGTTGGGGGTTCAAGTCCTCTCGCCGGCACCATTATGAATATTGCGGAACCGTGGTGTAGAGGCCTAACATGCCTGCCTGTCACGCAGGAGATCGCGGGTTCGAATCCCGTCGGTTCCGCCATTCATATCCCAATTGCTTGGTCGAACACGTAAGTGGGGAGGTTCATAGCCGCCACTTTATTTTTTTGACTAAATAGTATTATGGCTCGGTAGCTCAGTCGGTAGAGCAGAGGACTGAAAATCCTCGTGTCGGCGGTTCGATTCCGTCCCGAGCCACTTTTTGTTTTGGAGGCTTAGCGAAGTGGCCAAACGCAGCAGACTGTAAATCTGTTCTCGTCGAGTTCGGTGGTTCGAATCCATCAGCCTCCACCAGTAAGTAAGAGCCATTAGCTCAGTTGGTAGAGCACCTGACTTTTAATCAGGGTGTCGAAGGTTCGAGTCCTTCATGGCTCATCCGCTGTACAAGAGACCGTTAACCATTTGGTTAGCGGTTTTTTGTTATGTTTAAGTCCTTTGTGTCTAAGCTGTATAAATTCATAAAGGTGAGGTCTGGCATTGGATGTGTTAAAATGAACCATATTCCAAAATAGATAGGAAAGGCGTTTTTTATGGAGATATTGATCCTTAAACAGCAGTTGGAAAACGTACTTGGTCAGCCTCTTCAAGAGAGAGCGATGGATCTGCAGCAATGGACGCGAGTAACCGGGGATGCGGGGAATAGTTCTGCCGAGCGGGCAGGCAAGCTTCTTTTTCCATGGAAGTATGAGAATTCCTCCGTTTTGTTGTGGGAGATGGATGCATCTAGCTTAACTGAATCTGAGCGAAAGCTGGTGGAGCTTCTTCTTCAGACGGCAGCGAAGTCGGGGGAAGCATCGCCAGCCTTTGTGAAGAGTGATGAGGAAACCGTCATGAGGCAGTTTGGCCACTGGCTTCATCAGCAGCTAAAGAGTGGTAATCTGAGCACTGATATTCCTGAAGAGATGACACTCAAGTCGAAATTATCGAGTTCTGCTGTGCCATTTCTACTCAGCTGTGAAAGCAGCCTCAGTGCAGAAATGGGCTATACCAAGTTGAACAAGCTTTTGCGGAGCTATTTTGGCGTGGATGTAATCTTAATACCCCTGCAGGATCAAGAATGGATTATTCTTGCAAGGGAGAACCAACTAGAAGGGCTTATCGAGGAAAGCGAAGAAGGAACTGAGGCCGAACGGGCGATGCTTCTCGATTTGTGCCAAGGGATTTATGAATTGATCTCCAATGAGTGGGTAGGTAACTTCCATCTGTCTGTAGCCCAGCCGATAGTGCCGCTGCGTACGCTTACCGAGACGGCGCTGCTCTTACGAGAGACCGTGCTGATGGGGCGGATGTTCCATGTGTCTGAGCATATTCATCTTCCGTGGGATCTCTATCTGGAGCGTTTGATTTACAGCATTCCAGATAGTCAGCGTAAGCTCTTTATAGAGCAGATGGGTGTAGGAACCGGCATCTTCAATGATGCAGAGACGCTTACGACACTAGAGACCTTCTTTCAATTGGACTGCAATGTAAGTGAGACGGCGAAGCGCCTATACATTCATCGTAATACGCTGCTGTACCGCATGGATAAGATTAAGCAGGAGACCGGACTTGATGTGAGAAGCTTCCGGGATGCGGTTCTTGTGAAGCTAACTCTATTATTGTATAAAGTGACGAAAAGAAAATAGGTTTTTTGTGCAGTTTGTTGGTGGTAACCTAACAACGAATGGTTTAATATAAACTTATAAATTGTATCCGATTTCATTTCTGATCATTCTTATTATTAAATTTTACCTTAGGGGGCAAATCTCATGGCAGGTGTACGTTTAGAACATATCTACAAGAAATATGCTGGTTCCGACAAAGCAACCGTTGTTGATGTTAATTTGGATATCGCAGACAAGGAGTTCCTTGTACTGGTTGGTCCTTCCGGCTGTGGTAAGTCTACAACACTGCGTATGATCGCAGGTCTTGAAGAAATTTCTGAAGGTAAGCTGTATATTGGAGATCGCGTTGTTAACGACGTAGCTCCTAAGGATCGCGATATTGCAATGGTATTCCAATCCTATGCCTTGTATCCTCATATGAACGTATACCAAAACATGGCGTTTGGTCTGAAGCTTCGTAAGACGAAGAAGGAAGAGATCGACCAACGCGTACGTGAAGCGGCTAAGATTCTCGATATCGAGCATTTGCTTGATCGTAAACCAAAAGCACTCTCCGGTGGTCAACGTCAACGGGTAGCCTTGGGACGCGCGATTGTGCGTAACCCGCAAGTGTTCCTGATGGACGAACCGCTCTCCAACTTGGATGCGAAACTTCGCGGTCAGATGCGTGCCGAAATTACAAAGCTGGTTAAACGTCTTGAAACCACTTGTATTTACGTAACGCACGATCAGATCGAAGCGATGACAATGGGTGACCGTATCGTCGTTATGAAGGACGGCATCATTCAACAGGCAGCTTCTCCAGAAGAACTTTACAACCAACCGACCAACATCTTCGTTGCCGGATTTATTGGTTCCCCGACGATGAACTTCATCAACGGTCAGCTTACAGAAGAGAACGGTGCTGTGATCTTTACTTCCAGCGGCCTCAAAGTAGAGGTACCGCAAGGTAAAGCAGGACTGCTTAAACAAGGCGGATACATTGGTAAAGAAGTGATCATGGGCGTTCGTCCTGAGGATATCCATGAAGAGCCAGTATTCCTGGAAGCATCTCCTGGAACTATCTTCACAGGTCGCGTAGACGTTACTGAGAACCTTGGCCATGAAATGCTCCTCTACTTGAGCGGCGTAGGTAATGATACAGTTATTGGCCGTGTAGATGGACGTTCGACTACACGTGAAGGTGACAATGTGAAGCTGGCGATTGATATGAACAAGATTCATATCTTTGACAAAGAAACTGAGTTGAACGTATTCTTCAACTAATATAGGATTCACAGAAAAGGCCGCCCTACTGGGCGGCCTTTTGGCATTCTTTTTCTTGAAAGCGCATGCGAAAAAAGACGGTTGTAATTGATTTACCGCTCATTTTCCGATAGGATGAATACAATGACAGGTAGCCCCGATTTTTGGGAAAAGGAGAACAAACATGGCTAAAAAAGTAAAAGTGTCAGAATTGGTGAACCAATTTGGACTAGAGGTCGTCTCAGGTGAACAAGGCCTCAAACGGTCGATTACCGTAGATGATTTGTATCGCCCAGGACTGGAAATGGCCGGTTACTTCGAATATCACCCGCCAGAACGGGTACAAATTCTAGGGAAGACAGAGCTTGCCTTCTTTCATATGCTTCCGGAGGAGGAGCGCAGAGACCGTATGGAACGGCTGTGCAGCAGTGAGCTTACGCCATGCATTATTTTGACGCGCTCTCTGGATGTGCCGGAGGAATTAATCAAAGTCAGCGCAGAGAAGGATGTCCCTGTGCTGCGCAGCAATATGGCTACAACCATTCTCTCCAGCCGGATTACAGGCTTCCTTGAGCGTAAACTCGCACCCACGGCAACGATTCATGGCGTGCTTGTGGATGTCTATGGCGTCGGGATGCTTATTACGGGAAGCAGCGGAATTGGTAAGAGTGAAACGGCTCTGGAACTTGTTAAACGAGGTCATCGACTTATTGCGGATGATGCGGTGGAGATTCGCCAAACTTCGGATAACCAGCTTCACGGCACAGCTCCGGAACTGATCCGTCATCTACTGGAAATCCGCGGGGTAGGCATCATTAATGTCATGACCTTGTTCGGTGCCGGCGCCATTCGAAACAATAAACGAATCACGCTGGTGATCCGGCTCGAAGCCTGGCAGCAGGAGAAGCAGTATGACCGACTCGGGCTGGATGAAGAAACGACGCGAATTATTGATACGGATGTACCGCTTGTTACCGTGCCGGTTCGTCCAGGTCGTAACCTTGCTGTCATTATTGAGGTGGCAGCTATGAATTTCCGTCTCAAACGGATGGGCTATAATGCAGCTCTTCAGTTCACAGCAAAGCTGACGGAGACCATAGCGGAAGATATCGACGATTTGGATTAGGAGTGTGAACTGTGGGAACATTGTTATTAAATCCGATCGCCTTTTCGATCGGTAGTTTGGATGTACATTGGTACGGACTGATCTTAGGAACTGGAGCGCTTGTAGGCTTGCTTCTGGCTATCCGCGAAGGCAAGCGCTTCGGCATCCCGCAGGACTTCTTTATGGATTTGCTTCTGCTGGGCGTCCCTTCGGCGATCATCGCAGCCCGGATCTACTTCGTCGCCTTCAAATGGGACGAATATAAGAATAATTTCTGGGACGTATTTAAAATATGGAATGGCGGTATAGCCATATATGGAGCACTCATCGGGGCCATCATATGTGCGGTCATATTTGTACGTGTGAAGGGCTACAATTTCTGGAGAATTGTAGATATTTGTGCACCGTCGCTGATCGCAGGACAAATGATTGGCCGCTGGGGGAACTTCGTGAACCAAGAGGCTTACGGGGGGCCAACCACGCAGACCTTTTTGAGGGAACATCTTCATCTGCCTTCTTTTATTGTGGATCAGATGAATGTAGAAGGCGTGTATCATCACCCTACTTTCTTGTATGAGTCCTTATGGAACTTGCTTGGCATTATTCTGCTGTTCGTCCTGCGTCGTCAGAAGTTTATGCGCGCCGGGGAACTGTTTTTTACTTACTTCATCTGGTACTCGATCGGTCGCTTCTATATCGAAGGGCTGCGAACAGACAGCTTGGCCTTTCAAGGCCCAGACTGGTTAGCCACGCTGGTCAACGGCTTGTGGAAGCCGCTTGAATGGTTTGGGTTTGAGCATGGAGCGCTTGACCCGGCTTACGGAAATGTCCGAATCTCGCAATTGCTGGCTGTTCTGATTGTAATTGGTGCTATGCTGCTGATTATTTACAGACGGACGCGTAATCCTAAGCCTCCGCGTTACAGTGATCCGATTATTTCCTCAAGACAAAAGGACGATCATGTTGGAGAGGCAGCTGCAAATCAGACAACGGCTCAAACCACTACTCAGCCTGCGAAGCTGGAGGGGGCGAAAGCCAAGGATAGGGATGAAGAAACAAAGGAGTAGCTTACATGATAGACACCATACTGTTTGATTTGGATGGAACCATTGTAGATACAAATGAGTTAATCATTACGTCTTTCTTACATGTTCTTGAGAAACATGGCGCTTCCACACCAGAACAGCCTTATACAAGGGAGCAAATTATCCCTTATATGGGGATGACGCTGGAGCAGCAGCTTCAGCAGTTCACAGGTGCCGGAGATCTGACCCAACTGGTGAAGGATTACCGGGCTTATAATACAGAGCATCATGACCATATGGTTAAGGAATTTCCTCATGTATATGAGGTTATCTCCAAGCTGCATGAGAAGGGGATTACGCTTGGTGTGGTGACTACGAAGATGAAGCCATCGACGATGCGGGTGCTTGAGCTGTTCGGATTGTTGAAATTCATGGATACCATCGTGACCCTTAACGATGTCGAACACCCCAAGCCCGACCCAGAGCCGGTGCTAACGGCTGTAGACCGTTTGAAGGCCGACCCGGCCCGTACACTCATGGTAGGCGATAGCCCGGCGGATATTTTGTCCGCCAAAGCCGCAGGCGTTCATTCGGCTGCTGTGGCTTGGTCGCTCAAGGGAGCGGAGAAGCTGAAGACGTATGAGCCGGACTATATTTTGAAGGATATGACCGATTTATATGACTTGCTTGGATGGGAGCCAGCGAATCTGTGAGGAAAGTAACCAGACATCCGGTAGACGGCCCAAATGCGTTGTGGCAAATTTACCGGACCGTCAGCCCTTGGAAAGGGGTAAAGAACTTCATATTCATTCAGCTGGCACGCTATTGCCCGGTCCTATCCTTGAAGAACTGGATATATCGCCGGATTCTTGGCATGCGGATAGGGGAGTATACGGCTTTTGGCCTGATGGTGATGGTGGATGTGTTCTTTCCAGAGAAAATCACGATCGGGAGAAACTCCATCATCGGCTATAATACGACCATTCTTGCCCATGAATACCTGATTAAAGAATACAGGCTGGGAGAAGTAATCATTGGGGATGAGGTCATGATTGGGGCGAACTGCACGATTCTTCCCGGTGTTACCATCGGGGACGGTGCGGTAGTGGCCGCTGGTTCTGTTGTCCATAAGGACGTAGCGCCCGGCAGCTTTGTCGGCGGGAATCCGCTAAGGGTGATTGAACGGAAAGCGGATGAATAGGTTCAGGAAACAAAATAAAGGTATCGGCGATGAGGCCGATACCTTTATTTTTATGGGTGAAAATTAACGGTGAAGTCCTTCTTGATCTTAAGGCCCGGATAATTCTGAAGCGTAAAGGTTAGGGGCTGAGCATAATTCCCTTTAGGGATGGTGAATTCTATGCTAGCCGTGGGATCGGAGGTGTAAGCTCGATATTGCAAATCCAGGAGTGAATGCTTTTGCCCTTGGCCATCGGTGAATTGATGTATTGCATTATCTTCGTTGTAATATTGTTTGGTTGTCGGGATAGGAAACTCTGTTTCATCAAATATCAATTTGACTATGGTTCCTTTCTCATTCTCGGTGACGCTCCCAAAGTGCATTCGGGGGTCCGGTGAATTAATGAGCTTCTGTTGCTTGGTGTCCACTTTAAATTGAAGTTCATCCCCTAAAGACTGCTCAATGCCGTTCGCCATTATGGAGAAGGCTGGAGATTGACTATATTCAAAGTAGCTTCCTTTATAAGTAAAAATATAGGGCTCCTTCGATTTGGAGCTAGAGTCTGGGTTTAGAGGCATACGAATTTCCCTTCGATCCTTACCCTTACCTACATACACTTGAAGATGATAGAAATCCTTTAACTTCTTGGCACTATTTTGGTCCATTGATAAATATATTTTTGTAGATAACGGGCTAAGGACAGCTTTCGTTACGGTAAACCGAACATCGCCAATTTGTTGCTCTTGATTAGCATATAAGGTTTGAGTAAATTTCCCTGGATCAATATGGATTGGAGGGATTTCTAAAAAATTAGATTGATTGGTTGGGTGATTATCTAAACCTAGTTTGGCTTTAAAATGTATGACATCCGGAACAGGGTGCGATTCGTCAAATACATAATGGAGAACTAAGTTAGCTACATTAGGAGAGCTGTTGGAGTCATTGTCTTCGCCTGACTTGAAAACTAATGGGTCTCCATGTTCATCAGTAGTTTCGAAGCCAAAAAAAGATACCTTTTCTTTATCAAGCGTGTTGTTACCAGTTATAAATAAAATCAGATTCGAGGAATCTGCTAAAACACCATTGACCGTTAATTTAAACTTGCCATCCTCTTTAGATTGATTTACAGGCTGATACAGTCCATTCTTATAAGCAGTTTGCCAGTCGGAATGATCTCCGATGTTAAATATAGCTTCTTTAACACCAGGGTCTAGCGCAGGTACTTGAGAAGAATCAGGCGCAGCGGTTGTGGCTGAACCCGGCCAAATCGTATGATTATACAGGATAATGACCGCTAGGCAAGCTGCGAGCATGCTGGCTGCCGTCCCGCCAATCTGCCACCTGCGCCGAACTTTGCGGCGCTGCTTACGCCCAAGCTCCAACCCCAGGCGGATAGCTCTATCTAGTCTTTCCTCACTTACATGCTGCTCTGCTTCATGCAGCTCGTTCGTCAATTGTTCGAACCTCATATCTCTTGGCTTATTCATACCGATGTCCACCCCCATAGTTCATATATTGATTCAGCAGCTTTAGCCCTTGGCGCAGCCAAGTCTTGACGGTACCCTCCGGGTGGCCGAGGACCTCGGCAATTTGTGGGACGGTCATGTCTTGATAGTATTTTAAAATGACAGGGTGTCTGTATTTCGGCTTTAAGCGCTCCATCGCTCTTTCCAGATCAAGCTTGTGGTCACTGATCATCATCGCCGATCCTTCGCGCTCTATCTCTAGCGGAAGCTGCCGCTTGTGGCGCTTCAATTCATCCATGCAGCAGTGGATCAGAATACGGATAAGCCAAGGGACAAAGGCATCAGGATCGCTTCAGCCTGCTGCACTTCACCCAAGCGCGGCAGACGGTCTCCTGCAGGGCTTCCAGTGCATCTTCTTCATTATGCAGGTAGCTGTAGGCAATGCCGTAAAGCTTGCGCCTATGTAGGGACACGATTCTGTAAAAGGCTTCTTCATCCCCCTGGCATGCAGCACAGGCCAACTCTTTCTCGTTCAAGGTTAAGGCTCCTTCCGTTATGGCGTATAACCGGCCGGTTATTCATTCCATATGTATAAGACTCCCTGGAAAGATAATTCGATTTAAAAATTGATGAAAATTTTACAAAAGGCGGAACAACTCTTGGTTCGGGAGCAGAGTCTAATTCAATAGGTAGAGGTAAAAAAGAAGGTAAGTGAAAAATGTGTTCGATTGCTCCCCGGCAGAGGTGAACGGTCAAGAAGCATCCTTTATTAACCGAGTAAGGAGGGTGATGAAGTCTGTTTTGTTGGTCAGCCATTTTCGCCACACAAAATTAAGCGAATCTTATGAAGGAAGTTCTGCATCGAAGAATTATTGGAAGCGATCACGTGAAATCAGCCCTCAAGGAGAGGCTGCCTCAGCTGGATTTATTTCGTGCTATTGCAATTCTAGGTGTCATCCATGTACATGCAACCTCGGTAGCCGCTGGGGGACAAGCCATGAACTCCCCGTATTACGTCTTCATCAATTGGGTGAACATTTTCTTCAAGTTCGGAACACCATGCTTCATCTTCTTAAGCAGCTTTGTTCTTTTTTACAACTATATGAACCACCCGGCGGGCCGCCAGCTAGTGAGTAAATTTTATAAGAGAAGATTACTCTATATTATTATCCCTTACCTCGTTGCTTCCTGCTGTTATTATGCGTTGAATACATATCTATACGGTGATTGGGAGCGTTGGGAATAGGAATATTAACTGGCTCAGCTTATACGCATTTATATTTCGTGTTTATTAACGTGCAGTTTTACTTGCTGTTTCCTCTGCTGCTGTTGCTTTTTCAGAAAAATCAGAGACTGTCCAATTGGGCTCTTCCATTGGGACTAATCATTCAATGGAGAATCCCTCGCGGCAGGCGCATAAACCATACGTACCCAACGAAGAAGCCATGCGGATGCTTAAACCCGCTTGGCTTTTGTTATGCATGCTGAAGAAAGTTGGCATACTTTGAACATTGAATATCACGATGTAGCCATTGACGCTAGCTAAAGAAATATGGTAAGATTTCGTTACTCTTTACTTTGGTAGTATGGTAGCACTTTACCAAGTAAAAGCAACTATGGAACGACTGAAGACTAAGGGGTGAGCCGATTGTCTAAACCGAAAGGATTTGAGAAGCCGGCCGGGGTCCGGGATTATCTCCCCTATGCCACGCAGAAGCTGCGTGCCATTGAGCATCAAGTGCTGGCATGCATGTCTAGATGGGGATACCGTCAAATTATGACTCCGTCGATGGAGTATTATGACACGGTCGGCGTGGCCAGCTCCACGTCAGATCAGAAGCTGTTCAAGCTGTTGAATAACCGGGGGACCACGATGGTCCTTCGATCAGATATGACCTCACCGATTGCTAGACTGGCTTCTTCGCTGTTGAAGGAAGAGCCGCTGCCGCTGAGGCTTTCCTATCATGCGAATGTCTTTCGCGCCATTGAAGAAGAGGCTGGCCGGGAGGCGGAGTTCTTCCAGACGGGTGTGGAGCTGATTGGCGATGCTTCTCCAGAAGCGGATGCTGAGGTTGTAGCGCTGGCGATTGCTTCCCTGCAAGCGGCGGGTGTCAGCACATTCCGGATTGCTCTAGGGCATGTGGGCTTCTTAACAGGATTGCTGGAGGAGTCCATATCAGCAGAGCAGACGGACGTCCGCGAGACATTAAGAGCAGGGCTGCTCCAGCGCGATTATGTCGGTTACCGGGAAACGCTGGCCAAGCTTGAGCTTAGCCCGTCCCAGCGGCTAGAGCTGGAAGGAATTCTTCGCTTGCGGGGCGGCCGTGAGATTTGCGGACAGGCGCTGGAATTAAGCGCAAGTCCGCTTGCCCAGGCCTCCATTATGCATCTGTGCAAGGTATATGATGTGCTGGAGGATTACGGGGTAGCCGAGCATGTGGTGATCGATTTAACGATGATTGGGGATTTCTCCTATTATACAGGCCTTATTTTTGAAGGATATGCTGCGGATGTCGGATTCCCGGTGTGCAGCGGAGGCAGATACGATAATCTGCTCCAGCAGTTTGGCCGTCCGGCACCGGCCACAGGGTTTGCTCTGAAGACGAACCGGATTCTGGATGGAGCCGGGGGATTAAAGCCGGAGGAACAGAAGACAGTGCTGTTGGTATATACCGCTGATCATAGACAGGGGGCGCTGCGTGAGGCTGAACGTTTGCGGGCCGCAGGGCAGGTGGTAGTAACGATGCTGCAAGGCTCCGAGGAGGCAAGCCAGCTGACGGCAAGTCATGCTTACGGCGAGATCAGAAGCTTCGGCGCGGAAGAATAGACAGGGAGGAGCGAAGTGGCTAGGGATGCAGACGATAAAGGTTGCGATGCCCAAAGGGCGCATTTATAAAAAAGCTTCGGCGCTGTTCCGGGAAGCGGGATTGCCAATTCCTCTAGATGTCGACGAATCACGCAAATTGGTTATTCCGTTGCCGGGGGCTGGAATGGAGTTTATTCTCGCTAAGCCGGTCGATGTCCCGACTTATGTAGAATACGGAGTCGCTGACATTGGCATTGTAGGCAAGGATGTACTTATGGAAGAGAATAGGGACGTATATGAGCTGCTTGATCTAGGCATTGCGCGATGCCGGATGTCGGTGATCGGCCTGCCAGATTGGCAGCCGGGGATTCAGCAGCGGGTAGCTACGAAGTATCCCAATGTAGCCTCCCAGTATTTCCGTGAACAGGGCCAGCAGGTTGAGGTGATCAAGCTGAATGGATCGATTGAGCTGGCTCCTCTAATCGGACTGGCAGATCGGATTGTGGATATGGTGGAGACAGGTCAGACGCTGCGGGAGAATGGCCTGGTAGAGATGGAGCGGATTTTTGATATTACAAGCCGCCTGGTGGCGAACCGGGTTAGCTATCGAATGAAGAATGCGGAGATTCAGGGCGTCTGCGATGTTTTGGAGCGTGTCGTTCGTTCATCTATCAAGGATTGAGGAGCTGGAAGGACCAATCAGTTAGGGGGTTTACAGGATGAGGATCTTATCCGCAACAGATTTTGATCTTCGGCGCGAGGTCGAGTATGGTTCGCCCGAGCAGAATGCAGCAGTGAAAAGTATCGTTGCAGAGGTTAAGAAGGAAGGAGATGCGGCGCTTCTGCGCTATACTGAGCGCTTTGACGGCGTCAAGCTCGCGCCAGAGCAGCTGCGGGTGTCGGACGAGGAGCTTCAAGCGGCCTATAGCCTGGTTGAAGACACCTTTGTCAAGGCCATTCGTGCAGCTGCAGCCAACATACGGGCATTTCATCAGCGGGAAAAAAGAAATTCGTGGATGGATCTTCAGCCGGACGGTACGCTGCTGGGCCAAATTATCCGCCCGCTGCGGCGGGTCGGTGTCTATGTCCCGGGCGGCAAAGCTGCTTACCCATCCTCCGTGCTGATGAATGTCATTCCCGCCCAGGTTGCCAGAGTACCCGAGATCGTGATGGTCACGCCTCCGGCTACCGGCGGACAAGAGGGGATCGATCCTTACATTCTGGTAGCGGCCGCAGAGGCCGGAGTCCGCGAGATTTACCGGGTTGGCGGGGCGCAGGCTATCGCCGCCCTGGCTTATGGCACGGACAGCATCGCGCCCGTGGACAAAATCTGCGGGCCCGGCAATATCTATGTAGCCCTCGCCAAGCGTGAGGTTTACGGTGTCGTGGACATCGACAGCATTGCGGGCCCGAGTGAGATCGCCGTGCTCGCCGATGACCAGGCGAACCCGGCGTATGTCGCGGCCGATCTGCTCTCGCAGGCCGAGCATGATGAGATGGCTTCGGCGATTCTTGTGACGACATCCAGCGAATTTGCGGAGCGCTGCAGGTCGGAAGTTGAACGCCAGCTCTCAGAGCTGCCGCGGCGGGAGATTGCCGCCGCATCCATTCGCGACTACGGCGCCATTCTGCTAGTCGATTCCATCGAGGAGGGCATCCGCACGATCAATCGTCTGGCGCCGGAGCACTTCGAGCTGCTTGTGGAAGAGCCAATGCGCTACCTGGGACTGGTAGAGAACGCAGGGGCGATCTTCCTGGGACCTTACAGCTCAGAGCCGGTAGGCGACTATTTTGCGGGACCGAATCATATTATCCCGACCAACGGTACCGCGAGGTTCTCTTCTCCGGTCGATGTGGATGATTTTATTAAGAAATCAAGTCTAATCTATTACAGCAAGCAAGCCTTGCTTGAGAATGCAGATAATATTATGGAACTGGCGCGCCGGGAAGGTCTCGAAGGCCATGCAAGAGCGATTGAAATCCGGCTCCAGCAGCTCCAGCAAGAAGGAAGGCAGGAGGGGTATAGATGACAACAGATGCAACAGAAGCAACGGAAGCAAATGCACCACGCCGTGAGGGTCAAATCACCCGAAAAACCAATGAGACGGATATTCAGCTTGCTTTTAATATAGACGGCACCGGTCAGTCCAAGCTGGAGACGGACGTTCCGTTCCTGAATCATATGCTCGATTTATTCACGAAGCACGGCCAGTTCGACCTTACTGTTAAAGCCAAGGGTGATATAGAAATTGATGACCATCATACCGTAGAGGATATCGGCATCTGCCTAGGGGCAGTCATTCAGGAGGCTCTGGGCGACAAGAAGGGGATTAAGCGCTATGCCAGCGTCTTCGTCCCGATGGATGAGGCTCTGGCCCAGGTGGTGATCGACCTCAGCAATCGCCCGCACTTCGAATATCGGGCCGAGTATCCTTCTTCCCAGGTAGGCAGTTTCAGCACCGAGCTTGTACATGAGTTCTTGTGGAAGCTGGCGCTGGAAGCGCGGATGACGCTGCATGTCATCGTTCACTATGGACAGAATACGCACCACATGATCGAGGCGGTATTCAAGGCGCTGGGACGGGCCTTGGACGAGGCTACCCGGATTGACCCCCGCGTAAGCGGTGTGCCTTCGACGAAGGGAGTGCTCTAAAGCTATGGCTATCGCAATCGTCGATTACGGCATGGGCAACCTGCACAGCGTGAGCAAGGCGATCGAGCGTCTGGGCTATGACGCTGTGATCACCGGCGATCCGGCTCAGATCCTGGCCGCGGATGGCGTGCTGCTGCCAGGCGTGGGCGCCTTCGGCGACGCGATGGAGCAGCTGCGTTCAAGCGGGCTTGCCGAGACCGTCCGCGCTGCGGCCTCGGCCGGGCAACCGCTGCTGGGCATCTGCCTCGGGATGCAGCTGCTCTTCGATGAGAGCGAAGAGCACGGGCACCACCAAGGCCTCGGGCTGCTGCCCGGCAAGGTGGTGCGGTTCGCAGGCGGCAGCTATAAAGTGCCGCATATGGGCTGGAACCGGCTGGAATATGTGCAGCCGGAGCACCCGCTGCTGCAGGGCGTTCAGGAAGGGCACGTCTATTTCGTGCACTCCTACCATGCCCTGCCAGAGCTTGCGTCCGACCTTGTAGCCGTCACCGATTATGAGCAGAAGGTGACAGCGATTGTGGGACGCGGCAATGTGTACGGGATGCAGTTCCATCCCGAGAAGAGCGGGGAGCTCGGCATGACATTGCTCCGCAATTTTCTGGAGCTGGCAGCAGGCCCGCGGCAAGCGGGAGAGCGCCTGGCGTAAAGTCTACAGAAGCGGCTACCCGATGGGGGCGGGCCACTTCTTTTTTTATAGCGGCCCTAGCGGGACCTGCATATGTCTCATAATTAGCGGAAGTTGGGAGTTCAACACTGGAGAATGGAAGGGGCAATAGAAGGATGTCATCATTTACAATTTATCCTGCGATTGATATTCGGGGAGGCAAATGCGTCCGTCTCGTCCAAGGGGACTATGCCCGTGAGACGGTATATAACGAGAATCCGATAGAAGTGGCAAAATCCTGGGAGACCGAGGGCGGTTCTTATATCCATCTGGTTGATCTGGATGGAGCCAAGGCCGGCCAACCGGTGAACGCTGAGCTGATCGGGCAAATTGCCAAAGCCGTGCAGGTCCCGGTCCAGGTGGGCGGCGGGCTTCGTTCTCTTGCTGATGTTGAACGGCTGCTTGGGCTGGGTGTTCAGCGTGTCATTATCGGTACCGCAGCCATCGAGGATCGTGAGTTCACCGAGGCGGTCCTTGGCCGCTACGGCGACCGGGTGGCGATCGGCATTGATGCTCGCAATGGACTTGTGGCGACAAGGGGCTGGCTGGAGACCTCGGAGGTGGAGGCCGAGGCGCTGGCGAAGGAGCTTGCGTCTAAGGGAGCTGAGACGTTTATCTTTACGGATATATCCCGCGATGGCATGATGCAGGGGCCGAATGTGGATGCGATCGTATCGCTGGCGCAAGCCTCCGGCCGTACGGTTATTGCCTCGGGCGGGGTGACCGTCCAGGATGATCTGCTGCGGCTGGCTGAGCATGCGGCTGAGGGCGTCGGCGGAGCCATCGTCGGCAAGGCGCTGTATACCGGCAATATTCGGCTGTCTGAAGCCGTAGCGGCCGTACAGGCAGGCAAGCGATAAGAGGTCATCGAATAGGTGCGGCTTTATGCCGCTAAAAGGGGAGAACGAGCATGCTTGCAAAGCGAATCATTCCGTGCCTGGATGTAAAGGACGGGCGTGTCGTGAAGGGTGTGAATTTCGAAAATTTACGTGACGCCGGAGATCCGGTAGAGCTGGCGGCATTGTACGACCGTGAAGGGGCCGACGAACTGGTCTTCCTCGACATTTCTGCCTCGGCCGAAGGCCGGGCCACGATGGTTGAAGTGGTGAAGCAGACCGCGGGTGAGATTGCGATTCCTTTTACCGTGGGCGGAGGCATCTCGCATGTGGATGACATGAAGCGGATTCTGCGTGCCGGCGCGGACAAGATCGGGATCAATACCGCGGCCGTCTTGCAGCCGCAGCTGATCACGGAGGGAGCGAGACGCTTTGGATCCCAGTGCATCGTAGTAGCTGTAGATGCGAAATACAATGAGGCCTGGGGCGAATGGGAGGTTTATACGCATGGCGGCCGCAAGCCGACAGGGCTGCGTGCGCTGGCCTGGGTGAAGGAAGCGGAGCAGCGCGGGGCGGGGGAAATTCTGCTGACCAGTATGGACGCAGACGGAACCAAGGACGGGTTCGATCTTCCGCTGACTAAGGCTGTATCGGAGGCTTTGACGATTCCGGTGATCGCCTCTGGCGGTGCGGGAACTGAAGCGCACTTTTATGACGTGTTTACGGAAGCTAAGGCGGATGCGGCGCTGGCTGCTACTATTTTCCATTATAAAGAGATCTCGGTTCCGGATTTGAAAAAAGACCTGAAGAGCAGAGGAGTGGAAGTTCGATGAGTCAGTCACTGGAAAATCAACTTGCGCAGGGCGAGCTTGCAGCCATTATCAAGTGGGATGAGAAGGGCCTTGTTCCGGCCATTGTTCAGGATGCAAGCAGCTTGGATGTATTGACCCTGGCCTATATGAATCGGGAGTCGCTGGCGAAGTCGCTGGAATCGGGAGAGACCTGGTTCTGGAGCCGTTCACGGAGCGAGCTGTGGCATAAAGGGGCAACCTCTGGGAACACTCAGCGGATTGTAGAGCTTAAATACGATTGTGATGGCGACACCCTGCTGGTGCTGATTGATCGGGAGGGTCCGGCGTGCCATACAGGCGAGGAGAGCTGCTTCTTCAGAACAGCCGCAGTACGACCTGGCCGCATGAAGGGGCAGAAGGAGCAGGCAAGTGCGGACGGCGGTCGCTTTGCAGTGCTGGCCACGCTAGAGCAGGTGATTGCGGAGCGCTATGAGCAGCGTCCCGAGGGGGCATATACCACTTATCTGTTTGATAAAGGCATTGATAAAATTCTGAAAAAGGTAGGAGAGGAAACCGCGGAGTCGATCATCGCTGCCAAGAATGGGGACAATGATGAGCTGCGACTGGAGGTAAGCGACCTGATCTACCACCTGCTTGTGCTGCTGCAGGAGAGAAAGCTGCCGCTGGACGAAGTGATGCAGGAGCTGGACCGTCGTCATGAGCGGCCGCGCCGGGACTAAGGGGTGAAGCTTGAGATGCTTATTGACTACCATACGCATCATGCGCGCTGCGGTCATGCGATCGGCAGTCTGGAGGAGTATGTAAAGCGCGGCATTGCAATTGGACTGGGCCACATTGGATTGTCTGACCATATGCCTCTTCTGCATGTGGACCCGGCCAGCTATTATCCGGAAATGGCCATGCCGATGGAGGAGCTGCCGAGATATGTGGAGGAGTGCTTGGCGCTGAAGGAGAAGTACCGGGGCCAGATTGAAGTCCGGGTAGGCCTGGAAGCCGACTATATCGAAGGCTGGGAAGAGGAGATTGAGCGGATTGTGAAGGCTTATCCGTGGGATTATGTGATTGGCTCTGTACATTTTCTCGGAACATGGGACATCTCCGATTACCGCCAGACTGGGGGATGGGAAGGCAAGGATGTCTTTGCCGTATATGAGCGCTATTATGATGCCGTATGCAAGGCTTGTGCCACAGGCTTCTATGATATTACGGGCCACCTTGATGTGATCAAGCGATTTAACTATAAGCCGGATGGGTCAAGAAGCGCTGAGGTGCTTGAGCTGGAGAATGCTGCGCTGCGGGCGGTATGTGATGCCGGAATGGCGATGGAGCTTAATGCGTCGGGCCTGTCCAAGGCCTGCGCGGAGATGTTCCCCAGCCGGCGGATTCTAGAAGAAGCATACAAGCTTGGGATTCCGCTGACCTTGGGCTCGGATGCGCATGATCCGCTGAAGCTTAGCGAGAATCTGGATCAGGCCAGGGGGCTTCTTGGCGACATCGGCTTCCGGGAGGTGGCGATCTTCGAAGGCCGCAGAAGAAGCATGATTCCTTTGGTAATCTAGCAGTCAGAGGGCTATAATAGAGACAAGACTAATGGATGGGCAGATCAACAGAAACGGAGGATCTCTATGGAACCCAGGCTGCGAATTTTCTCTGGATCATCAAATCCCGAACTTACGGCAGAGGTATGCCGGCGGCTCGGCACCGAGCCCGGCCGGATCAAGCTGTCCCGCTTCAAGAGCGGGGAGATCTATGTGCATTATGAAGAAAGCATCCGCAACTGTGATGTGTTTATTGTTCAGTCCTTGTCACACCCGATCAACGAGATGTTTGTCGAGCTTCTTGTGATGATTGATGCAGCCAAACGGGCTTCCGCCCACACCGTGAATATTGTCGTGCCCTACTATGGGTATGCGAGACAAGAACGTAAATCGGCCCCTCGTGAACCGATCTCCGCCAAAATGGTGGCAGACGTCCTAACCACGGCAGGGGCAACTCGTGTGATTACGCTGGATCTGCATGCTCCTGCCATCCAAGGCTTCTTCAACATTCCGGTTGATCACTTAACGGCACTCGATCTCATGACGGAGTATCTCAAGGCCAAGCATATCCCAAATCCGGTTGTTGTCTCGCCGGATGCGGGGAGGGCATCGATGGCGGAGAAGCTGGCCAGCGGGCTTGATTCCCCGTTCGCCATCATGATTAAGAAGCGGCCGGCCCATAACGAATCGGTCATTACGCATGTGATCGGAGAAGTGGAAGGGCTTACGCCAATTATTATTGAGGATTTAATCGATACAGGAAGCACAATTGTCCAAGTGGTGGAAGGACTGAAGGAGCGGGGAGCACAAGACGCCTATGTCTGCGCCACTCATGGACTCTTCTCAGATGATGCCGTACAGCGGCTCGATCATCCTCATATTCGCGAGGTGGTTGTGACAGACTCGATTGCTCTTCCTGAGGAAGCCTCATCCCGGTTCCACGTGCTGACGGTCGCCCCTATGCTCTCAAGGGCAATCCAGTATATCAAGGAAGGCGGCTCGATCGCCACGATGTTCCGCAATCGCGGAATCTAAGCAGCTTGATGGATCTATCTATGGTCAGGCGGAGGAAGCTACCTCCGCTTATTTGCATTTTCTGCATGGCCGTGGTATAGATGCTTTTCTCTTGCTGTATGGTATACTGGGTTAGAGAAATGAAGTTTAAGGAGGTGCCTTGCTTGAAAGAGGAAAAACAGCGTGACCGAGTTGCGGACAGAAAAGTTGTGCCGCTTCGCAGGGACGCGGGCTTTTTCTTTGAGAAAGCCGTCTCATCACTGGACCGCTATCAATATGACAAGGCATTGAAATATTTTCGCAAGGCTGTGGAATACGAACCTGATAATCCTGTGAACCATTGCAATATGGCGGGGATTCTGTCCGAAATGGGGAATTATGAGGCCTCCAATGAGGTGCTGCTCTCCGTGCTCAAGGACGTGGACCCGAACATGACGGAGTGTTATTTCTACTTGGCGAATAACTATGCCAATATGGAGCAATTTGAAGCAGCGGAAGAAGCGCTGATTACTTATTTAGAAGAGGATCCAAGCGGGCAGTTCCTGTCCGAGGCGGAGGAAATGATGGATCTGCTGCATTACGAGCTGAACCGCCCAGCTAAAGTGAAATATATTAAGTCGCGCGAAGGAATGGCAGAGCATGATGAGGCCCGCGCTATGCTTGAGGAGGGCAAGTTCTCCGGAGCCGTGAAGCTGCTGGAGAGCATCGTTGAGGAGCATCCCGATTTCCTCGCGGCCCGCAACAATTTGGCACTCGGTTATTACTATTTGGGTATGTTCCCTCAAGCAATGGAGGCGATTCATGGGGTCTTGGAGCGTGAGCCTGGGAATCTGCATGGCCTGTGCAACCTAGCCGTATTTATTCAGCATGACGGGGACCAAGCTTCGCTGCAGGAGCTGGCACAGCGGCTGCGAAGCATTGTGCCGTTCCATCAGGAGCATGTGTTCAAACTGGCGACGACCATGGGCATTCTCGGTGAGCATGAGGCAGCGTTTGGACACTTCAGCCGCCTGCTGCACGATGAGGAAGTCAATTACGATCCTTGCCTGTTTCACTATACAGCCGTGGCAGCCTATAATACGGGCCGCTACTCTGATGCCAAACGGCTGTGGAGACATGCAGCAAAGCTGGACCCAGGCTCGGAAATTCCAGTATTCTATCTGGACCGGCTGGAACGCTTGCAGGAGCACGGGCGCGAGGTGAAGATCAGCTATCATTATCATCTTCCTTTTGAAGAGCAGTTGAAGCTGTGGGACAAATGGGGCGAGAGTATTCCAGATGCGATCAAGGAAGACCCGCTAATCCGCTCCTCCTTCTTCTGGGCACTGCGTCATGGCGACGCTCAAACCAAGCTTCAGGTTATTCAGGCTTTCAGCCTGATTGCGGATGCTGAGGTGAAGGAGGCGCTGCAGGCGTTCCTGCTGGAACCTGGGGAGGAGAAATACCTGAAGGATCTAGCCGTGTTTGTGCTGCGCACCCTCGGTGTTACCGATCCGCTGCCGATTTGCCTGGATGGGAAGACACAGGAGGTTGCTCCTGGCTTCGTATCGGCCCGGCTGCCTGTATGGGAGCCCCAATGGCAGGCTGTTCTGGATGAGGCAAGACGAAGAATGGCCAAACGCTATAGTGTGCTGCAGCAGCATGATGCCGAGACGATCTGGGTAGAGTTTATCACCCGTTCTTATCCCGAGGCGCCCAGTACGGCGCATGTTGGAGGATGGGCAGCTGCAGTTGAGTATTTGACAGCCAAGATGCATCGCCGTCCGGTCACCTATGAGGAAGTGGCCAAGCGCTACGGAGTGTCGGTATCCACGGCAAGCCGGTGTACGCGCCGGGTGGATGAGGTATGCGGAATTAAAGAAAAGATGAATGCTATGTTTCCTTCGGGTTAATAAATAGAAGGGTATAAGTTTGTCCTATAGCAGAGACATTTATTACTTTCTTAAGGAGGGTTCGCCTTATGTATAAATCAATCGTTATTGGTACAGGTCCATCCGGGCTGACAGCCGCGATCTATCTGGCCCGTGCCAATCTGAATCCGCTTGTGATTGAAGGCATTCAGCCCGGAGGGCAGCTGACAACCACAACTGAGGTTGAGAACTTCCCTGGCTTCCCGGATGGCATTATGGGACCGGAGCTGATGGATAACATGCGTAAGCAGGCTGAGCGGTTCGGCGCTGAGTTCCGGAATGGTTGGGTGGAAGAGGTAGACTTCTCGAAGCGGCCTTTTACTATTAAGGTAGAGGGCGGCGAGTCGCTGCAAGCCGAGACGGTGATTATCTCGACAGGAGCCTCCGCGCGTTACCTAGGCATTCCAGGGGAGCAGGAGAATGTGGGCCGCGGCGTAAGTACTTGCGCCACTTGTGACGGTTTCTTTTTCCGTGGGAAAAAGATCATCGTTGTGGGCGGTGGAGATTCCGCCATGGAGGAAGCCAGCTTCCTGACCCGCTTCGCTTCTACGGTTACACTGGTACACCGCAGAGATGAGCTTCGCGCTTCGAAGATTATGCAGGACCGCGCCAAGGACAACGAGAAGATTGAATGGGCCCTTAATCGTACGCCGCTGGAAGTGGCGACAGATGAGAACGGAACAGTGAAGGGCCTGAAGGTGAAGAATAACAGTACGAATCAGGAAGAGCTGGTTGCTGCGGATGGTGTGTTCGTCGCGATCGGCCATACGCCGAATACCGGCTTCCTGGGCGGGCAAATCCGTACAGATGAGCACGGTTATATCATGGTGAAGCCAGGGACAACCCAGACGAATATTCCAGGTGTCTTCGCCTGCGGAGATGTGCAGGATACCCGCTACCGTCAAGCGATTACGGCTGCCGGATCAGGCTGTATGGCGGCGATGGATTGTGAGAAGTATCTGGAAGGCGATATGGTGCATGACTGGAGTGAGACGCTGGACCGATAAGTGCGTTACGGGAAGCTGTAGTCCACATAACCTGCGAATTATAGATAAAAGCGTGCTGTTCCATCCACAAAAAGGATGGGACAGCACGCTTTCTTTCTATAGTTTGATTTAATTCGTTAGGCCTTAGGCCCATTCATTAGATTTCCTTGCGATTGAAATAAATTAACCCGGCCGCAAAGAAGAGGATAAAGCTGCCGACCACGGTGAACATTAGAGTTTCAAAGGATAAGTTAAATGCCCCAAAGTCATAGCCCGGGCCTCCCTTAGGAATCATGGTCAGGAAGGGTTGAGCCCAAGGGTAATACGGGCCGTAAGTTGCCGATTGAGCCACAAGTATGTTCGGAATGGTGAAGATGATATTGACCACAAGCGGGCCGGCAAAGCTGGCCCAGCGCAGGGATGCGAACATTTGCAGCGCGGCCAGCGGCAGACAGGCAATCCAGCCCCCGATCAGAGTCTCGGCCAGTAAACCCCAAGGGATAGGCGCCGTAAAATGTTGGAAGTAGGAAGCTGCCAGGATCGGAGCCAGCATCAGCAGCTGGGTAATCCCCAGCATGACGGCAACAATGGTGAACTTGGCTAGGTAAACAGCCGTCCTGGAGACAGGCAGGGCGACCAAGGCCTTCCATCCGCCATTCATGTGTTCGTAGCGGCAAATGAACGAAGAGAATAAACCTGTGAGTACAGGCAGAAACAGCATGGAATGAAAAGTAAGCTGAGTAATCAGCAGACTATACCAGTTATTTTTAATGTCAGCACCGTCTAGAAGGCCGATCAGCATAGCTAGAGCCGGACTTCCTAAGATGAGCAGCCACAGATGGGACTTCGACATTTTGAGCCGTTCGGAGGAGAGGACTTTAAAGTAAGTGCTCATGTTTAGTCCACATCCTTTCGTGTGAAGTGAATAAGCCCAATCAGCGTCAGTATCAGGCCGAATCCTAGCCCCAGGCCCATGAAGACCCCTTGGTTTATACCCTCCAACACGGCCTTGGGCCAATTCAGGGGAAAGGCCTCTGATATGCCGGCGGTAAATACGGATCCTAGGGCCATGGAAAGGCCCAGCGTAACCGGCAGAACTTGATTCTTGAAGCTCAGTGACAGCCATAGCTGCAAGGCTAATACCGGGAGTGATGCTATAAAGGGATAGAACCCTATAATGGCCAAATCCGCATAGGGAATTTGATTCGGGTCGCAGCCTAGCGCGAGCCCAAGGCCTGCTGTGCCGAACGACAACAAGATGCAGGAGACAAACAGCAGCAGAATCGTCATGATATATTTGGACACGAATACAGCTGTTCGGGAAATCGGCAGGGCAAGCAGCTGCTTCCAGGAGCTAAGCTGATGCTCTACCCCGGCGATCAAGGAACCGACCAGGGTAGCCCCGAGGTAGAGAGCGATGGGAACGAAATTACCTACGTTTTTGATCACTCCGCCCCATAGGTCATCTCTATATTGCTTGGTCAAATAATCGTAGCGCAGCCCAAAGTTCAGCGCTTGCATGGCGATGATTCCAATAGGGGCCAGGAAAATCAGGAACCAGATGCCCTTGCCGCGGATCTTCAGAAAATCGGCAGACAGTGCGCGCAGCATCATAGCGATCTTCCTTCCCCGACAACCTGCATGAAGATATCCTCGAGCGATTTGCGATGCTCCTCTACCCGGTATATGTCATGCTGATTCTCAACCAAGCGTCTTACCAGCAAAGCGACCTGGGCGTCATTGAGCCCGCCGAATTGCAGCAGGCCGTCCCGGTACTGCCCGATCATCCCCGATTCGCGCGCGATCCAGAGCGCGGACTCCGGCTCGGAGACGCTTAGATTGATGCCGCCGACAGCCTTCATGCGAAGGTTCTGGATGGTATCCTGGAATACCATCTGGCCCTGACGGATGATGCCGACGGTTCCGGCCATCTGCTCCACTTCGCCGAGCAGGTGGCTGCTGACGAGGACGGTGATCCCGTGCTCGGTAGGCATCGCCTTGATGAGCTCGCGGATCTCATGGATCCCGGAAGGGTCCAGACCGTTCGTGGGCTCATCCAGAATAAGCAGCTCGGGGGAGCCGAGCAGAGCGGACGCGATGCCGAGCCGCTGCTTCATCCCGAGCGAGTAGCCCTTAACCGCCCGCTTGGCCTCTTTGGTCAGAGATACAATGTCCAGCACCTCGGCAATTCTTGACTTAGGCACATCCAGGATGCGCCGGATCGCTTCAAGGTTCTCAATGGCGTTCAGATGTCCGTAGTAAGACGGGTACTCGACCAGGGAGCCTACACGGCGTAGAATACTGATTTTCTCGCGGCGCAGGTCCTTGCCCAGCAGCTCAACCGTGCCCTTGGTGGGACGGATGAGTCCAAGCAGCATACGGATTGTGGTCGTCTTGCCAGCCCCGTTGGGTCCCAAGAATCCATAAATCTCGCCCTTGGCTATTTGCAAATCCAAATTGTCTACAGCGGCTCTGCCGCGGTACTTCTTCGTTAATCCTTTTGTGCGAATGACGTAATCGCTCATTCTTATCACCTCGTAAACCAGCATAAGTTGCCAAGTTTAAAGCTAGAGGTTAGACAAGTTTAAGTTTTGTTTAAAAAAATTGCGCGCAGGTCCAGTGCTTAAGCTCGCGTGAGCCAAAAAAAGAACCGGAAGAAGCTGAAGTATCAGCTCCCCGGTTCTGGGAAGATTCGAATGCAGGTGCCTTCGGACGTACTGCTGACCTCTTTAACTAGCTTCTGCTCCCGAAGGAGCAGCTCGACAATGGTCAGGCCCAGTCCGGCCCCTTTATCAGGGCTGTCTGCCGTCATACCCGGTCCTCGGTCGGTGATGATAAGGGCCGTCTGTGCTCCTTGTGGCTCTGCCCGAATCCCCACATAGCCTCCCGATCTGGCATGGCGGATAATGTTCTGGAACAGGTTATCAAGCACCCGGCGGAAGGCCAGCTCATCGACCATCCAATATACCGGCTGTTCGGGCAGCTCAATGTCCGGTGTAAGTCCCTCCTTCTCCCACAGCGGATACCAGGCAGCTGCGCTCTGGCGCACAAGGCGCAGGATATCCAGCCGCTTCCGGGTGATGGAGTATCTTCCGCTGCTGAGCAGGTTGTAAGAAAGCAGGTGATCGATCAGATGATCCAGGTCGCTCATTTTGGTCTCCATAAGCGTAAGAGATTGCTTCCCCTGGTCGGAGAGGCTCTCCTGCCGCAGGGAGTAGATGTGGCTGCCGATCACAGTTAGCGGAGTGCGGAGATCATGAGACAGGTTGCCGATGAGGCGCTTGCGCAGCTCTTCCTCCTCACGCTCCCGGCGGCGGCTGTCCCCGAGCTGATATACCATCGAGTTAAAGGCCTGCTCCAGCATGCCGATCTCATCCGGCTTCCCCACCTGGGTCGGGAGAGGCAGCCCGTCCTCTGCGGGGGAGGTCATCGCGGATTCCAGATTAAGCAGCCGTTTGCGAATCCGGCGGATGAACAAATAAGAAACGACAGTGAAAAAGATCAGGAAGGCCACTAGGAAGAAAATATAGTAACGGTCACCGTTATCCCCATACACGCTAGTTTGCTTCAGAAATGAGCGGGGCAGCTCCAGCACCATGAAGCCCTGCTTCAGATTATCGCTGCCACCGATAAAGGCAACAACCGTAAAGGGATCGCTGTAGTCCTGCCGCTGCTTCATGAACTGGATCAGCTGCTCGGGGGCCCAGGTGGCGGGCAGATTGCTTTGCTCCGGCAGCTGCAGACGGGTTGTCCCGGCGTGATCCACCCAGAAGATGAGGGCATCCTTGTATTTATCTTTCAGCTTACGGAGCTGGAGTTCAATCTCTGAATCACTGCGTCCCCCAAGTTTTTTGGCTTCCTGATGCCATGCCTGCTCAATTTGTTGCCCATTTCCATAAGGCAGGGAGACCTTGACAGGAGGCCCGTTAACAATCTGGTTTACAATCCAAGCGGTGATCAAGCCACCTGGAAACACGATAGGAATAAACAGCAATGCCATCAGGATAATTAGCATATACCGCGAAAGCAGGGATTGATGAAATCTGGCTCGTCGCAGCTTCATGCCCGCACCCGGTAACCAACGCCGCGAATGGTCTCTACAATTTCTGGAGCGGCGGGGTCCAGCTCAATTTTTTCACGAAGATAACGGATGTGTACCATTAAAGTCTTATCGCCATCCAAATAGGGTTCTCCCCATACCCCCTCGTAAATCTGCTCTTTGGTCAGGATTTGGCCGAGGTGTCGCAGGAGGTAGAAGAAGATTTGGTACTGCTTGCCCGTGAGGATAATCTCCTCGCCGTTGTCCTGACGTACAATTCGATTCTCATGTTCGTAGACAAGCAGATGCTTGAGCAGCAGGGGCTGATTCGCATGGGCGCCTGACCTGCGAAGGAGCACCTCGATGCGTGCAGCCAATTCGTCCGGGTGAAAAGGTTTGGTTAGATAATCATCGGCGAATTGAAGGCCCTGCAGTTTATCATCGATAGAAGTCCGTGCGGACAGCATTAGTATGGGCATATCCGGGTAACTCCGCTTCAGCCGCTGGCCTACGGTGAACCCGTCAAGTCCGGGCAGCATCACGTCCAGAATGGCCAGGCAGCAGCCTTGGCCAGACTCTACAGCCTGATCCCCGCTTGTAAGCCATATGATCTCATAGCCGCGTTCCTTCAGATTGTCCGACACCCATCTGCCGATCTCCGCATCGTCCTCGATATATAAGAGCTTTAATCCTGTACTCACACTACAGTCATCCCTTTCCTCCATAATCCAATTTGTCTGCATTATACCATGCGTGTGTAATCCGTAAAGAAAGCGGAAACCCCATGGTTGACCCTAGTGACTGAAATCACAAGGAGGCTTACCCACCCGTGTTATCTTGGTGTTGAGAAGAGTTCTCATTTCAATTTACAGTCAGAACATTGAAGAAAATTCGTCACATTTTTGTTAAATAACCTTTATTTTTCATAAAAACCTGAGAGGCAGAGAGGAGTGGGCAAGATGAGTGAGCTGATTAACAACCGTGAAACTGGGGCCCAGGAGACAACAAAGCGGCAGGAGATGCTGAAGGAGATTATCAAGGAACTTCATCAGGGCAAAAGCGTGGAGGAGGTCAAAGCCAAGTTCGAGCAGGCCGTAGGCGATGTATCGGTGGAGGAGATTTCCGCGATGGAGCATGCGCTCATGGAAGAAGAGGGAATTCCCGTGGAAGAGGTGCAGCGTTTGTGCTCTGTGCACACGGCTCTTTTTAAAGGGTCCATAGAAGACATTCACCGTCCTTCCAAGCCTGAGGAGCAGCCGGGGCATCCGGTGCATACCTTCAAGCTGGAGAATCGCGAGATTGAGAGACTGGCCCGCTTTAGCTTGAGCCTGCATAAAGACAAGTATGTTAGGGAGCGCAGCGAGGAGTATGTCTATAAGCTGCTTGAGGATCTTAATCTGCTGATGGATGTTGACAAGCACTACAGCCGAAAAGAGAATCTGCTGTTTCCGTATCTTGAGAAATACGGCATTTTCGGGCCGACCAAGGTGATGTGGGGCATTGACGACGGCATCCGGGCTATGATCAAGGAAGCGAAGCAGCTTCTAACGAATGAGCCGAGAGATGCGGAAGCCATTGGTGCCTTGCTGGATAAAATCGTGACAGAAGTGACCGAGATGATCTACAAGGAAGAGAACATTCTGCTGCCGATGGCGCTGAACAAGCTTACTGAGGATGAGTGGCTCAAGATTGCTCACGAGAGTGAAGAGATCGGCTATTGTCTCACAGCTCCGGAAGTAGAATGGAAGCCGGACCGGGCGCCTGAACCGCAAGAAGCGGCTGGGGCTGATCCCAAACAAGGGTATGTCCGTTTTGAGACAGGCTTGCTGTCCGTTCAGCAGCTTGAAGCGATCATGAACCACCTGCCTGTGGATCTGACCTTCATCGATCAGGATGATGTGGTCCGCTATTTCTCTCATGGAAAGGAACGGATCTTCGCCAGAACCAAGGCGGTGATTGGGCGTACGGTGCAGAACTGCCATCCGCCGCAAAGCGTGCATGTCGTGAACGAGCTGCTGGAGGATTTCAAAGCCGGACGCAAGGACGTGGAGGACTTTTGGATTCCGATAAAAGATAAATTTGTATATATCCGTTACTTCGCTATTCGCGATGAAGATGGCCGTTATATGGGAACTCTGGAATTCACGCAGAATATTGCTCCTATTCGGGCCTTGGAGGGACAGAAGCGGATATTATCTTAGAGCAATAGACATAGCCTAGAAGTTGCGTACAAGAGCAGCGGGATGATGAGCTTTCGAGAGACATCCCCACTGCTCTTTTTGGTCATGGAGCTAAGGCCCATTCACCAAGGGTCCTTTTGCCATCTGTTTAGGTAAAAAAGCCTTATTTTAGGCCTAGTTTTGCCCTGTCCCTGTCTCTTGACCAAGGGGATGGGTTCGCTTATAGTGGGTAACGTAGGTGCAAGTATTTTATATTAGATAAGGTGGCTTGTGAAATGTCTGAACAAATCTACGTGGGTGTCGATCTGGGCGGTACGGCGATCAAAGTCGGGATCTGCAACGAGCAAGGGAAGCTTCTTCACACATACGAAGGACCGACCGAGGTTGAAAAGGGCGTGGATACCGTTATTGACAATATCGAACGGTATGTTCGCCAAATCGTTGAGGAATCTCCTTTTAATTGGGATCAGTTGGCCGGGGTAGGTGCCGGTGTAGCCGGGTTTACCAATGTCCAGGAAGGTATTATTATTCTCGCGCCCAATGTAGGTTTCCGGGATGTTCCGATTCGCGCGATTCTGGAAGAGCGGCTCGGCAAGCCAGTCAAGATAGATAATGATGCCAATGTTGCAGCCTTGGGCGAAGTATGGGGCGGCGCTGGCAAGGGCGTGGATCACTGTGTATGCTATACGCTGGGAACGGGTGTAGGCGGAGGAATCATTATCGGCGGTAAGATTTATCAAGGCTTCTCAGGCCTTGCAGGGGAGCTTGGACATATGTCCGTTGTTCCGGATTTGGAAGCGATTCAGTGCGGCTGCGGCAAGATGGGCTGCCTGGAGACAGTATCGTCCGCTACAGGCATTATCCGTATGGCCAAAGATGCCGTAGAGCGTGGAGACCGCACTTCGCTGGCGACAGTTGAGAATATTATGGCCAAGGACGTATTCGATGCGGCTAAGCAAGGTGATGAAGCTGCTTTGCGTATTGTGAACCGGGCAGCCTTTTATTTGGGCAAATCGCTTGCAGCTGTATCGACCGTTCTGAATCCAGAGCGTTATATCATTGGCGGCGGTGTCTCCAAGGCAGGGGAAATCCTGTTCCAAGAGGTGCGTGCCGTATTTGCCAAATTCACACCGGAGCCGCTGCAGGAGAAGGTTGAGATTGTTCCTGCTATTCTTGGCAACGATGCAGGCATGGTTGGTGCTGCCGGTCTGTTCCTTCGCTCTTAAATAACGGGGATAGCCGGAATTAAATAGAGAAAGAGACTGTGAGGGAGGAAATGGCGATGCCGGAGAAGGAACATACTTCGTTAGCGAACTTGATCATTATTACAGGTATGTCGGGAGCCGGAAAGTCACTGGCTGTTCGCAGCCTGGAGGATCTAGGATTTTTCTGTGTGGACAATTTGCCCCCGGTACTGATTCCGAAATTTGCCGAGCTCATCGAGCAATCGAAGGGTAAGATCGCCAAGGTCGCGCTGGTTATTGATTTGCGCGGGCGGGAATTTTTTACGGCGCTTTCTGAATCACTGAACTTTATTAAGGATCACTTTACGATTCACAGCGAAATTTTGTTTCTGGACGCTACCGATTCCGTACTGGTGCAGCGTTACAAGGAAAGCCGGCGCCGTCATCCACTTGCCCCACAAGGTATGCCGCTTGATGGGATTCGCCTGGAGCGGAAGATGCTTGAGGAATTAAAGCACTCAGCCACACAGGTGCTGGATACAAGCAATATGAAGCCGGCACAGCTTCGGGAGAAGATTATATCTAGATTCTCGCATTTGGAAAGCAGCAATTTATCCGTTAATATTACTTCATTCGGATTTAAATATGGCATACCTATAGACGCCGATCTGGTATTCGATGTGCGCTTTCTGCCGAATCCTCATTATATCGAGCAGCTGCGCCCGCACACTGGACAAGACAGCGACGTATATGAATATGTAATGAAATGGCCTGAGACGCAGAGTTTCTTGACCAAGCTACTGGATATGCTTCATTTCCTGCTTCCGCAGTATCATAAAGAGGGCAAGAGCCAGGTAATTATCGGCATCGGTTGTACGGGCGGTAAACACCGTTCTGTGGCGATCGCTGAATATTTGGGCCGGATGCTTGGATCAAGCGAGACGGAGACGGTCCGTGTGAGCCATCGGGATGCTGACCGAGACCGGCCCTAAGAGGTGAATAAAATTGATCATTCGGTCTCATAAAGAAAGGGTGCCGCGCATCGTTGTGATGGGCGGCGGCACCGGTCTGTCTGTGATGCTGCGCGGCTTGAAAGAGAAGCCGCTGGACATCACAGCCATCGTGACCGTAGCGGACGATGGAGGGAGCTCCGGCATCCTGCGCAGCGAGCTGCAAATGCCCCCTCCGGGCGACATTCGCAACGTGCTGACGGCGCTTGCCGATGTAGAGCCGCTGTTGTCTGATATGCTGAGCTACCGTTTTTCAAGCGGCTCCGGACTTGCCGGACACAGCCTCGGCAATCTGATTTTGGCCGCGATGACAGATATCTCCGGCGATTTTGTGACGGCGGTGCGCGAGCTGAGCCGTGTATTTGCTGTCCGCGGACGCGTGCTTCCGGCTGCCGGGCAGGCGGTTGTACTGCATGCGGAGATGGAAGATGGACGTGTAATAACAGGTGAATCTAAGATTCCTGAAGCTTTGGGCCGGATCAAACGCATTTTTCTTGAACCGGAACAGGTGGAGCCGTTGCCTGAGGCTTGCCGGGCTATTGAAGAGGCCGACGCGATCCTTATTGGCCCTGGAAGCCTGTATACCAGCATTATTCCAAACCTGTTAGTGCCAAAGCTGGCAGAAGCCGTATTGGGCAATACTGAGGCCATTAAAATTTTTATATGTAATGTTATGACACAGCCTGGGGAAACAGATAATTATACGGTGAGCGATCACCTTCAGGCGGTTTATGAGCATGTAGGCCATCATTTATTTGATTATGTCATTGTCAATGACGGTGAGATTCCTGCCCAGGTTCAAGACTTCTATGCCGAGAAGGGTGCGAAGCCCGTAGAGATTGACTGGGATGTCGTAACAGGAAGAGGATATAAGGTCATTGCAGACACGCTGGTGCTGTTCCGCCGTTATCTGCGTCATGATGCGGATAAGCTGAGCCACCACATCTACCAGCTGGTGCAGAACTGGATAATACGAAAGAGGTGAGTCCCTTGTCGTTTGCGGCGCAAACCAAAAAAGAACTGACCTTGGTCGAAGCCGACGCCTGCTGTGAGCGGGCCGAGCTGTCGGCGCTGATCCGGATGAATGGATCCGTGCAGCTGTCGAGCAAAAAGGTCATTTTGGATATTTCAACGGAAAATGCCGCGATTGCAAGGCGGATTTATTCTTTGATCAAAAAGTATTTTGAAGTGCATACCGAGCTTCTCGTCCGTAAAAAAATGCGTCTGAAGAAAAATAACGTCTACATTGTGCGGATTCCCGCCAAGGTGCAGGAAATTCTGAAGTCGCTCCATATTGTATCCGAGGGTTTTATTTTTACTCCCGGAATTCATGAGGAGCTAACGCAGAACAATTGTTGCAAACGTGCGTATTTGCGGGGAGCCTTCCTCGCTGGCGGTTCGGTGAACAATCCGGAAGGCTCTTCTTATCATTTGGAGATCGCTTCGATGTATGAGGAGCACTGCCAGGCGCTTGTGGAGCTGGCTTCGGAGTTTCATCTGAATGCCCGCTGTATTGAACGCAAGAAGGGCTTCATCTTCTACATCAAAGAAGGCGAGAAGATCATTGAGTTTTTAAGCATCATTGGCGCCCATCAGGCATTGTTCAAATTCGAGGACGTTCGGATTATGCGCGATATGCGCAATTCCGTGAACCGGATTGTGAACTGTGAGACGGCCAATCTGAATAAGACCATTGGAGCGGCCGTTCGCCAAATTGACAATATTAAGCTGATTCAGAAGGAGATCGGCCTGGATAACCTACCTGATAAGCTGCGGGAAGTTGCTGAGGTCAGACTCGCCTATCCGGACATCAATCTGAAGGAAGTTGGCGAGCTGCTCAAGGGCGGTGTCAGCAAGTCGGGAGTCAACCACAGGCTCCGCAAACTTGACGAGATGGCCGAAAAAATTCGCGGAAGCTAAATACTGGTTTGCAGCTAGGTATGTATGGTATAATTAGAAAAATAAAATGTTCAAGCTACTCAAGAGTGAATACGTAATAGGGGGTAAGGGTTTTCATGATCAAACACCCGGTAACCGTTCGTTTGAAGACAGGGCTTCATGCCCGGCCGGCAGCGCTTTTTGTTCAAGAAGCAAATAAATACTCGTCTGAGATCTTTGTTGAGAAAGACGATAAAAAAGTCAACGCCAAAAGCATCATGGGAATTATGAGCCTTGCCATCAGTACCGGAACTGAAATTAACATTAGTGCTGAAGGTGCGGATGCGGAACAGGCTGCAAACGCTTTAGTCAGTCTGGTCAGCAAGGAAGAATTGGAGAACCAATAAGCACTTACACTTTTTGCAATTGAAGAAGCGGCGAGCCCTGAACTTTCAGAGCGCCGCTTTTTTGCTATTCCTCTTACTAAATATGTCGTTACAACTTAACGGCTTAATAGATAGTATTCATTGGAAGCAATTCTACAGCCTGTGCAACCTTTGCCAAAAAACCTCCGTTTAGTAGTTAACAATTCAGGCATACTCTAAATTAGGAGGTATTTACAAATGAAGTTTTGGATCAAGCCTTTGGCAGTTACGGTAATCACAAGTGCTATGGTTTTTGGCGGTGCAACAGCGTCTATCTGGGGGCAGCAGGCTGCGGTAGCTTACGCAGATGAAGCTGTATCCCAGCAGAATACAGTTAACGTCGTAGGCACTGGCAAGCTGACGGTGAAGCCGGATGTGGCTTATATCTCCCTTGGGGTAGAGACGACAGCGGGCACTGCAGCAGAAGCTCAGAGTAAGAATGCAGCGATCATACAGAAGTTGAACACTCTGCTCAAGAACACGTGGAAGGTGGAGGCCAAGGATCTTCAGACGGGTCAATTCTACGTTCAGCCCAATTATGTATATAACGATAAAGACGGCCAAAAGGTGAACGGGTACATTGCTCGGCATACCCTGCAGGTGACTTATCGTCAGCTCGATAAGATCGGCCAGCTGCTGGACGATGCCTCTAAAGCAGGAGCGAACAAAATTGACAATATTCGCTTTACAGTAGAGGATGAGGATCAATTCCAGACAGAGGCAATCAACAAGGCGATGGCTAATGCCAGTATGAAAGCCAGTGCGATTGCTAAGGCGGCTAATCGTCAGCTTGGCAGTGTGCTGAACGTTACGCAGGGCAGCGGCGGAGTTGTGGCGCAATATGATCAAGCTTATAGTGTGAAAAGCACTGCGGAAAGCGCCAGTGCCTCCACCGTGGTGGAGCCTGGAACGATTGAACTTACTACGACCTTGAGTGTTCAATATGCACTAAAATAACAGCATTCAAGTGCCTGATATGCAAAGGCTGCCCCTTCTTTATAAGAAGGATGGCGGCCTTTGTTTATTATTGTCAAACTTAAATTTCTTTGGTCTGCTGGCGGGCGGATCCCAGAAAGTTGTTGTAACAGCGGTCAAAACACGGTATATTGGATATGCAAAAAAATGCACATAACCAGCTGCTAAATCTTGAACCTCTAAGTTCATTCGCAGCATTTGTCGATAAAGCCATACCCATGGATATGGCTTTTTTTACTTAATTAGGCCGGAAAGATGGACCGGTAATAAAGGAGTTGGTGCACCCATGATTGAGCTTCTGCAAGTGGAGAAGCGCTTTGCGGGACAGCTTGTTGTGCACCCGCTGTCGTTGACCATTAATGAAGGTGAGTTTCTCACTTTGCTGGGACCTAGCGGCTGCGGCAAAACAACAATTTTACGCATGATCGCAGGCTTTGAACAGCCTACAGACGGTCAAATTCTACTGGACGGACAAGATTTGACAGAACTTCCGCCGAATCGGCGTGATTTGAACCTTGTATTTCAACATTATGCTTTATTTCCGCATATGACGGTGGAAGATAATATTGCATTTGGTTTGAAGATGAAGAAGTTATCCAGAACCGAAATCGCTTCCCGTGTGGAAGAAGCCGTAGCCATGACGCAATTGACCCCGCTGGTCAAGCGTTATCCGCATCAGCTTTCCGGCGGGCAGCAGCAGCGTGTAGCTATCGCCCGCGCGATTGCGAATAAGCCGAAGGTACTCCTGCTTGATGAACCGCTTGGAGCGCTTGATCTTCAGCTGCGGAAGAACCTGCAGACCGAACTGAAGCAGCTGCAGCGAAGCCTTGGCATTACCTTTGTCTATGTCACGCATGATCAGGAAGAAGCCATGATGCTGTCAGACCGCATTGTGATTATGAATAACGGGCAAGTGGAACAGATTGGAACACCTCGTGAAATTTACGCTACGCCAACCACATTGTTTGCCGCTACCTTTGTGGGCGAGAATAATATTTTCTCCCAGGATGGGCGGCTGTTTGCTGTTCGGCCTGAGAAGCTTGTTCTGCTGCGGGACAGTCAGGGAGCGAAGCGGACCGGAGTTATTGAGGATGTGCTGTACCTGGGCAGCCTGCACAAGGTTGTAGTTCAGCTGGACAATGAGCCAATGAAGGTCTCCATTGCGCTTGACTTCAAGGACGAGCGCCCATGGGGAATCGGAGAGCAGGTAGGTGTGGGTTGGCAGTCTCAGGATGAGGTGGTTATCGGGGCATGAAGAAGAAGTCAGGACTTGTCGTACTGCCGGTAATGCTGTGGCTGGGCCTGTTTCTGGTTATTCCCATGCTGATTGTCGTAGGCATCTCTTTTATGCAGCGTGATGAGCTGGGCAATCTGGTCTATTCCTTTAGTCTTGAAGGCTACGCCCGGTTCTTTGATCCTTTATATTTAGGGATCTATTGGGATACCATTGTTCTGTCGGTTGTAACGACCGTGCTCTGTCTGCTGCTTAGCTACCCGCTGGCTTATTATATTGCCCGGTCGGGCCCAAGAATGCAGACATGGGGACTGGCGCTTGTGACCATCCCGTTCTGGATTAACTTCTTGATCAGGACTTATGCCTGGGTGCTGCTGCTTCGTACGCAAGGAGTAGTGAATGAACTGTTCTTAAATCTCGGCCTGATTGATGCCCCTATGCAGCTCTTGTATAACAAAGGCGCGGTGCTTCTCGGCATGGTGTATACCTTCTTGCCGTTCATGGTGCTGCCCATTTATGTGGCGATTGAACAAATGGACCGCCGCCTTCTGGAAGCGGCGAGCGATCTCGGTGCCTCTCCGTGGAAGGCATTCCGTCACATTACGCTGCCGCAGACCAAGTCTGGTATCATAACAGGATCGGTTCTGGTGTATGTCTCAACGACAGGGATGTTTGTAGTTACCGATATATTGGGCGGAGCTAAGTCATCTATGATTAGCAACATTATACAGAACCAATTCCTAGGGGCGCGCAACTGGCCCTTTGGTGCGGCGCTTTCCGTTATTTTTGTAATTACGTCGCTAGTGCTAATCATGCTGTTCAATAAAGCTATGTCATCTCGGCATTTGAGCGTGAAGGAGGGACGCGGATGAAGACGAAAAACAACCCATTACTGGGTATTCACTCGCTGCTCATGATGATCTTCATCTACGTGCCGATTGTGTTTATTGTTTTATTCTCATTTAATGATTCCAGGTTATCCGCGCAGTGGAGCGGATTTACTTTTGACTGGTACAGGTCCCTGCTGGACAATGAAAATGTCATGGATGCGCTGAGCAACAGTCTCATTGTCGCAGTAGTTTCGACTATTTTTGCTACGATTCTGGGGACGATGGCCGCACTGGCTATGCGTAACATCCGCAGCAAGTGGAAGGGTACGATGAGCGGGCTCTTATATCTTCCTGTTATTATTCCGGATATTATTATGGGCTTGTCCCTGCTGGTGCTGTTCACGCAATTCCATTTCTCACTTGGGAAGCTGACGGTAATTATCGCACATATTACGTTCAGTCTGTCATATGTGTATGTCATTGTGAATTCGCGCTTGGCAGGCATGGGAGCACAGCTGGAGGAAGCAGCACAGGACCTTGGTGCCAGCGGCTGGCAGACTTTCAGGCATGTGACCTTGCCGCAGATCATGCCGGGGATCATCTCAGGTGCGATCATTGCGTTTACGATGTCCATTGATGATTTCATGGTGAGCTTTTTTGTATCCGGTCCGGATTCAACGACCTTACCGATTTACATTTATGGTCAGGTCAAACGGGGTATTTCCCCGGAAATTAACGCATTATGTACGATTTTAATTGTGGTGAGTGTGCTACTCATCTTCTTGGCCCAATTTGTATTGAATCGGGGCAAGGGGCAGAAGAAACGCTCAATGCTACCTTTTTAGGTGAAAGAGAGGAGATAAAACGTTGAAAAAAGGATTCAAAGCACTGGCAGTACTGCTCGTTGCTATGCTGGCTACTCTGAGCCTAGCAGGTTGTGGGAGCTCGAAGGAAACGCTGAATATCTACAGCTGGGCGGATAACTTTGATGAGAATGTCCTGAAGGACTTTGAGAAAGAATTCAATGTTAAAGTTAATTACGCAGTCTATGCAAATAATGAGGATCTGCTTGCGAAGATTAAGGCTGGGGGCAGCGGATACGATCTGATTCAGCCTTCCGACTACATGGTGTCTACCATGATCAAGGAAAACCTGCTGGAGCCGCTGAACAAAGCGAATATCCCGAATATCGCCAACATTGCAGATACCTTTAAGAGCCCTTCTTTTGACCCAGATAATAAGTACTCCGTGGTGTATACATCCGGTGTAACGGGGATTGCTTATAACAAGAAGTACGTGAAGGACATTCCTAACAGTTGGGCCGATCTGTGGAAACCGGAGTATAAGGGGAAGCTGCTGCTGCTTGATGATAACCGCGAAGTGATCGGAATGGCGCTGAAGAAGAACGGCTTCTCGAACAGCTCCACGGATGAGAGCCAGATCAAGACGGCTGTAGACGACCTTAAGACACTGCTGCCAAGTGTGCTTGCCTTTGATACGGATACCATCAAACAGAAGATGATTCAGGAAGAAGGTTGGATCGGAACAGTATGGTCCGGTGATGCTTCTTATATTGCGAAGGAGAACCCTGATGTGGGTTATGTGGTGCCTAAGGAAGGTGGCACGATCTTCTCGGATAACTATGCCATTCCTAAGGGCGCTAAGCACAAGGATCTGGCCGAGAAGTTTATCAATTACATGCTCGATCCTAAAGTAAGTGCGAAGAACTATGAGAGCATCGGCTATAGCGATCCGAACGTGAAGGCGATGGAATTCCATGGTGCTGAATATAAAGCCGATAAGATGATTAACTTGTCCGAGGATGAGCTGACCCGCACAGAATGGCTTAAGGACGTAGGCAACACGCTGCAGACCTATGACCGTTATTGGACTGAGCTGAAGAGCGGACGCGAATAAATGAAATAAACTTAAAGGTTTGCCCCACTGGGGCAGGCCTTTTTTTATTTGGTCCGTTGATGTTGTAGGACAAATCCCCGGTCCGATCCCGCAAGACTATCATATGCTGATAAAGAGTCAGGATGTGAGGAAGGAGGGCATTTATGGGCTATCTCTATACAGCGATAGGCGATTCATTAACGACCGGATTCGGCGCTTTGCCGGGCAATGGCTTTGTCCCTGTCTATCGGCGAATGGCCGAGAATCGGCTACGCCAGCAAATCACCGTGAACAATCTCGGTGTGAACGGGCTAACCTCTGGAGCGCTGCTTGAGCGCATAGGCCACCCCGTGTATCGTCAGGCCCTTCAGCAAGCGCAGCTAATTACGATCTCCATTGGCGGGAATGATCTGATACAAGCTGCGAAAGCTGTGCGGAGAGAGCCGAAGCGGGAGGCAGAGATCTTTCGCAGTTCTCTAGCAGCTTGCATCAACCACTTCGATCGAATTATCCGATCGATTGGTTCTTTAAAGGCTGGATTCGCGTCTCCTTATATCGTGCGTGTTGTAGGGCTGTATAATCCGTATCCTCAAATTCAGGAGGCCAGCTCCTGGGTGACTCGCTTTAACCGTCAGGCCGGGGGATATAGTAGCTTGTCTTATGGATTTGCGGACGTCTATGGATTGTTCTATGGTCATGAAAAGTCGCTGCTGTCTTTCGATGGGATCCACCCAAATGGCCGTGGATACCGCAAAATTGCCGAACGGCTGAATAGCCTTGGCTATGGTCTGCTGTAAGGCAAATGAAGCCTGCTCTCTTTGGAAGATAGCTGAGAGCAGGCTATAATTCTGTCATTATTGTAGTCTGATCGTTACCTTCTGTGTAACTTCTCCTGGGGTAGATCGCAATATAATGGACCGAGGGAAAGGCAGATGGGTAATTAAATCCCCATATCTAAACCATCCAAACCATAACCAACTATAAATCATTAGCCAAAGGGGACAAGCAATTAATCATGAAATTGTATAGATCTGCGGCTTCTGCCGTACTTTCAGCGAGTTTATTATTAGGGGCTTCTGCTCTTCCGGCCCTGCCTGCCTGGGCTGCGCCAGTCGCTCCTGTTACAAAAGGGCAGCCTTCGGTGGCCCTTAGTCTAAATGGCCAGCTGCTGTCTCAGAAGGGAAGCATCGCAGAGGAGGGGACGCTGATTCCGCTTTCCGTTATTCGGGATGGCCTGGGACTCAAGATTTCTTATGAAGCGAAAACGAAGAGCTATGCTATTCAGCGCGGTACTACAATAGTAAGGCTTACACCGGGCCCCTCCAATTGGGCGGACACTTCAGTGAACGGCGCCAAACAGATAGAGGGATATCTATGGGTGAACAATAAAGGGCTGAATTCGGTCTCCGTGCGGGTACTCTCTGACCATCTTGGTTACCGCACCGAGTGGAACAATTCCACAAAGACGGTGAACCTCATCCCGCTCAAAACCAATGCGGTCACCGTTACTGCCGGCACCTTATCGGAGAGCAGCAAGACGATTGACATCTCTATTCAGTACCCGCAAATCTCCGGGCTTACGGATGCGAAGGTGCAATCCTCCATGAACCAGCAGTTTAAAGATCAAGCGGAAGCCTATCTGAAAGATGTCAAGAAGCGGGCAGCTGAATTGGGTCCGGCACAGAACGGTTTTAAAAATGAAGTGAAAGAGAGCTACTCTGTTACCTATAACCAAAATGGGATTATCAGCTTCCGGACACAGAGCTATGAATATTACGGTGGAGCTCATGGCATGAGCGTTCTAGGTGGCTTGACCTTTAACTTGAAGAGCGGTCAAAGTTTAAGCTTGAAAGATCTGCTTAAGTCTAATCCGGATTATGCAAAGGTTCTGAGCGCCAAGGTGAAGACCAAGCTGGAGAAGGAGCCGGGTTATTTCGGGGGCTTCAAGACATTGGGGGCAAACCCGGATTTCTATTTGAAGGACGAAGGAATCGTCATTTTCTTTCAGCAGTATGATTATGTGCCTTATGCAGCCGGGCTGCTGGAATATTATTTCCCGTTTGCTTCACTGCTTCCCCAGGGTGCTAATCCATTTGAACAATAACGTTAAGAGTAGAGGAGAAACTTAAAATTGTATTTACTCATCACGAAAAGAACGGATCAATTCAATGCGAGCTTTATTCAGCCGCATTATGATTATTTGAGTAAGCTTGAAGAAGAGGGGGTGTTAATCGACTTTGGCCCATTCGGGGACGGTTCAGGGGGAGCCTATCTGATCAAGTGTACTTCTTGGGAAGAAGCTCTGGAGACGGCGAATGCAGATCCCTTATCCAAAGCGGCTCCTCAACAGTGGAAGTTAAGGAGTGGAAGCTAAGCAAATTTAAGCAATGATATCTAAGCAAAAAGCCAGGTCCTTGGGTACAGGTCCTGGCTTTTCCGCTGTTTAGATCATTATAATTATACGCCCTCTGAAGTAACCTTCTCGATTACTTTATCTACAATGCCGTATTCTTTAGCTTCTGCAGCACTCATGAAATAGTCGCGGTCCGTGTCTTTCTCGATGCGTTCCAGCGGCTGGCCGGTACGTTCTGCGAGGATCTTGTTCAGGGAATCGCGCATTTTGAGAATGCGGCGGGCACGGATTTCGATATCCGTTGCTTGGCCTTCAGCTCCGCCCAGCGGCTGGTGAATCATGATCTCGCTGTTAGGCAGTGCGAAGCGCTTACCCTTGGCGCCGGCATTCAGCAGAAATGCTCCCATGGAAGCGGCCATACCTACACAGATCGTAGATACATCGGATTTGATGAACTGCATCGTATCGTAAATAGCCATGCCTGCGGTAATGGAGCCGCCAGGGCTGTTGATGTACAGATGAATATCCTTGCCAGGATCTTCAGCATCAAGGAACAGCATCTGAGCAATGATGGAGTTGGCCACCACGTCGTTCACTTGAGAGCCAAGGAAGATGATCCGGTCTTTGAGAAGTCTGGAATAAATGTCGTAAGCACGCTCACCGCGGTTACTTTGTTCGACGACCATAGGAATATAACTCACAATAAACCCTCCTAATAAAGTGTAATGGAGCCTGCTCTGTAGTTCTGTCTTGAGTAAGAAGGGAAAGCAGGTTGGTGCATGGATTCGTATCCGTCTCAGGATTGACCAAAATAGTGGAATTAAAACCCTGAGATAGAAGGAACCGCTGTTTTATAACCTCATCATATACAATTTCAAACATAAAGTCAAAGAAAGTCAAACTAATTGCATCAAAAAGGCCCGATCCCTCGGGCCATTGGTTAATTCATAATATAGGAATTTCTTCAAGATATGTAAGTTGTTGAATAATTATGGCGCGCCCGCGAGGAATCGAACCTCGATCTCAGGCTCCGGAGGCCTACGTCATATCCATTGGACCACGGGCGCACTAATTAAAGTGACAAAGATGATTATAGGACATTCATAAGCAAAAAGCAAGCCGAATTGCTAATTATCTTTGGAGGAAAATGAGCCCATAAAGTTGTTTTGAATAAATGAAGTAAATATTGTTTATTCTACGGTCGATAGGCTTGCAAGAGGCACAAAAATTGGTTAGAATACAGGTGGGACTTAAAAAGTTATCCCGGGACATTTTTGGACCACCCGAGAAGAGGAGACAGTCGAAGTTGCAGGAGTGAAGACATGCGAAATTTGTTGGAGATCCAAAAGCAGCTTTTGCCTGATCTCATGGACATTCTCAAAAAAAGGTACACCATACTTCATCAGATCATGCTTGAAGGAGTGATCGGCCGAAGAACTTTGGCCGGTGCCTTGAACATGACGGAACGCGTGCTGCGTGCCGAAACGGATCTTCTGAAGGCTCAGGGGCTGATTGAAATCGAGAATGTCGGTATGAGAATCAGCGATGCAGGGCGAAATCTGCTTGAGCTAATGGAACCGGTCGTGAACGAACTGTTCGGACTGGCCAATCTGGAAGATAGAATCCGCAAGGCTTACGGGCTGCGGAGGGTGATTGTGGTACCGGGGGATTCTGAAGATTCACCGCTGACCAAGCGAGAGCTTGGCCGGGCAGGCGCGAGGGCTCTTCTTAGCGTAATGGGTGAGAACGACGTCGTTGCCGTAACTGGAGGTTCAACACTGGCCGAGATGGCAGAGCAGTTAACACCGTCTTCATCTCCTATTAAAGGCAGCTGGTTTGTACCTGCACGCGGGGGATTAGGAGAGAGTCTGGAGATTCAAGCCAACACCATTGCTTCGGGTATGGCTAAGAGGGTTGGTGCCAGCTACCGGCTGTTGCATGTACCGGATCTGCTGGGCAGAGAAGCATACGACTCCTTAGTGCATGATCAGAATATCCAGGAAATCGTCAGCCTAATCCGCCGAGCGAAGATCGTCGTTCATGGTATCGGCGATGCGATGGAGATGGCACGAAGACGTAAGCTGGACAGTGAAATGGTAGCCGTGCTTCGACAGGAAGGGGCTATCGCGGAATCATTTGGCTATTACTTTAATGAACAGGGAATTGTCGTCCATAAGATGCTTACCTTGGGGCTAAAGCTTGAGGACATCATGACTACGGATACCGTAATCGGTATAGCTGGAGGACGCAGCAAAGCCAAAGCCATTCACGCCGTGCTCCGGTTCGGCCATGAAGATATTCTGGTCACGGATGAGGCGGCAGCCTTAAAGATTGTCAGCGAGCTCGATTAACTATGGTTACTCATGACAGGCCTCACGGTCTGTCTTGAATAAATAAATTAAAAATACAATTTCTGGGAGGATCTATCATGAGTGTAAAAGTAGGTATTAACGGATTTGGACGTATTGGACGCTTGGCTTTCCGCCGTATTCAAGAAGTGGAAGGCATTGAAGTAGTAGCAATCAACGACTTGACCGACGCTAAAATGTTGGCTCATTTGCTTAAATATGATACAACTCAAGGTACTTTCAAAGGCGACGTTGAAGTACATGACGGCTTCTTCAAAGTAAACGGTAAAGAAGTTAAGGTTCTGGCTAACCGCAACCCTGAAGAACTTCCTTGGGGAGAGCTTGGCGTAGATATCGTTCTGGAGTGCACAGGCTTCTTCACAACTAAGGAAAAAGCTGAGCTTCACCTGAAAGGCGGCGCTAAGAAGGTTGTTATCTCCGCTCCAGCTACTGGTGACATGAAGACGATCGTTTACAACGTAAACCATGACATCTTGGACGGAACTGAAACTGTAATCTCCGGCGCATCTTGCACAACAAACTGCCTGGCTCCTATGGCTAAAACTTTGCAAGACAAATTCGGTATTGTTGAAGGCCTGATGACTACAATCCATGCTTACACTGGCGACCAAAACACTTTGGATGCTCCGCATGCGAAAGGTGACTTCCGTCGTGCTCGTGCAGCGGCTGAAAACATCATTCCTAACACAACTGGTGCTGCTAAAGCCATCGGTCTGGTTATCCCTGAACTGAAAGGCAAATTGGACGGCGCTGCTCAACGCGTACCAGTACCTACTGGTTCCCTGACTGAGCTGGTATCTGTTCTTGAAAAGAACGTTACTGTAGAAGAAGTTAACGCAGCTATGAAAGAAGCTTCCGATCCACAAACTTATGGATATACTGAAGACGAAATCGTATCTTCCGACATCAAAGGTTTGACATTCGGTTCCCTGTTTGATGCTACTCAAACTAAGGTTCTGACTGTTGGCGACAAACAACTTGTTAAGACTGTTGCTTGGTATGACAACGAAATGTCCTACACTGCACAGCTCGTTCGTACTTTGGAACACTTCGCTAAACTGGCTAAGTAATTTAAATATTACTTGTCAGAGCTTCGCGAACTATAGAGCGGAAACATATTATCTGTTTCCGCTCTTTATACATGAAATGGTTTTTCCTTGAATTGCAGATATGTAAATTTTAAGGGTGCGGAGGAACAGTGATGAATAAAAAGAGTGTACGTGACGTAGAAGTAACCGGAAAACGCGTGTTTGTACGCGTGGACTTTAATGTACCGTTTGAAGATGGAAAGATCTCTGATGACAAGCGAATCCGTGAAACACTCCCAACAATCAATTATTTGATTGAAAAGGGTGCGAAAGTGATTTTGGCGAGCCACCTGGGTCGTCCAAAAGGTCAAGTAAATGAATCCATGCGTCTTACTGCTCCTGCAGAACGTTTGTCCGAGCTGCTCGGCAAACCGGTTCAAAAAGCGGATGAAGCTGTAGGCGAAGCTGTTAAAGCAAAGATTGATGCAATGAACAATGGCGACGTGCTTGTGCTTGAGAATGTGCGCTTCTACCCTGGCGAAGAGAAGAATGATCCAGAGCTTGCGAAGCAATTTGCAGAGCTTGCGGATCTGTTCGTAAATGACGCTTTTGGTGCTGCTCACCGTGCCCATGCTTCAACAGAAGGCATTGCTCATTACCTGCCAGCTGTATCGGGTCTTCTGATGGAGAAGGAACTGTCCGTACTGGGCAAAGCCCTGTCCACCCCAGATCGTCCTTTCACAGCTATCATTGGCGGATCCAAGGTAAAAGACAAAATCGACGTGATCGATAACCTGTTGAACATTGCAGACAACGTGCTGATCGGCGGCGGTTTGGCTTACACCTTCTTCAAAGCACAAGGCCATGAAATCGGCCTGTCTCTGTGTGACAATGATAAGCTTGATGTGGCCCTCGGTTTCATCGAGAAGGCTAAGAAGCTCGGCAAGAACTTCCAGCTTCCAGTGGACATTGTGATCGCTGACGATTTCAAAGTAGATGCAAACACAGATGTAGTAGGCATTGATTCCATTCCTGAGAAATGGGAAGGCGTGGACATCGGACCTAAGACTCGCGCGAAATATGCTGAGATCATTAAGAACTCCAAGCTGATTGTTTGGAACGGACCGATGGGCGTATTTGAAATGGAACCATTCGCTAATGGTACGCGTGAAGTTGCTGAAGCTTGTGCAACTACAGAAGGCTACACCATTATCGGCGGCGGTGATTCTGCAGCAGCTGCAGAGAAATTCCACCTTGCTGACAAGATGGACCACATCTCTACAGGCGGCGGTGCTTCCCTGGAATTCATGGAAGGTAAAGCACTCCCTGGCGTTGTGGCATTGAATGACAAGTAATGAAACCTTTATACTTATAGAGTCATGAAATCTGCAGCCTGTCCTACTTGGGTTGGGAGGGGCTGCAGATACGAAATAGAACAACAGGAGGGATGAGCCGCATGAGAACACCAATCATTGCAGGGAACTGGAAGATGTTCAAGACTGTTCCCGAAGCCAAAGCCTTTTTCGCGGAAGTGAAAGGCAAAGCGGAAGTGGAAGGCGTAGAGTCCGTAATCTGCGCTCCGTTCACGAACTTGCCAGCTCTGGTAGAAGCGGCAAAAGGAACTTCGATCAAGATCGGAGCTCAAAATTTGCATTTTGAGGATGAAGGAGCTTTCACAGGCGAAGTCAGCGGTGCCATGCTGAAGGATCTCGGTGTGGATTATGTCATTATTGGACATTCAGAGCGCCGTGCTTATTTCGGAGAAACCGACGAAATCGTCAACAAGAAGGTTCATGCTGCATTCAAATACGGCATCACTCCGATTCCTTGCGTAGGCGAGAAGCTTGAAGAGCGTGAAGCTGGCCAAACCAAGGACGTTGTAAAGGTGCAAACCACTGCAGCGCTGCAAGGACTGACTGCTGAGCAAGCTGCTCAAGTTGTCATTGCTTACGAACCAATCTGGGCCATCGGCACAGGCAAGTCCTCCACTTCACAGGATGCCAATGAAGTGATCGCGTACATCCGCAGCCTCGTTGCGGACCTGTATGACAGTGAAACTGCGGGCAAGATCCGTATCCAATATGGCGGCAGCGTGAAGCCAGAGAACGTAAAGGAATATATGAGCCAAAGCGATATCGACGGTGCGCTTGTAGGCGGAGCCAGCTTGCAACCGGCATCCTACATCTCGCTGGTTGAGGGGGCAAAGTAAGATGTCTGCACCAAGACCTGTAGCATTGATCATTATGGACGGCTTCGGTCTTCGCAACACGGTGGAGGGCAACGCGGTTGCTCAAGCCAAGAAACCGAACTATGACCGTTATCTGAAGGAATATCCAAATACGACTTTGACCGCATGCGGTGAAGCCGTAGGTTTGCCTGAAGGACAGATGGGCAACTCCGAGGTAGGTCACTTGAATATCGGTGCAGGACGCATTGTATATCAAGACTTGACTCGGATTTCCAAGTCCATTCGCGAAGGTGAGTTCTTCGACAATGAGACGCTGGTAGAAGCTGTACGTGTAGCGAAGAAGAACGGCAAGAAGCTGCACCTGTACGGGCTGCTGTCCGATGGCGGCGTGCACAGCCACATCGACCATCTGTTCGCAATGCTTGAGCTAGCTAAGAAAGAGGATATGCACGAAGTTTACATCCATGCATTCCTTGATGGACGCGACGTTGCTCCAGATAGCGGCAAAGGCTACCTGCAGCAGCTGATCACTAAGATTGAAGAAATCGGCGTGGGTAAAATTGCGACCTTGTCGGGACGCTATTACTCCATGGACCGCGACAAGCGGTGGGAGCGTGTTGAGAAGTCCTATCGTGCCATCGTGTATGGCGATGGACCGAAGTACACGGATCCGCTTGCAGCTGTTGCTGATTCTTACAACAACTCGGTATTCGACGAGTTCATGGTTCCTACCGTTATTGTCGACGGACAAGGTAATCCGGTGGGCCCCGTGGAATCCGGCGATTCCGTCGTATTCCTGAACTTCCGTCCTGACCGTGCTATTCAGCTGTCTCAGGTATTCACCAACCTGGACTTCCGCGGCTTTGACCGTGGTCCGAAGTTCCCTGAGAACCTGCATTTCGTCTGCCTGACGCTCTTTAGTGAGACGGTAGGAGGATATGTGGCTTACTCTCCGAAGAACCTCGACAATACGCTGGGTGAAGTGCTGGTACAGCATAACAAGAAGCAGCTTCGGATTGCAGAAACCGAGAAATATCCGCATGTTACGTTCTTCTTTAGCGGTGGACGTGATGTAGAGCTTCCTGGAGAAACTCGGATTCTGATTAACTCACCGAAGGTTGCGACCTATGACCTCAAGCCAGAAATGAGCGCTTACGAAGTAGCAGCTGCAGCTGTGAAAGAGATCGAAGAGGAGAACTTCGATACCATAATCCTGAATTTCGCGAATCCGGATATGGTAGGTCATTCTGGTATGCTTGAGCCAACGATTAAAGCGGTTGAAGTAACAGATGAGTGCGTAGGTAAAGTGGTGGATGCAGTAGTTGCCAAGGGCGGCGTAGCAATCATTATCGCTGACCATGGTAATGCGGATATGGTATTTGATGAGAACGGCCGGCCGTTCACGGCACATACCACCAATCCGGTTCCATTCATCGTAACTTCCCATGATGTAGTTCTGCGTGAGAGCGGTATTCTGGCCGACGTAGCGCCTACAATTCTTGACCTGATGCAGCTTCCGCAGCCTGCGGAAATGACAGGTAAATCTATGATTGCAAGCCGGAAGTAAGCCTTCCGGAATACTTAACATCAATTAAAAAATAACCTTTAAAAGGAGATCTTTCACATGACGATTATTTCTGACGTATACGCACGCGAAGTCCTTGACTCCCGCGGTAACCCAACAGTAGAAGTAGAAGTATACCTTGAGTCCGGTGCTATCGGACGCGCTATCGTACCTTCCGGTGCATCCACTGGTGCTCACGAAGCCGTTGAGCTTCGCGACGACGACAAATCTCGTTACCTGGGCAAAGGCGTTCTGAAAGCTGTTGAGAATGTTAACGAGCTGATCGCTCCAGAAGTGATTGGTATGGACGCTCTTGACCAACTTGGCATCGACAAGCTGATGATCGCTTTGGACGGAACACCTAACAAAGGTAAATTGGGTGCGAATGCAATCCTGGCTGTATCCATGGCTGTAGCACGTGCAGCAGCTGACGCTCTGGACCTGCCTCTGTACGTATACCTTGGTGGATTCAACGCTAAGCAGCTTCCAGTACCAATGATGAATATCGTTAACGGCGGCGCACACGCTGACAACAACGTTGACGTTCAAGAGTTCATGGTTCTGCCAGTGGGCGCACCTAGCTTCAAGGAAGCACTTCGTATGGGCGCTGAAATCTTCCACAACCTCAAATCCGTACTGAAAGGCAAAGGCTTGAACACTGCAGTTGGTGACGAAGGCGGCTTTGCTCCTAACTTCACTTCCAACGAAGATGCTCTGTCCTCCATCATCGAAGCGATCGAAAAAGCTGGTTACAAACCAGGTGAAGACGTATTCTTGGGTATGGACGTAGCTTCCACTGAGTTCTACAAAGACGGTAAATACCACCTGGAAGGCGAAGGCAAATCCTTCACTTCTGCTGAGTTCGTTGACCTGTTGGCTTCTTGGGTTGACAAATACCCAATCATCACGATCGAAGACGGCTGCTCCGAAGACGACTGGGAAGGTTGGAAATTGCTCACTGAGAAACTGGGCAACAAGATCCAACTCGTGGGTGACGACCTGTTCGTAACGAACACTGAGCGTCTGTCCAAAGGTATTGAAGATGGAATCGGTAACTCCATCCTGATCAAGGTTAACCAAATCGGTACCCTGACTGAAACCTTCGACGCTATTGAAATGGCTAAACGTGCTGGTTACACAGCTGTTGTATCCCACCGTTCCGGTGAATCCGAAGACAGCACAATCGCTGACATCGCGGTTGCAACGAACGCTGGCCAAATCAAAACAGGTGCTCCTTCCCGTACAGACCGTATTGCGAAGTACAACCAATTGCTCCGTATCGAGGATTCTTTGGGAGAACTGGCTCAATACAACGGCCTGAAATCCTTCTACAACCTGAAAAAATAAGAAGCCTCCCCGCTTCATAGGGAATAAGCTTCTGAGAATAGCCCAAGACCCCAGGTTCTGCTTATGAGGACCTGGGGTCTTTTTTATTCGGAGAGGCATTATAGATTCGACAAGTAACTCGTCATAGAAGTGTCGAACTGTCCCTGTCGTGAATCAGGTATAATGGAATTAGTGGCAACCGTATATTTATATCAAATGGCAAAGGGGGGAGAACGGATGAAGCATACTTTTGAGCTGAATGCGGTCTGGAACGGCGGGCGCAATAGCGAGGGGACAATTGAAGCAGGCAAACTGAAGACACAAATCTCCATTCCAACGGAAATGGGTGGCCCGGGTGTAGGCACTAATCCGGATGAGATGCTGCTGGGAGCGGCGGCGACCTGCTATTTGATATCTCTTGCGGCTATGCTGGAGCGGGCAGGCATTGAGACAGTGAGCCTGACTCAGCAGTCTGAGGGGATTGTAGATGTTACAAATAACATTTTTACGTACGAGCGGATCATTCATCGCCCTCATATCGTACTCAAAGCAGGCAGTGGAGAGCGAGAGGTTGAGCGGGCCCGGCTGCTGGCAGGCAAGGCAGAAGGCTCATGCATGATCTCTCGCGCTATTAACGGCAATGTAGGGCTATCCACAGAGCCGATCATTCGCATAGCTGAAGCTGAAAAGAAATGAAGATACGAAGATCTGATCAAAGGTAAAAGGCTGAGATCCGGCTGGCTCATCAGGAGCGCAGGGGATTTCAGCCTTTTTTATTCATGATGCAGTTAGCCTTGAAGCCCCATCGTCTCGGCAATCAGATGATAGGACCGCAGGCGTGCATCGAAATCATGGATCGGTGCATTGATCAGCAGTTCATCGGTCCGGTACTGCTTCGCTAAGAGCAGGAGCTTCTCCTTGACCTGTTCGGGAGTGCCGATCACGCGGAAGCTCCTTGCTTGCTGGAGACGGCCACGATCATAGTCCGAGTAATGATAGGCCTTGGAGGTGGCGACAGCAGGCAGGTATGGCATCTCCATGCCCTGCTCCAGCGCGAGGAAGTACAGCTCTGTGCTGCTTGCCAGGTCGCTTGCTTCTTCTTCAGTCTCCGCACAGATGGCCAGAACCGCGGCCAGGGAGCGAGGCTGCTGCTCCATTAAGGAAGGAGCGAATTCTTCGTGGTACATGGCCGTCGACTCCTCCCCGCCGGGCGTACCGAAGAATTGGGCGAACGCATAGGACGCCCCTACCTCGGCTGCAAGCTTAGCTGTACCACCGCTGGAGCCGAGGAGCCAGAGCTCGGGAGCCGTAGCTACGGAAGGGGAGGCCAAGAGACCCCTGAACCGGTGGCTGTCCGGCAGAGCATCGTGCAGGTAGGCGACAAGGTCAACCACCTGCTGGGGATACGGGTCGGCCGTATGGTAGCGGCCCTCCTGCAGCGCTCGGGTTGACAGGGGACGCCCACCGGGCGCCCGGCCCACACCGAGGTCGATTCTGCCGGGATACAGCGCTTCAAGCAGCCGGAAATTCTCGGCGATCTTATAGGCGCTGTAATGCGGCAGCATGATGCCTCCCGAGCCTACCCGGATGCGGGAGGTATGGGAAGCCAGGTGAGCGATGAGCACCTCGGGGCTGGAATGGGCCAGGCTGCGTGAGCCGTGGTGCTCGGAGACCCAGTAGCGCGAATAGCCCAGCTCTTCGGCTTTCTTGGCCAGCCGGGTCGTATTCGTGAGCGCCACAGCGGGGCCGCTGCCTTCTAATATATGAGATTGGTCAAGAATACCAAGCTTTAACATGTTAATCACCTCGTGATTCACTTTATCAGACCGCTCTGAAGAGGTCAAAATAGGTGTAATAAGGACAAGGTATTTTCCTGGACTTGTATAAGTATTCTTGTTTTCAATATGGAGCTGTGGTACACTATAAGTACTGTTTATGTTCACGGACTTATGGATAGTATGAGATAGATGTAACCAAGCTTAGGAGGTGGATTGAATGGATATCTTTTTGAAGGTGCTGCTTGTTATCTTTTCTATCGGTTTGATTACGGTCGTTCTTCTGCAAAAAGGAAAGAGCGCGGGCCTTTCCGGTGCCATCTCCGGGGGTGCGGAGCATCTGTTTGGCAAGACCAAAGCTCGGGGTATGGAGCTGGTTCTGGAGCGCGCAACAGTGGTTATGGGCGCTGGATTTTTCATCGTCTCCATTGTCGTCGCAGTTTTTCAGTAGTCATAAATAAGCTAATGATCGAAGCCTTCGTCTTCCTTTCGGAAGAGGGGGCTTTTTTTATTGCCTGTTCTGCAGGCTGCGCCCGAGAAAATAAGGAAGGTAGCGTCAACTTTTTTCCCTTGTCGTTTTTCTCCGAAAATATTACAATTTTATTATACAACTTGGAATACATGACAAAAACTTACGGTGAACAAGGAGTCTGAAGAGAGTCGGAACTTAGTTCCCTTCAGACCGCTTGAAATTAGAAAGAAGTGGAGGCGTTTTTGCATGTACAAGCTGGTGCAAACGGATAGGGAGCTGCAGCAATTTAATGGAATCTGGACCAAGGCCTGGATCGAGAAGGGATTTGAACTGGAATTTTCGGAAGGAATCGTGGACCGGATTTTGGTCTATGACGAACTTTGCCAGCCGGTGGGAACGGTGGAGATTAAGCCCTATCTGGCGGGCAGCCCTTTGGATGAGGTTGCGCCCTTTCAGGAGCAGGACATTCTTCAAGAATCCCGTGAATGTGGGTTACTGGCAGAGGTAGACAAGGTCGCGCTGCTCAAAGAGCACCGGGGCAAGAACATTAACCGCCTGCTTTCGACTCTGACGCGGTATGCAGAGGATCATGACATTCACTATTACGTGTCTTTACTGGATCCAATTTTGTACCGTGCTCTGCGTATCACCTTTCATCTGCCAATGGACCGGGTAGGCGGCAAAATATTTTATAAAGGAGCGGATGTCATCCCTATCATAATTCATGCCAAACAGATTTATAGCCATAAGGGGGATTATGACTGGTTCTATGTACCTGCTGCATCAGAGCAGACTATGGTACTAGGTTAGCAAGGAAAAGCACCACTGCATACATAATAAGCACACATACGCAGCAAAATGAGCTTGGATAGCAGTAAATAGAGGCCTTTCCCGGAGAACACCGCGGAAAAGGCCTCTTCTTCGTTGTATAGGAAGCGGATTACATCAGGATGGGTGGATTCTCGTGCTGTTCAGTCCAAGCGCTATCCTGGTGTGGCTTGGAAGGGTCCGCGCTCTCTGCGCTGCCCATCTCGGACTTCTTGTTGGACAGCTTCACAATAAGGTCATTTAACTCCTCATAGTGATTCACAATCTCGTTGATCTTGCTGTCCTGGGTCTCAATGCCGGCGAGGATCTCTTCTACAGCCCCCATGTTTTGCTGCGTGCCCTCGGCAAGGGTTAAGATCTCAGCGGTAATGCGCGCATGGCTCTCATGAATCTGATAAACGGATGAATTCATAAGGCCGGATTGCTCATGAACATGAACGGCATTGCGAGATACAGCTTCAACAAGCTTCTGTACCTCCTGGGTTTCTTCTTCGCTGTTATGTATAGCTTGGTGGCCCAGCTGAATCTGTTCAGCGGCCTGTCCAATCTTATTCATGGTATCGTTAAGGATTTGGTCAATTTCAGCTGTGGAGCGGCGGGAATCCTCGGCCAGCTTACGGATTTCTCCGGCTACGACAGCGAACCCTTTGCCGTGTTCCCCGGCATGAGCGGCCTCTATGGCTGCATTCATGGCCAGCAGATTGGTCTGACTGGATATATGCTGGATGGTCTGAACCATTTGTCCAATTTGCTGGTTCTTCTTATTTAAGTCTTCCATAACTTCTACCGTAAGTGTGGTCATATGCTGAATCTGGGTGATTTGCTGAGAAAGAGAAGACATACGTTCACCTGCGGCGGAGGTGCTGGCCAGCGTCTCTTCAGAGATCCGCAGCAGCTCGGCAGAGCCTTCGGTGGTCTGTTCTACCATAGTATTCAAGCTGTGAACCGATTGCGTCATATCCTGCATGCTCTGAGATTGGCGTTCCATCGTGCCTGTCACTCCGCCGAAGGTCAAGGTCACTTCTTTTGAGATCGAGCTGGTGACATTTACATTGTCACGAAGCTGAGTACTGAGCCTGTTCAGAATCTGAATGGATGACTGCAGTTCATTCAGCAGGGATTCACTCTGCATCCGGGCCTCTTCGGTGTCCTTCTGCTTCTCCAGGACGGTGCGCTGGAGCTTCTCGCTAAAGCGCGCAGCAAAGGCTAAAGCCGCTGTAATGAAGGCCAGGAATAGCAGCAGATAGCTGAGCATCTCTCCCTCAAATAGCTTATCGTGATAAAAGGGCACCTCAAAGAAATAAGTTGTGATCCCCATGGCAAGCACACCGGCATAAATAATGGGTTTGTAGTTCGCATAAAGCGTCATGAGGCCGATGTTAACGTACAGCAGGAGATAGGTGCTGATGAGCGGGTCCGGGTCGTGGTAAATCAGAAGAAAGGTAAGCAGAGAGGAGATGGTCGGGATGACATACATGACATAAAGGGTGCCCTTCTGTGCGTAGGTCATGTAGGTAGCTACCGTGCAACAGACTCCGCCGATAACCAGCAGGGTCAGCAGAATAGAGGTTTCCACGCCGATCATCAGATCTGTCAGGACCCCGAGAGCGACCATAATCCAAATGATCTTCACAAACATTTTGTTGCGTTTTTGGAGTATGAAGTTGTTTTCCATGGTTCCACCTTTTCTATAGAATATTGGAAATGAGGCTCCTTCTCTTTTGTCGGCTAACAGGGAGGTTTTATTTAGAGAAAGAAGGATAACAAACGATGGGGTGGGCTAACAAAATAGACTTTATTAGTTTAGACCCCTAGCAAACGTAGAGCAGTTCATTCTCGTGATGAATTGTGTTTGTTGCACTGTGTAAAATTATGACTCCTATACCATTATAAAGACAGATTAAGCAGATTGCGATATGGCTAAAGAAATCCATGCTCTGCCTCGGGTTTATTGGCTGTGCTTTGAGACATACGATTTTGGGGCTCTAGCAGGATGTGGAGGGTTGATTTCGTGTATACTAGGGTATATAGATGAAGAAGAAATTTATGGAACAATTAAAACGCACGGAGGGCGAAGTGTAGTAGTTCCGTTTTTTCCTATTCGTACAATAAATTAACGGCGGATCTAATGCGTATTGAAGCTATCGCTGACGGAATACTACATATTATTTGGCTAAATAGACAAGCCGCCTTGAGGTGAGATAATGATTACAGAATCAACATTGCTTGATTTCATGCGGGAGACCGCTTATAAACCAATGACTTATCAGGAGTTAGAGGAGCATTTTCAGATTAAGGACGCTTCGGAGTTCAAGGAGTTCCTCAAGCTTCTCAACAGATTGGAGCAGGAGGGGAAAATCCTGCTTACCCGCACACAGCGCTACGGCGTGCCAGAGCGTATGGACCTGGTGCGGGGACGCCTGCAGGCTCATGCCAAGGGCTTTGCCTTCTTGATTCCCGAGGATCGCGAGCATCCGGATGTCTATATCCATGCGAACGATTTGAAGAGCGCCATGAACGGAGATACCGTTCTAGTGCGCGTCAGCGCCAGAAGTGTTGCCGGAGGCAAGCTCGAAGGAGAGGTTGTTCGTATTGTAACCCGGGCCGTTACTCAGGTTGTTGGAGTATTTCAGCATCAAGAGACCTATGGCTTTGTCGTGCCGGATGATAAGCGGATTAACCGGGATATCTTTATTCCGGGTGATAAGTTTGGAGGCGCGGTCGAAGGGGAGAAGGTCGTTGTCCGGATCGTTAACTATCCGGAGGGACGAGCGGCGGCAGAAGGAGAAGTTATTGAAATTCTAGGTCATAAGGATGACCCGGGTGTAGATATTCTCTCCATTATTCGCAAGCACCAGCTGCCGGAGGCTTTCCCCGATGAAGTCATGGAGGAGGCACAAGCTGTTCCTGATACGATTGACCAAGACGAGATTGTAAGGCAGGGACGGCGTGATCTGCGCGACAAGGTGATCGTGACCATTGACGGTGAAGATGCTAAGGACCTGGATGACGCGGTCAACGTGGAGCGGCTGCCGAACGGGAATTACCGTCTTGGTGTGCATATTGCCGATGTAGGCTACTATGTGCAGGAGAAATCGCAGCTTGACCAGGAAGCCTATAATCGGGGCTGCAGTGTCTACTTGGTAGACCGGGTGATCCCGATGCTTCCGCATCGCTTGTCCAACGGCATATGCAGCTTGAATCCGAAGGTGGACCGTTTTACCCTGTCCTGTGAGATGGAGTTTAACGAGCATATGAAGGTCGTGAAGCACGACGTCTTCACCAGCGTAATTCGGACCAAGGAGCGGATGACGTATACAAATGTCCGCAAAATCCTTCAGGATGAAGATCCGGAAGTGACTGAGCGTTATAGTGATCTGGTGGAGAACTTCAAGGACATGCGCGACCTGGCGCTGAAGCTCCGGGCGAACCGGATGCGCCGCGGGGCGGTTGACTTCGACTTCGAGGAATCCAAGGTCATTGTGGACGAGACGGGAAAAGCGGTCGACATTGTGAAGCGCGAGCGCTCCATTGCTGAGCAGATTATTGAAGAGTTCATGCTGGCAGCTAACGAGACGGTGGCGGAGCATTTCCACTGGCTGAAGGTTCCTTTCATTTACCGGATTCACGAGGACCCGGATCCCGAGAAGCTGATGAACTTTATGGCCTTTGCGGCCAACTTTGGCTATAGCGTGAAGGGTAAAGGCAACTCTATTCATCCGCGGGCCTTGCAGACCTTATTGGAGGACATTCAAGGGACAAAGGAACAGACGGTGATCAGCACGATGATGCTGAGATCGATGAAGCAGGCGAAATATGATGCTGAGAGCACCGGCCACTTTGGGCTGGCAGCGGAGTTCTATACGCACTTCACCTCGCCAATTCGCCGGTATCCTGACCTTGTGATCCATCGGGTGATCCGTGAGGTGATCGAGAATGGCGGGACACTGCCTGCGGATCGTCAGGAATATTTGGCGAGTCGTATGAAGGACATTGCGCAGCAATCGTCCGAGCGGGAACGCGTCGCCGTTGAAGCCGAACGGGATACGGAGCAGCTGAAGAAGGCGGAGTTCATGCTGGACAAAGTCGGCGAAGAATTCCCGGGGATTATCAGCAGCGTGACAAGCTTCGGTATGTTCATCGAACTGGAAAATACCGTCGAAGGCTTGATTCGTCTCAGTGCCTTAACCGACGACTATTATCACTTCCATGAGCAGCATATGGCGCTCATCGGGGAGCGCACGTCGAAGATCTTCCGGATCGGAGACGAAGTGAAGATCCGCGTGGCGCGCGTAAATATGGACGACCATACCATCGACTTCGAGATGGTCGACATGAAGCCGCGCAGCCGGGAGGATCGGCCGCGCGGAGGCGGCGGAGGCGGCCGGGGCAAGGCCGGCCGTAGCAAAGCCGGCGCGGGCGAGGCGGTCTTCGCCGGCGGCGGCAAGCGCGGCAAGAAGAAGCGCGGCGCTGGAGCCGCCGCGGCGGGTGCTGAGCCGCGCAAGGGCAAAGGCGGGCGCAGCGCCGACAAGGCGCCTGCTGCCGCGAAGCCGGCCGCGCCGAGCTTCGGCTTCGGCAGCGGCAAGGGCGGCTACGCCAGCGGCTCGCCCGAGGGCTACTCGCGCGACGGCGGGGCCGGTGCGCCGGGCGGCGGATCGCGCCGCAAGAAGACGTCGGCGAGCGGCATCTTCAACGCCGCCGGTGATGGAGGCGGCGCAGCGGGTGAGGGTGCGCCGCGCAAGAAGCGCAACAAGGGCGGCCGAGGCAAGGGCGCGAAGAATAACGCGACCGCCGCTTTTGTTCGCAAGAAGAAATAGCAATTTCTTGTGTTGAATGAAGGGTGTAAGAGGGTCCCGGAAATGCGGCATTCGTCGCCTTCCGGGGCTTCTTGATTTTGACGGGAGCAGTTGGTACAATTGAGGTCTAGTCTGAAGTCGGGTGTGACTTAAGATAGGAATCTGATTGAAGGAGTGAGAACATGGGTAAGAAGAGTGACGGGAAGGTTCTGGCCCAGAACAAGAAGGCTTCCCATGACTACTTCATTGAAGATACGATTGAAGCCGGCATGGTGCTGACCGGGACGGAAATCAAGTCGCTGCGGGCGGCGCGCGCCAATATTGGCGATGCTTTTGCCACCATTCGCAACGGGGAGATTTTTGTACACAACATGCACATCAGCCCTTTTGAACAAGGGAACCGCAACAATCCTACCGATCCGACACGTACCCGCAAGCTGCTGCTGCACAAGTCGCAGATCAGCAAGCTGCTCGGTCAAGCGAAGCAGGAAGGCTACACCATTGTGCCGCTCAAGGTCTATGTGCGCAACGGGTATGCGAAGCTGCTCCTGGGACTCGGGAAAGGGAAGAAGCAGTATGACAAGCGGGAATCCGCGGCGAGAAAGGATGCACAGCGCGATATCCAGCGGGCGCTGAAGGAGCGCCAGAAGATTGCCAGATAAGACTGAAGTTGGCTGAAGTGATGGTCTTACAGAAGTGGCATGAATTATGCAGGTTTCCAGTAAGTTTGCAAGCATTGTGTTGTATGGTATGCTATAATAAATGATATAAGCACGGTACAGCATGATGGATATACGCTATACCGGAAGACGTCCAATTTTTTATGGAGGAATTGGATGGTCTATTGATTTATCGTTTGCCTATTGCCGGGCACCGATTGATCCTTAAGCAGTACCCTTTTTAATTCGGGGGCGTTTTTGGATTCGACGGGGGTTGTTCGAGCATGGGTAGCGGGTAGTGGGGACGCGTCCACTTCATCAACGCTAAAGCCTATTAAACGGCAAACAACAACAATCTTACGCTCTCGCAGCTTAATAACCTGCAGACGTGCTCTCGCTCTGTATCGCCCATGTACCGGGATGAGGGCTCAACTTTAGTGGGATACGCTGTCTAGTCTCCGCCTGCGGCTAGCTGAAGAAGACAAACAGGCTGACCCTTTCGAGATCCGGTTACGGGGAGCTTGACTGGGTGACATCAAAACTGTGACTACACCCGTAGAAACCTATGTGGCGTTGCCTTCGGACAGGGGTTCGACTCCCCTCGCCTCCATACTTTATTAGAGAAAAGCGGCCGACACGGCGGCTTTTTTTTCGTTCAATTAACTCTCACCAGCTAAGGTTATGTAGGGACATGGTTAACAAAGAAGTGGGAAGCTGGCGGAAATAAGATAGAGTTGTAAATTGGATTCAGTTGTGTTATAGTTAACTTATTGGAATTTCAACCTGAGATCACATATTGTAGAGGGTTATGATTTTGATTAAGTAGCCTTGTACAATATGTGATTTTTTTTTAGAAGTTGAAGATCATGTAAATATAAAAATATGGAGGTAATTGACCATGCAAAAAGGAACAGTAAAGTGGTTTAATGCAGATAAAGGCTTTGGTTTTATTGAGGTTGAAGGCGGAGACGACGTATTCGTACACTTCAGTGCAATTGTTAGCGACGGCTTCAAATCGTTGGACGAAGGTCAACGCGTTGAATTTAATGTAGTACAAGGCAATCGAGGCCCACAGGCCGAGAATGTTGTTAAACTATAAAATGGTTGTTAGAAAGTCCCAAACTTAGTGTTGGGGCTTTTTTTCGCTCATTATTCCAGAAGAGAAAGAGGGTTACTGTTTGTACTATTCAAGGAAAAGACCGATGATTGATCTTCCACAGGAAATGACAACTATATGGTCGTGCACCAATGAAAAGTGCAATGGATGGATGAGGGATAACTTTGTTTTTTTGAATCAACCCATATGTGGCCAGTGCAACTCCTTCATGGAGAAGAGTGAGAAAATGCTGCCTATTTTGGCTAATACAAGTCCTAATCAGACGAAGCACTAATAGTTGAGGATCAGTGACATCACAAATGTCACACTACACCCGTAGAAACCTATGTAGCGTTGCCTTCGGACAGAGGTTCGACTCCCCTGGCCTCCATAAAAGTAAGACGAAAAGCCTTCAGCCATTGATGTGGTTGTTGGCTTTTTTATTGTGATATAATAATGTTCAACAATTAACGGAAAGCATTAAGGAGGTCATTGTTATGGCAGTAGATCGAGAACAGCTTCAGAATATACTTAAGAAAGCCAATCAGCGTGCTCGTCAACAAGCCAAGCAATCTGGAGCATCCCTTTACTATATAAAAGATAACAGACGTATTCGTGAAGATGCAGAAGGTAATAAATTCGAGATTGTTTTCGATTCCCAAGGAAAGCGGACGGAGCGGAAATATTTTGAATAATAATAAACCTGTCATGACGATATTTGCCGGTACCAACGGTGCTGGTAAAAGTACAATAAGCTTGCAAATGAGGGAGTTTATTGGAGAGGTTGTTGATCCTGATCAAATTGCTATGCGGCTCAATTCTGAAGATCCGCGAAGTGCGGATTTGTCAGCAGGTAAGGAAGCGATCAAAAGGATCCGAGCACTGATTCACTCTAATAATCATTTTGCTGTGGAAACGACACTTTCGGGTACATTTTTTTTAAGACATATGCAGCTAGCGAAGGAAAAAGGTTATGCAATTGTAATGTATTATATTGGCCTTCAGGATGTACAGATGCATATTGATCGTGTGGCTTCTCGTGTAGAGCAGGGAGGTCATTGGATTGCAGAAGAGGATATCCGTTGGCGTTATGGACAATCGTTGCAGAATCTAAAGCCTGCTGTGAGCATAGCAGACCAGCTCATTATTATTGATAATACATTTGAACCTACGATCATTGCGGAAATTCGGCAAAATCAATTAATTTACCAAACAAATCAAATACCGAGTTGGTCAAAAAGTGTACTCGATCTATTTAGGAGTCGTTGACATCAAAACTGTGACTACACCCGTAGAAACCTATGTGGCGTTGCCTTCAGACAGGGGCCAGGCTTTCCTTGCCTCCATACTAGAAGCCCGCTCTGTTGAGCGGGTTTTTGCTTTTTAAAGAGTGAAGTTGAAAATTAAATGTAGACATCATCATTTTGAACCTGACCAACGCTCTGATAGACTTTTGTCGTTTAGATTCCATATCCTTTTTCCGTTCAAAAGCTGCGCCAGCGATTTTTGAATTCAAATCTTTTGTATGGTGTCCTGGAATGCGCCATACCCGTTTGTTTTTGCAAACTTATCAAAATTCTGACCTTTTATCATATTGGATAAGCTCGATTTTCGAATAAAACTGCAGCTGTTCTCATATGTCTCTCTAATAGGGAGTCAATTATTTCTGTTTATTCTTTGCAGCTGAATGATCTTAATTTGATATTGTAAGTTTATTCCCATCCGTTTATATTGGGGGTATGATTAAAATGTAAATAATGTAGATAATTGGTGCAGATACACTTAATTATTGATCAGATTTCATTTCTGAAGTCATCGTTAAATGATAACGCTTCAATCTCAAAAGTATCATTATCGTTTGGGATGACATCCCTCAGAATACGACATTCCTATTACCGGATGCATACGGTCGAAGAGGAGGTGCTCCGTTTCTGTAGAGCTAACGGCTCACTTTGCTGTACAAGGATTTTTGAAATCCTTGTGTTGAAAACGCTAACATCTGGGTGAACGGGAAAACAGTAAGGGTAACCGGTCTGCATAAAGTGAATTGGACTCAACTGCTATGGGGTGATCCTCTACGATGAGTGGAAGTTTACAAACACACGGTAGAATTTGAACTAGCAGGAGGGGAAGAAAGGATAAGCAGTTTGCGATCTTGGGATTTAACTGTGCGCTGTGATCCATTCGTTTTGGAGGAAAATATGAAAGGAGAAAATAGAATGAGAATAACAGCTCCCGAAGGATACGATCAGTACAGGGAAAATATAGCCCGTGGAAACGTGGAAATGGTGGAGTATATCTCTAGGGCGGTAGGGAATCCCCGTAAAACGAGGATATATACGCCCCCAGGATATTCTCAAGACCAAACGTATAACGTGCTGTACCTTTTGCACGGTATTGGAGGGGATGAAAACGAATGGTTTAACCATGGGCAGCCCCATATCATTCTTGATAACCTGTACGCTGACGGCATGCTGGAGCCCATGATCGTCGTATTTCCTAACGGCCGAGCCATGCCGGATGACCGTCCTGTTGGAGATATTTTTGATCCTGAGAAGATCCAGGCGTTTGAAAGGTTCGAATTGGACCTGCTCCAGGACCTGATCCCATTTATTGAAACGAATTATAAGGTATCGACAGACCGGGAGGGGCGTGCGATCGCCGGTTTGTCCATGGGCGGAGGGCAATCCTTGAATATTGGCTTGAATCATCTCGATCGGTTTGCCTGGATCGGGGCCTTTTCCCCGGCACCTAATACTAAAGCTCCCGAGCAGCTCATTCCGAATCCGCAGGAAGCGGCAGCCCTTCTCCGACTGCTTTGGCTTTCGTGCGGCGATGAGGATAATCTCAAGCATATCAGCGAACGGACTCATGCTTATTTGGCGGAGCACGGTGTGCCTCACATCTGGGCGGAGGAAAGCGGCGGCCATGATTGGCCCGTATGGAAAAACGATCTGTATCATTTTTCCCAACGGTTATTCAAAGGTACAAAGTGAGCGGAAAGTCTTGCAGTTCATAAGGAGGGTGTAATGATAGTGAAAAAACAAGGATTGAATCCCTATCTGCCATCATGGGAATACGTGCCTGACGGAGAACCGTATGTTTTTAACGGCAGAGTTTATGTGTATGGTTCGCACGATCGTTTTAACGGACACGCTTTTTGTTTAAATGACTATGTGTGTTGGTCGGCACCCGTGGACGATTTGGGTGACTGGCGATATGAAGGTGTGATTTACAAGAAAACGGATGACCCGCTTAATCCGAACGGGAGCATGTGCCTATATGCGCCGGACGTTACCGTCGGTCCAGATGGGCGGTATTATCTCTATTATGTTCTGGATAAGGTTTCGATCGTTTCAGTAGCCGTCTGTGATACGCCAGCTGGCAAGTATGAATTCTACGGTTACGTCAAGTATGCAGACGGCACACGCCTGGGTGAAAGAGAAGGCGATGAGCCCCAGTTTGATCCGGGTGTGTTGACGGAAGGGGAGAGAACCTACCTGTATACCGGTTTCTGTGCAATTGGAGACAAATCCAGACACGGTGCAATGGCCACGGTGCTTGGCCCTGATATGCTGACGATTATAGAAGAACCGGTATTTGTCGCGCCGAGCGAACCTTACAGCAAGGGCAGCGGGTTTGAAGGACATGAGTTTTTTGAGGCTCCTTCCATAAGGAAGAGAGGCGATACCTATTATTTTGTCTATTCCTCGATCGTCATGCATGAATTGTGTTATGCTACCAGCCAATTTCCAACCAAAGGATTTGTCTATCAGGGGGTTGTCGTAAGCAACAACGATCTTCATATGGATTCCTCCAAGCCAGCGGACAAACCGATGTATTACGGCGGAAATAATCATGGCAGCATCGTCCACATCAATGAGAATTGGTTTGTGTTTTACCATAGACATACCAACGGTACAGCTTTTTGCCGGCAAGGCTGTATCGAGCCGATCGTATTCCGGGAGGATGGAACGATTCTTCAGGCGGAGATGACCTCCTGTGGTCCAAACGGGGGACCGCTTGCGGGCCGAGGGGAATATCCCGCTTACCTGGCATGCAATCTGTTTTGCAAAGATGAGCAGATGTATACAGGGGGGTTCGATCAATCCGGGGCATGGCTGGATAGCCGTTTTCCGAAAATAACCCAGGATGGAAAAGACGGGGATGAAGAAGTCGGGTACATCGCCAATATGACGGATTCCGCTACGGCCGGTTTCAAGTATTTTGACTGCCGTGGAATCCGGAAGATTAAAATCAAGGTGCGCGGATATTGCCACGGCGCCTTTGAGGTGAGAACAGCTTGGGACGGCCCGGCCCTCGGAAGTATACCGGTTAATTCTTCGAATATCTGGACGGAGTATTCTGCTGATCTCGTCATACCGGACGGCATACAAGCGTTATATTTTACATATGTAGGCTCGGGAGGCGCAAGCCTGTCCTCGTTTACATTACTTGGAGATGAGTAGGGATATCATGTAAAAAAAATCGGCCTTGTTCGCACCGTATGCGAAGAGGCCGACTTTTGTTCTTCTTCAGTTTGACCGAATTATATCGATCATTCGTTTTTAGATTTACTTATTTCAATTTCCCTGCACGGATGTCGTCAGTCATCCCTTTATAAGGCGCTTTGGAAATGAGTTCTTCATTGTCAATACCGGCATTTTCCAAAAATGTGATATCGGCAAATTCAGGAACAACATACTTCGGATAAGTTTCATATTTTTCGCGCGCTTCTTTCATTAATTCCAGATGATCATTTTGATAACAAACCGTAATTTCGGGATGTTCATGAACCCATTTTGGGAAGAAAATAACACCGTGCATTCGTTTTTCATTCGGCATAAAGTTCAAGGAAACGTCTGTCCCTGTTGGCTCGGTCCATGATACTTTATAAACGCCTTCTGTTAATTTTACAATATCAACTTCCTGGTCGCGCACCCAGCGGCCCGCAACCATGCCGCTATGGATACGATAATCAATGGTATGGTCATTCTTGATGTAGATTTCGTATTCCCAACCAATTTCATAAGTATAAATCATATGGCTTCCTACAAAGTCTTTTAAAGCTTCTTTCGGTTGCATATGGATTTCTCCTTATTTAAATATTTGTCTGCATGAACAATGTTATTTCATATCCCGCCAGTTTTGGATATTGTTCTCCCAAATATATTTATATTTTCCAATAATATCCCTTGCTGTTTTTGGCTTTTGTCCAGTCAAAGTCTCAATAGCATTGGAGTGAACGTTTAAAAGCCCTTCTTTGATGCTGGCATCGGTTGTCACGAGATCATCGCCGCAGAATGGAACAGGCGAGCGGGAGAAATCTCCGGTAATTTCCCTAGGAATGTGCATTTTTTCTAGGTGTTTATAATATTGCTCCGCATCTACAGGAATATATTCCAGGTCTCTACCTGAAACTTCTTTAATGAGGTTGCACAGATCCCTTACGGAAACAGATTCTGATCCTACGATATTATAAGCCTCGTTGTCTTTACCTTTTCCGAGTAGGGCTGCGGCTGCTGCCCTTGCGCAATCATCTTTGTGAACTAAAGTAGCTCGTTCTTCACCGGCAGTGCTTAGCCATTTATTGTCGGACATGAGTGCCAACATCGTATACATCGTCAGATAGTTTTCTAAATATAAGTTATTTCTCATTGCATTGTAAGCAATACCTGTTGACTTTAAGTAGTTTTCAGTTGCTGTATGGTCTGGAGTTACAAAAACGTGAGCGTAATTAGGATCTGTTGCACCTATAAATGAACTATACGTAATGTGAGAGATTCCTGCTTTGATTGCCGTATCAATCGCATTTTTGTGTTGTTCGACTCTTCTGCCTACTTCAAGGCCAGAGACAATATAGATACGGTCACCATCTTTGAAAGCCCGTTCCATGGATGGAATGTCATCGTAATTGATTTCAAAGATTTTGACTCCCGCATTCTCCCAACGTTGAACCGTGTCTTGGGGAATTCTGTCTTTCTTCATGCATGTGAAGGTTAAATTGCGGCCATCTACTTCTGCGAGCACCGTTTCCGCCACACGGCTTGCTAGTTGACCATCTACGCCTGTTATAATATAACGCATGTTTATTCCTTCTTCCCTAGTGATTTATTTCACAAGGTAAGAATAGCATAGGTTGACACTAGAGTGAAATTACCCTATGTTATGATTTATAAAAAAGATTTATTATTAAAAGGATGTTTTAAATGAATATTCAGCAATTAAAGTGCTTTGTTTCTCTTGCCGAGACCCTGAATTTTTCAACAACAGCTGAGAAGTTAAATTTGACACAACCTGCTGTAAGCCATAACATAAAAAGTTTAGAAAATGAGCTGGGAATCATTTTATTTGTTCGCAACAAAAGGACTGTTAATTTGACTTTAGCCGGCAATAGTTTTTACGAAGATATGGAAGGACTTCTGTTTAGATTAGACCAATCGATTAAGAAAGCAAAACTGCTATCGGAGAAATACGAAAGCACTTTGGTTATCGGATACACGGAGACTGTTTTTGAGAAGAAAGTTTTGCCGGACATGATTAGGCGATTTAAGGAAAAATACCCGCAGATTCAAATTCAGTTGAAAAAGTCTAATTTGACTAGAGAGAAAGAAGACTTATTAAACCAAAAGTTTGACGTCATATTTACTTCGGATGATAATTTAGGAAAGGACATCGATTTTTGTTTTTATCCGGTACTTCAAGGGTTCTATGTTTGTGTATTGCCCCAAAATCATCCTTTCGCGAATGAAAGTGTGCTGGACATCGAACAATTAAATCATCAATCGATCATTTTATTTGACGAGCACCAATCCCCCCCTACTCTAAAAAGGATGAACAAGAAAATTACGGAGAATTGTCCTGATTCCATTTATACCTATGGAGATACCATAAATACAGTGCATACCATGATAAAAAGTGATCTTGGCGTTTCGGTTCTGCCGAACTTTGTGATTGGGGAGGACAGCGAGATCGCCGTTGTTCCTTTAAGCTATACTGAAGAAGTGGTCTACGGTCTTGCTTGCCTTAGAAGCGAAGAGCGCTTAGAAGTAAAACGCTGGATTTCAACTATAAAAGAGTTGCTCACTTAAAGGGATGAAATTTTTAAAACTCCTGTGTGACTTTGTAGAAAAACTGTAGACCAAAACAATGGAAGAGAATAAATGGTGGCAGTAAGAGTCTGTCAGGATTTAGTAACAGAAGCTGCGATGGGGTAAAAAATCAAGGACGAGAGTTCGACTCCCCTCACCTTCATAGGTAGGATGAGAAAAAGCGACCGTGATTGGTCGCTTTTTGCATCTTGGAAATTAAAAGTTGCCAATGCCCTCTAATAATTTCGGTCAATTCCTCGAAAGTGAATGGGGTTCAGTATTGAGTTAAACCCTTGATCCCGATTAATTTTAAAGGGAATTTATGAGCTATCCATGGCACCTAATGCGAGGGCGGATAATTAATTTTATAAGCAAAGAATTTCATTATTAATTAACTGAAAAGGAATACATATTTTTTCTTGGCCGAGATGTGACATAATCCCTACCACGGTAGTGCCAGAGAAACCTTTATATTTGATGAAATAGGAAGTAGAAATAATACGGTAAAGTAGTGACTCAAAAAACTAGGTCTAAGGGTAGAAAAAATGTTAAAAAAATGAAACTTAAAAATCAAAAGAAATCATAGTATGTGGTAATATGTAGAAAAGGGGGAGATAGTTTTGAGAAAGACTAGTTTAGGGATTTTAACTTTGGCACTGTTATTACTGGTTACTGCATGTGGCGATGCCACATCTACATCAACAGGAAAGCAGAATGCTAATACTTCTGTAAAGGATCAAGGCACTGTAAAGAACGTAAATAATGAGCAAACAGGTGATGCTGTTAAAGCAGAACCGGCTAAGGAACCTGAAGAGCAGAAAGAGGCTGTCTACAAAGTAGGGGACAAGTTCAATCTAGGCAATTGGAAAGTTGTTCTTAACTCCTTTGAGTTCAATCAAAAAGTCAGTGATAAATACTTTTCTTCTAGTGCTGATGAGGGCAATAAATTTTTAATTTTAAATTATACAGTTACTAATGAAGGAACGGAAGCAGACAACTTTACGTCAATGATTGGCGGAGTCGAAATGAAGGCAATATTTAAAGACAAGTATGAGTATAAATATACGATCACGATGATAGATAAAGACTTTGGCAAAGAAAGTATTAAGCCACTATCTTCAAAAACTGGATTTGTTGTAATAGAAGTTCCTGACGAAGTATCTAAATCAAAGGATGGTTTGATTCTAAAGCTTGCAAAAGATAAAGACAAGGCCACTATTAATTTAAGATAGCTGAAGTTGCTGCCACTAGTATGAAGGAACCGCGAGCTTTAGGGAGAAATCCCTTACGCTTGCGGTTTTTTTGGAGTTCCACCACTTTGTGTCCATTATCGCTTCCTTGGACTCGACGGGGCTGGGTAAACCACTTCTGCTCTAAGTCTTCGGGTTTCTCTGAAGTCGAGTACGACATCCTCAAGTCTGCAACAAAAGCCTTCAACTGGCCTTTCTTTTTTTAGAAAACAACAACCCAGCACCTTATCGGTGCTGGGTTTGTTATGTTTCCCTCTAAAAACAAGTAAATGACACAATGCTTCTGAGATCGACTCCAGTAAATACCCATATTCGACCGGTCCATCGAAAACCTGCAACGGATGTACGCCCTACAAAGGTTGGGAAGAACCAGAATGAGTTCCCATTTCTCAGCCACACATAGGTGTTGCGGAATAAACAACCGACAATAGCTCCGGGATCAATGGCGAATGCTGTAGCAGCGGGCTGTGGTGGTGTAAATGCTGGAGGAGGCGAGGAGGGGGGCTGCTGTGTTCCTTGTGGTCCTTGAGGCGGTATGAATGACATAAGACTTCACTCCTTTTAGGATTGATTAGGCCTATAACAATGAAATGGTGAGTAAATTGAACAGCACTAGGGGTAAAACATAACCACTTTGGAAACCAGGAACAAAGCCTCGACTAGCCATCTGGCTTGGTAATCTTAAGTACAAAATTCCTCTTTCGCTGTGAATAAGTAATCCTTCAAAAACATCACCATCTACGGTTTCCACTCGAACAAGTTTATTAACATGGATTTTACATATACTTGCCATGTGGTCTTGAATGGATTTTAAGTTATGCATAGTAGCTGGGTCCATTTGATATAGTGTTGTTTGTTCTTGTTGTCCCTGCTGTTGTAAGCTCATGGTCTTGACCTCCAATTCAGATTCATTCATTTTCTTCATCGTATGCAGATGCCTATAGGTGAGTGACTAGCTGCAGCGTGATTATGTATGAAATTGTATTGACAAGTAGAATAAGGAGGAAGATAATTGCTGCAAATTAGGCAGTTAATTCCAATACTCAGAAGGCGGCAGTTTCTATTCAGTGTATAAATTAAGCTAAAGGCCTATCAAGCAATCCTAAATCTATTAGCATGAAGGATGATGGTTATGAACGCTTTGGAAATGAAGCAGGTTGCCAAGCAGTATCGGATTCACGGGAACCGTAATACCATGGCTCTGAACCATGTGGATATGGTCCTGGGAAACAACGAGTTTGTGGGGATCATGGGAACCTCGGGCAGCGGGAAAACGACTTTATTAAACGTGGCATCCGGCATCGACAAATGCGATGAAGGGGAGATTCTCATCGGCGGCTGCAATATCTGTGAGATGAAGAAGAACGAGCTCTCCTTGTTTCGGAGGAACCATATCGGCATGGTATTTCAGGATTTCAATCTGCTGAACAGCTTGACGGTTCGAGAGAACATCCTGGTTCCGCTGATTCTGGACAAGAATACGGAGAAATTGGAGGGGGGGGAGGCGGAGATAGAGCGTCTGGCGGAGATGCTGGATATCGGGTCGATTCTTGATCAATATCCATATGAGATTTCCGGCGGGCAGCAGCAGAGGGCGGCCATCTGCCGCGCGATTATCAATGATCCCGAGATTGTGTTTGCCGATGAGCCTACGGGAAATCTGGATTCTCAGTCCTCCGAGAAGGTCCTGTCCTATTTCGAGCTGATCCATCAGACCCGTGAGGCGAGTATTCTCATGGTGACGCATGATCCTTTCTCCGCCCGCCACTGTCAGAGGGTGATCTTCTTGCAAGACGGTTCCGTGCTGGGTGAGATCCGCAGGCAAAGCGACGATAAGGAGAAGTTTATGAATCGAATTCTGGATGTGCTGCAAAGAGGCCGCGTATGAGAACGCTCGCTCTCAAAATGTTCAAGGCGAACATTCAGCAATACCGTCTGTTTATCCTGTGCAATTTGGCGTCGGTTGCGATTCTATATAGCTTTATCGCCATTTCTGTCAATAAATCCTTTAAAAACCCTACCCTAGTCGATTCCATGATTTCGAGCAATATATATGCTCCGACGGCGCTGGTCGTCCTGTTCAGCTGTCTGTTTATTCCCTACACCCACAGTGTATTTATGAAGGTTAGGTCTAAAGAGTACGGCATATTGCTGACGCTTGGCATGACGGAGAACGAGGCAAGAGTTCAGGTTCTGATCGAGAACCTGGTGCTGTGCATTTTCTTTCTGGTATGCGGACTGGGCGCGGGTACCCTGCTGTTGTTGTTCTTCTGGAGATTTATCCGGTATGGAATTGGAATTTACGGCATCCCGATGACGGTCTCTCTCACAGCCTATAAACTGACAGCGCTGTACGCGGGAGGCATATTCATGCTGTCGTTGGCCGTTAATCTGCTAGGCATGCTGAAGAGCAGCATATTAGAGAAAATCAAATATACCGATAGAACGGAGAACGGTGGACATGCCAGGGTCTGGCTGTGCGTAGTCGGTGCAGGGTTAACGGTGGCTTCCTTTACCATTATGTTTTTCTTTTATCATATTCAGAGCAATATTTGGTTCGTCAGCTTGCTGGTGTGCGTGCTGGGCTCGCTGCTGATTTTTTTCAACGGGAGTGCATTGATTGATTACTTCAAGCGCAAGCACCCTAAGCCGTATCTAAAGCGGCTCTTTCTGCTGTCGGACATGAAATATTATTATCGCAAGAACCGAACCATTTTTTTTGTGACGAGCTGGATATTCTTTGCCATCCTGTTCTTTATCATGTTCAGTCTGGTAACCTACCCCAACTTTACGCGTAACGCGGTTACTTACCATCCGTACCATATGGTTTATACGGAGATTGAAGGCAGCTACCGGCCGTTGGGAGATCATGAAGTCCAGAAAATTGCAGAAGCTCATGATAATCGGGTAGTCCGGGAGGACAGCATAAAATTCGTCAGGAATAATGCCTACACGGTCTTCGACGTTGCGGATATCAACAAGCTGTTGGCAAAAAGCTACAAGGTTCAGAAAGGCTCGGTCCTCTATGTATATCCGTATGATGTCAACGATGGGTATGAACATGTGACGGATAGGAATATTGCTGATTTCCGGATGGATTCATCCGAAGGGGCTAGGTCTTTTTCTGTTCAGGATACGGTAACGGACCCCTTGTTTGGACAGGTGGGCAGTATATCCGGCCGGATTTTGGTGGTCAACTCGCAGGACTATTCATGGATTGCCTCGCATAGTGACAGCTATAAAATCAGCGGGTTGCTGCATGCTTATCATTTCGCCGACTGGAGGCATTCGAAGGGCGTTGTAGAGGATGTAGCGAAGAAGCTGCACGAACAGAATGGGGGCGATCCGCAGGATCGTTTTTATCAGATTAGCTCCCGAATAGCGGCTTACCGAACCGCGCAGCAAAGCTCCAATTTCTTAACATTTGCCGTGTTGTATGCCTGCTTGTTGTTATATTTCTCCGCGATCGCTATGATTCACTTCAAATTGAAGATGGAATCTATGAGTGACAACAAGCGGTACCAGGGCTTATATCGAATTGGATTGTTGGACGGGGAACTGAGGACGATGATTGATCGAAAACTCCGCGTAATTTTTGGCGTCCCATTTGTTTATGCTGCAGTTCTAACGATCGCGTACAGCTATTATATCAACAGCTCTTACGGCTACGGCCTAATCGGCCTGGCCAGTGCCGCTGTAACCGTATCTATCTTCCTTCTTCTGCATATTACAGTATATCGCTGCTATGCGCGCAGCTCCTTTCGACAAGCGGTGGCGGGGATAACGGGGATTAAGTGAGGTTTTGAACGGCATAGGACATGATCCTTCTCCTACAATCTTGCTGATTCCCAAAGAAATAAACCGCCCTCTGCACTTAAGACAAAGACAAACTCGCCCTCATATGGAGCGTGAATACGCCGTGGAGTTTGTTATAGACATTGCTAAAAACTTACATCTGTTATAAACAATTTCTCATATTTTGAAAGAACATTCTGAAGAAAAATAAACAAGCATCCGTTCCTTCTTCATTGAATTGATAATTTCAGTTCCTTTCTTATTTTAAACCTAGTAATCGTAAAAATAATCCAGGTAACTGATTACATTATATGTGGGGGTATTAAATTGAGAAAAAGGTTAATTTCTTTGTTCTTATGTCTGCTATTTTTGAACAGTACACAGTTAAGTATGACCTCAAAAGTGGCTGCAGCGAGTAGTTATAATGGGGCGTAGGGACAGGCAACTCTAAAATATAAAGATGAGTATAATAATGGGCAACTAAGCATTCAAGCATTAAATAACGGTGTTAAAATAACTTGGACTGGAAAGGAAACATCGGTAAATTCATTCCCAAAGGGTACTTTCAAGCTAGTAAAAGAAGTCACTATTGCAAATACAGAAATGAAGAAAATTGGAACCTTCTTAAGTAATTTTACTGAATTACATATAGAGCGTTTAAACTCGAACAATTTAAAAGATGCAGATTTAATTTATTTCGGAGTATGGCATAACTTTGTAAATAATTTCAACTCCACAATTTCAAACTATAGTGGTGGTCACCTGTTTATTTCTAAAGCCAAGATCGAGCAGTCGATAAAGAAGTTTTTCAATATTAAATTTAAAAGTCACAAATCTATACAAGGAATTAAGTTCAATGGAAAAGGCTACGTGTTTGATGGAGCATCCGGGGATCCGGTTGATTACGTTAAGGTAATTAATGTATATGATATGGGATCCAGTACGTTTGAAGTTTATGGTGAATTATATGCTGATCCTTATAGCTGGGTAGAAGCCGTTATTAAAAAGATTACAGAGAATAAGAAATCGAGGTATATTTTAATATCCTTATCAGTGAAGAATTAGAAGTGAAGAAAGGGCTCGCTACAGGGCTGTTTGGCCTTCATCTGTGGTTTTTTGGTTTTCATTGAAGGGACATTTATATGCTCAATTCATTCTGCCACCATCCATAGCACCGTGAGTGCTTTTTTTTTGTCTTCTTTTCCGGACTGCAGCTAGTACTGCGTTCAGATGACGGCGATTGCTTCTGACAGCAGCCTTTTAAATTTTTCTTCATGGGGATTTGTCTATACAGCGGAGAAGTCTCATGAATATGCTCTCTATATCTAAAATCCCAAGAGGGTAGGGTGATATCGTTGACAATTGGGAAAATGAAAAAGTACAGGGAGATGCTAAGTATCCCTGGTTTACGTCCACATTTACCTGAAACTCACTGGGCGACGAATTCCAGGATTTTAAGGATGCTGAAGGTCCACTCCTCCCTCTTTATAAAACCTAACCATGGGAGTGGTGGGAGTGGAATCATCCGTGTCAGGAGATTAAGAAGGGGGTATGAGGTTCGGTGTGGTTCAAGCCGGAAAGTTGTTGGACCGTCCTCCGTTTTAAGAGCAATTCATTCATTTCGGAAACCAAAGCATCGCTATTTGGTGCAGAAAGGTCTGCGATTAGAGAAGTATCATGGAACGATCTTTGATATCCGTGTATACCTGCAAAAGCCAAAACAAACTTGGATGATTGCGGGTGTAGCCGCACGTATTGCCGCACCCCATAAATTTGTGACCAATTACCATAAGGGGGGGCATGCAGAATCTTTGCAGAGGGTCCTCTTAAGTCTGTTTCAGAATAATCAAGCGAAAGTGGATGCCTATCATCAAAAAATAAAAAATATATCCATCACTGTTGCCCGAACCGTGAATAGGAGTCATCCCATTCATGAATTAGGAGTTGATCTTGCTATAGACAAGAATGGCCGGATTTGGATCATTGAAGCTAATTCACATCCGGGCCATATGTTGTTTACTCAACTCTCCGATCACACCATGATCAGAACGATTATGCATAACAAACGACTCATCGGGATATAAGCCTCGTATTGTTCACTTTATAGGCAAGGAGCAGAGTTTTAATGAAAAAAACAAAGGAGCTTAGAAACCTGATTGAATCCGAAAAGCTTGGATTTATCATGGAAGCCCATAATGGACTGTCTGCCAAAATCGTTGAGGAGGCAGGCTTTAAGGGGATTTGGGCCAGTGGATTATCGATCTCTGCGGCGATGGGAGTAAGAGATAATAACGAGGCCTCTTGGACACAGGTCTTGGATGTATTGGAATTTATGAGCGATGCGACGTCCATTCCGATTCTGCTGGATGGAGATACAGGATACGGTAACTTTAATAATGCTAGGCGCCTGGTCAAAAAGCTGGAGCAGCGGGATATTGCAGGGGTTTGTATAGAAGATAAGCAATTTCCTAAAATGAATTCTTTCATAAGCGGCCAATTACAGCCTATGGCGGATATCGAGGAATTTTGCGGAAAAATCAAGGCGATGAAAGATACGCAGACCGACGATGATTTTATGGTTGTAGCTAGAGTAGAGGCATTTATTACAGGGAGAGGACTCGGCGAGGCGCTGCGGCGAGCGGAAGCATACCGGAAGGCAGGTGCCGATGCAGTGCTCATCCACAGCAAGCGGCCAGATATTATGGAGATTGAGGCGTTCATGAAGGAATGGGCGGGAAGATTGCCCGTAGTGATCGTGCCTACGAAGTATTATTTGACGCCAACCGCCAAGTTTAGAGAGCTGGGGATTAGCCTTGTGATTTGGGCCAACCACAACTTGAGGTCATCCATTAAGGTTATGGAACAAGTGTCACGCAAAATCTATCAGGATGAGAGTCTTGTCCATATCGAGAAGGATATCGCAAGTATAGAAGAAGTGTTTAGGCTCCAAGGGGCAGAAGAACTGAAGGCTGCCGAACAGAAATATCTCCCGGCATCCAGCCCCGGCTCGAACGGGGAGATGTAATGGACACAGGAATTTTTGGAGAAAATCTCAGACAATTAGGATATACCTTCTACAGCGGAGTGCCCTGCTCTTACCTGAAAAATTTAATCAATTATGCGATTAATGAATATGATTATGTGGCCGCGGCCAACGAGGGGGATGCCGTTGCTATCGCATCTGCTGCTTATCTAGGAGGGCAGAAGTCGGTTGTGCTTATGCAAAATTCAGGTCTCACCAACGCGATTTCACCGCTATCCTCCCTGAACTACCCTTTTCGTATTCCGCTGCTTGGATTTGTCAGCCTTCGCGGAGAGCCAGGTGTCCCTGACGAGCCTCAACATGAACTTATGGGCAAGGTCACGACGCAAATGCTGGAATTAATGGACGTGGAGTGGCAGTATCTCTCCAGGGATTTGGAAGAGGCCCAGAAGCAGCTGATTCAAGCCGATGAGCTGGTTGCGCAGAATCGGCCCTTCTTCTTTGTGGTTAAGAAAGGGACCTTCGATACAGAACCTTTGAAAAAGCAGCAAAACCTCATTCATTCAAACGAGATTATTCGTCGTGTGTATAAAGACAATCAGAGGCCTACACGGCATGAGGCATTAGCTGTGATCAATTCGGTCAAGGACAAGGAGACGGTACAGCTTGCAACCACCGGCAAAACAGGACGAGAGCTCTATGAAATTGAAGATTCCGCCAACAATTTGTATATGGTGGGCTCTATGGGATGCATTAGTTCCTTCGGACTTGGACTCGCCCTAAGTCAGCCTGACAAAAATATTGTGGTGATTGACGGAGATGGCTCTTTATTAATGCGCATGGGAAGTCTGGCGACAAATGGGTACTACAGCCCTGGCAATATGATTCATATTCTGCTCGATAATAATGCTCACGAATCGACAGGCGGACAAAGCACAGTGTCCCATAATATTGATTTTGTAAACATCGCCGCTTCCTGCGGTTATACGAAGTCGATCCATGCCCATAACCTCGAAGAATTGGAAGCTTGTATGCATGAATGGAAAAAGACTAAAGGGCTTACTTTCCTGTATATCAAAATATCCAAGCAGTCCAAGGAGCAGCTCGCTCGTCCGGCTATAAAGCCTTACGAAGTAAAAGAACGATTACAGCGGTTCCTCCAGATCGATTCCATAGAGATCAAGGAAGTGGATGGCTCATGAGTCCCGCCGTAAAGAGAAATATTTTGCTCACTCCAGGTCCGGCAACGACAACAGAAAGTGTGAAATGGTCCCAGGTAGTCCCGGATATATGCCCCCGCGAAGCCGTGTTTGGCGAAATTATGGAGCATATTTCTACGGAGCTTACTCATTTGGTTGGGGACCCGGAACATGATCAGACGGTACTGTTTGGCGGATCAGGTACTGCAGCTGTTGAATCCATGATTAGTTCCGTCCCGGGTCATAACGCCATGATCATTGTGAATAATGGCGCTTATGGAAAGCGGATGTGCGAGATCGCCGAAGTCTACGGCATCAATTATTTAGAATTCAAGAGTCCCTATGATGACGCTCTTGATTTGGATGCGTTAGAGAAGTATATCCAATCCTCTGACCGCATTATTTCTCATCTGGCCGTAGTACATCATGAGACAACAACGGGTCTGCTGAACAATGTGGAGGAAATCGGCTTATTGTGTAAAAAGCATCAGATCGACATGATGGTGGATGCGATGAGTTCATTTGCCGCCATCCCGCTTCAAATGAAGAAGATGAACATTTCGTTTCTCGCATCGAGTTCCAATAAGAATTTGCAGGGGATGCCCGGGGTTTCATTTGTGATAGCAGAAAAAAGTAAACTAGAAAATTTGAAGGAGAAGAAACCGAGAAGCTATTATTTGAATCTGTACGCCCAATATCAATATTTTGCTGAAAAGGGACAGATGCGTTTTACACCACCCGTACAGACCTTGTACGCGCTTAGGCAAGCCATTCAGGAGTTAAAGCAGGAAGGTGTGGCCCAACGTTACGAAAGATACAAGGCATCTTGGAAAACTTTAATCAGCGGCCTAAAGAGGCTGGGATTAACCTATCTCGTCCCTGATGAGTATCACTCCAAGATAATTACGTCCATTCTTGAACCTTATTCGGGTTTTGATTTCGAGTCGATGCATGATTATTTTTATAGCAAAGGCATTATGATTTATCCTGGCAAACTAGATGGACTGAAGACGTTTCGGATTGCCAATATCGGGGATATCACGTCCAAGGATATCGAGGTATTTTTGGAATTGCTAACAGATTATCTGGGCAACACGAAGTGAACATGAGAAAGGTGGACTCCCATGAGATCGTTAACAAAAAATAAATGGAAAAAGTATTTGTTTTTAAAAAACTATGGTCCCCTCGTTCCATATTTGCCCGAAACTCAGAGGTTGAGCGGCCACTCCTTTAACGCTCTTTTGCAAAAATACCATAATGTCATTGTGAAACCAGTATGGGGGAGCCGCGGCCGAGGTGTCATTCAAGTCTCCTATTTGGGGCACAACAGGTATGCCATACACTATGAAAACGTGAGAAAAGTTGGGCGAGGAAGAAGGAATGCCTATCGTTATATCCGGGGAAAAATCGGTCCTGCCGAATATATGATCCAACGAAGAATTCATCGCCCGACCATAAACAATAGACCCTTTGATATGAGAGTGATCGTTCAACGGAAACAATACTCCTCTCAATGGGTAGTTACGGCAAAGGTAGTCAAGGTCGCAGGCAAGGGCTACATTGTCTCCAACAATTCGCGAAGTAAGGGGCAATTGCTTAAGTTTAGTACGGGTATTCGGAATTCATCCATTAGGCACCTGCCTATCAATGCTTTGGAATCGCAGATTAATGGAGTTTCAATTCTTACCGCTAAGAGATTGGCAAGGTTTTTCCCTGGGCACCGTATTTATGGCCTGGACATTGCAACCAATCAGCATGGGCGTGTTTCCATTATTGAAGCCAATCTTTATCCGTCAATGTCCCATTTTTATAAACTGAAGGATAGAACGGTGTATCAGCGAATACTAGCCTATAAGCAAGGATGGTAGAAGCAACTTTATGACAACCAGTTGGACAGGGAAACAACTCTAACGTTCCCCTATGAATGATAAAAAGGTGACCTGAATAGGTTGCTTTTTTGTTATTTCAAAAGGAGATGGAAGATCTGCGTAGTATGTTTTAATTAACAGTAGTTTACTTCTAAGGGAGGTATAATTTGGATAACACTTGAATTTGCTGAAAATCTATTTTGGAGAAAATCCGGAGGGGATGTATGAGTAACTATAGTTTGAAATTTTCTCTGTTAGGCCTGTTGGTATACGCATTACAGCTGCTTCCTAATATCATTTGGAAGCTTGCGCCCCCAGCGAATAATGTACTTACGAAAAACAGCTCTCCCTATAATATACTAAATATTATAGAGGGATTGTTTGGGATGATCACCGTTATTCTTATGATTGTTCTGATCAGTAAAGGTGAAGGAAAAAGCAGCAGCCTTTATATTTGGCTAGCTATTATTTTTTTGGCAGCCTATTATATTTCTTGGATTTTCTATTACAGTGGGGTGGTTTCTCCATGGTTATTGATCCTAGGGATTGCCGCCATGCCGCCTTTGTATTTCTTTTTTGCCGGGCTTTGGATGAGAAACTATGTTCTTCTCGTGCCCTGTGCTATTTTTGGGGTTGTTCATATTTTAATTACGTGCAGTACTTATTTGAAAGCTTGACGCATTATCTTAACACCTACGCAGTATATTCACTCCCTTCATCAGTTCCCGAAGACCTTGTGGTTAGATCATCAGGTTTCCCCTGAGGACGGAACTTTCTCTGTCAGGCTTGCCTATAGATCCGGCGGGTTATGGAGTGTGCTAACCTATTGGATTTCTTCTGGCTGCAGGCAGTCTTCAGGCGAACTTGCGAGTATCATTCATGGGTCAAATTAAAAAAATCCACAATCTGTGAGGATTGTGGATTTGCTCTTCTATAGTAATGCAGTTTATGAATCTTAATTGAAAAAAACTAGCTATTTCGCGTTCTCATCCGGCTGATGAATGCCGAAGATATTGCCTTCTGTGTCGATGTAATACCCTTGCCAAGCCATTCCGGGCAAAGCATGTTTGGCCACAGCCACCTTGCCTCCAAGATCAAGGATTTTTGCCTCAGTAGAATCATAATCTTCAATTCCCATGGTGCATGCGTAACCATTTACGGCCTGACCAGGTTCTGGAGCAGGGCCTTGGCGCTGCATTAAAGCTCCGTTAACTCCAGGCTCACTTGCTTCGCCAGTTACAGCTCCGAAATAAGGAACTCCCGCATAGTCAGTCCAATCCTGAAACGTCCATCCAAATACCTCACCGTAGAACTTCTTGGCACGCTCCATGTCATCCACATGGATTTCGAAATGAATTAATCTGCCCATCATTGCCCTCCTCTAGAGTTTGCATGAACTTCTACATCTACTTCTACCTGCAGGATGAACTCTCCTTCTCTAATATTAAGAATAATCCTTGATTGATTCTAATATTACAGTGGTGTTATAATACACGCATGAAATATTAACGATGAGGAGTCTCTCCATGAACCAGCTTTCGAATGTTGAATTTATGCTATTGCAAATTATTGCGGAATGCAATCAAGCGTCAGGTTACGACATTAATAAGTTAATCGATCAACGCGGCTATCGGGAATGGGCGAATATCGGTACGACTTCGATTTATGCAGGGCTGAAGAAATTGAGCAATAAAGGATTGATCGAGTCTGAGGATTCACGCGAGAAGTCCGGTAAAGGACCTATGCCGATCCGATTTGTCATAACGGAAGTCGGTATGACTACGCTGAGGAATGAAATCATCGCCTGCCTATCTTCTTCGCGAGAGCGCGATAACCGATTCGATCTAGGGCTTGCCGCTTTATCCTTTATCGATAAGGACGAAGCGATTGACGCTTTGCGGAAACGGCTAGATTTTCTTGGGGAAACTTTAAAAAATATAAGGCAGAAGTACGAATCGCAAGGCCACACTCGCTTGCCGCTGTACGTAAGGGTACTTTTCCTTCATCCGATGAGTCTTATTGAGAGTGAGCAAGCTTTTGTTACGAAAATAATCAATGAATTGTTGGAGGAGACGTAAGGTCATGCCTAATATCATTGAAGGTTTCAGTCCTTTTCAAGGGGAACATTGCGAGACGACAACAATAGGCAATTTACTTCAATTTGCGGGAGTCCGACTATCGGAGCCGATGTTATTCGGCCTTGGGCAAGGGTTGGGATTTATTTATTGGGATTCGAAGGGGATGGACTTTCCTTTTATAGGGGGAAGGGTAAAGCCGGATGAATTAGCTGCTTGCCTAGCATCCCGGCTCAACTTCATCATCAAGGCGAAAGAAACTTCGTCCGTTGAAAAAGCGTGGCAGAACGTACGGAGCTTCATCGAATGCGGAATTCCGGTGGGGCTTAAGTTGGACTCCTACTATTTGGATTATTTCACGAACAAAGTGCACTTTGCAGCCCACTATGCGGTAATATACGGCATGGATGACGAATACGCCTACATGGCGGATACTAGACAACAGGGAGGACTTGTGAAGACGAGCTTGGCCCATCTGGCTATGGCTAGAAACGCAAAGGGACCCATGAGCTCCAGAAATCGTTCCTTTACGATCGAGCCGATCGGCACCCAACCGCCGCTTCTGCCCGCTATACGTTCATCCTTAACCAAGAATGCATATGACTATTTGAATCCGCCTATTCGCAATATGGGCAATAAAGGCATTATAAAAATGAGCAATGAAATCCTGAAATGGCCTTCTCGCAGCAAGAACTTTGAGCATGATCTATGCTTGACTGCGTTATTAATGGAAAGAGCGGGAACCGGCGGCGCTTTGTTTCGGAATCTATATCGAGATTTTCTAAAAGAATGCGTGGATCTGTTTGGAGACTCAAAAGTAGAACAGGCATACTTGCTGTTTACTGAAATCGCTCCAATATGGGTTAACGTTTCTTCTTTGATTGACCTTGCAGGAAGAACGGGAAACCCGCTGGAGCTATCCCAAGCTTCCAAGCTTTTGCTCGAGATTGCGGATAAAGAACGCATAGCTATGGGGTTCTTATGTAATTAAGAGGCTGAGTTCCTAGATAGTTGTTGCTTAGGAAGCCATTTTCTGAATTTCGCGCTGGCTCTGATCCTCCATGCCGAAGAATTGTAAATCAGCAGATACAATGCTAACATAGCAGCAACCGAGCATATAAGTTTATTGTTGAAAAGGATGTGCAGAATATGCAGCTTACTCTGGAGAAGGTAGAGACAAAAGATCAGGTAGCTTCACTAGCGCAAATGGCGGGTGAGATCTGGCACGAATATTACATTCGTATCATATCTAAGGAGCAAATTGATTACATGGTGGAGAAGTTTCAGTCCGTACCTGCCATTACTCAGCAGATGGAGTCGGACGGTTACGAGTATTATTTCCTGAATGCAGGCGGTACCAACGTTGGATATGTGGGCGTTAAGCCAGAACAAGACAAGCTGTTCCTGAGTAAATTCTATGTTTTGCAGGCACAGCGGGGAAATGGATATGCCAGTCAGGCGATGACTCTTCTGGTCGATATGTGCAAGCAGCGGGGTCTGCGGGCCATCTGGTTGACGGTCAACCGGCATAATGATTCTACGATTGCTGTTTACGAGAAAAAGGGATTTAAGACCGTCCGCACCCAGGTTGCGGATATAGGTGGCGGCTTTGTGATGGATGACAATATTATGGAGAAGACCCTCGTATAATCAATATTTGGTGAATCAGCTTAGGAGCCCCAGATAGTCATGAGAGATGACTTAGGGGCTCCTTTTTGTGAGTTTAATTTCTTTAGTTCATTTTATATAGCTACGTGGTGCGCATAGGGGAGCCTAGGATTTACATGCTTACCTTTTCCCCTGTAATTGCTGACCGCTCGATGGCTGTGATTAGTTGATGCAATTTCCATGCCTCATAAAAATCCGGCGTTTCACGGGTATGGCAGAGGATATCCTTCGCAAAAGACTGGTGGGCCCGATATACATTGGTAAAAGGAGCTTTGGACTCATCCTCCTTAACTACGATGAAATCATCAGGTTTACTGCTTGCAATACTCTGAGATGAATCATACTTCGCCAATGCGACACGAAGCCCGCCATATTGCGGATGGCCGATAGACTTGGGCTGGGTGAGTCTGATGACCCCGCATTCTCCTTGGATCTCCAGGCAAAACTCCGGATAAGCTCCTCCTTGCAGATGAACGCTGATGGGGAGATACCCCTTTATTTTCCCTTGGATGAGGTATTGATCTTCGGTGTTCTTGTCGACGGTGCCGTCATGATCTGTCAGCCGGGCTTCTGTATAGTGCCTGTGATGGCTTGCTTGAACCTCGGTAAATGGGCCGAGAACGTAGGTTGCGATATCTAGCGCATGTCCTCCATTAATGCTCAGCAGGGTCGCTCCATTTCTTCGATCAAGGATATAGCTGCTGGCCTGGTCCACCCAATTGCCCTTGGCCTGTGTGGAGACCTTCATATGGACCGACAAAATTCTGCCGATCTCGTCATGGTCTATCATCTGCTTGACTAGCTTCACCTCATCAGACTGGCGGGATTGGAGGCCAATTGCATGCTTGACGGGAGACTGCTTGAGCTCCTTCATGATCATCTCAGCTTCGCGGTGATCTGCGGCGAGAGGCCACTCGCAATAAAGGTGCTTGTTCGCCCGGATCGCCTCTTGTACGATTTCCTTGTGAAACGGAGCTTTGACGCTGATAACGACCATATCTACGTGATCTGAGGCAAGCATTTTCTGATAATGATCGTAAGCTTCGATGTCTCCAAGCTGTCGTGCGGCTTCTTGGGCAGAAGCCATATTTGTGGTAGCAACAGCCGTAATCTGATGGTTCTTGCTCTCGATTAGGGCGGGAATATGTGTGGCGCTGGCCCATCGGTTCCGCAGGGAGCCTCCGATAATGCCAACTTTGATTCGTTCATCGTTCATGAAGCTTTCCTCCTCTTATGCAGGTAACAGCAGTATAAAACGTTGTAGATATCATGAATAATGTTTATATTTGATGGAGATATCATTTATTTTGATAGGAGAGGGGCGGGACAAGTTGGATATAGAGAATATGAGGGCCTTCATTACTGTGGCAGAACATCAGAGCATCTCTACGGCTGCCAGAGAGCTTCACCAGCTCCAATCGAATATGACTGCGAAGATCAAGCGAATCGAAGGCGAATTTGGCAGAGAGCTCTTCTACCGAAGGCCAAGAGGGGTGGAACTGAACGAAGAGGGGAAGAAGCTCTACCTACAGTTCAAGAAGATCGTGGCCTTGTGGGAAGAAACCCGCAGTATGATGCACGAAGAGGCTCCGCTGCTGAGGCTTGGGCTCATGGTCAGCAAGAACCCTGCGAGCTTTGATGAGGCCATGCAGGAGTTATATGAGAAGTATCCGAACCTGGGCGTGACGATTAGAACGGGAAGTGCCTCCAAGATTGAAGAGGAAATTGCAAGTGCTGTGATTGATCTGGGGTTTCTCGTCGGGACAACGCATCATGGATCGCTTCATTTCAGAAAGTACGGTTCCGAGAAATTGGTCCTGGTCGGCAAGAATATCCATAAGCCTCTTGGGGAGATTTTAGCCCACGATCAGCTCATCGTATCCTCTCAGAACTGCTACTATAAGAAGGTATTTGACGTTCTACGGGAAGAGCACGGCGTGTCAAGATCAGACTTTGTTGAAATTGCCGCACTGGAATCTATGATCAAGATGTGCCAGTTGGGGATGGGGGTAACCTTAATCCCGAAATCCGATCTGGCCAGATTGGGAATAGCCAAATTTAGAGAGCTGGATCATAGCTGCTGCATCATTGAGAAGTATATCTGTACCCGAAAAAACCACATCGTCACAGGGATTGAGCAGCAGCTGATCCAGAGGATCGTCACCACCAGTTAAGGCTAGTGATGTGATAAATGTCACGGAAAGCAGATGTCTAAATTTTGAATAATAGCGCTAGTAATAATAATACTCAAAAGGAGGCATGGGAACGTGACAGCTAGTCGTGATTCCGTGGAGCAAGATTACATTATTGAGCATCTGAAAGATCGATTTGGATGCAGGGTGCTGTGGAGCGAAGGGCGTCCATGCCTGGAGTATGAGAGCGAAGAACAGCTGAGTCAAATCACTGAGTACATACAAGTTAAATTTGAGGTAGAGCTGCTGGATGTGTTTTTTACCGCTGTTGAGAGCCTGCCGATCGAACCCTAGAGTTTCATACAGCCGGAGTTCCTGATAGTAGCCGGCCCAATGCATGAAGGCTCATTCCTTCTTATACATCAGTTGGAATGAGCCTTATTACAAAGTGAGATATTTAGTTCTTCCACGGCAACGTGGTATACGACGGTAAATCGACGGACCAGTTCACATTTTTGAACTTCTTCTCTACAACGGTTCGTTTCAGCGTTAGTGTTGAGATGTTATCCGGTACACCTTTTACTATGAAATTGAATTCATCCCAGAAGTTCTCCCCATTTTCCATGGCATGTGAATATCCCTCTCGCTGAACGGAGTACTCGGTTCCTTTCGAATCAAGGGCAACCCATTCCTCTGAATGATCCACGTTTGTATACAAAGCGGTACCGCTTAAGCGGAGGTTCCTTGTCCCCGTATCAGGATCTGTTTCAACACGCTGCTTCTTCAGGGTAATCTTGTCCCCTGCATCTTCAAATACGACAGGCTGCTTTAGTAGCTTGGCCAGGTCAATTTTAACCGAAGCCTCTTGGTTTATCGGCAGACTGTACCCATCAAGTACAAACCGGACGTGTTTGAGCTCTGGTGATACTATTTTTGTTAACCATGTTCTGGACCAATGGACCACACTTGAGTTAGGGTTGTATACTTGTCTAACTTCGAAGGGGCGGGAACTATCGCCAAAATACTTCACCTTCTCCTGGGGATCGTCGGTTTCGAGATGATACCAAAGCGTAACATAGCGTCTCCAGTCCGGGCCGACCCGTCTAGCCAGTGCTTCATTTAGGCTTAGATCGATATCCAGTCGCAATCCGTTCGGGGTCCGAAAAAACTGCTTCATCCCCATCTGCAGCCCTTCCGGCGTAGTATAGCTCACGCTCAGCTCCTCTTTATTTCCCAACTTTTTGGCTTGGGCCATATCAAGAGTGAACTCAAAATCCCATTTTACCCCGACTTTTTCGCGCTTCATACTGTCCTTCTTAGTCGCCCAAATATGATCCGCTTTACCCTGGACGATAATCTGATCTGGCGGCGTGTCTGTGAACAGGAATACATATTCCTCAAAGTTTGGACTTACGCCTCCTAATGAGGTTGCTGGACTAGCAACCACGTTACCGGCCGGATCCTTGATATAGATGCCGCCATCCTCAAGCGGAGAATGGAGGAACTGGCCGTCCGGACCAAAATGCTTAGCGATGATCACGATCCGCGAATTGTCGACCATCACATTTTCAATTTCAAATCGATATCCCTTATTCTCTAATTTAATGTTCGGATGGGTGACGAGGCCCAGTTGCTTGGAAGTCATGTAATCGTCGTATCCCATCCAATCCTTCATATCAGCCTCGGTAGAGACGGAAGCTGATGCGGCTTTATCATCGCCCTCCACCTTGGCGTTGGTTAGAGTAATGCCCACAATTATCGCGATGATGATAAGGCTTAGGGCCGTTCGTTTTACTGAAGATTTTTTAAATAACGCAATCATCGTAATTCTCCTTTTGATTTCCCGGCGGTTCTTGGAAAAATAGGCGGCAGCAAGCAGCCCCGGCGGCCTTCCCGCCAAGGTTTCGAGCAGCTTGATGAGGGTGTATCCATATTGCCTTGCTTCATCCGGATCGATATACGAAACCGTCTTGGCGTCGCACGACAGCTCCTGATCCTCTCGCATTTTGCGATAGGCGTACCATAAGATCGGATTGAACCAGTGAATGATTAGAAAAATCGTCATGGCCCAGTTGAAGGCAATATCCTTTCTTTTGTGATGAACCAGTTCATGGAGGAAGATATACTTGATTTCATTCGCTGAGAATTTGTCCACGAGGGTCGTGGGCAGCAAGATGCTCGGTGACCACAGTCCGTGCAGTGCCGGGCCAACACCTTGCCTTGTCATCCGCAGCGAGATTGAACGTCGAATGCCCAGCTTGTCTTTACAAGACTGAAGCAGCTTCAGAAGCTCTGGGTTGGTCGTGTCAGAAGAGCCATTAACCATACTTCTGGTAAATTTCCGGTTAACCCGGATAAGGTGAATGGACAGCGCGAGGGCTCCTATAAGCCATATTCCAAACAGGACAACATAGGTGATATCTGCTGTAGTTAACTCGACGTGATGATGGGATGAAGGGTTCGCCGACTCTACCTGTGCGTCTGCTGACGCTGTACGGTATGCTGGGTTGCCGCTAACATCGATGTTGCTGCTTGGCACTGTACCTTCTGTTGCTGGTTTTGCCTCACCGGCGCTCTTCAGTTCTCTGTCCGCTGCTTCCCCCATCCACGCGTCTATCCTAGAGCTTGGCTCGGAAACGGAGAACAGATTGTAGATGCTGATTGAGCTTTCAGGGACCCACGGAAGCAAAGCCCGAAGGAGGACGACCAGCCATAGTGCATACTGCCACTTCACCGGAAGCCTAGTCTTTAGTGTCCATTTAAGAAGCAGCACCAAGCCAACCAGGATACTGACCATGACCGAGGTTTCGAACAGCCAGTTCACCAAGTGGGGAATCCGCAACTGAGCAGTCATCACAGCAGTCACTGCCATATTCATTGCCTATCCTTCTTATTGTCGAGAATTTGCTTGAGTTCCTTAATTTCTTCCTCGGTGAGCCGCTCCTCTTTCAAAAATTGCGCAAACATCGGCTTAAGCGCGCCTCCGAATAGCCGCTGTAGAAACGATGCACTTTCTGCTCTGACACATTCCTCTTCTGATACAAGAGGGGTGTAGTAGTAGGTCTTTCCTTCCTTGTAAAAGTCCAGTGCCTTCTTCTTCAGCAGACGATTGATCAAGGTCTTAATGGTTGCTGGCTTCCAGTCTTTATCATCACTTAGAGCGGCAATGACGTCATTTGCTGTGGCTGGTGATATTTGCCAAAAAATCTTCATCACATCCCATTCGCTTTCGGATATCCGTGGAATTTGCGGCATACTAAATCCTCCAATTAAAATTTACAAGCGTAATCGATCGATGCCCTAAAGTTTACAACTGTAAACGGACCTTTGTCAATAACCCGTGGGAAGTGACTTATTTGCTCTAAAACTTGATGCACACGGGGAAAGGAGCGAGCCCCTCACTCACGCAGAATGTATCGTGCAAGGCTAGACGAGGGGGGAAAGGACAGCTGGGGCTGCAGCAGCAGCTGCCAGCGACAGATCATTAGCGGAATACGATCCTCACCGGGTGTATATGATATTGAACAGCTGCTGAAATTAGAGGATATTTTGCCATCAATCGAGAAGTTTATTTCAATACAGTTTAGGATTCATGAGGAGGGGGAAGCATCGAAAAATAAATTATGAAGACTTGATGAAGTCGTTTGACAATGAGACTCATTCGCATATAATAATTATTATAAATAAAGTTTAGGACGGAGGACGGTTTAATACTTGTCTTTCAAGTTCTATACTAATAACGAATCAAAAATTTCTAGGAGGTATAGTTACCATGGCATTGATTGGAACAGAGGTACTCCCTTTTACAGCACAAGCATATCACAACGGTGAATTTATTGAAGTTACTGAAGCAAATCTGAAAGGAAAATGGAGTGTAGTTTGCTTCTACCCAGCAGACTTCACATTCGTTTGCCCTACAGAGCTTGAAGACTTGCAGGATCAATATGCAACATTGAAGGAACTGGGTGTTGAAGTATACTCCGTATCCACGGACTCCCATTTCGTTCACAAAGCTTGGCACGACAGCTCCGAAGCTATCGGCAAAGTAACTTACATCATGATTGGTGACCCTTCCCACACGATCTCCCGTAACTTTGACGTGTTGATCGAGGCAGAAGGTGTTGCTAACCGTGCAACCTTCATTATCGACCCAGATGGCGTGATCCAAACTGTTGAAATTACAGCTGATGGCATCGGACGTGATGCAAGCACATTGATCGACAAGATCAAAGCTGCTCAATACGTTCGCAACCATCCAGGTGAAGTATGCCCTGCAAAATGGAAGGAAGGCGCAGAAACTCTGAAGCCAAGTCTTGATCTTGTAGGCAAGATCTAAGGAGAGAATAGATTATGAAACTGGATGCAGACATAAAACAGCAACTGGAGCAATACCTTCAGCTTTTAGAAGGCGATGTTCTGCTGAAAGTTAGTGCTGGAACGGATTCGGTATCCAATGACATGCTGGACTTGGTTCATGAACTGTCCAGCATGTCCAGCAGAATTACAGTAGAGCAGGCATCATTGCCTAGAACTCCAAGCTTTAGCGTGAACCGTGGCGCAAGTGAAGACATGGGGATCACGTTCGCTGGGGTTCCGCTCGGCCACGAATTTACATCACTAGTTCTCGCTTTGCTTCAAGTTAGCGGAAGAGCTCCTAAGGCTGAACAAAGCGTAATTGACCGGATCAAAGGCATTCAAGGTGAATATCACTTTGAAACTTATGTAAGCTTGTCCTGTCACAATTGTCCGGATGTCGTGCAGGCGCTGAACATGATGAGTGTTCTGAATCCGAACATTACCCATACCATGATCGACGGTGCAGCTTTCAAAGAAGAGGTAGAAAGCAAGGAAATTATGGCGGTACCTACCGTGTATCTGAACGGGGAATTCTTTGAGAGCGGCCGAATGACTATAGATGATATCCTCTCTAAGCTGGGGACTTCGGATGATGCATCTGAGTTCGCAAGTAAAGAGCCTTACGATGTATTGGTTGTCGGGGGCGGACCAGCTGGGGCAAGTGCAGCGATTTATGCAGCACGCAAAGGGATTCGCACAGGGATCGTTGCCGAACGCTTTGGCGGACAGGTCAATGATACCTTGGGCATCGAGAACTTCATCAGTGTGAAATACACCGAAGGGCCTAAGCTCGCTGCAAGCCTTGAAGAGCATGCGAAGGGTTATGGCATTGACATCATGAAGGCACAGCGTGCGAAGCGTCTTGAGAAGAAGGACCTCGTCGAGATTGAGCTGGAGAATGGCGCGGTTCTGAAGAGTAAGACGGTCATTCTCTCCACGGGTGCCCGCTGGCGCAACCTGGGGGTTCCTGGTGAAGCGGAATTCAAGAACAAGGGCGTGGCTTATTGCCCGCACTGTGACGGTCCTCTATTTGCAGGAAAGCATGTAGCAGTCGTTGGCGGGGGCAACTCCGGCATCGAGGCAGCGATTGACCTCGCAGGCCTTGCAGAGCATGTGACCGTGCTGGAATTCATGCCAGAGCTCAAGGCAGACTCTGTCTTGCAGGAACGTCTGAACAGCTTGCCGAACACGACCGTCATCAAGAATGCTCAAGTGAAGGAAATTACCGGAACGAGCAAGGTTGATGGTATCAGCTACATCGAACGCGAGAGCGGCGAAGTGAAGCACATTGAGCTGCAGGGTGTATTTGTGCAAATCGGCCTCGTGCCTAATACAGACTGGTTAGGGGATACCGTTGAACGTACACGCACGGGTGAAATTGTGGTGGACGCTCATGGGGCAACTAACATTCCTGGAGTATTTGCAGCAGGGGACTGCACCAACACACCTTACAAACAAATTATTATCTCGATGGGATCAGGCGCTACAGCGGCGCTAGGCTCCTTCGACTATCTTATCCGCCATCAGTAATTTTTTATATTTGGGGTATATTAGAAAGGCCACCTATAGAAGGTGGTCTTTCTGTGTATCCGTAAGTTGGACGGATTGCTGCTCTTTAATACTTAATTTTGATGGTGTCCCCTTGGACATATACTCCTTCAGATCGTGCAATAGGCAGTTTCTGGTCTGCGGTGAAGCCGATCGTCTCCCCATCCCGCAGTGTCACATCTTCTTCTACCACATAAGCGGAAATGGTAATGAGGAAATCCCTCAGCTCATTAGGTGAAGCCTGGCTGTTTAGAATTTCAATTTCGTCTTTGCCAAAGGTGCTTAAGCCATAGGTATATCCGCTGACCCCTTCCTCTGTGGCTACAAGGCCAAAGTGAACCAGGTTAAGCAGAGGTACGACCTCGTCAGACTTCATCATATTAGCAAATTCTATGTAAAGCTCGGGTTGAAAGACGGTGCCAGAGGTATAGATACCTATGGCATTCGGCAGCTTCAGGCAGCTGGCCGCCACTTTGGTGTAGAGCTTGCCGCTCTCAAGCGGAGAGCCGGAACGGGTGAATACGGCCAGAATGATCTGCGCGACATGCGTCCGGGTGACCTCTGCGGCTTCTTTCCATAGGTAATTCCCCTGGGCAAAATACTCAGCTTCTCCGTCCGGTACAGGAGCCTTCACAAAGCTTAAGGCCACCATGAAGTCATCTGCATTGAAGACGAGAATTCCTTCCTTCCCTTCCTCTGCACTAGATTCTTCCCCTTCGGGAGGGGAACAGGAGATATTCCAGTCTTGAAGCAGATTATTCTTGATCTGGTCCATGTCGCATTCAGGGGAATTCAGCAGAATAAATCCGTTGAAGATGCCGGAAGAGTCATCATCATCCCCGCCGGATTCCTGCTGTGCTTGCTCTTTTTCAATAGCAGCCGCCTGCTGCATCCAGTATTCACGGATCATCTCTACCATGGCGATAGCTTCTTGCTTGGCTGTGGCCGGATCATAGGGCTGCATCTCGCTGAAAATATGGCCGCAGTGCTCTGTATCGGCTGCATGCTCGTAGCCTCCGCATACGCCGAGAAGCCACTTGCCGAGCATATTTTTCTTGTACCGGAAAATATAGTAGTGCATGCCGTGCAGATCAAATTCCTCGGCGATTTCAATTCGGCTGGGTTTCCGGCCGAGCTCGTGTTCGTCTGCCAGCCAGTCAATCATAGACTGCATGGCTGCTTGCTGTTGGTCTGTCATAAGTTTCCCCCTTTGCAATGGCGAGTATTGCTGATTCTTATTGTGGCCAAAGCTTATTTTGTGTAGGCATATCTGGAGTTGAAGGTGTTATGGCTCCACCAAAGGTACATTCTACCAATTGCAAAGGCGCGATTCAATAGATTGGCTGTTCAATGAAATTTGGAATAGAACAATTTCAATTTGAAATATTTGATTTTCATAAGATATGTCCCATAATCCTTGAAGATCCTCCACAACTTTTTTTATATTATTTAAGCCCAAACCATGTCTTGACTTATCTTGCTTGTTTGATATGAACAAACCTTTATGATTTTTTATGATTTTATGGGTATAAGGGTTTACGACCTTTATAAAGAGAGAATCATTCATGTAATGAATGTAAATATTTATATAGGGCTTAGAACCACTTATTTTTCTGCAAGCATCAATTGCGTTATCCAGAATATTTCCCAAAATGATACTCATTGCTATACTATCTAGTTGTAGGCTAGGCGGAATCTGTATGTCCAAATGAACCGGAATATTTAATTCGCGAGCTACTCTTTGCTTATAGTTGATGATGGAATCAATAATAATTGAGCCCGTATTACAACACTCTGACGTTTCATTAATGGTACCTAAAAGAGCATCCAGCTGCTTCATACTGGTTGTCTCATTTCCGGACTTTAATTGCGAGCGCAGGCCTAATAGTATATTTTTAAAATCGTGCTGAAACCTACGCATTTCCTCTTCCCTACTCTTGGTCACTAGGTATTGATGAATGTAATAAGCATTTTGCTGTTCCAGAAGGCTGTTTTTGATGTGGGCAGATTGGATACGCAGGATACGGTCACACAAGACCAGGACCAATAAATTGATAAATAGTAAGCTGCCTGAAAGAACAGGGAACATAGCGGGGTATAATCGATACCATGGATTTGCAGAGATTTGGTGAATTCCTATGATACTGAATAGCGGGCATAAAAAGAGGATCATCCAATACCACTTGCTTAAGTGTCCTTCTCCAATAAATTGGGCTAGTCTTAATATCATTTGCAGAAAAATAAATATAAGAAATTTTGAAAAAAATAATGTAAAGATATATCCTGTCATATCTTGAGCCTGAGCAAGGACAGCTGTATCAGTTAGTATAATCACCACGGTTATTACAAAACCTATCCCCATTTTCCATGCTATTTGACCTTTATAAAGGAAGTTGCATAATAGGATAAGCCCGATATTAAGGCATAAGGTAAGGGCTCCCGACAAAGGGCTGAAGTGTAACGTTAAACTAAGCATATAATATAAGCTATACCCTAGAAATATGAGGGATTTACCAAATACACTTGTTCCAAAGACTTGCTTATAAAAATAATGAATAATAAAAGGAATCGAAATAAATGTGATTGAATAAAACAATTCCTCAATGAGAAAATTGTCCAATTAGATTCCCCCTGAAGTTTAAATAGCTTTTTTTAACGGAAGCTGTATATCGCTCACTAATAGGAATTTCCCGGCCACTTAGCAGTATTATCTTTTTTGCAGTGATTTGTTTCACATGATAAAAATTTATAATGTAAGATTGGTGAATCCGGATAAATTCATCACTAAATAATTTATCGTTTTCCTTATTTAAAGTACTGTAGTACTCAATCGATTGTGTTGATGTGTGAAGAATGACTTTTCGGCAGTTGCTTTCCAGATATATGATTTCCTTGAACGGAATGAGGAGCTCACTGCCTCTTAGTTGTACTGGCAGCAGCCGTCTTCTGTTCGATCTGCGTTTAATTTTTTGGATGGCTATCTCTAACTTTTGCTCAAATTTGGTAGACTGTATAGGTTTACTAATAAAACCTGACGGTTGTACATCAAAAAGCTGCAAGTGATATTCCTCATGACTTGATATGTAAATAAGCTGCACCAGGTCATTATCTTCATCTTCTCTGAGTATATGCCCTACGTCTATTCCATTTAGTCCACTCATTTCAATATCCATCAATATAATTTCATATTGACAGCTATGCCGAATTTCTTCAGTTAGTTTCTCTCCGGAGTAGAATATATCGATCTCTAGGGCCACCTCGTTTTTTTGTTGAAAGGATAATGCTAATTCTGCAATCTGCTCTGCCATTTGAACATCATCTTCGCAAATAGCAATACGAATCACTAGAACCCGCTCCTCTATAATCAATCTATTTTTCCTTTTTATAGATCTAATTAAATTATAATCATATATCTACTTATTTTCAAAAATAATCCAAAACAAATAAAACCGCAAAAATTACATTTTTAATCTCACTTTTTACATCAGGTGCTAACCTTGTTTCGGATTGATGTATTATTCAGTCAGGCAGAATTATTGTTACAGGAAGAGGGTGCGAGGACTTCTTGAATATTCCGGTTTTTGAAGCTAGGGGATTAGGCAAACGATACGGAATGGCATACGCCCTGCAAGATGTTGATATGGTTATAGAACAAGGCGATATCTATGGGCTTATTGGAGAAAATGGTGCAGGCAAGACAACCCTAATGAGGATTATAAGTGGCTTGGTGTATCCATCTGAGGGAAATATAGTCTTATTCGGTCAAAGCAAACCAAGAGATATTATTCAGGCTAGAAAACGACTGGGGATTTTTATTGAGAGACCAGCTTTATATCCACATTTAAGTGCATTTGGTAATCTAAAGTTTTATAGCGGATTATATGGATTTGGTAATAATTCAAGAATTCGTGAAGTTTTGGAGTGGGTATCCTTATCGGATGTAGGAAATAAAAGAGTGTCACAGTTTTCCTTAGGGATGCGTCAAAGATTAGGGCTTGCTATTGCGTTGCTGAATCATCCGAAGTTCCTTATTTTGGATGAACCTATTAATGGGCTTGACCCCGCAGGGATCGTAGAAATAAGAAATATACTGACTAGATTAGTTCATGAAAATGGAGTTAGCATTCTTATTTCTAGTCATATTTTGAGTGAGTTGCAGCTTCTGGCAACGAAGTTTGCTTTTATTCATAAGGGACGATTAATAAAAGAACTAACGCATGAAGATCTGATCCAATCATCGCAAGTACAATATCGAATTAAGACTGCGAACACTTCAGCTGCAGTACAAATACTTCAACAGGAACTCAATATACCCAATATTATGGTTTCCAATGGTTCAGAGGTTTTTATACCAAAAAACAAGATTGAATTAGAGGCTTTGTTATCTATATTTCTTAAAAATGAGATACAGATTGAGGAAATTAGTCTTTCCTCAGTCAACCTTGAGCAATATTACATGGATCTAATAGGGGACAAGTAATATGAAGAATCTTCAAAGGACATTGACTTATTATATCTGGCGCGACCAGACATTCATGGGAATAAGTTTATTTATCCTAATTGTCGGATTTATGCTTCCTATCTGGGTGGGGAATAAGACAGGATTTCAGTTTGATAACTGGATGGCACCATTAACCTTAGTTACCCCATTGTCACTGTTTTTTTATTTTGTAATTCCTCTGTATTTAAGCTTTTTCCTTACAGAGGGCTTCGAGTATGGTTCAATCAAACATGTTATTGCTTCTGGTTATAGCAGAACAAACTATATAATGGGGAAATACCTATCATCAATAAAAGTGATTGTATGGTGGATAGTTCAGTTTTTCGGAGTCTTCTATATTGTATATTTATTAGCCGCTTTGGTGTCCGGTTCGAGTATAAAGCACGTGAATTTAGGGCATGACTCGATGGTCTCCGTAAGTGTAATATTGCTCAATGTTCTATATTTAGCTGCTTATGCGGCGATTATTATGCTAATAGGTGTCATGGTAAAACGAACAGCAACTGCTGTAGTTGCAACTTTCATCGTGGTATTTGGGGATTTTATGATAAGCGGGTATTTTAGGGAGAGCTCGTCAGATTTCTTATTGTGGTTATCTAATCATACATTTACAACACAGATTATGAAATTTTCAGGAATCTACGTCTTAAATTCCGAACAAATTTTACTATCCGGAATTTCAGAATATTCTATGACACTGGTTATTCCCCTTATCTGGATAAGCTTGTGCTTAAGTCTAACCTACCTACTATTTAGAAGACAGGATATCCAATTCTAGGGTTAAATCACATTTTTTACTCCTAGGATCCTGGTGTCCATTTCTATGGTATTGATTTAACAGACTGGGGGAATTTAATGTGAGTCAAAAGGTGTATTTGAGTGTCTTAGAACTTTTTAAACCTTATAAAAAAAATATTGTTGTGATCAGCATTGTAACATTACTAACCTCAGTGGGGAGCTTTCTAACTCCATGGCTAACCCAACAGCTTATTGATAAAGGGATTATGCAATCGGATTTTAATCAAGTTTTACAATTGGTTACTTTACTTTTTCTGGTTTTCCTTGTTCAGCAGATTTTTGGCCTTATTCAATTTTACTTTTATCGAGACCTAAGTGTAAGAATTCCTTACGACCTAAATTATAAAGCTTGCAAACATGTATTGAAACTGAAATCGAAATATTTTAAAGAAAGAAACTTTTCAGAGGTAATGTCAGAGATATTTCAGGATATTAATAATATATCTTCGCTAACAGGGAACCAATTTTTAACTTCATTCGTCAGTTTGTTCAAAATAGTAGCAGGTTTAATTGCATTATTTTTTATAAATTGGAAGTTGACATTAATTATGCTTGCAACTATACCAATAAAGTTGCTAATTAGCGTATTCTTTTATAAGAAACAAGTCAGGATTTACGAGCTCATTATGTCTTTACAATCAAAGTTCGCTGTTTGGCTTAGTGATACCATTAGCGGAATGACTATCATTAAAATGTGGGGAATAGGTAATCAACGGATAAAGAAACTGCTTAATATATTGGAAGATAGTAAAACAGCAAAAGCGAAATTAATGTGGTGTAGCTATGTAGACAGTATAGCCAGTTCTTCTTTAGTAACAGTGTTTACATTTCTATTGTATGTATTTGGAGCTTTACTCATTAATAAGAATGACATAACAATAGGGGGACTTGTATCCTTTGTGGCTTATACTGCTTTAGTTTTTGAGCCAATAAATATATTGTCGTACCTAATGACACAATTCTCTAGTGTAAAACCAGCATTTACAAGATTCATAAAATTTATTAGTACAGATACTGAAAATGATAAGAGTAATTCGGCTCATCTACCCTCTAGCGTTCAGATTGAGAATATAACCTTTGATCATGTTTCCTTATTCTATGATAAGGAGAGAGTCTTAAATAATATTAGCTTCTCTATTTATAAAGGAGAAAGAGTTGCTATTATTGGCCCAAATGGTAGCGGGAAATCTTCTCTTATTAGTTTATTACTAAGACTTAATGATCCAGATGGAGGAAGGATAGAGATTAACGGTACAGATATAAGTGATTACACTTTTGACTCATACAGGGCATTGTGGAGTTATATGGCTCAAGATAATTACATTTTCAATGATACAATAGCCAATAATATTAATATCGATGAAACACTAACTAAAGGGCAAATCCTCGAAAGCTGTGCAAAATCAGGAGCTATGAACTTCATTGAGAAGTTACCTAATAGACTTAATACCCCTGTAGGTTTTAACGGATCTAAATTATCTGGAGGACAACGTCAGAAGGTTGCGTTAGCTCGGGCACTTAGTAAAAGAAACACAAAAATTCTAGTGCTTGATGAGGCAACTTCTAATTTTGATTATCCTTCAGAGCAACTATTTTTTGACACAATTATGGCCTCGGAAGACCGTTATATAACAATCATAATTACTCATAGACCAGAATTACTTAAGAAAGTGGATAAAATTATTTATTTAAATAAAGGAAGTATTGGTGGAATAGGAACTTTTGAATTTCTTTATTCTAATTCAGATAGTTTTAAAGATTATCTTGAATATGTTAAGAAAGAGGAGGACCAATATGCCGTTTATTCCTTTTCAAACCAGACCTAGTCTCTTTTATGTTTATGATATGAATAAAAATAGTATCTTTAAAATTAAAAGCCAACAATTTGAGTCGTTAATAAATATTAGTAATGGATCTACTGATAAAAAGGATTTGGAGATATATGAAGAGTTTCGAACAAAAGGTATGTTGTTAGATTCACCAATTGAGAAAGTTGAACATCCCGCTACAGAATTACTGGATCAACAGCTGGAAAGATGTGTGAATTCTATCACATTTCAGATGACACAGAATTGTAATTTAAGATGTGGTTATTGCCCATACTCAAATTTTGGTATCTATGATAACCGACCCCATAGTTCAAAGCATGTATCCCTGGAAATATTGCATAAAGGTATAGATTTTTTAATAGATCACTCTAAAGATGTGGATCATTTACATGTTTCATTTTATGGAGGAGAGCCGCTATTAGCAAAGGATTTAATAATTGAAACTATAAAATATACAAATAATAGGGTGAATGGTAAAGGGATTTCATATGGAATGACTACAAACGGGACTTTGCTTAAAGATGATTTTATCAGGCAAATAAAAGATTTTGATATTTCAATTATGATTAGTTTAGATGGTCCTGAAAAAGTTCACAATATCCACAGAACCTATGTTAATGGTAAAGGTTCGTACGAGACAGTATACGAAAATATCAATTTCATAAAAAAGAGCTATCCAGAGTTATATAAAAAAATAAAATTTAATACTGTAATTAGTCCTGGTAGTAACTATGAAGAAATTTATCAATTTTTTAGAAACGAAGAATTAGCTGACTTTTCAAAAGTAAGTCTTAATACCCTTTCAACAAACTATACTGAGGAGACTTTCTATTATGGGTCTAGTTTTTTCGAAGAGAGAAACTTCGAATTATTAAAAACGATTCTTTTATTATTGGGAAAGTTAAAAAATGAACCAATTACACATCATAAGAATGACATTGAATCTTTATTTAGCTTGAAAGAATTTTTTACTCCGATAAAGGAAACTTCGAAGGTTGCTCATCCCTCTGGCACCTGTATTCCGGGGCTAAAAAAACTATTTGTTGATGTAGATGGTAACTTCTTTCCATGTGAAAGAATTGATGAGAATTCAGATTTTATGAAATTGGGGAGCGTTGATAAAGGTTTTAATATTGATAAAGTACGAGAAATTCTAAACGTTGGAACGGTGACTGAGGATGTTTGTAAAAACTGTTGGGCTTTCCACTGTTGTTCCTTCTGTCCTGCTTCAACTGATAATGGAAAAGAGAATAAGTATGTAAGAAACTATAAATTAAAAAAATGCCATAAAGTAAAAGAACAAGCCTTGGAAAAGTTAAAAAATTATACTCTTTTGAGAGAATATAAATTCCAATTCAATAAGGAGTTGATTTTATGAAGGAGCGTATCGCTATATATCCATTTACGAGAGAATTAAGTTCTTTTATTTTATACAAAGATCAACTTAAAAATTACGAATTGGTTTTTGCTATTACTCCTAGAGGATGGGATAAGTTTGAAGATCAAAAGGATCGGTTTGCGAAAATAGTACTGGATGAAGACACATTTTATTTAAATCAATGTATTAATTATGTTGATGTTTTATTACTTTGCAAACCGATCTTGAATGTTGACCTTTCCTTATATGAGAATATCATAAAGCTAGCAAAAATAAATGGAGTCAAAGTAGTATATGTTGAAGAATTAGAAGCATTACTCATAAATAGGATTCAAAATAACTGGGAATGTTTAAAGTCACATGAAATTGTAGAAGTAAAAAGGCAAGAACAATCGAGTATTGAGGTACCCGTCATTTCAGTTATAGGTATAGGGGAAAATTGCGAAAAATGGGATGTTCAACTCGGTTTACGTGACTTTTTTCTCAAAAAGGGCTATAAAGTCAGTTTAATATCTAACAACAAGCTATTAAAATTATTTGGAGCATCCATTTTTCCTCCAGTTATTAATAGTACCGAATATAAATTTGAGCAGCAGGTTGGAGCAATAAATTCTTATATAAAGAAAGTTGAATTAATGGATTCTCCAGACTTGATAATTATTGGTGTCCCCGGAGGAATAATGAGATATAACAGGTATGTTCATAATGGTTTTGGATATGCTCCCTTTTTAGTAAGTAATGCGTTTATACCTGATATCACGGTTGTTAGTCTCTACTGTGGTTATTATGAGAAAGAACAATTAGAAGAAATAAAAAGAACCTGCTTGTACAAATTAGGAGTTAATGCAAACTACTTTCATATTTCGTCTAAAGTTAGCCAATATAATTTGGAGTCTAAACAAATAGATTATTTTTCTATTGATCAAAACTATGTCAATGAACTTGTTGAAAAAAATAGTATTAACGGCGCCTTTTTCAACATTAATAAAGAACCAAAAGAAGTATTTCAAAGAATCCTGGAAGAACTACATCATAATATTCCTGTTATGTAAGGGGGTTAAATCTGATGGATCAAAATCATCTCTATAAAATTATTCGGGAAACAGTTTCTCTATATATTGAAGAATATGATGATGATACAAATCTATTGGGAATCACACCAGTTAGAAATATTATATACATTTTATCAGATTTAGAAAAAGGCTTAAGTTTCGTAATTGATGATTTCTTTATAAATGAAGTAAAGCAGTTTAGTATTGATAACTTATGTAAAGTGATACCAAAATACTTATTTCAAACAGCGAATAATTAAAATTCACTATGAGATTGTTAGATATAAGAGATGTATTCAAAACAGAAGATCAAGCTATAGAAAGAGGTGAAAGACATGCTGGAATTGAATAAAAATGCATCGCAACAAGCTGCTCCTGATGTATCGACATTTGCAACTTGCTGGTGTATGTGTCTATGCCTTATATTTACTGAGAAAAGACATAACGATCAGTTAGACGCGCTCAATGGTGTTAAAAACTAATACTGTTTTAGCTAACGTTATATCTATATCTTTATAAGTTAACAATTGGCAAGCCTTTTCTATAAGAAATTAGTTTTAACTTCTGTTTTGGATACATCCCTTATGTTTAGCATTTTCCTTGTATTTAGAAGAAGTACGACAACTAAGTTTTAGTGAAGTAGCCGTATATAATATAGATATTTATTTGTTTGTTGACACTTTTATTGGAGATAAACCTACAACCATATACTTTTTTTGAAAATAAAAAAACACCTTATAAGAGTATGAAGTGCACCCCTTAGAATAGGCATTGGAAAAACCCCAGGGTTAACCGATGAATTCTAAGGGGGTATTTTTATGGAAACTAAAGGTCAAAAGTTTAAGATTAAATTGAACTATTTTACTTTTAGAATATGTTGGAATCCCTATGAAATACTAAATATAACGGATTCTCGATTTTGTTTACCCAATCCAGATCCAATGAAGTTTATCTTATACGAAGGTAATGATGATACCCTATATATAACTAAAGAAAAGGAGATAAGCCAGCAAATTTCGGAAAAGGTGCTGAATGAGGGGCTGAAGGTGCCTGTGATTGGCCTCGGAACATACAGTCTTAAGAGAGAAAAAGGTGTTAAGGCGATGGCGGGGGCTATAGATGCCGGTTACCGTCTGCTTGATTCGGCGTTTAATTACGAGAATGAGGGGGCACTTGGTAAGGCGATTCGGCAGAGCTCTGTTCACAGAGAAGAGCTGTTGGTCTACTCGAAGCTGCCTGGGTCCTTATTCAACTAACAACAACGGATTATATATTTTTACTTTTTGGAAAATCCCTTAGTTTTCCGTATAATTAAAAAGGTGATATTTGGGAAGGGAGAGATACTGTTTGGCTGACAGACAAAAGCGAGTTTCATTTTTTAAAAAATCTTGGGTATCAAAAATTAGTGTATTTGTATTGTCACAAATCATTTTTATTTTCTTTGAAAACACAGGGTGGATGCCAAATTATAGAGATATTGATGGAACATTTTTTGGGAGAATTACGGAGTCGTCAATTTTTAAAGAGTGGTTTACCTTTTACGAAACACCACAATTGAATTTGCTAACCGTCTTTTTCGCCATCTTTTTCCTTGTGCCTGGAATAATTAGTGCGATAATTTCGCTAAGTAAGCAAACTAAACATGAATAAAGGTTATCCATAGCAATCCAGATCCGGTGAAGTTTATCTTATACGAAGGTAATGATATCCTATATAACAAAAGACAAAGGAGGCTTTCTTAAGATGAACCAGCAAATTCCGGAAAAGGTGCTGAATGATGGGCTAAAGGTACCTGCCATCGGCCTGGGGACATACAGTCTTAAGGGAGAAGAAGGTGTGAAGGCGATGGCGGGGGCTATAGACGCTGGTTACCGGCTGCTAGATTCGGCGTTTAATTACGAGAATGAAGGAGCTCTTGGCAAGGCGATTCGGCAGAGCTCTGTACCTAGAGAAGAGCTGTTAATCTGCTCGAAGCTGCCTGGGCGCCGCCATGCTTATCAGGAAGCATTGATGGCCATTGAGGAGTCGCTATATCGGGCAGGCCTGGATTATTACGACCTCTACCTGATTCACTGGCCTAACCCCAAGCGCGATCAGTATGTGGAGGCCTGGCAGGCTATGATCGAAGCGAAGAAGCGGGGCTATATCCGCTCGATTGGGGTTTGTAACTTCCTACCGGAGCATAATGAGCGCCTTATTCAGGAGACTGGGGTAGCGCCGAGCCTGAACCAGGTGGAGCTTCATCCTTTCTTCGACCAAGCTTACCAGCGGACGAAGGATGCGGAGCATGGCATTGTGACTGAATCATGGAGCCCGCTGGGCCGCGGCCACAGCATCCTGCAGGATGAGAAGATCGGCAAGGTAGCTGCCGCTCACGGGAAGACGGTCACTCAAGTCATTCTGCGCTGGCATATCCAGCTGGGAGCGATTCCGATTCCCAAAGCGGCCTCCTTGAAGCACCAGAAGGAGAATCTGGAGATTTTTGGTTTCGAGCTGTCGGAAGAAGAGATGAGTGTCATCTCCTCATTCAGCCGCGAGGATGGACGTCTATGGGGACAAGATCCGAGTGTTTATGAAGAGCTGTAGCTACATAGCTAATGTATAGCAGAGAAGCATCAATCCCAAGGGATCGGTGCTTTTTTGCTGTATTCATATTAACCATAATGACAAGATAGTTAATGTAACAAAACTACAAGATTTTGCAACAAAACGCGAAAAAGTAGTGTTTGCTTGGTTTAGCCTATAATATGGGTTTTGAGAGAGGAGGACATCGAAATGCAGTTCATATTTGAGGCGGATCCCGGCATGGACCAGGGGACTGCCAGAGTTACCACCCATCCCCAGGAGAAAGCACAGTGGGGGAGCATTAAAGAAGCTATTAGCCAGACTGAGAAGAAAATTATTGCGATCAGAGCCCGGAACAACCGTCAAATTCCGCTCCCGGTGAGTTCTATAGCTGTTATCCAATCCGAGGATCGGATGTGCTGCGTCCGAGTGATTACGGGAGAAATGTACCTGATCCCAAAACGATTAAAATTTGTGGAAGAAGACCTAAGCAAGTCCTGCTTCTTGAAGATCAACAATCAAACGGTGATCAACACTCGTTATATTAAGGAGTTCTCCTCAACCGAGCATGCGAGAATCGAAGTTACGCTGAAAGATGGCACCAGCTATTTAGTAAGCCGGCATTATATCAAGAAATTTAGGGGGAGTTTGACATGATTCATCAGTTAAAGCAATCGTTTTTTCAAGTATTCACCATCACCATGTTGTGGGTCATTCTGTTGTTAACGGTGTTCTTCAGAGACCATCCCATCCCCATGCTCTATCTATGGAATGTGGCGGGTATCGCTTTGATTGCTGCTGCGCTGTTTGGGGTTATGTACAACGCTTTGTGGAATTATTTCACGTTAAAGCCGGCATGGAACATCCTGATTTCTTCATCCTTCAACATCGCTGGCGGGTTAGCCGGAATATGGCTGTTCTCTACAGATATGTTCAGCATAGTTATCCCTTGGTGGCCAGGAATGCTGCTCTTATCGGTCATCCTGCATACGATAGCCTTCTATTTTTATGCTAAGAAGGACAGCAAGAGAAGCGCGGAGGCGCTGAATCGAATTCTTAAATAGAGATGTTAAAAATGGGGGAATCGCAGTGATTCCCCCTGTGTTCTATATTATGACGGCTCAACGCCATAGATTAGCTTGCCTTTATAGTACACCGTTATCCGCTTATTCGCGGAATAATCGGTCATGGCAGGAACGAAGGAGTAGTCGTCTGCCTGATTGTATGCGGCCCAGTTATCTTTGTGTATGCGGAACTGAATATCCCCAGTGCTGCCCAAAGCGGCCAGATGGCCTGCATCAGGTGCGAATGAAAACTCTGCATACGTATCAGCTCCAGCAACAGGAGTCTTGAGCGGAACAACCTTTGTGAGCAAATGCGATTTGCCTATCTGTGCATAATCGATTTCAACCGTCTGAGCCGAGCTGTCTTCACTTGTATACCAATAGCGGATCGTCAGCTCATGCAGCGGTAGTGGAGTCTTGGAACCATTATGAAGCTGCAGACTGGCCCGAATGGCATTCGATTCGGAATTCGTCTCCCCGGCACGGTAGAAAGGGGTCGCCTGAATAGACTCCGGCTCCGGCTCTCCTCCAGGGCTGCCAATAGGCGTGAAGGTTACCGGTTTCATGAGGCGCTTTAGCATCTCCTGCTTCGGCCGGTTCCAGGTGGCCCAGTCATCGAGCAGCAGCCCTCCGGTGTCTCCGCTGTTCGGGTTCAGCGTCCAATAGGTCCAGTACAGCTTATGGTCTTTGATATAATCTACGAGCGCATTTTGCCACTGGCCTTCCGCGGAAGTGGTATCGACACTTCGTCCGCCAAATTCGCCTACAAGTAGTGGTGCAATGCCTTCCCTACTAATATAACCCCAGGTTGCATCCCATAGGGCAGGCAGATTCGCGGGAAAGCTCGGGTCGCTGAACCAGGACTGGGAGGCTACGCCAGGACCGTAATCATGCGGGGAGTAAACCAGCCGCCCAGGCACCTTCAGCTCTACGGGATAATTCCGTACACCCGTTAAATTGCCGCCCCACCAATACTTACTGTCATTGCCCTTTACGTTCTTCTCAATTCCTTCAACGATGATCAGCCAGTTCGGGTTCGCTTCCAGAATGGCATTCCCTGCCCGCTGTGCAGCAAGGCGCCAGTCTGTGGCTGGATCGCCCGTTCCCCAGCTGGCCGGTCCATGCGGCTCGTTATGCAGATCTGCCCCAATCACTGTAGGGTTGCCTGCATACCGCTTAGCCAGCATTACCCAGTCGCTGATCCAGCGTTCTTCAGGATAGGCAGCCGTGTACCACAGCTCGGATTGGCCGCCAGAATCTGGCCGGTGCCGGTCCAGGAAGATGCGAATGCCGCGCTCCCCGGCCTTCTCGATCAGCTTATCCATGATCTCGATAGGCTTCAAGCCCGCCAGATCAGGGTTCTTGGCAACATCGATACTGTTGGCCCGGGAGTCGGCATCGAACATTTGGCTTGAGAAGGGCAGCCGGATCAAGTTATAGCCCTCGGCTTTTACCTGATCCAGCATATCATCCATGGAACGAGACCAGAGTCCGTGTGGAGAGTAGTTGCTGGTCTCAAAGCCAAACCAGTTCAGCCCATTAAATACGGCCGTGTTCCCATCAGCATCCACAATGCGGCTGCCCTCGGTGTGGAAATAGCCTGGGGCTCCTTCCGCTTTCTGTGCATGGGCATTTCCGCCCGCATACGTTAAGGCGCCAGCGAGCAGCGTAAGTGCTAAGAGCAGCTTCCCGGTGCTTTTTAATTTTAAGATCATGCTCTGCCTCCTCATTCTTTAGGAATTGTATCAAGACTGTATATCATACGAGGAGAAGGAAAGCGTATTCACGTCCTCTGTAAATTTTACTGTTGACGATCTTGTGACATGGTCGTAAAGAAAGCTCTACGGTCTATTCAATAATCAGCATATCATTCTCATCAAACTGCCAGGAATCCGCATAGGCCACTTCCCAGTAATAGCCGTCCGGATCTCTGAAATACCCGCTATAGCCGCCCCAGAATACAGTCTCAGGCATTTTGGCAATGCTTCCACCGATCTCTTCAATCTTTTGAAAAATGGCGTCGACTTCTTCCTTGGACTTGGCGTTGTAGGCTAAGGTGATCCCTGGAAATCCAGTCCCTGGCTGCGGCGGGGCGTCTGCATGGATATCCTTGGCCAGCTCTTCCAAGGGGAACAGCTCCAGCTTGGTGCCGTTGTTGTTGAAGAACACGATTCCCGGCTGCTCCTCTTTGCTGGACGTAGTGAAGCCTAATCCATCCCGGTAAAAAGAACGGGACTTGGCAATATCACGGACTCCTAAGCAGATTAGATTGATGCGGTTCATAGGCAAACTCCTTTAATTTATTTTTTTAATAGTACCACTATATAGGGAAAGGACATATACGTTTATGGTAATATTTGGTATATGGGTAGGCCTGTTGAACATGATGTAAGGGGGGGGGGATAGTGCTTGAAGAAGAAGATCCTCGTGTCGCTTGCCGCGCTTTCGCTGTTAGTCCTGATCGTCTGGACGGTGGATTATACAGTCAAAGATAAGCGGTTTGAGAGGCAGCTCGATAAAGAGTCGAAAGTGCTAACTCAGCTTTTTATCTCAAAGGTTAAGGATTTCCTTCCGCTGAGTCAGGAGGAAAGGAAGCTTGTCGAACAATATAGAGCGAAGTACACGGACGATGCCAAGTTCAGCCAGGATCAAGAAAGGTTGGCTAGGGATATTGCAGAAAGTAGATTGGATCAATTCAACAGCTATTTGCAGGAACTCAGGGAGGAATTGCGAATATAGGGGGGAGCTTCTCTATTTATATAAAAGGAGATCTGGATATGGAGATCAAGGTGCTTAAACGTTATACATTGGAAGACCAAAGGGAGCTGGGGGAATATGGCTATACAACTTTTGAGAAATATAAGGTCAAGAAGGAAGAGACGGCATGCAAGACTACCATCACTGTAGAACTCGTTCATTTAGAAGAAGCGTATGTGAAAGAATACGAAAAAGACGCTGCAGACTTTGACAAGTATGAACAAATCCTTTCCTACGGCTTCTCCCTCGGGGCCTTCGCCAATAATGAGCTGCTGGGCGTGGCGATCTGCGAACCTTATTATTGGAACAACACTTTGTTTATATGGAATTTCCATGTGTCAGGAAGGCACCGGAGAACCGGTGTAGGCAGAAGGCTCATGCAGGCTGTGGAGGAGCTGGCAAGACGTGAAGGATTCAGAGTGATCGGGCTGGAGACTCAGAATACAAATGTGCCTGCGGTTCAATTTTATAAGAGCTGTGGCTATGAACTAGGGGGAATCGATTTGTCTTACTATACTAATGATGATGTTGAGAACGGGGAGGTGGCTATTACTATGAAGAAGAAACTAGACAGAACATAAAAATAGTACTAGATTCGTACGATTCTATTATAGAAATAGCTGTCGTTTTCTTATATGATCTACATAAATACAGGAAAGATTTGGAGGATGAGTAGATGAGTATAGAGAAAATTGGAATTCCATTGGAAGGGTTTCCAGAGTTCAGCAGAAAGGTAGCAGCAGAGGGTGCCGTATTGTTGAAGAATGAAGGCCAGGTGCTTCCCATTCGAAATGATGAAAGCGTTTCGATTTTTGGCAGAACCCAGGTGAATTATTATCGAAGCGGTACGGGATCAGGGGGCAGCGTGCATGTGGCGTATACAACCCATCTGCTCGGCGGCTTGCGGGATAAGAAGAGCATTAAGGTCAATGAGGAACTGGCCGCAGTATACGAGAAATGGATTGAGCAGAATCCATTTGATAATGGCGGAGGCGGATGGGCCGCAGAGCCGTGGCATCAGAAGGAAATGCCCTTGACGGATGAGCTGGTTGCAGAGGCCAGAAGCAAGTCCGATAAAGCTGTTGTAGTCATTGGACGGACAGCAGGTGAAGATCAAGATAATGCCATTGAGCCGGGAAGCTATCTGCTGACCGAAGACGAGAAGGCGATGCTGAAGGCAGTCACCCGGCATTTCGAACAGACCGTGGTTGTGCTGAATGTATCCAATATTGTGGATATGAGCTGGTTGAGTGCTGCCGATTACGTACACCCGATTGCGGGCGTTATCTACGCCTGGCATGGCGGCATGGAGGGGGGAAATGCCATTGCCGATGTGCTTGCCGGAGAGGTGACGCCAAGCGGTAAATTAACCGATACCATTGCCTATTCCATTGAGGATTATCCATCGACCCGCAATTACGGGAACGAATTCAAAAATTTCTACCAAGAAGATATTTATGTGGGCTACCGGTATTTCGAGACGTTCTGCCCGGATAAGGTGCAGTTCGCATTCGGGTTTGGCCTGTCTTATACGGAGTTCAGTGTGGAGCCTGAAGAGGCCAAGCTGACTACCAGAGACGGAGAACTATATATTGAAGTGACTGTTGCGGTAAAAAACACGGGCAGCACCTTTGCAGGCAAGGAAGTTGTTCAGGTCTATGTGGAAGCGCCGCAAGGCAAGCTGGGCCAGCCGGCCAGAGCACTGGCTGCGTTCGGGAAGACCGGCCTGCTGCAGCCGGGACAGTCGGAGCGTCTGACGATCAGTTTCCCTGTAAGAGCTATGGCTTCTTATGATGATGGCGGTGTAACGGGCCACCGGTCCGCCTATGTGCTAGAAGCGGGGACATACAAGGTCTATGCGGGCAGCAGTGTGAAGAATGCCGCGCTTGTCAGTGTAGACGGACAACCCGGCTACGTGGTGGAAGAGCTTCAAGTGGTGGAGCAGCTGGAAGAGGCGCTGGCGCCGACGGAGAGCTTCACCCGGATGAAGCCGGGTGCGCGCAAGGAGGATGGCACCTATGAGCTAACCTTCACAGAGGTGCCGCTGCAGAAGGTTTCGATGGAGGAGCGGATCAACAGCCGGCTGCCGCAGAGCTTAGAGCAAACCGGCGACCGCGGTTATAAGCTCAAGGATGTGGCTGCGGGCAAAGTGAGCCTGGAGGCCTTCATCGCTCAGCTTAGTGATGAAGATCTGGCCGCGATTGTTCGCGGCGAAGGGATGAGCAGCCCTCTTGTTACGTCGGGAACGGCCTCGGCTTTTGGCGGCGTAAGCGACCAGCTGCTTGGCTACGGCATCCCGGTGGGCTGTACGGCGGACGGACCATCCGGAATTCGGATGGACAGCGGGGAGAAGGCTACCCAGGTATCTATTGGTACCCTGCTTGCTGCCACCTGGAACGTGGATTTGGTTGAAGAGCTCTATGTGATGGAGGGCCGGGAGCTGGTAAGGAATCAGATCGACACCCTGCTTGGGCCGGGTCTCAATATTCGCCGGAGCCCGCTGAATGGGCGGAACTTCGAATATTTCTCAGAGGACCCGTATGTATCCGGCGTATTTGCCGCAGCCTGCACCCGCGGCATTCGGAAGGGCGGCTCCCATGCGACGCTGAAGCATTTCGCCTGCAATAATCAGGAGAAATACCGGAGCAAGGTGGATGCGATTGTCTCCGAGCGCGCGCTGCGGGAGATTTATCTGAAGGGCTTTGAGATCGCCGTGAAGCAGGGCGATGCTCGTTCCGTCATGACTTCTTATAACCCTGTTAACGGGCATTGGGCGGCTTCCAACTATGATTTGAATACGACCATTCTTCGCGGGGAATGGGGCTTTAAGGGTATTGTTATGACCGATTGGTGGGCCGTGATGAACGATGTGGTACATGGAGGGCCTGCGGACAGGAAATATATGAACTGGATGGTTCGCGCACAGAATGATCTATATATGGTCGTGGCAAACTATGGTGCAGAGACCAATGTGTGGGGAGACAATACACTGGAATCTCTAGAGAACGGCACTTTAACCCGTGGGGAGCTTCAGCGCTCAGCGATGAATATTTGTAACTTCCTCATGGAGGCCCCTGTGTTCTCCCGGGATCAGGTGATCGAGGAACATGTGCAGGTCTTCAAAGCTAATGCAGCTCTGAAGGCGGAGCAGGCTCAAGGCTTGGCTGAACAGAATCAGATCAAGTTAACCGCTGATTCGGCTCTGATGAACGTAGTACAGCCCGGAGTATATCGGGTCTTCGTGAATCTCATGTCGCAAGGCAGTGAGCTGGCCCAGAGCGCATGTAATTTGTCACTGAACGGACAGCTGGTTACGACAGTTCAGACGAATGGGACGGATGGGCGCTGGATGACCCAGAAGCTTGTGAAGGTTGAACTTGAGACGGGGCTTTACGAGGTGAAGCTGGATCACATGAAGCCAGGTCTTCAGATCGACTGGATTGAATTCAAGAAGCTATAATCTGAGGTTAACAACATCGGGCGAATCACGCGGCTGACAGGCGGCGTGATTCGCTTTTTTTGTTATGGTCTAGAGCAGCGAATCTCGAAGGAGTGGCAGGGTGCAGCAGTGAATGCCCCCGCCCAGCTTCTCGATTTCGGATATATCTACAGGAATCACCTCAATCCCATGGTGTGACAGCAGGTCCATTGTGTATTTCCCGCTGCTGGAGAACAGCACTCGCCCAGGAGCTACAGCGAGTCCGTTTATGGCAAGGGCCGGGTCTCTAGGATCGACGTGAAGCATTTCGATATGCCTCTGATGAAGCCCGTCCAGGAACCAGAAAGGCAGCAGGGCAATGTTCACCAGAGCCTTATTCTGATCAACCATCAGGAAGGCTTCATCCAAATGAATGATCGATGCCGGGAGCTCCACTGCGATGAGTTCAATGTTCTGGATGGAGAGGATCTGCTTGATCTGCTGAATGCCCTCCGGGTTTACCCGCTCCGACCGGCCGATCACGGCCGTATGCTTGTCCAGCATGATAAAGCTGCCGCCTTCTGCGAAGCCACCTCCCTGAACGGTGCCCAGAATCGGTACGCCAAAGCGGCTAAACGTCTGCTCGGCGAGCCTCGTCTCCCCATAGCGGATGTACAGAGTGAAGCGGGACAGGATGACCCCGCCTGGAATCATCATTCCGAGGTCCCGGGTGAACATCGCTTCCGGCCAGGGATCCGTTTGTCCTTCCAGGTAGACGATCTCGGCTCCTTCCTTCTCAAGCGCACGGGTCAAGGCCTTGTGCTGTGCCTTGACCAGCGCGGGGTCGGGCAGCTCTGATGGGGAATTATTGTGGGTATTTCCTTTAATCTGGTGAAGCAGCAGCGGCCCTGATTCAATCTGTCCGCTCTGCTCATGCAGCTTGGTGATCTCATGACCTGGGCGATGCATGAGCACCTGTCGGATCTGGCCGGTAGGATTGTCGACTCCGAAGTTCTGCCCCCAGATAGTCTCCATGAGCATACGGTTATGAGAATCCTCGCTTACAAGTTTTCTGGACAAGTAAGGGAATTTATAGTGCATGAGATGGTTCTCCTTTACAGCCGGTTTGGATAAATATCATCATTCCCGTTATTGGGCAATTCATAAGTGTGCCACTAATTCACTTGATTGCGCTTGGGTTCTGTCCTTTTCTGCACCTTGAATCGAAGTTTTAATATTAAATTACTAGGAGAGCATATTTTGTAAAAGTATGAAGTTTATATGAATCAATAGGTATATTTCTTTACGAATGGAATAAAAAGTAATTTACTATACTGTATAAGTTGAACTATTGATTTACGGTAGCCGTCCCAGATCTCTTAATTCGCTTCTTCAGAATCATTTCACAATCTTATCCTTTGGTAATTTTTAAGTTCAACTTATGTAGAGGTAATAGTAGGGGAGTTGGATAAAAGTGGATAAAAATTATTTGGTTCGGCATGTATGGGAACACAAGACTAAATTAATTGTTTGTTTTATATTGCTGGTTATGATTACACTACTTAGCATTGTACCTGGAATATTAACTAAGAACATATTTGATAAAGGGATAATGGTTGAGAATTTTAGATATATCTTCATCAGTGTTGTTATGCTGTGTGCAACTTATATCTTAAACGGGGCTTTAACCTATATTTCTAATAATCTGAATATAAAGGTTACGCAGAATGTTTTATCTGAAATATACAAGGAATTGTTAGTAAAGATTTTGAAAATGCCAATGGATTTTTTTAAAGATAAGGAAAGCGGGTATATACTAAGCCGTTTAAATGAAGTGAACCAATTGAGCTCGATATTGTCGCTTACAGTTCTACAATCCGTTATTGGTGTATTCCAGTTTCTTGGTGTATATACGATTTTAATTATTACAGATTACAAGATTACATTACTTTTCACGGTCATAATCCCGCTATTTATAATAGTGCCCAAATATTGTAACAGCAAACTGACTGGTTATTCCAAGAACGTGTTCGAAAAAAACTCCGTCTTGCAAGGGAAAGTTGTACAAGCGATTAAAGGAGTCGAAGAAATTAAGACCTTATCTTTAGAAGAGGATAAGTCGAAGGAATTGAGTGAGATTGTAACTGGGCTAAAGACATTTCAAATTAAGCAAGCGAATGTTTTTTCAATAAGTTCTGTTTTTTCGTCGGGATTAAATAATATCGTAAGCGTCTTAATTTTATTGGTTTGCGGTTATTTCGTCGTGTTTCATCATCTTTCACTAGGTACCTACATGATGTTTTCTATGTACATTCCAATTTTATGCGGCAGCATTCAATCGATTACAACAGTCTTCGTTCATTTGAAACCTACTATGATCAGTTTTAAGAGAATTGAAACATTTTTTTACGAGGTTGAGGAGGAGGAAATGAATTGTAAACTCCCCATCGATGAAATCAGAACGATAACGATCGAAAACTTAAATTTTAAATATGCTAACCATCCCAATCTCATTATAGAGGATCTGAATTTGACGATTGAGGCGAACGATAAGATTTTAATAACGGGTAAAAACGGCTCTGGAAAAACAACTTTGTTAAGACTCTTGCTAGGTTTATATCGCGTTGATGATGGAAGGATCTTGGTAAATGGTATGAATATCAATGATATAACAAGAGATTCGCTAAGGAATAGAATCAGTACGGTATCTCAAAAAATCCATTTATTTAATGACAGTATTAAAAACAATATAATTTGTCATTATGATGTTGATCCACAGCAATATTCAAAAATCTTAGATGCCGTTAATTTAGCAGACTTTATTCAAACGTTAGAATTAAAGGACGATACGCTTGTCGGTGAGAATGGGGTTAACCTATCAGGTGGTCAAATTCAGAAAATTGCCATTGCAAGAGCCTTAATTCGCAATGCGGATGTGTTCCTTTTTGACGAATTTTTAAGCAATGTCGATGATGAGAGCAAATCAATAATAGAAGTGCTACTTCAAGATATGCTGAAAGATAAAATCTGTATCTTTATAGAGCATCAACCGCTATTCGATAGCATATGCAATAAATTGGTTAATATGGAGAAGGCTAATTACAGCTTAGTCCAGTAACATGAAGGCTTGTTTGCGACTGCTTGCTACGAAAGCTGAGTTAATAAATAGTCATTTATAACTATGAATTTATATGGTAAGGAGGATGGCTTCCTAACAGTCATTTTTTTACAATGTTAATGCTAATTATTAGAAAGAGGGATTCGAAGGGGGCTGGAGGCCAAACAATATATCGTTATGATCTGCTGAGGTACTTTTTTGGAAAATGGGAGGGAAAGGGATGTTAAAAAAGGTAGTTCTCATCTCAGCTTTGCTGCTTGGCAGTCTGGGTCCAGGATTTACAGCAACAGCGGCTGAGGATAGTGTGACCAATGAGATTAAGGATTCTATTGTCTTAGCGATCGACAGCTCCAAAGCTTATATCAACGGCAAGCCAGCTCGAATTGATAACAAAGACCAGAGCATTGTCCCTATTGCAGATAAGGGAAACACACTAATTCCACTGCGGTTTGTAGCGGATCAACTCGGCGGCAGCCTGACCTACAATGCTAAGAGCAAAGAAATCACCATTAAAGCAGGCGGCAATACAGCCAGAACCAAGGTGGGTGATTCCGTACTATACATAAATGAGAAGAAGACAGCCATGAATACAGCAAGTAAAACAGTAAACGGAACCACGTATCTGCCTTTGAGAGCTGTAGTGGAGGATGTGTTCCATAAGAAGCTGTATGCAAAGAACGGCATTATCGTCATCAGCAACGAGCCTAAGACCCTCACGGACAGCACGCTTACCAAGCTTGCGAAGGAGCTGAAGCCGTATCTTATCTATACAGGCGGTGAACAGCTGCTGAATATATATTCCGATGGAACTTATACTTATCAGGAGTTGGCGAGGGATGATACGGAGATCATTAATGACGGCTCTAATAGAGTGGTGGATATAGTCAACGGGTACTATTATCTTGAATATAATAATTACCAGCCAAACAATTATATGATTCATAAGGTAAGTCTGGATGGGAGCTATGTGAAAACCCTGAAGCCGAATATTCAGGAATATGATTCTCTACAGGCCGTTGGAGGCGGTTATCTGTACTTTCTGAATCCTAACCATAACATTACTAGAGTTAATGAGAACAACCTCTCGGACCGCAAGGTAATTGGTAAGGGGTATTTCTTAAGAGATCAGGCTTATATTAGGAATGACCAAATTTGGTTTACGGACCAAGGGGATGATGCTGACCAGGCTATCTATACGATTTATAACGGGAAGAAGACCCGGATTACGGGGAAAGACTGTTATCTCTATTATGTTCATGATAATTGGATCTATTATGGGCATTATGAGAATAAAGGATGGGTTTTGTACCGGATCACATTAGGCGGAGGGAAGAAGACAAAGCTAAGCGGAAATGAGGATATCCTTGAATCTGTGATTTCCAATAACAAGATCTATTACCTGGACCACCGTTCCAAGACGGTTAAGGAAATGAACTTGGACGGTTCGAACAAGAGAGTGGTCTGCAAGCTAGGAAAGCTGGGTGGAAGCATATTTGCAGGCAGTAAGGGAAATATTTATTTTACAGAAGAGGATCAGTACCTGGTTGGTTCTTCTCAAGCATTATACAAAGTGAACACGGCGACCGGGGCCAAGAAGCAATTAGTTAATATTGATCTCGATTTCTCTTCTTATTGGAGACGCATTCTGAATGTGCAGGAGCTTGGAGATAATGTCTATTATACGGTGTACAGCAAGGTCTATCGGGTGAAAAATGACGGGACCGGGCTAAAGCCGATTGATCATTATTTGGATGGGTATCGTGATCCGGTAGGTCTAAGAATCAATTGAAGATGAATCAGAACCCCTTTCTGTCCTTGCAGGCAGCAAGGGGTTCTTTTTTGCAGCATTACATATAATAGTTGTCGCTTCTTACAGGAGTTCCCGCCGGGGTTGTGCCATAGGCATGAATATAGGTATTCATAGTTGTATCTTTGAGGGTTGGAACTTGATAGTACCCTTTTTGATTAGCGTATTGAAAAGCCTCATAAGCCATATCTGCAGCTTTGTTGGCAGCCGCCTGCATGGTTTGGCGAAGCACCGGATGGGCCATCTCAAGCGTGGCTTTCATTTTCATGTTAGCGGATTGCTTATGGCAGCCTACAAGACAGAGGGCCACGTCCGCATCGTCAATCTGATCAGTGTTCTGCACAGGGGCTTGAGTCTGCGGCTGGTGCAGACCGTACATAGGCTGGAACGAGTTGGTGGCAAACGGTCTAACATTGACCATGTTTTTTTGCATACGCTGCGGCATGGCTTGGGAGGCCCCTAACGAATGTGCCAGCTGCACCATGTTATTGTACTCCATGGTACATGCATTGAAATGGTTGTTGATCATGGTTTGCAGCTGTCCTTCTCTAGCAAAGGGGCGATACAGCTGCAGGGTGTTCAATCCTTGGATCGTCTCGTTCAAAACTTCATGCAATTCCAGAACCTCGTGTGCACCAAGTGTGTTCATGATTGTGCGAACCCTCCATAAAGATAGTTTTTTTACTTTATAAGTCTGTACAGAAGGAGGCTGGACCATTCACCATTTAAGGAGTAATTAGGTAATTTATCGCAACATTCAAACGTTGAGGCCGTCTGTATACATGAGGTGATCCAATGAAGAAGCTGGGATTTTTATTGATGATAGCTTGCATTGTCCTGACCGGATGCAAGAGCTCCAAGGATAGCGAGAGCACCTGGCCGGAACCGGGTAGAGTGCAGGAGGGTGCGAACCAAGACCAGGCGGGCGGCAGCCAGAATGGCAGCCTTCATGTAACAGAAGAACAACCGGCTGAACCGGCAGATGCAACGAACAAGCCGGTTACAGGCAATGAGCATGATAGCACACAGCATTCCGCAGCATCGGCTGGGGAAGGGGAAGCTGGAGCTGGAGCCGATACAGGCACAAGTACAAGCACTAGCAAAAGCACTAGCAAAAGCACTAGCAAAAGCAAAGGCGACTCTAAAGCACAGTCAAACTCCTCGCAAGTAAAGACTAAGCAGGCTTATCTTCAGAAGCTGGAAGACGTGGAGAACAGCCTTTCCGACCTGGAAGAGTTGGACGCTGGAGATATGGTAGAAATGAACGAAGCTGCTGCAGAGAGGTACAAGCGCTGGGATAAGGCGCTTAATGAGATATATGGAGCGCTGAAGAAGCAGCTGTCCAAGGAAGAGATGGCGAAGCTGAAGCAGGAGCAGCTTAAGTGGATCAAACATCGGGATGACCAGGCTGAGGAGGCCGCATCGGATAATGAGGGGGGGACTCTGGAATCGTTCGCGCGGGTCTCAACACAAGCAGAGCTGACTAGAGAGCGATGTTATGAATTGGTTAAGACTTATATGAAGTAAAGGAAGGCGCCTGGATCAGGCGCCTTTGCTTGTTGGACGACTACTCGAATACCGTTATTTGAAGTTTAGGACGCTGGCAGCGCTAATTCTTGAGCAGAGCAGGACCATTCAAATCTCGGTAGGCCTCGGCTGTCCGCTCCAACTCTCGGAACCATAGCCATCGCATCTCTATCCGTTCTTGTTCTTGGATGCACCACTGGGCTGCCACGAAGAAGCACTGCATGGCAGATAGCTTGTAGTCAAGGAGCAGTAACTCCCAGGAATAGTCTGTGACTCCAAGCTGAACTAGCTGTTCGTAGTAGGCTTTCAAAACGGCAGTTTCATATTGCCGTCTAAGGGCAGGCTCCCACCAGAGGACCATCATATAGGATAGATCGCTTGGGCCCAGCCAGCTCGTTAGAGACCAATCGAAAGGCTGCCGATCAATCAGATAGATCTCCTTGTCTGTTGCCTTGGAGGACAGGATGTTGCCAGGATTCAAGTCGCCATGAACCAGGGTTCCCTGGTCTGGGAATGTCTCCTGTCTTCGCAGCATGGCCTTCGGCAGATCGTGAAATACCTGCTGAATCATGCTGCGGTATTCCTCATATTCACTTTCCGGCAGAGCCTGTAGGATAGGGGCCAGTCCTTGCTGCATATAGGACAGATACCGGTGAATCTGATCGGAGCTCATGGAGGCATAGCCTGGATCCTGCTTGTGGCGAGTCCCCCAGTAATAGCTGTGCAGCTTGGCGGCAGCGCGGGCACAAGCCTGCCCGTATTCTAATGTAGGCTGGACTTCCCAGCCATTCTGATGCGTGGAAGATAGATCTTCCAGAAGCAAATGATAACCGGAGTGTTCATAAACAGCGTCATAGCAATAGGGGATGGGTGCATCCGCCAAACCAGCATAGTCCCTGGTATAGTAGTGAACTTCAGAGCTCCCGAAGGGGCCTTGGCATAGCTTAAGAATCAGACTGTTCGGAAGCCCGGTGCCTGCATTCTGATATTGCAGTGAGATCTTATACACAGTGGAGTTCTTAGCCTCCAAGGGCTGAATGGTGAAGCTCGCAATTTGATTGCTATTAGGCAGCTTCCCTGCTCTGATCAGGCAGCGCTGAAGGTAATCCAGGCTAAGCTGTGCCTGGTCTGTTGGATCTGTAATAAGATGAGATCCCATATCACCAATTCCCCTTCCAATATACGGATATCTTGATGGTAGCAGATCATTCAAGATGTATCCAATATAGGGGGACGGGATTTTTCTATGTTACAGCGATATAAAAAGAAGGCCCGCCGAAATAAGCAGGCCTTCACTTTCTTATGACGAAATCAGTGGTTGGTATTCACAACCAGCTGGGATACCTTCATATTCTTCAAATAGTATTTGCCGCCAACCTGGAAGAAGGTGGCGTTAGCCGTTATCGTTCCGCCCTTGATTGTAACGGAGGTGTCATCTTCCGGCTGTATCGAGTATTGAGAGTATCCGTGATCGTACTCGTTGGCCATCTGGAAGACAGCTGTGTATTCTTTGAGCTGGTTAAGTACACGATCGGTTTGAACCAGGCCGCGCAAGGTCTCCTCATCTGGATAAGTCAGGCCGAAGACCAGGCATTTGGCCGCACCGAGCAGACGCTCACTGGAGAATACTTCGTTTCCTCCGGTAATCTGTGACTCCTGTGTCTGAAGCTCTCCAATACGAATAGCCTTCTTGTCCTTGGACAGCTGATCGTACAGCTTGTTGAGGTCCTCCAGGGAAGAATCATCGACATAATCGGTGGCACCTGGGGTCTCCTGGGCATCGGGCACCTTCTCTTCCAGCGCTAGTTCACGAACATGGAGGGTATATTTCCCAGCCTGGTCAGGCTGGAAGGTATAAGCTTCCGTGGAGGTAACTCCGAACCGGATATACCTGAACGGTTGAGAGGAGTCCTGCGCTTCTCCCATCAGTTGCCGCGGATAAGAGCCGTCCTTGTTCATCCAGTAAAGTTGACCATCCCGGTCATAGAAGATCTTGCCGTTATGAATCAGAAACTGGCCTACGGGTTCCTCATTCAGCTGCACGATATTGCTTCCAGAAGTGCTCCGTTTGTAGAGCCTCGAATTCTCTGTATAGTAAATGGTGTCCCCGTCCACTTGGAAGTTACTGAGATGAATGCCGTCAAACAGCAGCTTCCGGGTGTAGGAAGGGTCATTAATATTAATAGCGTACATGTTATCCTTCTGCATGGTTTCTTCGGAAGAGTAGTACAGGGTATCGTGCGCCAGGTTGAAATGAAGTGCGGCTCTGCCGTCATCGGACAGCATTTTGACATTGCTGCCATCCACATTGGCTACGAGCAGCAGGTCCTGCTTGGCCCGAATGCCGACCTCGTCTTTGGAGATGAAATACAGCTTGCCGTTATAGACCAGTGCCTCAATGATGATGTGTTCCTTCCCATCCGAAAGTGTGATAGGCTGAGGCTTCTCATGGGGTCTTACCTTCCATAGCTTTGAATTGTTAAGATAGTAGATCCAATCTTGATCCATCCCGATCAGGGTGATGTTGCCATACTCTCCCTCGGCGGAATCGAGCAGATAGTTGGTGTCGTCAGGATTCTTGGCGTCCCAACGCAGATTCTTGTCATCGGACAGAATTACAGCCTGCTTGGTTTCTACGGCGAACAGATTTGGGGTGATCGTGCCGTCTTGATAGCCTATGGTCAGATTTTCAAAATCTAGCTGGTCTGAAGCCTTCTTGGTTTCTTTTTCTGAAGCTTGGCTTCCCTGCTTCTGTGAGGTGGATGCTGTTGTTCCCTGGTTATTGTTCTGGTTCTCCTGGCTTTGACAGCCGCTGGCCAGCAGGCTAATCGCCACTAAGCCAGCTAGGGGAAGTCTTCTAAGCTGTGCGTTCATTCTGCTATGTGCTCCTTCTAGTTGTTGTGATCCTTGATGCCTAGTTGATACTGAATGAATAGGACAAAAGATCCATTCATATCATATACTACCAAGGATAAAAATAGTATAACTATTGTGAATCGTGAGCGCCGGTTTTACGAAACAAATTAGAGAACTGTACGAAACAGCCTCTGAAGTTACAGGTTGAGCCGTTAGGCCATCCAGTAGCTTCAGAGGCTGTTTGCTATAAGCTATAAGCCTTCTATTAGAGCTGAGTTACAGTTCGTCAGCGATCCCAAGCAACGCGATCCCTATAATGACACACACGATCACGGCATACTGCACCTTGTTCAGTCTCTCCTTCAGGAAGATCCGAGAGAGGATAACGGAGACTATGCTATAGGATGCGATCAGCGGAGCTGCGATAATTGCATTGCTCGACATGGCGAAGACATAGAAGAACTGCCCGGTTGTCTCAAATATAGCTGCATATCCTTTTACACGCTCGTGAAAAAGATTGAAGGATTGCTTGCGCACGATCCGAAGGTAGGCATAGGCCAGTACAGCGCAGATGAAGAAGGTATATTCATAGGCAAGCAAGGCAGCGTCCTCTTGAATGAGCTTCAGCTCATCCAGATAAATGCCATCCGCAAACGTGCCGAGTCCATCAATAATGCAGTAGAGAATTGGGAACATAATGGCCATGAAGCCAATCTGATACTTCTTATCCGCCTGGGTTAGATTCGCCTGCAGGGCGCCTTGTTCAGACCTCTTCTCCAGCACCGCAATGCCAATCACACCTGCGGTAATGATGGTGATGCCAAGGATTTGAATGACGTTCAGTGTGTGGGTGAAGAAGATGAACAGGAGCAGCGTAGTGACCGCCCCGGAGGAATTTTGCACCGGAGAAGCGATGGACAGCTCAATATACCTAAGGCCAATATAACCGATGGCCATAGATAGGATATAAAGTGCCGATACGGGGAGGTAGCGCATCATATCGGCCGGGTGAAAGTCGAGCCCTTTGAACAGCATGTAGCCGGTGGCATGAACCCCCATGACCAGCCCGACCATGATTACAATGCGAATATGGCTGAATCGGTCGTCCGGATCGCTGCCCTTCTTATAGAATAAATCGGCGGCTCCCCAAGCTAGGGCCGTTAATAGAGCAAATGCAAACCACATGAACAGAACTCCTTGATAAAATTCAGATTTGCCCAGGTACCCTGAGCCTACTTATTATAAAAGACCACCGGGTTCTACTGTCAATGACATAGATAGGCAATACGGCTGACTTATTGATTAAGTTTAATTTTCAAAAATAGTCATGATCCCTGGTTGAAAAAGAGACGCGGAATAGGTTAGTATAGCTATATAAGATGCAATTATGTTAATTTATTAATAATTATATTAATGAAGTATAGGAGAATGACCATGACCACTTTCCGAAATGAATTGATTGCACATTACAGGTTCGACGATGCAAGCCATGTTGCTAAGGACAGCTCAGGCCAGGGACAGGACGGCACCCTAGCAGGGAAGACTCCGCCTGTAGTGTCAGAGCTGGGCGGCAGAACTGCGGTTACTTTTGCAGGCGGCAAGAGCGGTACTTCTTATATTCAGCTGCCGGCGGATTTACTTAAAGATGTAAGCGATAACACCGGTGTAACGGTGACGGCGTGGGTGAACTTCGGCAATGGCTCTGATATGTGGGAACGGATTTTTGACTTTGGAGGAGGAGACGGCTCACCTTATCTTTTCCTGAACCGAAACCTGCGGGGCACCCTCTTTGCTGGCGAGGAATTGTCCGTGGACCCGGGAAGAGGCTTCGTGCGCGATGAATGGATGCATGTAGCGATCTCTGTGCTCGGTACGAAAGGCGGTACCCTAAGCAGCGCAGGCGCCACGCTTTATGTCAATGGTGAACTGATGGCCGACGGAATGATCAGCCAGACGTCAAGCGGCAATTACGCTAAGCTGCGCAGATGGTTCGAAACCTTTGCAGACTCTTCCAATTACAGCAGCAACTATATTGGACACTCTCAGTTCGAAGTGGACTCGGACTTTGCCGGTGCTTTGTCAGACTTCCGTATTTATAAGGCAGGCTTATCCATGGACGAAGTCATCGATGTCATGTGTGAATCACTGACCGATGAAGAGGTCGTGAAGCTGGCCAGAGATAAATATTTGACCTTCCCGACCCTGGTGGTAACCAAGGATCTGTCCTTGCCAACTTCACTGATGGGCGGCAAAGTGCGGGTGGCCTGGAAGTCCAGCCATCCGGAGGTTTTATCGAATAGCGGCCAGGTGCAGGCCATTACGTCAGCGCACGGCGTAACCGTAACAGCGGTGCTGACTCGGGGCACAAGCTCCATTGAGCGAAGCTTCCAGATTTCGGTGCTGCCGAAGGAGCTGCCGCCTTATACGCTGACCATTCATGGCGGCAAGGATGCGCTGGATGTCAGCGAGGTCATGTATGGGCTGTTCTATGAGGATATTAACAATGCAGCCGATGGCGGAATTTATGCGGAGCTGGTACAGAACCGTTCCTTCGAATCCTTTGCATTTGATACGTATAATCATGCATCCGGTGAATGCGGCTGTTCCACAGGCCGGAACCGCGAGCCGCTGTTCGCCTGGTCGGGCGATACCGACAAGATGACGCCGAAGAACAGCGGGGGCTTGAATGAATTTTTCGGGATTACAGACAGAGACGTGAACGCTTATTACGTGACGGTAGCGGATGGGGCGACGATCCGTAACAAGGGCTTTGCTGACAGCAACCAGCACTGCGCTATGTCGATTGTGGAGGGTTCCAAGTATGACTTCACGATCTGGGCAAAGGCGGAGTCGGCGGGCACCATTACCCTTCAGCTGGAAGACTCGGAAGGCCATGCGATCAGCGACTCGGTAACCGTAGAGGTGGAAGGCGGAGGCACCTGGAAGAAATACGGAGTGGAATCCCAGCTGGTGCTAACCGGTAATAAGACAGTGCTTGGACAGCTTGTCCTTACCTTCAGCGGCGAAATCTCCATGGATATGGTATCCCTGATGCCGCGTGACGTATGGGGTGCGGAGGAAGAGGAGCGCTCGCAGTCAGCGCATGCCAACTACCTGGGCAACCCGAACTACCGCCTGAGAAAAGACCTGGTGAATGCCTTGGTGGGCCTGCATCCGAAGTTCCTGCGCTTCCCTGGCGGATGTATCTCCGAAGGATCATTTATCTGGGAGAACGTCTACGATTGGAAAGAGTCTGTTGGCCAAATTGAGCTGCGCAAGGAGAATTTCAACGTCTGGGGCTATATGATGACCATGGGCCTTGGCTATATGGAATACTTCCAGCTGGCGGAAGACCTGAATGCCGCCCCCCTTCCGGTCATGGCCTGCGGTGTGCTGTGCCAGGCGCGTTCGGACTATGCTCATCCGGCTGGCGGAGCGCTTAGAGATTACTATATTAAGAACTTTACCGATCTCATTGACTTTGCGATCAGCACAGACTTCGAGAACAACGAGTGGGCAGCGATGCGGAAGTCCATGGGTCATGAAGCACCGTTTGATCTTCGCTATCTGGGCGTAGGTAATGAGAACTGGGGCACTGAATTCTTCGCGAACTTTGAAGTCTTCAAGACATCCATTGATGAATACATGGAGAAGAACTACCCTGGCTATGAGCTGCACATTATCTCAACGGTTGGCGCGCAGGCCGATGACGATGCTTATCAGCAAGGCTGGAAGTTCCTCAGCGGGAACATGACCGGGTCCGCGAAGGTTGCTTTTGCAGACGGTACGAAGGTTATTGAAGAGACGGTAACCTGGTACGGCAAGCAGAAGGACTATATGGATACGATTGCGGATGAGCACTATTACCGTTCCAATGATTATTTGCTGAATAACGTAGATCGTTACAATTATTACTATAGAGCCTATAACAGGGATGGCAGCATAGATTGGAAGAAGACTTCCAAGGTATTCGTAGGTGAGTATGCTTCCACGGATAAAAATACACTGGCAGGCGCGGTTGCTGAGGCGGCCGTAATGACCGGCTTTGAGAACAACGCCGATGTCGTGCGGCTCGCCGCTTACGCGCCGTTGTTCAACAAGGTGCTGACCGACGGCACCTACCGCTGGACGCCGGACTGCATCTGGTTCGACGATGAGACGGTATGGTTCACGCCGAACTACTATGTGCAGCAGCTGTATGCCAAATATCTGGGCACCAAGGTGCTAAGCACTTCCTTCTCGACGTATCGCCACGGCAAGAAGGTGGAGCTGATTCCTTACGGCGGCATTGAGATTGCTACAGGCCAAGCGGAAGTGGCCGTGAAGCGCGTCACGGTCACCTCGAACAAGGATGGCAGCATCCTGCTGGACCAAGACTTTACACAAGAGCTGAATCCGGCATGGCAGACCATTCCTGGATCTGCAGGCTATACGATCGATGCGGAGAAGGGGCTAGTCTTGAAGGCACAGGAGAGCGGCCTGAACGGCTTGTATATCCTGAACGACAGCTGGACCAACTACAAGGTAGAGGTCGTAGCAACCCGGATGTCCGGCGTTGATGGCTTCTATGTAGGTGCAGGCCTTACGGATATTACGCCGGATAACAAGGACGTTATCGAATATGCCATCGGTTATGGCGGCAACGCTACCGGCGTGAAGGTTTATAAGCAGGGAGTCGAGGGCTATACTTTGGGCGATTACTCGTCCAGTACGGCGGCCGGTAACATGAGAGCCGCCAATTATGAAAAGCTCTCGGACAATACGGAATACACGATTACGGTGAATTACGGTGGCGAGACGGGAGGCAGTCTGATCTGCTCCTATACGGACGGGCAGACAACGAGCAAAGTGCTGGACTACAAGCTTGAAGCGTATAACCGTGACGTGTTCAACTCGGTGACCTGCGACAACGAGCATGTCTATGTGAAGCTGGTCAATGCGGACGCTGTAGATAAGGCGACCCAGCTGGAGCTGGAGGCGCTGGAGGTGGCGCCATCCGCGAAGTTGATCACTTTGACAGCGGACGCTTCCCTGGTGCGGGTGCCGAACGTGAACAAGAAGAACGATGAGAAGGTCGTGCCTAGCGAGCAGTTTGTACAGCTTGATGGAGGCTCCATTCTTCTGAATCTGCCTGCGCATTCTGTCAATGTGCTGGTACTGGACTTCAAGGCGTAAAGATCGAATAGCATAGAGGTACAGGGCCGCCTTCAGTAGGTGTTAACTACTGGGGGCGGCTTCTTGTATTGCCGGGAATAAGATCTATTATTTCGTGCCTATTGCTAATGTGCTTTGATAGGTTCCATTTCTCATAACGAGAAAAGGGAGATCGCACCAGACTGAAAGTGCTACTCCGTAATCTACGGATCCGCCTGTCTGACCCGTGAGAGGCTTTGAGGAAATAGGGCTGCTTGCGGGTTTTTAGATTAATGTCCAGAATAAGTGAGAGAAAAGCGGATGAACGCCAGTCTTAGTAGTGACATAAATGAACATGCCACACCCTAAGAGGAGGGGAGCAAGTGGGGCTAACTGATGATTATTCTATTATTGAACAGGTACTGGGTGGTGACAAACAGGCGTATGCAGAGATTGTCCAGCGTTATCAGAATAAGCTGTATGGGCTATTTCGCAGGATGGGTTCATCCGAGGCAGATGCGGAGGACCTGACCCAGGAGACCTTGGTCAAGGCTTACCGCAAGCTGGCTTCGCATCGTCCGGATCGGAGCTTTGCGGGCTGGATTTATAAGATTGCCATCAATCTGCAGAAAGACCGCGGACAGAGGAAAAGGCTGGATGCAAGCTCACAGGAAGAGCGAAGTGAATCGGAGACGCCGGAATCCAAGCTGCTGCAGAAGGAGCTGCGGTCCGAGCTGGACCGCCTGCTGGAGAGTCTGCCCGACCATTACCGGCTAGTGCTGATCTTGCGGTACACGAATCAGCTCAGCCATGAGGAAATCGCCGAGATGACCGGCATGTCTGTGCGGAAGGTGACCAATGTGGTGTATCGTGCGAAAGATCGTCTGCGCAAAATGCTAAGAGCGAAGGAGGGACACGGCTATGAATTCCTGGGATCGTACAAGAATAAAGAAAGCCGATCTTAAGAAGCGAGCAGGTCAGGTCACAAGCAATGACCGAGCCTGGGAGGAGGCGCTCTTCGAAGAGAGTTTGGACAGTGATTTTACGAACCGTGTGATGCGGGCTCTTGAGGGTGCTCAGATAGAGTCGGAAGGGGAAGGGGCGAAGAGAAGCGGCCTCATGGCGGAGGCGTTGACCCAGGAGCCTACTCTATCTGCTGTATTGTCTGAGCCCATTGCTCACGCCTTGAAGGAAGCGGCTGACCTGGAGGGGGCCTCCTCCATCGCAGTCCAGGCAGCGCGGCAGCGGAAGAAAGAGCGTACTGCTCGGCGCAAGGTCTGGAGCGGGGCTGCGGCGATCATATTGCTTGCAGGCGGTGTATTGCTCTATACGCAGCCTACCCTTGCAGACATGGTGCGTTCGCTTTTTGCCCAGGGGAGCTATATTGATAAAGGCATGGAGCAGGTCAAGGACGCCGGATTGGTTCAGATTTCAGGGGTCAGTGCCGAGGACCAGGGGTACACGCTCAAGGTCAATGAGGTCATTGCGGATTCTACCCGGCTTGTGATCGGCATTGAAGCTGCGGATGCGAAGGGGAACCCCGTGTCTCTTGAAGGTCTGACGTCGGAATATACGATATTTGATAAGCAGAGAGGCGAGCACGGACTTATTCCTTATACAACCAGCTCAGGCGGAAACAACACGGTCCAGAGAATCAATTTTACATTCATGCGGCCTGTTTTGACCGATCAGCTTCAAGTCAATGCGATGATTAATGGATTCTACATGCGTACCGGTGAAATGGATACAAAGCGCATCGAGGGGGTGTGGGACCTGAAGTTTGATGTGGATCTGAAGAAAGCCAAATCGCTCACCCTGCTGACACCCTTAGACCAATCTTACGAGACACCGGGCGGTGTGAAGATTCATATGCAGGGGGCCAGCCGAACCCCAAGCGGTGGTTCGCTTGAGCTGACCACAGAGCTGTCTGCGGCGGCAGCAAAGCGAGCGGAAGATGGACAGAGCGGCTTTCACGAACTGGAATTTCACTTGGAGGATGCCTCGGGGAACCTTATTGGCGAGAAGCCGGATACCAACATGGAGTCGCAGCGGCATTATGAGCTGGATCGCTGGAGCGGGGAGAGACGATGGTTCTTCCAGTTTGATAATTTTGCTTATGACAAGCAGCCTATTAAGTTTGTGCTGGATGGTTATCTGATTCGGGAGAAGAGCGCGGAGACGATTGAACTGAATACGGCTCCATCCGCCTCCTGGCCTGTCCATTATAAGGATGACTATGATGACTTCCTGCTGCAGAAGATGAAACTTGAGCCTGATCCCGAGCATGAAGGGAAACAGGTTATGGTGATCCCGGTCAGCGGCACATTTAGCAGCTACCGGTTTGAGAAGGATCAGTGGGTGGCTACAGACGATAAAGGGCAGGAGTATTCGGTGAGTTACCGCGGTGGTTATACTATGGATAATCGAACGAAGCTTGCTCAGCCCACAGAGGATGCGGGGTTTCATGTAAAAGGGCTTAGGGAAGTGCCGAAGAAGCTGACCCTCAAGCGTACCGTGGTCAATCGCTTATACAGAGACGCGCATTGGTCGTTCTACATTCCGCAGACGGGAACGAGTGGCGTCATTACGGAATAAATAAACTTAGGCGGCACCCCGTGAAGGGTGCCGCCATTTATGCCTTATATCATATTGCTGCTTACGACCTTTTCCTCCGCCGCATTCTCGGTTGATGGCTTATCCTCCTTGTCGCTCATGTTCATGGCGAGCCGGATTCCGAGCCCGGCAAGGCCTAAGACAGCGGATAGCACGAGGATGTAGGTTTGCGACAGCTCCCACTCCTTGAAGATAACCAGTTCGCTAGCGCGAAACGCAAGGTATGCTGGGATAAATCCTGCGGCGAAGGACAGCATTTGCTGGTTGTCCTTGGAGAGGGAACTCTTCTGAATACTGTAGACCATAAACAGGGTCAGGTAGAATAGCGTCAGCAGGGTCAGTCCCAACTGGTAGAAGATCAGTTCGCTTGGTGAGGCTACGCCGTCGTCAATAACTTTTGTAAAGAATTGTACAATTTTAACCGCGAGCACCCATCCTCCGAAGAAGAACAAGATTTCAAGCAGCGCTCGCTTAAGATAGCTTTCCTTCAAGAGCCCATCCTTCTTCTCACGGATCAGCTGAAAGAGAACTCCTAAGAAAATTCCTCCGCACCAAATGTAGAAATAAGCTGGCAGGTGTCCGTCAAAGAAGTCCGACAGCTGCCGGATTCCCTCTTTAAAGGTTAAGGCAATGAATGCGATCATGTTGATTCCCCCTAAAGTCTGAAATGAATTTGCGTCATCTTCGCGTCTTTAAATGAGCCGCTGTGTTCATTACCTATCGTAGCAGGCTGAGTTTAACGGAAGCTTACCTCATGTTAAATCCGGGCTGAATTATGACCCTGGGGGCTGGAGCATTTGGCTGGTGAGGAACAGGAGCTGTAAATAAATTATTAAGCCACCCGGGTTAACTGTACAATCCTCTTCTCGAATCTCGCATTTAATAATAGCGATAGAAGCGAAAGGAGAGGATATATAGATGAGCCGGAAGCAAGCGATATATTCAACAGGTATCTTGCGACGCCCGGGCAATGTCAGATATGCTCTGGTCGATGTGGTGAACCTGAATCGGACCACCAGTCGCAATGTTACGGTGGAGGTGTTCGACTGGTCCAGCGGCTCGCCTGTTGCATTGCAGATACAGCCGACTGGAAGTCAGCGGTGCAAGGTAAAGGTAGGTCCGAATCAGACTGTATATTTATACGCAGATATTTCAAATGTGAGATTTAAGTATGAGGTCCGTGTAAGCCGGATTCTGGACCGCAGACTGATTGCTAATGTGTTCGGGGTCACGAATGTTCCATATGCGCCACAGGAAGGCGGAACAGTGCTTCAGCGCAATTTGGTGAAGATCAATAGAGTTTGCTAGGATAAATGAATATTGCTTCATAAAAAAACTGGTGGCCGTAATAGCGGACACCAGTTTTTTCGGTAGTTTTATTAACTTTCATTCCATAAATATTCCCTTTTAGGGGCTTGATAAATTATTTACTTGGGATAAAAAATACCCCAGTTATGTAACTAGGGTATTTTATAGGTGCCGAATTATTTGCTGACGTAGACATTTCCACCCGTAGCCACCGATGCCGAAAGGTTATTTTGCGCTTTGATTATATATGTCCCGGCATTAACATCTGTAAAGGTTTTAGAAGCTGGGGCTCCAAGTGCTCCTCCTACACTCGCACTAACAGTGAAAGATACGGACTTACCACTTACAACGTTGTAAAGATAATAGGTTACGTTAGCAGCCTGGCTACGATCTTCATTTCCGTTAGTGTCTTTTACATATTGATCTACCATAACAGTGACAGTCCCGGAAGATCCCACTTTAAAGCTCTGGCCTACATTTACAGTGTCCTCTCCCTTTAAAACAGTGTGCCAGTTTGAAACCGAGCTTGCTGCGAAGGTAGGAGAAGAAGCAAACAGGACAGAGAACAAAAGTGTAAAAACAGCCAAAAACGGAATTCTAAATCTCTTCATTACTGCCATAACTGTAACAGCTCCTTTATGTAATAGATTTGCGGTTAACAACCGCTGAGATAATACTATCAAAATATTCCATATATTTCAACAAAAATATAAAAATGTATAATTATGTTATTCTATATCATAGAATGATTTTGGATAACCCTTTTAACCATTACTGAGTTTGGCATCGTCCATCTGTAAAACCTATATCAACTGTGGCGAACACTAGCGATTTCCTGGAACTCCTCTTGATTTCCAAGCGGACGGGACAGCTCGTGACAGCGGACAATTTGGGGGCCATCCAGCTCATAGATTGCGATCAGCTCGACTTGTCCGCGGCTGCCGTTCTTCTTCACGATTTCTACGGTGTAGCGTAAAGCAGCTGTCTGTGAGGACTGGTCAAACAGCATGTCCTGGAACGGGGATAGAGTGAGACTCTCCACCAGCTCCCTGAGCGTAGCAATATGGCGGATGAGCTCCGCGCGGTCTGACCGAACGCCGTCCGTAATCTGGATATACTCTTCCTTGAAGTAATGTGGAATTTTATCTGTGTTCATCTCAATGACAATGTCTTGATACATGCGTGTTAGCAGTTCGACCGCTTCGGCCTTGTTCATCATAATCACTCCTAGCAAGTTAAATGAGTTTGGACCATTCGCCGAGGAAACGGAGGATGACCGCCAGCTCTTCATCAGAGAAGCCGTCCAGCAGCTCGTCATACCTTGCTCTGACCTGCTGATGCAGCCTGTCGTGCTTTCCGGCCAGCTCCTTACCCTGGCTGGTAATGTCGTAGTAGACTTCCTTGTGACTCGCCGCTGTCCTGATGGCTGTGATCAGCCCATGCTGGGTAAGCAGGTTTACGGCCTTGGTAACGGCAGGCTTGGACACGTTAAGCTCCGCAGCCAGCATCGTGTTGTTCAACTCGCGGGGTTTTTGGTTCACAAGGGATAAAATGTGCAGCTGGGTCACGCTCCAGGCTCTGACGGTGTCTTTAATATCCTTAGCCAGCCTTTGTTCTAGCGTGTTCTGCGCCTGTATCTTTTTCTCTCGCTTGAGAACAAACGCCTGAATGGCCTGAAAGACTTCTTCGTGGTGGTTCTTAGATTTCATGAGGAGGCCTCCTTAAATAATATTAACCGGTTAACTATAGTTAGTTTACTGGTTAACTTTATTTGTGTCAAATGCATATTTATTTAATTCTATTAGTTTTTGAGGGGTTCAGATATTCAAATTAAGGGCTAGTTGATTAGTTTGCGAATATAGATTGACATTTGAAATTTCGGCTTTTATAATCGTTACCAATAACAGGCACCGATCAAAGACATGGTTTCCTTCACGAGCTGCCCAGAGAGAGAAGTAGAAGCTGAAATCTTCTCCAGCAACCGGATGCGAAGCTACCCCTTTGTAGCCGTACCAGGAACCCGGACGCGCCATAAACGGCTCGGCGGAAGTAATGGATACCGGTTCATCCCCGTTAGCGGATGCACGTAATGAGGATCTGGCAGAGGTAAGCGGCCGGATCGAATTAGGGTGGAACCACGAGATTGAACGCACTCGTCCCTTAGTGGATGCAGTGCTTTTTTGCGTTCAAATCTTATGGATAAAGAGGGATAACTTATGTCAGTACAAGTCACTTTGCCGGACGGAAGCGTTAGGGAGTACCCTGTGAAGACAACGATTTTGGAGATTGCAGAATCGATCAGCCCAGGGCTGAAGAAGAATGCGGTGGCCGGGAAGCTAGCAGGTCAGCTGGTCGACCTCAGCCGGGAAGTGGAGCAGGATGCGAAGGTAGAGATCATCACACTCGATTCGCCGGAGGGGCTCGAGGTATACCGGCACAGCACCGCTCATCTGATGGCGCAGGCGATCAAGCGCATCTATGGCGGCAAAGCAGTGAAGCTCGGGATCGGTCCTGTCATTCAGGATGGATTCTACTACGATATCGATATAGATAAGCCGCTGTCGGTGGATGACCTGGCGGCCATCGAGAAGGAAATGGCGAAGATTGTGAACGAGAATCTGCCCATTGTCCGCAAGGTGGTGAGCCGGGCAGAGGCACAGGCGATGTTTGAAGCGGCGGAAGAGCCGCTCAAGCTGGAGCTCATCCGTGATTTGCCGGAGGATGCTGTTATCACGATTTACGAGCAAGGAGAGTTCTCCGATTTGTGCCGGGGGCCACATCTTCCGTCTACAGGCCGAATCAAGGCCTTCAAGCTGATGAGCGTTGCCGGTGCTTACTGGCGCGGGAGTGCAGATAACAAGATGCTTCAGCGAATTTACGGAACAGCCTTTCCGAAGAAATCCCAGCTGGAAGAGCACCTGTATCTGCTGGAAGAAGCCAAGAAGCGGGATCACCGCAAGCTAGGCAAGGAACTTGGGCTGTTCATGTTCTCCGAGGAGGCGCCAGGCATGCCATTCTATTTGCCGAAGGGGATGACCCTGCGTAACGAGCTGGAGAGCTTTGCCCGCGAGCTGCAGCGGCAGCGTGATTACAGTGAGGTACGGACTCCCCTGATGATGAACAAACGTCTGTGGGAGCAGTCGGGCCACTGGGACCACTACCGGGATGATATGTATTTCACTCAGGTGGATCAAACAGAGTATGCGCTCAAGCCGATGAACTGTCCGGGCCATATGCTCGTGTTCAAGAACAGCCTTCACTCCTATCGCGATCTTCCCATCCGCATTTCGGAGTTCGGCCAAGTTCATCGTCACGAGATGTCAGGGGCGCTCAGCGGGATGATGCGGGTGCGGACCTTCTGTCAGGACGATGCCCATTTGTTCGTGCGTCCGGATCAGATTGAAGAAGAGATCAGCCGGGTGATCGATCTGATCTCCCATATCTATAAGGTATTCGGCTTTGAATATACAATTGAGCTGTCGACCCGTCCGGAAGATTCCATGGGCTCCGATGAGCTGTGGAATGAGGCAGAGCAGTCGCTGAAGAATGTGCTGGACCAGTTGGGCATTGATTACCGCCTGAACGAAGGGGACGGCGCTTTCTATGGCCCTAAGATCGACTTCCACATTCTAGATGCCCTGAAGCGCAGCTGGCAGTGCGGCACCATTCAGCTTGATTTCCAAATGCCGGAGAAATTTGATCTGTCCTATATTGGCGAGGATGGGCAGAAGCATCGTCCAGTGGTGATTCACCGGGCGGTATACGGCTCCATTGACCGCTTTATCGGCATTCTGACCGAGCATTTCACAGGGGCCTTCCCGGTTTGGCTGGCTCCGGTTCAGGTGAAGCTGCTGCCCGTATCGGATAACTATGTCGATTACGCGCTTCAGGTGAAGAAAACGCTGGAGGAGGCTGGCATTCGCGTGGAAGTGGATATTCGCCGTGAGAAGCTGGGCTACAAAATCCGGGAAGCGCAGCTGGAGAAGGTGCCTTACATGTTCGTGCTGGGTGAGAGCGAGAAGAACACCGGCGCCATTTCCGTACGCAAGCGGGGAGACGGAGATCTTGGCACGAAGAATACGCCGGAGATTGTGGAGATGATCCTGGAGGAGATTCGGGTAAGACAATAAAATGAATATTCCGCTTTCGGGATAGGGATTAAGTTTCCTTCAGATGATCCTAAGCGAGCAGCAGACAATAAAGGTCTGCTGCTCTTTTTTTTATTTCTGGACACGCAAATTTACATATGCTTAATGAATCTCATTACTATTTTATATAAATTTCCATTTAATTCTAGAATTTGGGCGATATACTCATCCCTTAGCAAGAATTTTGTCGAAAGATTAACACTGCATCAACAAAGTCCTGCCGATCCGTTAACAAGTTTAATATATCGTTGATTACATAGTACATAACTGAGATAGGAACCGATTATGAAGTGTTAAGAATACGGGGAGGACTGTACAACCATGAAAACGTCAAGAAAAAGCAAGATCACGGTCGGCTTATCGCTATCCTTGCTGCTCGGCACGCTGGGCAGCGGTTATGCGGGTTATGCGGGTGCTGCCAGCCTGCCAAGTTCCGTAGAACCGAAGGAGCCGGCCTATGGGTATTTTGTAGATCATTACAAGAATAACACGAAGGATAATAAGACCCCGGAATCCAATCCGACCATCGGCGTGCTTGCTGGTTTCGAGAAGCTTTGGAAGCCCGGGGCAACTTGGGACGGCGGCACCAAGCTGAATCAGCAGCTGCTGGATGCTAATATTCAGAAGGTTGTGGATATCACCACCAAAAGGACGCCTGAGGAAGCTGAGAGAGCTTATCTCGACGATCAGCGGAATCAGAGCTACAGCATGATTGACGGCTTGGGGCCTCTTACTGACGTATACAGAGCCCAAGCGGGTGCTACGACGACAATTCCTGCTGTTCCGGCGGATGCCACTGTGAAGAAGTATGAAGATGAAGGAACGAATTCGGGAGTGAAGGATTCCAGCTTAGGCAACATGGTGAACTTGGTGAACACGTTGCGGGGCAATTACTCCTCTACCAATCCGGCTAAGGCCTACTTCAACTATCCTCGTCCTTTCCGCTGGAGTGAGGATGTCAAACTGCTGCCTACCCTGGTTCCGGCTAAAAAATCCGATCCGAGCAGTGACGGCGGCTATCCGAGCGGTCACACCAACGCTGCCTATCTGACCGCCTTCGCTATGGCCTATGCCGTACCGGAGCGCTACCAGGAGCTGCTTACCCGTGCCTCCGAACTCGGGAACAACCGCATCGTTGCCGGCATGCACTCGCCGTTTGATGTGATGGGCGGACGTGTAATGGCGACAGCGCTGGCTGCCGCCATTCTGAATGATCCGGACAACAGCAGCCTGAAGAAGGCGGCTTATGAGGAGGCGCACACGAAGCTGCTGACCCAGAAGGGCAGCTCTGTAGACCGCTACAGTGACTATAACAAGAACAAGCAGCAGTATACCCAGCGGCTGACTTATGATTTCCCGCAAGCAGGCGCTGCCACTGAATCCATGGTTGTACCGAAGGGAGCGGAGGTGCTGCTGGAGACACGCCTCCCGTATTTGGACAGCACACAGCGCCGCTGGGTGCTGGCGACGACCGGTCTCCCATCGGGGTATCCGGTACTTGATGATGCCGAAGGCTGGGGACGATTGAATCTGTTTGCTGCGGCCGATGGCTTTGGGGCCTTCGTGAAGGACGTAACCGTGAATATGGACGCATCCAAAGGCGGCTTCTATGCCAAGGACCGTTGGCGCAACGATATTTCCGGCAGCGGCAAGCTGACCAAGCAAGGAACAGGCAGCCTGGCCCTTGCTGGCAATAACTCTTACACCGGCGGCACACAAATCGACGGCGGTACCCTATCCGCCGAATCGGCGGCTGCGCTCGGCAGCGGCAATGTCACGAACAATGGAGGAACGCTCAGTGAGAGTGTCTCCGGCAAAGTGACCATCGTCGGTGATTACAAGCAAGCGGCAAAAGGCACCTTGGAGCTGACCCTTGGCAGCCAGAGGGATGTGCTTCGCATTAAAGGTAAAGCGGCATACGGCGGCAAGCTTCGCCTGCACTTTACGAATAATTATGTGCCTGCCGGCAAGGTGATGATTATCACCAGCGGCATGCGACAGGGTCAAGCGGCCTTCTCTTCCGTGGAGACGACCGGATTACCGGCCGGCTACAAGGTGAAGTTAACCTATAACGCTCACAGCATTCAGCTGGAGGTTATCAAGAAGAAGTAATCTATCTTTAACAATGCCAGGCTCCAAGCTTTAGGGTCCCTCTGCCACTTTCGGCGGGGGGACTTATCGATTAAATATGAGTCTCTTCGTTGACATCTCCGGCGCCCGGTGGTAACCTCTACCAGAGGCGCACTATGACCTTTGTTCATTCTAACCCGCAGGTAGAGATACCTGACTTTTTTATGATTGCAAGTTGTATGATGACCGCAGGCAGGACTCTTCTATAGGAAGAGTTTTTTTCAGGTTTACAACCCATTATAAGCGAAGAATGTGATCCTATGGCTCAGCCCAATGTAGTGCTTAGAAAGCAGAAACAAAGCTTTTTGGATAAGTATTTCTCCGGAACGTCCATGAATTACCGGCAAATGATTGCTCTATTCCTGCCGCTCCTGATCGACCAGGCCTTTATTGTAGGCCTTAATCTGGTGAATACCGCGATGATCAGCTCGGCGGGTATGGCTGCGGTCAGTGCGGTGAACATGATTGACTCCCTGAATATTTTTCTAATCAACGTATTTGTGGCCGTATCTACCGGGGGAACGGTGGTAGTTGCGCAGTACAAAGGCAGTCGCAATGAACTGATGGTCTCCAGAGCTACTGCCGGAACCGTCTCATCCGTCTCCTTAATGTCTCTCTGTATCGGTCTGCTAATGATTGTATTCTATAATCCGGTTCTGAGTCTGCTATTCGGCAGCGCATCAGCGGATGTCATGACAAATGCCAGGACCTATCTGATCGGCAGCTGTACTTCCTTTCTGGGAATTGGCATCGTGGAAGCGGTTTGCGGTGCTTTGCGGGGAATCGGGAAGACGCGGGCATCTCTGTTCCTGTCGCTGATTATGAACCTGTCTTATGTCGCACTAAATATCGTGTTTATCAATTGGGCGGATATGGGTGTGTTCGGAATGACCATCGCTGTCAACATTTCCAGATATGCGGCGGCAGTCTGTGCCCTAGTCTACTTGATTCGTGTTGATGTTGACCTGCAGTATCGCTTGAAGGATTTATTGTATTTCAATTGGAAAATGCTGAAGAAAATCCTGTTCATCGGCCTGCCGTTCGCTGCAGAGCAGATGTTCTTCAATGGCGGGAAGATTCTCACCCAGATTTTCATTGTCAGCCTGGGCACATATGCCATTGCTACTAACGCAATTTGCTCTTCGCTGGCCGGTGTGTTCCAGATTCCAGCGAATGCCCTGTCCCTGACCATTGTGACAGTCGTCGGGCAGTGTATCGGCAGCCGGAATATTGCGGATGCGCGGAAGTTCACCAAGTCCTTCTTATGGTTGTCCTCCGCATCTTTTATAGTGATGGGCCTGCTGCTGCTGCCGTTCTTCAAGCCGCTGGTAGGGCTGTTCCATCCGCCTGCCGAGATCGTAGATGATATTTTCCTGGTGATCCTGGTCAATACCATTGCTCAAATTCCGCTCTGGTCCATCAGCTTTATTACACCATCTGCGCTGAGAGCAGCAGGGGATTCCAAGTTCACCTCGATCACATCCATGCTCTCCATGTGGCTGTTTCGGGTAGTGCTTGGCTATATCCTCGGCATCGTGTTAGATTACGGAATTTTAGGTGTCTGGCTAGCGATGGACATTGAATGGGGAATCCGGGGCGCGGTGTTCCTATGGCGGTCCCGAGGGAATAAATGGGAGCAGCACCGGTTGATTGATTGAATTGTATATAAGGGTTTGCTAGGATTTAAGGACGCCTTTGGTAGGCGTCCTTTTTCTATGGGTTTCTATGGGACCTATTCCCCCCTTGGTTCCTAATTCCTCACCCGATGAGTCTGTAATAACCAGAACTGTTTGGCTGAATATTGTGGTGTGTAAGGAGCGAAGCGGGCTTCATTTCTGGTTCCTCTGTTAGGCCCTTGCTTTAGATAGCGAACTTAACCGCCCCTAATCTGTCGTTTGATCAAGTTCCTGATTAGAGCTATAATAGGAACCAAATGTGTACATTTACAAGTGAAAGAGAGCGAGAACACTATGGGGCGTAAGTGGAATAATATTAAGGAAAAGAAAGCATCCAAGGATGCAAGTACAAGTCGTATATATGCTAAATTTGGACGTGAAATCTATGTGGTAGCCAAGCAGGGCGAGCCGGATCCGGAGTCGAACCAGGCTCTGAAGTTCGTGCTTGAACGCGCGAAGACCTACAATGTGCCGAAGGCGATCATTGACCGCGCCATCGAGAAGGCCAAGGGCGGTTCGGATGAGAATTACGATGAGCTGCGTTATGAGGGCTTTGGACCGAATGGTTCCATGGTTATTGTGGATGCCCTCACGAATAATGTAAACCGCACAGCGCCAGAAGTGCGTTCGGCCTTCAGCAAGAACGGCGGAAGCCTCGGCGTTAGCGGATCGGTGAATTACATGTTCGATTCCACAGCGGTAATCGGCGTAGAGGGTAAGACCGCCGATGAAGTGCTCGAAATTCTGATGGAAGCGGATGTGGATGTGCGCGATATCCTGGAAGAGGACGAGTCCATCATTGTGTATGCAGAGCCGGATCAATTCCATGCTGTGCAGGAGGCCTTCCGGAACGTTGGGATCTCCGAATTTACAGTGGCAGAGCTCACGATGCTTCCGCAGACGTTCGTGACGCTGCCGGAAGAGAGCAAGGCACAGTTCGAGAAGCTGATTGATGCTCTCGAAGACCTTGACGATGTGCAGCAAGTCTATCATAACGTAGATTTTGAAGACTGATCGCTGACGACCAATTCAAGTGATGCGAATAAAGGGACAGGCCTGTTTAGAACACTAAAGCAGGCTTGTCCCTTTTTTGTTTTTCCTGAACATCTACACCGTCCCCCTCTGAATCAGCCTGGCGGTGATATTCATCATCTTAAGGCATAATGCTCTACCTTCTCGGTCAACTGAAAATGTAAGGGATGAAACGCGCGTTCCATGTCAAACCGAAAACAAGAAGCCGAGCCTTGGAATGAAAGAGCAAGTCTAAGCACATCCTAATGCAGTATCCGGAAGAGACCTTTTGACCCCGAAAGAGAGGAACAGCCAATGGGTGAACAGCATGTAGAGCAGCATTCAAGCCGTCCATCTGGACGGACAATTGTAGCCATCGGGTCCATTCCCCTGATCATGACACTGGGAAATTCCATGCTTATTCCGATTCTGCCAACGATGAAATCCGAGCTTCACTTGTCATCCTTCCAGGTGAGCTTGACTATTACAGCATTCTCTTTGGTGGCAGCCATCTTTATTCCGATTCTGGGCTATTTATCCGATCGTTTCTCCCGTAAGGCCGTTATTATTCCTGCTTTGATTCTATATGGGGTAGGCGGAATATTGGCGGGGCTGGCCGCCGCTCTGATCCCGCACCCCTACGCCTGGATTATGGTTGGTCGAACGCTTCAGGGGATGGGGGCTGCAGGGACGGCACCCATTGCGATGGCGCTTACCGGGGATTTGTTCAAAGGCAGCGATGAGAGCCGGGTTCTCGGACTGGTAGAAGCCTCTAACGGCTTCGGCAAGGTACTATCCCCAATTCTGGGTTCACTTGTCGCTTTGCTGATTTGGTACGGAGTGTTTTTTGCTTTTCCCATCGTGGTGCTGGTGTCCATTATTCTGACCTGGCTCTTCATTAAGGAGAAGGAGAAGAAGAAGGAGCCGCCCAAGCTTAAGAAATACGTGAGCGGTCTGTTCAGTGTGTTCAAGCATGAGGGCAGATGGCTGTTTACCGCTTATCTGGCCGGAGCTACCTGCCTGTTTACACTGTTCGGGATTTTGTTCTTCCTGTCGGACGTGCTGGAGAAGATCCACCATATTGATGGCGTAGTCAAAGGATTGGTGCTGGCGATTCCTCTGCTGATCATGTGTACAACATCCTACATTACCGGCAGTAAAATAGGGCAGAACCAGCGTTTGATGAAGAAGCTTATAGTGCTTGGCTTCGCTATGCTTACCGTTTCTTATGCGCTTCTGTCTTTTATAAATAACCTGACGCTGTTTATTTCCGTGCTGGCGATCAGCAGCTTGGGAACAGGCCTGACACTCCCTTGTATTAACAGCTTTATTACGGGGGCCGTAGGCAAGGAGCGAAGGGGCTTTGTCACCTCATTGTATGGTTCTGTTCGGTTCTTCGGGGTGGCCATAGGCCCTCCGCTATTCGGATGGTTGATGGAATGGTCCAGAGTAGGCATGTTCCTGTCCATCGCCGGGCTTACTTTTTTGGTGGGGCTGCTGGCTCTGTTCTTGATCCATGGCGGAGAAGCGAAGAGTGGGGAGGCCCAAGGTAAGGGGAAGGGCGAGAAGAAGAAGCGCCGCAGGGTGATTCGCAATTTGAACCCGATGGGCGGCAGTTAAGCAGTAAAGGCAAGAGGCTGTCCGCTAAACAGGACAGCCTCTTATTTCTTGCGCCAGCCCTGGGCGGGCAGAAAGCTTGGGTACAATCGGCGCAGGGGAAATTCGTGCAGCCAGCTTACAATCCGGGTGGATAGCCACTGGCAAATCAGTGCCTGAATGATGATGGCCCAGTCGATGACATAGGCGGTGATGAGGAAGATCAGACCGTTCATCCAGAACAGGGATTTACCGGGGTTTGTGCCCCTGTACTTGGCGATGGCCAGAGAGACAAATCCGATCCCCCCGTTAGATACACCTTGTCCGTACAGAACGGAAATCCCTGTTCCGAGCAGCACGGAGCCGACCAGCAGATCGATCCATACATTGTGGAAGGGTGAATGGAAGAGAACTTCAAAGACCTTCACGGACATGGAAGTGACAGTGATGACGCCAAGGGTGCCAAAGGCGCTGATGCCCCCGAGATATTTAATCGCCAGCAGCAGGAACGAAAAGTTCGTGATCCATAGGCCAATGCTCAAAGGAATTTGAAACCCGTAATTAAGCAGCACCGCTAGCCCTGCTCCTCCCCCTGAAGGAATGGCATGAGGGAAGAGGAAGACCGCCATCGCATAGCCCTGGAGCATGGATCCGGCGAGAATCAGAAGGCTTTTGGTGCACAGGCGGCGAAATCGTATCGCTGTGAATCTCATTCGGCGGGGATTATTGTTCAAGGGGGATCATCCTTCATCCTAGGCTAGTCCTGCTTGAAACTAATGTATGCGTCCCCGAAGATATAGATGCCACAAATATGAAAATATGAGAACGGCCATCTGGCCGGAAGCGGCCTCTAAAAGAAGCACTTCCGGCCGAATGGCCGTTCTAACAATGGATACCTATTCGAAATAGGGATTCCCAGAAGATCAGTTCGCTTCAGGAACCGCCGCATTGAAGGCGAACTCCCGCTCTTCACTTCGCGGCTTGGACCGTGGGGTAGGCTCAGGCTGCCCGATAATTCTCCGCAGGATCTGGTTGACGACCGAGGTGAAGGCGGCATGATCCCGCTGTCTGGGGCGCGGCAGCAGAATCGGAACGTCGGCTTCAATGCTGCCCTCTTGAAGCAGAATGACCCGGTCTGCGAGAGCCACCGCCTCCTCCACATCATGGGTGACAAGGAGCGCCGTAAAGCGGCTTCCTTGCCATAGCTCCTCTACCAGGCTCTGCATTTCGAGCCGGGTAAGCGCATCGAGCGCGCCCAGCGGCTCATCGAGCAGCAGCAGGATGGGCTTATGAATCAGAGCGCGGGCCAAGGCGACGCGCTGCTTCTGGCCGCCTGACAGCTTGGCAGGCCATTCCTCCTGTTTGTCTTCGAGTCCTACACTGCGCAGCACTTCCTGGGCCTCCTTCCGCCGGTCGCCCTTCAGGCCTAGCATTACGTTGTCCAGCACCTTTTTCCACGGAAGGAGACGGCCGTCCTGAAACATCATGCAGGCCTCGGTATTGAGGCCGCTGAGCGGCCTATCCTGGATCAGGATCTGGCCGCTGCTGGGCTTCTCAAGCCCGGACAGCAGGCGCAGCAGCGTGCTTTTCCCGCAGCCGCTCTTGCCGACGATGGCGATGAATTCCCCCTGCCGCACGGTCATGTCCAGCTGCTTCAGAACCTCAACCTGATGATAGCTTTTGTGCAGATTGTCCAGCATCAGATGGACCTGGTTGTTCACGGTCATCATGCACTCCTCCTCAATGTCTCTCTACCCGCTTTTTTCTGGTAGCCGGGATGCCACTTCAGCCATCTCTTCTCAAAGTAACGAGCGATGACATCTGACAGCTTGCCTAGCAGGGCGTATATTAAGATGCTTAGGACAATGACATCCATCTGCATAAATTCCCTGGCGTTCATAGCCATATACCCAATGCCGGAGGTAGAGGAGATCGTCTCTGCCACAATGAGGGTAATCCACATAATGCCTAGCGAGAATCGGATTCCGACCAGAATGGAGGAGAGTGCGCCGGGGAAAATGATATGAAGGAACAAAGGGAAGCCTTTGAGTCCATACATGCGCCCCATCTCAATCAAGCCTTGATCCACGGACTTAATCCCGTGATAGGTGTTTAAGTACACTGGAAAAAGCACGCCCAGGGCCACAAGGAATATCTTGGCCTCCTCGCCGATCCCGAACCAAAGGATCACCAGGGGGATCAGGGCGAGGTGGGGGATATTGCGCAGCATCTGGATGGAAGTATCGAGCAGAACCTCAGAGCTGCGGAACAGTCCATTGAGGAGGCCCAGCACGAAGCCGATGGAGCCTCCGATCAGAAAGCCGATGGAGGCTCTCCAGAGGCTGATCCACACGTGATGAAAAAGCTCACCGTTCTGAATCAGCTGAACGGCTGCCAGATATACATCCGAAGGAGCGGGGAGAATTCGTGTGGGCACAATCCCCATCTTCGTGGATAACTGCCACACGATCAGCAGCAGGAGCGGAATAGCCCAAGGAAGCAGCTTATATAGAATTTGGGAATAGGATGGCTTCAACGGGACTCATCCTTTTCTTTAAATTTGTAGACCCGCTCCGCGATGTTCACCTTTTTCGGAATGATCTTGAGCTCATAGAAGACGTCTGCAATTTGCTGCTGCTCGGCAATAATCTCCTCATTTAGAGCATCAAGGCCGTACTCCCGGCGTTCAACCGCTAACTGCATAGAGGCTTCATCAATGCCGAGGATGGAGGATAGCAGCTTGGTCAGCTCGGCAGGATGTGCATTGGCCCAGTCCGAGGCCTTTTGAATTTCCTCAACAACGATCTTAACGAGATCCTCATGCTGCTCCGCGAATTTCTCGGAAGCCAGGAAGAAGTCACGATCTGTCGTCAAGCCTTCCCCGCTCACCAGCATGCGTGCTCCCGCAGCCTTTTCTGCATCTGCTGTGAAGGGGTCCCACACGATCCAGGCATCAATCTTGCCTTGCTCGAAGGCGATTCTGGCATCCCCTGGTGACAGGTAGGCTGGCTTGATGTCGCTTGGAGTCAGACCTGCCTCAGCCAAGGCCTCCACGAGGAAATAGTGGGAGCTGGAGCCCTTGGCAAAACCGATCGTTTTGCCCTTTAGGTCCCCGATCGTCTTGATAGCAGAGCCCTGCTTAACGAGGATGCCGGAGCCGCTGGACTTAGGCTTGCCTACAGCTACGTATACCAACGATGAGCCTGACGCCTGAGCAAAAATGGGCGGAGAGTCGCCGGTTCTTCCCAGGTCCAGACTGCCCGCATTGAGGGATTCCAGCAGCGGCGGGCCTGAAGCGAATTCATACCACTCCACGGTGACGCCAAGCGGCTTCAATCTCTCTTCAAGCGTCCCTCGGGTCTTTAAAATAATCAGCGGCCCATTTTTCTGATAGCCAATGCGAACGGTCTTCTTGGCATCTGCTTTGGCCTGCTTGGAAGCTTCCCCGATAGAGCAGGAAGACAGCACGGCAGTCATTAGGAGCAGCAGGCTGAGCCAAACGGCCAAATACCTTTTTGTCGGCATGAAAGTAACCACATCCCCTCTTTGTTTGTTCTTGCTAAGACCATGGCGGCGACTGCGCCATCAGTTACTTTATAGGGTATGCGCCCGCAGCGGATAGGTACCTGTCTAGGAGAAGAAGGAGGTTCTTCAGCTAAGCGAATGGCGTACATGCTGTATTCCTTCTCGGTGACAGGCTTAAGCGGCCTGAGAAGGTTACTGCCTGGAAGGAGTTCTGTGAATGCCAGGACCGAGAAACAAAATGACAAAAGCCCCGCACCCTATTTTAGGCAATAGGGAGGCGAGGCTTCTCCAAACTCACATTCATGTCATGGCCGAAGTCCTTGGAATGCAAGGCGGACGAGACGCTCTACATATTCGTCATTCAATACTTCGCCGGTAATTAGTAATCTGTAGAAGATAGGGCCGTAGATAAGATCCGTGTATAATCCGGCATCCAGGTCCTTGTCCAGTTCTCCCCGCTGCGCGCCGCGTTCCAGCAGCTGCCTTGCCTCCAAGCGGCGAGGCTGAAAGTATCTGGTCCGGTAGACATCTGCCAATGCAGGATCGGACTGTCCTTCTCCAATGATCTGTGCAATGATCTTGCCCTCACGGCTTGTCATAAAACGGGTGACATTCGTGGCATGGATGAGAATATCATCGAAGATTGAGCCTGTATCGGGTATGGGCAGCCGCTCTGAAGCCGCTGAGAGGAATCCGTCCATCACAACGGCCGACTTATTGGGCCACCACTTATAGATCGTAGCCTTGCTAACACCGGCCCGCTCCGCAATTTTCTCTACAGTAATTGCTGCAAAACCCTTCTCTAGCAGCAGTTCGTAGGACGCGTTCAAGATGGACTTCTGAGTTTCCATATTGCGTGGACGCCCTCTTTTTGCAGTCATAAGCTACACTCCCTTGCAAGATGCCCTTGTAAAATACCGTACAAAAAGAAACCATACGTTCATTATACAAAATGTTTGTTAAAAAAACATCAGCGCGCCTATTTACAAAACGATACGTTCAGTATATTATTTAATCATAATTAATAAACTAAACGTTTAGTATTGAAAATCGAAATGGATGCTTCAAAGTGGGTTTAACCTTATCCTTAAAACGAAATGAGGGAGTTATTATGCAAAATCAACAAAGCGAAAATGTCCCGTCTATCTCCAGATGGATTACGTTCCTGTTAGCGGCAGGCTGCGGGATTATCGTCGCCAATCTCTATTATGCTCAAACCTTGATTGGGCCGATCAGTGCAGCTACCGGCCTGTCCTCGGCGGCTGCAGGTATTATTGTCACGATTACTCAAATTGGCTATGTGCTGGGGCTGCTGTTCATCGTGCCGCTGAGCGACATTTTGGAGAATCGACGTCTTGCTGCAGTATCCTTGGTTGTTGTCGTTATTGCCCTGGCGGTTGCGGCTTTCTCCGGCCACGCCTCACTCTTCCTGACCGCCTCCTTCTTCATCGGACTGGGCTCGGTAGTCGCTCAGATTCTTGTGCCTTACGCCACATACCTGTCCTCGGAGGAACAGCGCGGCCGCGTGGTAGGGAACGTGATGAGCGGCCTTCTGCTCGGGATTATGCTATCCCGGCCGCTTGCCAGCTTTATCGCCAGCTTCTGGAGCTGGCAGGGTGTATTTATTCTGTCGGCCATTTTAGTTCTGCTGCTGATTGTCGTGCTCTTCAGAAAGCTTCCGGAGCGTGTGCCAGCCCGGACGATATCCTATGGCCAGCTCATTGCTTCACTTCCGGCGCTTCTCGGCCAAATGCCTGTACTTCGTCGCCGCGCTCTGTATCAAGCCTTCCTGTTCGGGTCCTTCAGTCTGTTCTGGACGGCGGTTCCCTTGCATTTAAGAGATGAGTTTGGGCTGTCCCAGCAAGGAATTGCTTGGTTTGCCTTAGCAGGAGTAGGGGGCGCTGCAGCGGCGCCGATCGCCGGAAGACTGGCTGATAAGGGATGGACCCACAGACTGACCGGTCTTGCCATCGTGATTGCTGTACTGTCCTTCTTGCTGGCCTTCGTTCTTCGGGGGCATTCCACTTGGGTCCTTCTCCTGCTGGTTCTTGCAGCGATTACACTGGATATGGCGGTATCGGGAAATTTGGTTCTAGGGCAGCGGGCCATTTACTCCTTGGGAAATGAAGCAAGAGGCCGCCTGAACGGTCTGTTCATGGCCATTTTCTTCATGGGGGGAGCCGTCGGATCATTTGTGGGGGGCTGGTCGTATGCGCATGGCGGCTGGCATCTTACATCCTTAATCGGAATGATCCTGCCTCTGATCGCTTTGCTGTACTACTTTACAGACAAAAGAGCTGCCATTCAGCTGGCTGGCAAATGACTCAATTGAACTCAGCCTGCTGCAGTTTTTGAACTAGGCAGTCTATAATGCAAACGGACTCCCATCTTTGGGAGTCCGTTTGTTGTGAAGCTGTTGCTGTATAGATAGAGACTTTAATTCTCGCCCCAGTTACGGTCACCTGACAAATACTTCTCCGTCAAGATCGAGAGCAGCTGAATTCCGACCTCGTTCTCCCCGCCTTCTGGAATGATGAGATCGGCATATTTCTTGGAGGGTTCAATAAAGGCTTCATGCATCGGCTTCACCGTCGTCAAATACTGCTGGTGAATGGACTGGATGGTCCGTCCGCGCTCCTCGATATCCCGAAGCACCCGGCGCAGAATCCGTACATCGGGGTCCGTATCGACAAACACCTTAATGTCTAACAGGCTGCGCAAATTCTCGTCAGCCAGCACAAGCAGGCCTTCAAGAATGATGATATTATTCGGCTTCAGCTCCACGGTCTCGGTTGTCGAGCGAGCATGCTCTGAGAAGTTATAAACCGGTGCCATGGCAGCTTGTCCATTTCTTAAAATAGTGAGATGCTCAATCAGCAGCTCATTATCGAAAGCGAACGGGTGATCATAATTGATCAGACTTCGTTCTTCGAGGCTTAGATGTGAATGATCCTTGTAGTAGTTATCCTGAGATATAAACGTCACTTTGCTTGAGCCAAGGCGCTCAATGACAGAACGGGCTACGGTCGTCTTGCCGGAGCCGGTGCCGCCGGCGATTCCAATAATAAGCATGTGTTTCAATGACCCTCCTAAAGTATTCCCTTTGCAATTCCAGTATTGTAGCATAGTAGGCGCTTTTTTTCATCCTGACAAGGGGGAATCGGCCGCGGTATCTTTTATAAATTTCGACAATATTATGGAGGAACATGCAAATTCAAAAAAAGACGAGCCTCCCTATGAAGATCATACATAGGAGGGACTGGAAGCCGGACAGCCTAATTTCATTCGCTCTTTTGGCTGCGGCAGCTTGACCGAATAATAAACAAGAGAAACTCTTTCTTTCTCGTGACGAAGAGCTTCTCTTGTTATGCATAGCTTCATTTGGATAATGTTCCTGAACAGGAGTTACCCGCCAATCCCTTGCCGCAGGGTAAACAGGTCCTTCAGCTCCTCGGTTGACAGCTCGGTGATCCATCCTTCGGTGCTTGAAATGACATTGTCGCTGAGCTGCTGCTTGCTCTCCAGCATCTCATCGATCCGTTCTTCCAGTGTTCCTAGAGCAATGAACTTATGCACCTGTACATCCTTTGTCTGGCCCATCCGGTAAGCGCGGTCTGTGGCCTGATTCTCCACGGCGGGATTCCACCACCTGTCGAAGTGGAAGACATGGTTGGCTGCCGTCAGATTCAGGCCAACGCCTCCCGCTTTGATGGAGAGGATGAATACATTTGGCTGCTCCTCCGGAGGAAGCGACCGGGATTGGAACTTGTCAATCATCTTGTCCCGGGCGGTCTTGGGGGTGCTGCCGTTCAGATAGAGCACCGGCTCTTGAAGCTCCTGCTGGAGCACCTGCTGGAGCAGCAGCCCCATGCCGACATATTGGGTGAAGATCAGACAGCGGTCGCCTTCTTCCCGAAGCTCCTTCACCATGTCGAGCAGCCGTTCCAGCTTGGCTGAGCGGGAAACCGAGCGCTTACGGTCTTCCGGGTCCCATCCGTCTTCGGCGCTTAAGGGCAAGGCTTCCTGGGTTAGCAGTACCGGATGGTCGCACAGCTGCTTGAGCTGGGTGAGGGCGGACAGGATGGCTCCCTTGCGCGCTATGCCTTCAAGCTGCTTCATGCGCTCCATCAGCGCATGTACTGTCTGCTCATAGAGTGCGCTCTGTTCAGGGGTCAGCGGGATATAGATCTTCGCTTCATTCTTGTCCGGAAGGTCAAGCTGGATCGCCGGGTCCTTCTTCTTGCGCCGGAGCATGAAGGGGTGAACCAGCTTCTGCAGCTCCTTGGTGCGGTCTCCATTACCGTCCTTCTCAATCGGCTGGATGAAGCGGTGTTGAAACACACGGGCACTGCCGAGGTAACCCGGATTCATAAAGTCATACAGCGACCACAGCTCGGTCAGCCGGTTCTCAATGGGCGTCCCCGTTAGCGCAATTCGGTGCCGGGCCGGAAAGCTCTTGACGGCGGCGGACTGCTTGGTCTGTGCATTCTTGATATTCTGCGCCTCATCTAGGCATATGGATGCCCAGGTTACTGTGCACAGCAGCTCCTGGTCCAGGGTAGCTGTGGCATAGGAAGTCAGCACAATATCAGCCTGCTTCACGGCCTCCTGAAATGCTTCTCCGCTTAGGCGGCTCGGGCCGTAGTGGATCATGATCCGTAGGGAAGGCGCGAAGCGGGCCAGCTCTTTCTGCCAGTTGCCCAGCACCGAAGTCGGGCAGACCAGGAGGGAGGAAGCCTGCGCGGCTTCCCGGCTCTCCTGAAGCTGGAGCAGATAGGCGATAAACTGGACGGTCTTGCCGAGGCCCATGTCATCCGCGAGGCAGGCCCCGAGGCCGAAGCGGCGCATCAGGGAGAGCCAGGAGAAGCCTTCCCGCTGGTACGAGCGCAGCTCGGCACGGAGCCCTGCGGGCTGCGGCAGCAGCGGCAGCTCCGAATGTCTGCCGAGCTGGGCGATGAGCTTCGTCAGATGCTCGTTCAGCTCCACCTCCAGGCGCACGGGCGCATCGGGGCTCTGTTCAGGCTCCTCTGCCTCCGCCTGTGCCTCGGTCTTGCCGCGCTGGTCCTGGCGATCCTGCGTAAGATGCAGATGCAGGATATCCTGGAAGGACAGGCCCTGCTCCTTGTCCACCCCGTTCATCGCCCGGTGAATCTGGGCGAGCAGGGCCGGGTCCAGCGGAACCCACTGGTCCCGGAAGCGGACAAGCCGCTCTCCCCGGGCGACCAGCTCTTCGAACTCGCCTTCGGTTAGGTCGCTCTCCCCGATGGAGATGCGCCAATCGAAGCTGATGATAGAGTCCAGCCCGAATAGGGAGCTGCCCCGGCTGCCTTGGGCCTGGGAATCGCCCTCCTCCGGCTTAACCTTGGCCTTAAGCCGTGGCTTCTTCCGGCGGGCCGCTTCCCACCAGGCGGGCAGCAGCACCTGCCAGCCCGCCTCCAGCAGGCGCAGGCTGTGCTGGGTAAGGAACTGCCATGCGCCTTCGCTGCCGAGCGGGCGGCTTAGCAGATCGTCCGGGCTGCCCGTGAGCCACGCTCCGGGCAGGACGCTGCGAAGGCGCTCCAGCCAGCTGGCGGAGCGCTCAGCCGCGTGGCCGTTCCAGGCTTCCGGCCACGCACCAAGGGCCTGTCCGCCTTCGTTCAGCTGGACAGGATAAAGCGCTGCAGGGTCAAGCTTGTCCTGCAGCACTAGATTGAGCCGCCAGGAGTCATGCTCCTCCTCCGGCTCCAGAAGCTGCAGCGCAGGCCGGAAGGGGGCTAAGTCGGTACGCCAGCCGATCGCCACCAGCCAGCTCTGCGCGTCTAGGCCAGCGGCAGGTATGCCGGCCCTGGAGAAGAGCTGGGGATATTCCCTGCGCAAGTCGGCCGCAGCTTCCTCTGTGCCATACCAGCGGTCGTACACGCAGGCAGAGAAGGCAGCGGAGAGCCCTTGGCGGAATTCGTCTATTTCGCTCGCCTCGAGGAGAAGGTTCAGCTCATGCGGCTCAAGCCCTGCCTCATCCCAGGTCCAGACGAGTCTTCCGGTAGCGCGAAAGTCTACGAAGCTGGGCAGATATCGCTTGGCATCAATACACTTCATCAGCACCGGAGCAGCCTGAGCCAGCATAGAGGCTTCTTCGGCCCAGCTCCATTCCATATGCTGAAGCAGCTGGGGATCCGCCCAGAAGGGGAGGACCTGCTCGGCTGGAAGCAGGATCAGATCAATGTCTTGTACCTGCTTAATCTCTAAGGCAGTGCCGTAGAAGGAGGCCTCATGCCATGCGAATAAGCGATCCTTCAACTGTTGTCCGTTCAGGCTGCCCAGCTGCTGCGCTGTCCCGTGGATCAGCGCGTCTCCGTGGGTGCTCAGTGTAACCTGTATGGTGATATGGTCTATATAAGGGTTCATCATAACAGCTTTCCTCTCTGAAGCTCCTCTTGGAAGGCGCGAAGCCGGCTGTAACGGCCGATCAAGCCTTCCAGGAATTCCTCCCATCTTGCTTCCTGCTTCAGCTTCTTGTACAGCTTGGCCAACCGCTTCAGCAGCTTGACCGCGTCCTTGTAGCTGTCCCGATTCTTGTGCAGGATGTATCGCTGCACCGCTTGATGGTAGAAGGGAAGCAGCAGCTCGGGAGCATTCTTCTCTACCGGCGCAAGCTCGGTCACTCGGAACTCAAGAGGCTCCCGGCCTGTGCTGAGCTGGTAGTCCATCCATCGCTGCCACTTGCCGTGCTTCAGCAGGGCTTCCTGATAGATGCTGCTGGCGCTGGGCAGCATGCGGATGAGAGATTCCCACATGTGCGACTCCGCCTCCGGCAGCTGCTTCGTGACCTCCTCCCAGTAACTCAGATAGTCATTCAGCATAGAAGCGCGAGCGCTTGTGAGCAGAGGGCCGATCTCGATCAGCCATCGCTGAAGCCTATCCCAGGCCTGGAGATGCTGCAGCTCACGAAGGTAGTAGAACAGCCTGCCGGGATGAATATGGAAGCTGTTGTTCGCTTCCCTTAGTTTATCCCAAGCCTCCTCATCCTGATGAAGATAGAAGTGCATGGAGCTTTGAGCAAGCAGCCAAGACAGGCGGGACAGGGCGGGGCCTATGGAATCCTCGGCCGTCTCCAGCCGGCTAAGCTCCTCACGGTATGCCTCTGTGCCTTTAAGACCCGGCCGGTTCCAGGTCTGCCAGAGCTGCTCATAGAAGCTCAGAAAATAGCTGGAGCTCTGGGGTTCGGTGAGCATCTTATCTCTTAGGTAATCCAGGGTCTCCTGAAGGCGCTGCGCCTCTTCCGGCGCTTCTTCAGCTTCAAGCTCCAGCTTCTGCTGAAGAAGCTGACTCACGGCATGGGTCAGGTCATCGGCGGCAACCTGTGTGTAATAGCCCAGATGGAGATTGGTGTGTAGACCTTGCTGAACAGGCTTGATCAGCTTGTCCAGGACAAACAGATGGGCATGCAGCTCATACAGCTGCTCCAGCCCTGGAGCAAGTCTAGGGTTCAGCGCAAAGATAAAGTCCAGGGCGCTCTCTGCATACCGGCTGCCGGCTCCTGCCGTTCCGATAGGCGCTGTACAGGCCTCGAAGAGCTCGTGCCACTTGGTGACGGGCATTCTTGCGAGGCCGCTTGCCTGGTCTCTCCACCTCATCGCAGCCGCGGCCTTCAGCTCACCCTGTTGGGCGCTGCTTCGGCTGAGGGCCGCTTGATGAGAAGGTGGGGGCGTACGCTCAAGGGCTAGAGCGGAATGAGCGTTCACCAGGGCAGGGACAGACCGCTGCTGGAGGTGAGCGTACTGCATCAAAGCCGCGGCCATATGCTTGCAGCACTCGCCGACCGGGCAGCTGCACCGGCTGCTTGTGAGAGAATTCAGCTCGATGTTGACCTGGTAGAGCTCTGTTCCCTGAACACTTGCCTCAATTCGTTCAGGTTCTGGCATGCTGAACTCCCGAATGCGCTCTTGCTTATAGTATTGGAATCCGCGTTTGAGTGTTAAGTCTTGGAACGAAGTGGCGACATGGGAGCGAAGCTCCTGCCACTTTGCGTCGTTAATAGGATAGATAGATATCATGATAGATCTGCTTCTCCTAGAAGAGATTTAGGTATAATCTAATCTATCACAGTGACCGTATGATGGAAATGCCAATCCCTTCCTTATGAAGGCGAAGCAGAGTCATTCTTCTTCTGGCTTGGCCGCTTTTTTTTTCGAAGCAGCATAACGACTAGCAGCAGAAGGGGAAGGACCATCTGAAAGATTGGAGATGTCCAGCTGACCGTGATGTGGAGCCCTACCCATAGATATTCTGTGTAATTGTTGGACAGAAAGGATAAGGCCAGAATGACCAGCCCTGCAGGGACCGCCCATTTCTTATAATTAATCCCGGTAATCCGTTGAAATCCAACTACGGCACCAGAGAAGAAGGCGGCGATCTTGATGCCCAGGCCAAGGAACAGGATTAGGGTGAAGAGGGCGTCCGTACGCTCAAATACCTTGGCGATCTGAATGAGCTGGACAACCTCTAGCAGCGGGTAAGTAAGATCGGCGGCGATCGCAGGGCCGAGCACTAGAATATTGATCTGATTCAGAATCATCAGGATAAGAGCTATACTAACGTAAGCAGTCAACACGGATCTGTTTAATTTGGGGTGTGGTGTTACAAGCTTGAAGAAGACCAGGAAGAGCACGAGCTGGCCGAAGGGAAAGGAGACGATTTCAGGTATCGCAGCCTTCAACACAGGGCTCCATCCGTTGTCGAGAACCGGCTTCATGAGCTCCCAGTCGGCCATTCCCCTGGCCAGTACGAAGAAGACAATCACTCCATAACCCAGTACCATAATAGGAAGCAGGGATGTGCAGACTAGCATGAGCATCCTAGGGCCATAGCGTATCGTGTTGGTGACTACAGCAATGGCGATGACTAGAATGAAGGCTAGAGGCGTACGGTTCAGCAGGGTGAGAACCGTCAGTTCTCCCAGGTCACGCAAATTTCGTGAAGCTTCATACAGGAAGTAGCCAATGAATAGAAGCCCGATGAATCGCCCCAGCCATTTCCCAAAGTAATTGAGGCACATTTCATATAGATCCCTCTGGTTATCTAAATGCTGAATTAGCAAATACATCAGCAGCAAGATCAGTCCTAGACCTGCTCCGATGGCTACAGCCAGCCAAGCATCCTGCTTGGCTTCGGCGCCGATTTGGAACAATGTTGTGCTTCCGACTTCGAATAGAGAGAGAGTGATGACAACTTCAGACAGACGGGTATTTCCTTTATTCATCGCATAAGCCCCTTTATCATTGAACCAAGTGATTTCCTATCCCGTGCATCTTTATGAGTTCTGCCATAGGGATCTGAAGGACTTCTGAAGGATGCCTGGCCGTTTGATCGTTGCATCAACATGAATGTCCAGCTCGATTTGAGCCAGTTCCTCGGCCCACCGCTCTTTAATTTTCCTCCAGTCCCGGGGATATTTCCGATGCACCTTGTCGGCGAAGCCTGCAACATCGACCCGAAGCCTGCGAATCGCCGTCATTCCCGTCTCCATCTCTTGGGCAATTCGCTTCTCCAGCTGGGTTTGCAGCTGCTTGATCACGCGGGGCTTCGATAAGTCTTCTGTAACGTCTGTTCCCAGCAAGACTCCATTTACTTTGGCCTTAACTTGCATTACATAGTGATCGTCCCTCTTGATCGGCTTGATTCTAATGCTGGTAGATCTGATTCGAACTGAAGACAGTTGACTGTCTGCTTCAGACTCCTCCGCATCAGGAAAGGGGATAGAGATGACCGATTCTTTGGTTTTCCCGATCAGCCAGGTTATGCCCCTGCTTTCTGCAGGATCTAGTAGGTCTACGATCCGGTCGCCTTGGAAGATAGCCAGCTTGGTCAGCTTGATCTTCGCGGGCGGAGAAGTAGACTTGTTAACATCAAGCGATTCAAGGGATTCCCTGCCCTCGGTGCTGTCGTCCCCGGCAATAGAAATAACAGGAATAGCGGCCCCTTTGGCATCCGAATTCAGCCTTTGTCCAAATTCAAGCATGTTGATCGAGGGATAGATGGAGGCGGTTTCGTTCTCCTTACGAATAATTTCTGCAAGACTTGCGCCAGGTAATTTCTCTGGAGGGATGAGCATGCGCAGCATCTCTTCGGCTGTTCCCTCCGTGACGAACAGCAGCACGGTCTCCCGTTGTTCAGTATTCCGGAAATAAACATCGACAATGGGGCTAATGCCTTGCCTTGCCGCTTCTCCTCCGATCACAAGTGCGTTGTTATGAGACACATAGAGCCGTCTCGCATTTTCCAGATTCGTATAGTTGTTAGCTTCTTGAATGGTCTTCGCCTGGGTGGAAAAGGTATGCACGGCCGGCTGGGAAGAGGAGCCGGAGGATCCTCCTCCCGATCCTGAAGACATGACAGAGGGAACGATCATTTGATAGGAGACCCTCCACTCCTTATCTTTGCGATCCAATCCGGTTGCGGATGTAATCCCCAGTTCGTTGAGCTCTGTACGATTCCAGCACCCGGACAGGCTCATTCCCATAGCTAGAGATAGGCAGGCTGCTTTAAGTAATCGCACTCTAGTTCCCTCTCCTTCATGGTAGTTGATCGAAATTCTCATCTTCAGCAATATGCTGGGTCCGAGGCTCTTGGTGCGCTGCTTGCCGATAGCGGCTCTTTGTGATAATGACAGGCCGGGTCTTCATTCTCCACCAAGGCAAACGGACTATGAAGTCCTTCATGTTGGACCAATCCAGTGGCGCGAGCGGAACCATATAAGGAACTCCGAAGCTGCGAATGGATACCAGATGGACCAGAATAGGGACCAGTCCGACCAGAATACCAAATAGGCCAAGGGTTCCAGCCAGCAGCATGAGCGCGAACCGGAGAAGCCGGACGGCGGAGGCCATATTGATCGCAGGCAGCACGAAGTTAGAAATCGCCGTGAATGACACGACGATGACCATGGCGGCAGATACCAGACCGGCCTGAACGGCGGCCTGCCCCAGTACGAGAGCGCCCACAATGGATATAGCCGGGCCAATCGCCCTGGGCATCCGAACCCCTGCTTCACGAATGACCTCGAAGGTCAGTTCCATCACCAGGGCTTCCAGCAAGGCGGGCAGCGGTGTTCCCTCACGCTGCGCGGCCAAAGTAATCAGCAAGGTGGTAGGGAGCATTTCCTGCTGGAATGTGGTGATGGCTATATAAACAGCGGGAAGCATCAAGGCAACAATGAATGAGACCAACCGGACCAATCTAAGGAAGGAGGATATGTCGTACCGCTGGTAATAGTCCTCACTGGAGGCAAAGAACCTGAAGAAGGTGACGGGAGCAAGCAGTGTAAACGGAGTTCCGTCCACAATAATTGCTACTAAGCCTTCCAGCATCCCTGCGGCGACGGTATCCGGACGTTCTGTATTGTAAATGGTCGGGAAGGGTGTATAGGCCCCGTCCTGAATAAATTCCTCGATATAGCCGCCCTCCAGGATGCTGTCCGTATCAATTCTATCCAGCCGGGCCATCACCTCATCGACCACGTCCTTGTTCGCAATTCCATTGATATATCCCACGGCCACTTTGGTCTGGGTATATTGTCCGAGCGTCCGGGTTTCAAACCGCAGGTGAGGAGAACGGATTCTTCGCCGCAGCAGGGCAATGTTCGTCCCGATTTCTTCTGTGAATCCCTCCTTAGGGCCGCGGATGACTGTCTGGGTGGAGGGCTCTTCAATCGAGCGACGACTTCCTCCGGGGATGGAGAAGGTAAAGGCCTTCTTCATTCCATCGATGATGACGGCAGTCTGACCTTCCAGAATGGACTGAACAAGCGGCCCGTCCGATTTCACAACACTGATTTGGCTGACAGGAATATGCTCTTTAAGCCATTCCTCAGGCTGTGGATTCTTGAGCGTCTCTTCTAGAGAGAGGGAGAGCAAGGACCGCATCAGCGTGGATAGCAGCTTCGTATCAACAAGACCGTCAACATAGCAGACCGCTATCCGGTGCAGCTTATGGCTTGCATCTCCAAGCTCCTGAAGGATAATGTCTGGGCTGTTGCCTAACTGGCTTCTCAGAAATTGAAGGACTTCAGGAACCGAGCCGCTTTGCAGAATACTGGAATTGCTCTCATCAGAGGGCATGTCCTGGGTAGCATTCCGTTTAGCGCGTTTGCCTGAGAAAAAGGTTTGTATGATTCGGAGAAATATAGACATGGCAACGCCTTCCTTTTTATTGTTACACTTAATTTGCTTGAAATTGGATTTTTTATACGGATTATCATGCTAGATTGGCTAGGGGATGGCTAAATCTCCAATTTTACCGGTGAATGTGATAAGTTAGAGAGAACAATATTTGTTGCTAAGACAACTAAGGGGGCGGCGATTTAGGATGAGTAACATCACATTGGCAGAGGCCTTCGGCCGTGCTGTGTATCCTCTGACCGGGCATGGAAAGCGAAATGTCCAGGTGCTGAAGGATGTGCTGAAGAACGTGGATGGAGATTTGGATAGTGACTTTTACGGGAAAGGGGATCTGATCTCAGAGTTCGAGACGAAGCTCGCAGCTTATTTGGGCAAGGAATCCGCGGTGTTCTTCCCAAGCGGAACTATGGCTCAGCAGATCGCACTTAGAATATGGTGTGACCGCAAGGGAGTCGCAAGAGTAGCGTATCATCCGCTGTCTCACTTGGAGATTCATGAGGAAGATGGGCTTAAGAAGCTGCACCATATAGAGCCGATTCTGCTTGCAGAACGGGACCGGTTAATTCGCCTGGAGGATGTCGTTAACTTACAGGAGGAGATCTCTTGTTTGCTGTTAGAGCTGCCGCAGCGAGAGATCGGCGGCCAGCTTCCGGCTTATGAGGAGCTTGAGCAAATATCCGCGTACTGTCGGGACAAAGGGATTAGGCTGCATTTGGACGGGGCCCGGCTGTTTGAAATCGTACCTTATTACGGGAAGTCCGCTGCTGAGATCTGCAGTCTGTTCGATAGTGTCTATGTCTCGTTCTACAAGGGAATTGGCGGTATTGCAGGGGCAATCCTGGCAGGGAGCAAGGACTTCACTTCGGAATCAAAGGTGTGGAAACGCCGGCACGGAGGGGATCTGATCAGCCTTTATCCTTATATCTTAAGCTCGGATTACTATTTCGAGCAGAGAGTGAACAAGATGGAGCAGTATTATGAGGAGGCGAAAGAGCTGGCTAAGCTGTTCAATGGCTGCCATGCAGTATCTACCTTGCCTGCGGAGCCTGTATCTAATATGTTCCACGCTTATTTTGCAGTGCCCAAAGAGGTTGTTGAGCCGATTCTGATCGAGGTTTGCGAAGAGACAGGCGTGGGAATTGCCGCCTATCTTGCTGAGCGGGAAGGGAATCGCTGTACTTACGAAGTGAGTATCGGAGAGCGCTATGCGAATGTGCCGAAGGATCGGCTTCGCGAAGCATTTAAGCTGCTGGATGAGAAATTGAAACAGATAGGAGCGTAAGACCCCGACAGGTCTTATGCTCCTGTATCCGGGAGAGTCCGGCACGCCTTAAGTGCCGGGCTTATATTCGTTTGGAGATGAAGCAGGGAGGAGAAGAAACGTGTGAAGATATCTGGATTTTGGACCTCAAGGTTGGCCCGATGGGTCGTTACGATTCTAACAGCAGGTATAGGAGGCGCCTTATTTACTGTCCTTCAGCTGCCCATTCCTTGGCTGCTTGGCCCGATGATTGCCGCTCTGATTGGCGCAAGTATCTGGAGAAAAGGATACGACTGGCCGCCCCAGGCTAGGGATACGGGCATGATCATCGTGGGTTACACGATCGGCCTATCCCTGACTGCCTCGGCTCTTCGGCAAATGGCGGGTCAGCTGCCGAGTATGCTGCTCATGACTTTGCTGCTGCTGACGATGTGCTCGGGAATTGCCTTTGTCGTATCCAAGCTGTCGGGGGTGGACTATATGACGGTGCTCATGGGCAGCATCCCTGGCGGACTGACCCAGATGGTTGCTCTGGCGGAAGAGACCAAGGGAATTAACATCACTGTTGTTACCGTAACTCAGGTGATCCGGCTGATGATGATCATTGTCAGCGTGCCCCTGCTCGTATTCAGTCCTTTGCTCGGGCTGACGCATACTGGCGGGGCAGCCCCCTCGGCGACGGCTGCCCTTCACCATGGCTGGGGAGAGCTGTTTCCTGCAATGCTGATCTTTGCTCCGGTGTGCGTGCTCTGCGCATGGGGCGGGAACAAGATCAGATTTCCGACCGCGTTCCTGCTCGGACCAGCCCTTGCTACCTGCACTTTGCAGCTGCTTGGCTTGGAGGGCCCCCAGCTTCCAGCGCTGCTGGTGGGTGCGGCCCAATTGATGATCGGCACTCATGTGGGGCTGATGCTTAGACCCGGTCAGCTCGCAAATAAGGCCCGCTCCATATCGCTGGCTCTGGCAAGTGCGATTGTGCTTATAGCAGGCTCTGTAGGCCTCAGCCTGATCTTGTCCGGGCTGGAGCACGTGTCGCTGGCGACCGCCCTGTTAAGCCTGGCTCCCGGCGGCATGGATCAGATGGGCATCATGGCACAGGAAGTCGGCGCCAATTTGTCCATGGTGGCCGGTTATCAGCTGTTCCGCACCTTCTTTATCTTCCTCGCCGTGCCGCCGCTCCTGCGGCTTCTGATCAGAGGAGCATCCCGACGTAAGGCCCGTATGGGGGGAGAAGAGCTTAATGAAAATGCCTGAACCACTTGGGCCTACAACCGTTTATGCCCGGCTCGTCTGATCGGAGGCGACTATGTCCGGTTCGTCTGATCCGGGGCCAGTTGGCTCTCTAGCTGAAGCGCGAGGCGAAGAGAACGCGCAGCTTGTTCCAGCGTGAGGAGTGATTCACCGGGCTTGGCAAAGCACTCTAAAGCGTGCTTCAGGCTTGCTTCGTAAGGATTTACCGGTGTCAGAGACAGCACACGCTCCCCGGAAGGGGTGTATTCCTGAAGAGAGGAATGAATCTGCCCGTTTCCGTCGCTTTCCCGGTAGCTTAATTTTCCCTCTTCAAAATAGGCGTCATACCCCACCGTGAAGGGATAGGCCTCGGGCATTTGCGAGGAAGCTAATACTTCAGCGAAGGTACCTCTCGATTGGTAGAAAGCCCGAACGAGAGATTGCTCGGGCCGATCCACGGGCTGACTTCCCCAGAGGTTCATCAGCTCGGGGGCTTCTAGGAGCCATGTGAGCATATCCAGCTCATGGATCATCAGCTTAACCGCAATGGCATCCAGGCCCAGATTTCCCCATAGCGGGGGAGTCTCCCGGAACAGGCTAACGGACAGGAGTTTGCCATAGGTCCTGTTCTGAACCGCTTTATGCAGATAAGCATAGGCGGGATCAAACTTGATGAATTGATTCACCAGAATCAGTCTTCCATGCTCCTCTGCCGCCTTTCTCATAAGCTCTGCCTCCTCTAGTCCGCAGCAGACAGGCGTTTCACAGAATACATGCTTCCCTTGCTTGACCGCCTCTACCGCGAAGCGGCTGTGCAGTGAAGAGGGCAGGCAGATGTCAACGGCATCAATGCTCGGGTCCAGCAGGATATCATCGGCAGAGCTGGTCACTGTAACACCAAGTTTGTCCCTCAGCTGTGTGAGCTTCGATGGATTTCTTCCGAAGACAACGATTTTATCCACATCCTTGATTTGTGCCAGCAGCTTTGCGTGATAAGCGCCAAAGCCGCTTCCTAAGATCCCGATGTTCATTTCCAAGAACCCCCTTAGTCATCCTAAGGTTCATGATACAATTTCATTGTTGCCAGCTGTATGTCAGCATTTCGTAAGGTAAGAATAAATTAATTCCAATTGTTCATATTGGAGGCTTGTTATGAGAGTGCACCGCTTAATTGCGATACTTCTTCTTATTGAATCTAGAGGGAGAATGAAGGCGAAGGAGCTGGCCGAGGCTTTGGAGACTTCGGTACGGTCAATCTATCGCGATGTCGATACCCTTGCGGAAGCCGGTGTTCCGATTGTGGCGCTTCCCGGTCCGCAGGGAGGGATTCAGCTGATGGAGGGCAGTCATGTTGCTCTGAACGGGCTTCATGGCGATGAGGTGATTCACCTCTATTTAACGGGCATGGGGATCTATTCCCCCGAGTCTACCAGGGCTGGGCTGAAGCTCAAGAATGCGCTCCTGAAACTGGAAAAGACGCTTCCCGACTCTTATCAGCCAGACCTTGCTAAGGCCAGAAGCCGGTTTTATTATGACGAACGGCCCTGGTGGTCAGAGCGGGCGCAGATCCCTTGTCTGGAGACGCTTCGAACCGCAGTCTGGCGGTCCAGGCAGGTGCTCGTGAAGTACGGGAAGACAAGCGGTTATATCTCGTCCCGTCTTCTCTCTCCCTATGGCCTGGTGGTTAAAAGGGGTGAATGGTATTTAGCCGCTTTCTGCCGGGAATCAGGTGGAGTTCGAACCTTCAAATGCGAACGTATTCTGGAAGCAAGGTTAACAGATGATACCTTTGACATTCCGGAGGCCTTCACCCTGCAGGCGTACTGGCATAGTCAAGAGGAGCAATTCAAGCAGGAGACTCGGGCTGCAGAGCATTATGCTGTAGTCTTAAAAATAATCCATACCGATGCTTCAGCCAGCCTTATGAGCAAGCTGGACGTTATGAATATTCGTCAGGAAGGAGAGAATCTGTTCCTGACGGTTAATATGTTTGGAGAGGCTGCCGCCAGACGGGACGTGTTGGAGTTAATCGGTCAGGCACAGGTACTGGAGCCGCCAGAGCTGAAGGCATATGCCCGAGAGCAGCTGCAGCGGATCTGCATGCTGTATGAAGAGAATTTATCACCCAGAATCTGAAGAGAGGTGCTGGTCATGAATATGGAGAAGATTCCGAATCAGGGCGGGAGCGGGGACAGTCTTCCCGCAATCTTCGTCAAGGAGGGGGCGCTCCAAATTGCAACGCTGGGGATGGGATGCTTCTGGAGCCCGGAAGCGCTGTTTGGGCAGCTGCCGGGTGTCGTGCGCACCCGGGTCGGCTACGCTGGAGGGACAACTCCGCATCCGGTATATCGGGAGATGGGGGATCATTCGGAGACCGTTCGGCTGGAGTTTGACCCGAATCAGATTACGTTCCGCCAGCTTCTGGAGGTCTTCTGGGCCCATCATAATCCTGCGAATATCAACGGCTACAAGGGACGGCAATACTTGTCCCTAGTGCTGTACCATGATGAGGAGCAGCGAGCGGCTGCGGTGCAGCTGATGGCGGAGATGACCCGCGGCGGGAAGGAACAGCCGGCTACGGAGGTCGCGCCTTATGCTGCTTTTTACCCTGCAGAGGACAGACACCAGAAATACTATTTAAAGAGATACCCGGATGCCGTAGAGAAGCTGAGCTCGCTGTATCCTTCAGAAGCCCTTTGGGTGAATTCAACGCTAGCGGCCAGATTGAACGCAATCGCTAAGGGCTATCTTAATTTAAGCGCTCTCCAAGACGAGATTAGCGGGTGGGAAGCCGGACAAACAGACCGTGAGCGGATGCTAGGCGCCATTAGGCAGATTAGATGGTGAGAGCCGTAAGAACACATATAGGCATTTTTTATCTTGCCTCCTTAGCCGTCTGAAGTAGAGAATAAGCCTTGAGAGGGACGGGGCACTGTACCCGGCTGACAGGAGGTAGATCGTGTGAATACAAGGCTCGTCTTGGTAGAAGGCTTACCTGGCTTCGGCAAATCGACCATTGCCCGGCTTATGAGCGAGGTGTTGACCGAACAAGGAATGAAGGTCCGCTTATTTGAGGAAGGTAATTTGGAGCATCCAGCGGACTATGATGGAACCTCGTATTTTACAGATGACGAGTTCGCTGAGCTGATATCGGAGTTCCATGCTTCTGAAGAATTTGAAGGGCTGCTTCAATCATGGGCGGTAAGGCACGGGGGTGGATGGCTGCTTCCGTACCGCAAGCTGCTAGAAGGAGCAGGTTCGCAGCTGCCCGAAGAGCTTGTCCGCCGGATGGCCGAGGGCGATATCTACGAGCTTCCGTTCAAGCTAGGGCGTGAGCTGATCACCGAGAAATGGAGAAGGTTCGGCGCTGCTGCTGCCCAGGAAGATTGTGTGTACATATTTGATTGCTGCTTCATCCAAAATCCGGCGACGCTGGGGATGATCAAATATGATGCCCCGAAAGAGGAAGTGGCTGGCTTCGTGATGGACCTGGCCGAAGCCGTAAAGGCGCTGAATCCGCTGCTCATTTATGTCAATCGGGATAATCTGGAGGCTGCCTTCTTAAGGGCGGTTAAGGAGAGACCCGAGGCATGGTCGGAAGGGTTCATTCCCTATTACACAGAGCAGGGTTACGGCAGACGCCGGGGTCTTAGGGGGCTGGAAGGAACACTGGAAGTTCTCAAGAGCCGAAGGGAGTTTGAACTGGAGCTAATTGAGCAGCTGGAGATGAATAAGGTGCTGCTGAATAACTCGCAAGCAGATTTGCATGCAGCTAAGCTTGAACTGACCCGGATTCTTCCGCAGTTCTAGATTCACTCCCCAAGCAAGCAGGCATATTCACTTTATTGACATCTCATGCTTTGCTTGTTAAAGTTCTTGTATAAAGTAATTTTATTAGAGTTCATCCATACGACACTGGGAATGTTACCATTTGGGCATAACCTGAACGCTTCTGCTGCATTTTATGATGCAGCGGGGGTTGTTCAGGTTTTTTTATTGGCCGGAGATGGTAAGTTCCCACAAGAAGCTAACCACTCATTTGGAAGGAGAATGAATATGTCTAACTTTAGATTTCCTGAGAATTTTTTATGGGGAGGCGCCATTGCTGCGAACCAGGCTGAAGGCGCTTACCTGGAGGATGGCAAAGGCCTGTCCTCAGTAGATTTGCTGCCTACAGGGGAGAACCGCAGAAGCATTATGAAGGGGAATGTTCCTTCATTCACCCCGCTTGAAGGTGAGTTCTATCCTTCTCATGAAGCGATCGATTTCTATCACCATTACAAAGAGGATATGGCTCTGTTTGCAGAGATGGGCTTCAAGGCGCTGCGCGTGTCGATTTCCTGGGCGAGAATTTATCCGACGGGTGAAGAGGCGGCTCCGAATGAGGCTGGCTTGAAGTTCTATGATGATCTGTTCGACGAAATGCTGAAATACAACATTCAGCCTGTCGTAACACTGGCTCATTTCGACGTGCCTGTGGCCCTGGTTGAGAAATACGGCAGCTGGAGACACCGCAAAATGGTTGAGCTGTTCGAAACCTACTCCAAGACCGTGTTCGCTCGCTATAAGGACAAAGCGAAATACTGGATGACCTTCAATGAGATCAACATGCTGCTGCACCTGCCATTCCTGGGAGCTGGCCTTGCGTTCAAGGAAGGCGACAATATCAAGCAGATTCAGTATCAAGCAGCGCATCATCAGCTGCTGGCCAGCGCCTTGGCTGTTAAAGCCTGCCATGAGATCATTCCGGATGCCCAAATCGGCTGTATGCTCGCTGCCGGCAGCTTCTACCCGTTCACATGCAATCCTGAAGATGTGTATCAGGGCATGGAGAAGGACCGCGAGTCTTATTTCTTCATTGATGTTCAATCGCGCGGAGAATATCCAGGCTATGCGAAGCGCTTCTTCCGGGATCACGGGTTGAACATTGAGATGCAGCCGGAGGATGCAGAGATTCTCAGAGAGGGAACGGTCGACTACATCGGCTTCAGCTACTATTCCAGCCGGACGACCAGCACAGACCCTGAGGTGAACAAGAACATGACGACCGGCAATGTGTTCGGCTCGGTGGCGAACCCTTATCTGGCTAAATCCGAATGGGGCTGGACGATTGATCCGAAGGGCTTCCGCATTACGGCTAACCAGCTGCATGACCGCTATCAGAAGCCGCTGTTCGTCGTTGAGAACGGATTCGGTGCCAGCGACATCGTAACACCGGAAGGCGAAGTGAATGACGATTACCGGATTGACTATCTGAAACGGCATGTTGCGGAGCTGGGCGAAGCGATTCAGGACGGCTGCGAGATCATTGGCTACACCAGCTGGGGGCCGATTGATATTGTCAGCGCCTCTTCCGGTGAGATGAAAAAGCGTTACGGCTACATCTACGTAGACCGTGATAACGAAGGCAAAGGAACGCTGAAGCGGATTAAGAAGAAGAGCTTCAGCTGGTACAAGAATGTGATTGCATCAAACGGCGAGAATCTCGGCGAATAATACTCTTGATCCTAAAGATACAGAAGAAGCCCTGGTTATCCAGGGCTTCTTCTGGCTTTCAGCAGGGGAGGGAAAAGGCCCCGGCATACTTTAATTGATGCAAAATATAGCCTTGTTCACTTGTTCTCTTGCACCACAAGGTCCTCGCCGATCACGATAACCTCTGTCTCCAGGTTGACATTGAACTTGCGGCTGACGGTCTCCTGAATCAAGGCGATCAGGTTAAGATAATCCTGTGCTGTAGCATTGTCCACGTTGACGATGAAGCCGGAATGCTTGCGCGACACTTCGGCGCCGCCGATTCGGGTACCCTGAAGCCCGCAGTCCTGAATCAGCTTGCCGGCAAAATATCCTTCCGGACGCTTGAACACACTTCCGCAGGAAGGATACTCAAGCGGCTGCTTGGATTCCCTCGCATGGGTCAGCTCATCCATTTTGGCCTTGATCTCGGCCGGATGCCCGAGCTCCAGCTTCATAGTAACCTCAAGGATGATGTAGGGTCTGCCCATAAATACGCTTGTTCGATACCCGAGCAGCAGCTCCTCGCTCTGCAGGGTCACGATGTCCCCTTCCGGGGTAACCACGACGGCGGATTCCACCACATCAGACATTTGGCCGCCATAAGCTCCGGCGTTCATGTAGAGTGCACCCCCCACTGAGCCCGGGATGCCGCAGGCAAATTCCAGACCGGTCAGGCTCTCGGCCAGCGCCCGTCTGGAGACGTCTATGATGGCAGCTCCGCCCTGCGCGGTCAAGGAATGCCCATCTATCCGGATGCTATTGAGGTGCTGCAGGGACAGGGTGATGCCGCGGATACCGCCGTCCCTGACAATCATGTTGGAGCCGTATCCCATCATGGTCAGCGGAATGCTGTGCTCAGCGGCTCTCTTCACGACAGCGGCCACTTCATCTACCGTGGTTGGAGAGATGAGCACATCGGCATCCCCACCGAGTCGTGTATATGTGTAATTTCGAAGCGATTCGGAATATTTAATATGGTCTGCGTCAAAATCCTTAAACAGAGATTTGCATAACGATTGATAAGCGTTCATCTTATATACCACCTTGTCTTGAAAACATCGTATAGGTTATTATACGCTAGCTGGCCTAATTTTGCCGCAGATATCCGAGCGATACTAAGGATGAGTATAGGAAAAGCCGCTAATAATGCAGCTTTGCTATGAATGAAGCAAGCAGGTGCATGTGGGGCGGCGCAGCTTTTTATTCTGGGTGAAAGCGTTGACAAGGTTATTGGCACCAGCTAAACTAGGACGTAATCGAATAGATCCTATTTAGGGTTGTTACTGCAAGGCAGGCAAAACCTAAGCCGATGAAATTTAAGATCTTAAGGATCTTAGTTTATTTTGTCGTGCTGATGGTTTTTTCTTTTTTTCAGTAAAGTAGAATAGAGCAACAAGTCCAGATTGAGGGTATGAAGGATGGGGGACGGCATGAAAATAGCTAAGGTCATCAATAACAATGTTATCAGTGTTCATCAGGCAGACGGATCAGAGCTGGTCGTTATGGGCAGGGGGATTGCATTTAAGAAAAAGCCTGGCGATGCAGTGGACGAAGACCGGATTGAAAAGGTGTTCGCGCTCAAGAACAAGCAGACCTCTGATAATTTCAAAATGCTGCTGCGGGAGGTTCCCATTGAGCTGATCGTAATCGTTGAGGAGATCATTGATTACACCAAGAAGAATCTGGGCAAGAAATTGAATGAGAATATATATGTATCGCTAACGGATCATATCAACTTTGCTGTAGAGCGCCACCAGAAGGGACTGGAGATTAAGAATGCCCTGCTCTGGGAAATCAAGCAGCTGTACAAGGAAGAGTTCCAGATTGGGCTGAAGACGCTCGAGCAGATCAAGCGGAAGCTGGACATTGACCTGCCCGAGGACGAGGCGGCCTTTATAGCAATCCATATTGTCAATGCGGAGATGAATGAGGAAGTCCGCACAACGATGGACATCACCAAATTTATGCAGCAGATTATCAATATCGTCAAATATCATTTTGGCACGGAGTTCGAAGAGGAGTCGCTGAGCTATTTCCGGTTTATTACGCATCTCAAGTTTTTCGCCCAGCGAGTGTTCAAGGGTACGCACTATGAGGATAACTATGACCATCTGTACGATCTGATTAAGGAGAAGCACAAAGAGGCTGCGCTGTGCACCGAGAAAATCAAAATGTTCGTGGAGAAGGAATACAGCCACAAGCTGACGAACGAGGAAATGCTGTACTTGACCGTGCATATCGAGCGAGTGGTCAACCGCTAAAGGCTAAACATGTCGAATTATATAAGTTTTACATTGAACTTTCTATTTTCACGGCCTAATATGGCCCTATAACGTTCATTTCTTTAGTTCATTCTATATAGATAAAAAAATGAAATGTATGCGTTGACAAAGAAAAGAAAGCGTTATATTATAGAGACATCAAAACTGAATCACATCCATTGGGATTGTTACTGGTTATGCAGGCAAAACCTGAGTCGTGAAAAATAGCGAGACTTATGCTCGTCTACTATTTTTCAAGGCTTGGGTTTTTTTATTGCCTATATTACCCAATTAAATCCTGTTATTCAAGAAAATAGGGAGGTCTTGGGCATGAATTATGAGCAATTAGCCAAAGAAATAGTGCAAGGTGTAGGCGGAGAGAAAAATGTCGTCTCACTCGTCCACTGTGCAACACGCCTGCGTTTTAGTCTGAAGGATTTGTCCAAGGCGGACAAAGCGAAGCTTGAGAAGACCGATGGAATTATCACAGTCAAGGAAAGCGGCGGACAATTCCAGGTGGTCATCGGTAACAAGGTGCCTGAGGTCTACAATGCGATCGGGCAGGTGTCCAATATTCTAAGCGATTCCAAGACAGAAGAGAAGGCTCAGGGAGGCAAAAAAGGGATTGGCGCTGTAGTCGATGTTATTTCCAGCATCTTCGCCCCGCTGCTTGGCGTGATGGCGGGAGCCGGTATTCTCAAAGGCCTGCTGCTGATCTTCAGCAATTTCCACTGGCTGGAGAAGACGGATACAACGTATATCATCCTGTATGCTGCAGCCGACAGCCTGTTCTACTTCCTGCCATTATTGTTAGCGGTTACAACGGCGCGGAAGTTTGGCGGTAATATCTTTACGGCGCTAACCATTGCCGGAGCATTAGTCTATCCTACGATTATTCAGTTGAAAACAGACGGAACCGATACGCATTTCTTCGGTATTCCGGTCGTCATGATGAGCTATTCTTCTACGGTTATTCCGATTATCTTAGCCATTATCGTTATGAGTAAGCTCGAGAAGTTCTGTAACCGCGTTATTCATGAGAGTGTGAAGAACTTTATCACACCATTGATCTCACTTGTAGTGATGCTGCCGCTGACCCTGATCGTATTCGGACCGATCGGCGTGTATGTCGGCAATGCGATTGCCGATGGCCTGCTGGCTGCCTTCTCGTTCAGCCCGCTGCTCGCTGGTGCTATTCTGGGTGCATCCTGGCAGCTGCTCGTTATCTTCGGGGTTCACTGGGGCCTTGTGCCCGTGTTTATTAACAACATTGCTGTATATGGCAAAGACGGCATCAAGCCGGCCGCAACGGCATCTGTCTTCGCACAGACCGGCGCTGCATTCGGCGTTATGCTGAGAACGAAGAACAAGAAGCTCAGAACCCTTGCAGGTTCCGCAACACTGTCCGCCTTGTTCGGCATTACGGAACCAGCGGTATATGGGGTAACCCTTCCGCTGAAGCGTCCGTTCATTGCTGGGCTGGTTGGCGGAGCCGTTGGCGGTGCCATCATAGGTCAAGCCGGCACCCAGGCCTTCGCTTCCGGCGCACCTGGCCTGCTGACCCTGCCGATCTTCTACGGTCCAGGCGGACAAGGCTTCCCTGGCCTGATTATTGGGATCGTGGCTTCGTTCCTGATCTCTGCTGTACTGGCTTATGTGCTTGGCTTTAAAGATCCGGTTGAAGAAGACAACAAGACAGAAGTACCTGCAGAATCGGTTGCTCCTGTGAATGGCGATTCAGATAAAGTGAGCGAGAAAGCGCTTAGCCCGCTCAGCGGAACTGTTGTGGCTCTGTCAGAAGTACCTGATCCAGCCTTCTCCTCGGAGGCTATGGGTAAAGGCGTGGCGATTGAGCCCACATCCGGACGTGTAGTGGCTCCGTTCGACGGAACGATCACTGTCGCCTTCAAGAAGAAGCATGCGCTGGCTGTCGTGTCGGACAGCGGTGCTGAAGTTCTGGTTCATGTAGGCATTGATACCGTTAAGCTCAACGGGGAGCACTTCACCTCCCACATCAAGGAAGGTGATCGGGTAACAGCAGGACAGCTGCTGCTCGAATTCGACCTCGAGAAGATTCGTGAGGCTGGCTACCCTACCGTTACACCGGTCATCGTAACCAATACGTTTGACTATACAGATGTGCTTCCTCTCCAGCAGGGACAAGTCAAGGAGCAGCAAGAGCTGCTGCAGATTGTCGGCAATGACAAAGAAGCGGAAGCGTCGTAAGAAAGAGCAGTATTCCGCAAGCTCAGGAGTTGTGTACTAGGATAGTAAAATGACAGCAGGCTGCCAGGTAAAGGCAGCCTGCTGTCGTTATGAACATTATAAATGCAGCTGTTGATTGGCTCATTTCCGTCAGCAGGACTGAACCTGTCGTACGTGGTGAAGATTACTAGCAGACTTAATGCTCTCTTTCAAAAGTGATTGTTTTCACAAAACATCAGGAGATTATGTGGTATTCTCAAATAAAACAAACACATACAACATGATAACAGGTATTTAATGACCAGAACAAAGACAGTTTGTCTATTTGAGATAGAAGACCTGTCTTAAAAGTCCAAGGAGGAATAAGGATGAGTTCAACACATGTTGTCTATGTACCCAGCACGAACCTGATGGGAAGAGGCTGTCTTGCTGATATGGGGCCCTATGTTGCAGAGCTAGGCTGCAGGAAGGCGCTGCTAGTCACGGATAAGTTTCTGAACCAGAGTGGAATTGCGGACAAGGTGAAGCAGGTGCTGAGCGGTGCTGGTGTAGAGGCTGTGGTCTATGATGAAGTGAAGCCCAATCCTACGACGAAGAATGTCCAGGACGGGGTGGAATTGTTCCAGGAGTCGCAGTGTGAATTCATCGTCTCCGTTGGCGGAGGCTCGCCGCAGGATGCGGCCAAGGCGATCGGCCTGGTGGTGACGAACGGCGGGGATATTCGCAGCTATGAAGGCGTGGGGAAGACCCGTCACAAATCCGTTCCGATTATAGCGGTGAATACAACCGCAGGCACCTCCAGCGAATATACTATTAACTATGTGATTACCGACGAGGACCGCGGCGTAAAGATGGTGATGGTCGACAAGAACAGTCTAGTGACAATCTCGGTCAATGATCCTGAGCTGATGACAGGCAAACCGGCTTCTCTGACGGCAGCCACCGGTATGGATGCCCTGACACATGCCATTGAGGCAATTGTGACCCCGGGCGCTTTTCCCGTGACAAATGCCACAGCACTTGCCGCGGTAGAGATTATCTTTAATTATTTGCCCAGGGCTGTAGAGAAGGGAGAGGATATCGAGGCGCGTGAGCAGATGACCTATGTCATGTTTCTTGCTGGGCTTGCCTTCAACAATGCCGGGCTTGGCTTTGTGCATGCGATGGCTCATCAGCTGGGCGGAATGTATGATCTGCCGCACGGGGTCTGCAATGCCATGCTGCTCCCGATTGTAGAGCGGGAGAATGCGAAGCGCAGTCCGGCGAAGTTCCGGCTAATTGCTAAGGCCGCAGGGCTGGACCCGGCCGGCAAGTCTGATGCTGAGTGTGCGGACGAGGTCATTAAGGCCATTCAGGACTTGTCTGTGAAGGTGGGCATTCCTTCCAAGCTGAGCAAGCTGGGCATTCAGGAGGTAGACCTTGAGTTGCTGGCAGACAATGCGCTGAAGGATGCCTGTGCTCCCGGCAATCCTTATCAGCCGACGAAGGATGAAGTTATTGCGATGTTCAAAGAGATTCTGTAATTCATAATAGATTCATAATAAAGCGGCGGTCCAAGGTTAGTGCTTTGGGCCGCCGCCGTTTTGTCTCTAGCTAATCAGGTGGGCACTTGCTTAGAAGGGATTAGGCGAGAAGCCAAGATCAAGAGTTCATTTATAGGCAGGATTGGGGTAAACTAGTTAGATAAACTTGTACAAGCGGCGGGTTTACCAGAATTTTAAGAGCAGGTGATATCCTCATGAAATTATTAACACTGAACACGCACTCTTGGCATGAAACCGAGCAGCTGGAGAAGATCCGGCAGCTGGCCGATTTTATTCTGGATCAGCAGGTCGATGTGATCGCTCTGCAAGAGGTGAATCAATCGATGGAGGAGGCGGAGGCTGAGCCTTCGGTTTTATCTAAATTTTATGCTGCCGATCCGGGTGTGCGAATTAAGCAGGATAACTATGCACTGCTGCTTCAGCAGCAGCTGTCCGATGCGTATCATTGGACTTGGGTTCCGGTTCATATGGCAGCGGGAAAATATGATGAGGGCGTGGCGATCTTGAGCAAGACGCCGATTAAAGCAGCCTTCAGCCACTATGTATCGGACATGCAGCTATATGATAACTTCCGTACCCGCAAAATTCTCGGTATAAAGACTACCATCAAGGGGCAGGATACGTGGTTCGTGAGCGGCCATTACGGCTGGTGGCACGATCAGGCAGAGCCATTCCTGGGGCAGTGGGTGCGCACGGAAATTATGCTCAGCCGCTATAAGAAGGAGCCGCTCTTTATACTGGGCGATTTTAACAATGCTGCTGAAGTCAGAGGGGAAGGCTATGATTACATCCTCGGCAAGGGCTGGCATGATCTGTACAAGCAGGCAGCGGTTCGCGATGAAGGGGCGACGGTGGTCAAGGCGATCGCAGGCTGGGAGAACAATCAGGAGACGCTGCGCATCGACTATATTTTCTCCAACCATCCGGTGAAGGTGAAGTCTTCCACGGTAGTGATGAACGGCAAGAACGGAGCCGTCGTGTCGGACCACTTTGGGGTGATGGCCGAGTTGGGATAGGATAGTTGCCCAGCGAGAGGTAAAGTAAGGAGCTGTTGTTCACTTTGAAGACTAGTGAACAGCAGCTCCCTTTTTTGATTGTGCTAACAACCTCTAATGATAGGATAAGCCAGGTCTGCATAAGGTGTTGAATAAATTCGGGAGCAATTTCTCACGCTAAGAACCATCATAGGACAAGGTGGGGTAACTAAAGGTATGGATACAGAAATGGAATACGGCAGCGATTACAAGTATATCCCGACATCTTCCATGGGAAGCGGTCTTGGCACTGAAGTGCTTCCGGATTTATATTGCCATACGATCCAAATTGTTAACGTCTGCCTGGTTGGAAATTCAGGGGCGAAGGATTTTGTTCTCGTTGACGCAGGCATGCCTGGATCAGCGAATGAGATTATCTCTATGACTGAACAGCGTTTTGGGGCCGATTGCCGCCCTGGAGCCATTCTTCTAACTCATGGACATTTCGACCATGTAGGAGCCGTGATTGAGTTGGTCGAGCATTGGCAGGTTCCTGTGTACGCCCATGAGTTAGAGCTCCCTTTTTTAACAGGGAAAATGAGCTATCCGGAGCCAGATCCAACTGTAGAAGGAGGGCTTGTCGCCAAGATGTCTCCGATGTTTCCTAACGAACCTATAAACCTGGGGGATCATGTGCAGCCTTTCCCGGCTGACGGGAGCGTGCCCCAATTGTCAGGCTTTCGCTGGATTCATACGCCGGGACATTCACCAGGGCACGTCTCTTTCTTCAGAGAAGCTGATCGGGCGCTGATTGCAGGCGACGCTTTTGTTACCGTTAAGCAGGAGTCGCTCTATAAAGTTCTAACTCAAGAGCAGGAGATCAGCGGCCCTCCGCGTTACCTCACTACAGACTGGCAGGCGGCTTGGGACTCCGTAAGAAAGCTAGCTGATTTGCAGCCAGCGGTAGCGATTTGCGGACACGGTATGCCGATGGCTGGTGAAGTATTGTCAAATGAATTGGAGAAGCTGGTTAATGAGTTTGACCGAATCGCTATTCCTGACTACGGTAAATATGTTCATTGACATTAAGCAAACCGGAACAGACCGGCCAATGGCCGGTCTCATGCTTAGTGCAAAATATTTGAAAGAGGGCTTCGGTAGGCGCTGGAGAATCGCCTAATTCGTCCGAGTGAGTGTTTTGGTCATTATATAATCAACTTGCTCTTCATCCCCCATATAGAAAGAGTGAGCTCCCGTTTGAATAAAGCCCATTTTTTGATAAAAGGCTATAGCGTTCTTATTCTTCTCCCAGACTCCTAGCCAGACCTTCTTCTTATTCCGTTCTACCGCAATTTCTATAGCTTTATGAAATAAATATTTCCCAAGTCCCTGTTTATGATATTTCTTCCTTATATAGATCCTCTCGATTTCAAGAGAGTCATGGTCCATTTCCTCAGATTGAGCCTCATCGGTGTTTACTTTTAAGTACCCCGCAACTTCCCCATCCGCATAAACAAAATAAAACTCGGAAGAGAGGTTAGTCAATTCTTGTTTTAATTGCTCCACATGAAATGCTCTTTCCAAGTAGGCTTTCATATTTTCGGGGGTATTCTGATCTTTAAAAGTCTCATTGAATGTCTCAATACTAATTTCTTGAAGTAGGCTTAAGTTTTCTAATGTGCATTTTTTTAGGGTTGGGGTCATAGCTAGTTGTCCTCCTCTTAGCAAATCAGTAAATTCTCTTATTTCCTTTTTTTACGAACTCCCAATCTTTCTCTACATTTTTTCTGACCCTTTGCAGCAAGGCAAAGATGGTATCTATTTCACTTTCGGAGAATCCGGCTAATGCAACGCTGTTGGAATAATCGTTTTCCCTTCTAATAAAAGGGTAGACCGATCTTCCCTTCTCTGTAGGAAACAGTTTTTTTATTTTTTTGTTGGTGGGATCATCCACCTTCTCAATGAACCCATTGATTTTAAGCTTCTGGATGGCGCGAGCAGCTGTTGTTCGGTCTACCTTGATCATTTCGGCCAACTTTTCTTGAATGATTCCTGGATTTTCACATATGCGAACGAGGTACAGGTACTGCCCTTTGGTAAGGTCATATTGTTTAAATTCTATATTGCTGATGGAATCCAATGACCTGGCAATCATTCCAACCTCACGTAGAACTTCCTTCATGTTTGCACCCCCCCCCCCGCTAATCATTTATTTTTCATATAAGGTAAGAAAAGAGTACACTATTTTTGTTGTATTTACAACAAATTTCCCTTGTTAGTTTATGTATATCATTTCAAACAATAGCAAAAAACGACGGCAGGAATCGCTCCGTAGAGTGCGAAATTACCTTAGTGATCTAAGAAAATTCACATGTAAATGGGGAGCCTTCGCATGGATATGGAACAGAGAAAGGCCTGGAATGCCGGGCATAAGCTGCTGACTTCAATCATCCTCAAGCCAGAGGAGCATGCCAGGGCCCAGGAGCTGGCCTTAAGCCAGCATGCGGCCTTGTATTCCTCGCAGGTGCGTTCTACCGGAAAGTCTACTCTCGAGGATGTTCTGCTGCAGGATCTGAAGGAGGACACCTGGCGTAAGTACCCTGTGGTGACTCCGGATACGAAGAACTCTATCGTGTGGCATCTGTGGCATATTGCACGGATTGAAGATATTACACTCAACCTGCTCGTGGCGGGGACTCCGCAAACCTTGGATATCGGCGGCTGGAATGAGCGGATGAACATCCGTTTTCGCCATTCGGGCAATGAAATGACAGAGGAGGAAATTTCGGAGCTGACTGCGGGAATGGACCTGGAGGCACTCATGGCTTACCGGGTGGCTGTGGGCTTAAGAACAAGGCAGATTATTCAGAATTTGCAGCCCGGCGACTTTAAACGGAAGGTGGAGCCTTCCCGGCTCAGCAGGTTACAGAAAGAGGGGGCCTTAAAGCCGGAGGCGCAGTGGCTCCAAGATTATTGGGGCGGAAAGATCACTGCCGGACTGCTGCTTATGCCTGCTACAAGGCATAATTTTGTACACCTCAATAAATCCCTGAGGATTAAGAACAAGTTGCAAAAGTGAAGTAAGGTCTGCAGATCCTAGCAGAACCGCTATTCAAGGAACTGGCATAACAGGATCATTTTTGAAACACTACATAAGAACGAATACGGAAGGGAATTGCAGGATGATACGCAAACCATTAAGCAGGGGTCAGCGAATCTTTTATTACTGGCTATGGGCTGCTTAACATTGTCTTTCATCGGCCGGCATGATCAGCTGTCTGATTCTCTTGCAGGGCTGCTGCTATGGAGCATCAATTGGGCTGAATCTCTTGGTCCTCAGCGGGAGGAAGTTTCGTTTTCTGAGATAGGAATTCTGAAGTGACAGAGGTGTTCAATTGCAGCTTAAGTGCCTGGCAACCGGTTTGTGCCGGACCGGGCTTTTTTTGTAGGGAAGGGAGTGAGGTTGGAGCTGTACGTCTAGCTGGCCCTCTTCCTAACTTTAGTTCCTTGCCGCTTCATGGTATGATTTGTCCTGCAAATAGAGAAATGGAAACGACCGATAAGGAGGCTCCGCCCTAGAATGGAAGCATCCGCACAACAGGTGGCGCAGTGGATGGTGGAAGAGATCCGGAACAAAGGAACTCTGCACCAGGCTGATGCCATAGCGTATGTTAAGGCGCATTTTGGAGATGAATTTGTTTTTGTGAATGAGAACGGCAACTCATCACTGTCCAAGGACGTGAAGAAGGCCTTTCGCAAGCTGCATGGCGGCAGAATTGCCTGGGACCGTGACGGTTTCTTCTGGGCTTGGACTTGAATAACACTTGGTAAAGGGGGGAGAGTCATTCATGGCACAGCAGAAATATTACGTAGTCTGGGTCGGTGTCCAGCCGGGCATTTACACGGACTGGCCGTCGTGCCAGGCCCAGGTGCAGACGTTCAAGGATGCGAAATATAAATCCTATACTTCACGAGCTGAAGCAGAACGAGCGTACCAGGAAGGCTGGAAGAAGCACTGGGGTCAGAAGGCGGCCGGTTCGAAGACCAGAGAGAGTAGCTCAGGTGCGGGGAAGACGGTGAGAGGCGGGAGCTCAACAGCCGCGGCACCGGCTTCCACGGCGGAGATTGATTATGACAGCATCTCGGTGGATGTGGGAACCAGAGGGAATCCCGGCCCCATCGAATATCGGGGAGTCGATACCCAGACGGGGGAGACTTTGTTCGCTAGAGGCCCGATTCCGAACGGAACGAACAATTTGGGGGAGTTTCTTGCGATTGTCCATTCCTTGGCTTATTTGAAAAAGCTGGGGAGCAAGAAGACAGTCTACAGCGATTCTCGTACTGCCTTGAAATGGGTACGGGAGAAGAAGGTGGCTACCAGCCTGCCGCGCAACGCTTCGACACAGGAGGTCTGGGACCTTGTGGATCGCGCGTTAAGCTGGCTGAAGAACAACAGCTATGAGAATAAGGTGCTGAAGTGGGAGACCCAGGAATGGGGCGAGATCAAGGCGGACTACGGACGGAAATAAAATGAGGATACCTTAGAATGAAAGCATAAAGCAGGGGCTGTGCCATGGATCAAGAGATCTTGATCCTGGACAGCCCCTGCTTTTGCTGTTAGCTGTGTGCTTCCTGGGTTAGAATGTTAGAGCTTCAGGAAGCCTGTTACTTAATCTCAATGGTGTGCTCTGCCGTGCTTACGGCCCCTTTGTCATCAGTAACGGTCAGCGTAACCACATAGGTGCCGGATTCCTTGAATTTGTGACGGACGGAATCTCCGTCATCCTGCTTGCCGTCGCCGAAGTCCCATGCGTAGCTGACGATTTCACCATCTTCGTCATAGGAGTCTTCCGCGCTGAATTCAACATTCTTCTTCTTCTTGGCTTGATCCGGTGCGCTGATGACCGCTACCGGGGCCAGGTTGTCTTCGCCGCCGCTGCCTTCGCTGCCAACGTACAGCTTGCCTGGAGCTTCGACTTGAGTCTCGTTCCCGGCAGCGTCGCGAATCTTGATGACGATGAGTCCGCCATCTACGACCAGCTTGGCTGGAATCGTATATTCAGCCTCATAGTGTCCTGGCTCAGTCTCCGTAAGCGGAATGCCGCGTGCCGAATCGAGGGAGAGCGGCAGCTCCACGTGGAAGCTAGCGGTCAGACCTGGAGCGCTGTCGAAGGAGACGCGAAGCGTCTCGCCTTCCTTCAAGTTTACGTCGCTTTCAGGCTTAATATTGGTGATCTCAGGAAGCGCGAGATCTACATGAACCGTCCGAGTGACGGTTGTCTCATTGCCTGCGCGGTCTTTGGCGATCACGGTGATCGTATTCTCGCCTGGATTCACAAGCAGGCGATGTGTGAAGGCGTGATCGTCGCCGACCGTGACAGCTTCGCCGTTCAGGGTTACCGTGTCCAGGAACTCATCCGTTACAGTTCCTGTAACTGTGAGAGCCTCGGAGTTGATGCGGGCCCCGTCCACGGGAGAGGTAATTGTAAGTTCAGGCAGTGTCTGATCGAGAGTAACCGTAACCGGAAGGGAACGGTCGGTAATCTTGCCGTTTACTACGGCTTCAGCCGTAAGCTCGTTTACTCCGTTGGCCAGCTCCACTTGCAGGCTGAACTTACCGTCCTTGACCTCACCGGTTCCGGCTATTGCCGTACCGTTGTATATCTTCACCTCAGCGCCTTCCACAGGCAGGGTGCCTGTAACCGTGACTGTGGATTCTTTGGTGAAGCTGTTTGCCTCCGGCGAGGTGATGACCGGAGCGTTGACTGGGTACCGCACTACGGCGCGGATCATGTAGTTGCCTTCATCTTCCGGAGATTGGCTCCAAGCTCCGCTCACCTGCTGCCAGCTGCGCAGGGCATTCGGGCTGCTCTCGTCTGTAGCAAGTCCCGGTGCGGCAGTCCCGGCAGCCGTCTGTGTATAGACGATATAGAAATCGCCTTGAACGGTAACCGGCTTCTCTAGTGTGACTACCGTCCACTCGTTGTTGCGGAGGGCGGTGCCGTCATATGGGCCGGCAAGCAATCTTCCCGGTGCGCCGTTTGCGCCGGAAGCGTCATATACGGAGTATTTGAACGCGGTGCCGCCTGGGACCGGCCATTCGGTATTCCAGAAGCGGAAGGAAGCTCCGGTTACTTGAGTGGCTTCGGCCTGATCCGGCGTGAATCTTACCGCCCAGCTGTTGCCTGCGGCGTTGAAGGATCGCGCATTCTCAGGGGTGCCATCGTCATAGCTAATCTCGCCCGGGAAGCCGATAAATGGCTTCAGTTCAATTTGAACCGGCGTAGACTCATTAGGAGCTACGGTAACCGGGACATCTTTGCCGTAATATTCATCGGCAGATACAACCAGGGTATAGCTGCCTTCCTGTACATCCAGGGTGAAGGTTCCATCTGCTGCGGTCTGAACAGCCGCAACCCGCGGATCTTCAAGGACGAATACTTGCGCACCGGCAACCGGCTCGCCGCTGCGTTCGTCAACAATGGTGCCCTCAATGATGCCATGAGGAATAGGCTTCAGGCTGAAGTTCACCTTGGCTGTGCTTCCGTTGGCAATCTTGACAGGCTGCGTCTGCGGATAGTAGCCATATGCTTCGGCCTTCAGCGTATAATCACCTGCTACATGGGTGAAGTTATAGCGCCCTGTAGCGCCGTCAGTCTTCACGGAGCGACCTGTTTCGACCACCGTGACGGTAGCGCTGGCAGGGAGGCTGGCTGGGCTGATTACGCCTTTGCCGTCCTTGGCGGAAATGCTGTCACCGGCCTGCACGGCTTGACTTGCAGCCTGGCGGGCAGCAAGTGCTGCACTGTCTGTGGTGCTGGTAATCTTGAAGAGCGGGCTGTCGTATTCAGGCTTTGCTTTATAACGGTCCAGCTCTTTGGTTGGAGCCGGCTTCTTGGCGCCTTCCGGTGCAGCTACGCTCAGCACACTTACATTGTCAATGTACCAGCCAGCCTTCACGACAGAGTTATCTGCCTTCAGATGGAATCTTAGCTGCACTTCATGACCTGTATAGGCGTCCAGATCATAAATGGCAGTCTGCCACTGTTTGCCTTCCGTACTGTGAGAGAAGCGTCCCAGTTCGGTCCAAGTGCTGCCGCCGTTTGTAGTGATCTCAACGGTTCCAGCGTCATACTTGGTCTCAATTTCATACCAGTGGGAGAAGCTGAGCGCCGCATGGCTTTGAGCACTCAAGTCGATGACTGGGGAGACCAGGGAAGCATCTGTGCCATTCTCATAAGTAGAATCCAGGTCGGTGCCCCATACATTCGGTTCGGAGACAGCCGCTGCTGGTCCGGGTGCGCTAGGTACTCCGCGCTCCCATTCATCTCCTGTACCGGAATGGGTCCAGCCACCATCGGAGTCCCTGTCGAAGTTATCGCTGAACAGAACTTCGGGCAGTTGAACCGTAACAGAGGCTTCCGTGGAGCGTTCGCTCTCATTGTCGCTGTAATCTTGAGCGGTAACCGTGTAATAGTAAGTGGTATTGTCCTCCACATTGACATCCGTATAGGAAGTGCCAGGAGTTACTGCAATTTCTTCATATCCGCTTCCGGAAGTCGTGGAGCGGTATACTTTGTACTGCTTCAAGTCCTCCGCTTCGCTGGCGTTCCAGGTCAGATTCACTTGACCGAGGCTTGTTGTCGTGGCGGTCAGTGAGGCAGGAGCTGCCGGAGCTTCCGCATCCGGATTCGTGACGGCAATGTCGTCGATGTACCAGCCAGCCTTCTGTACGCTGGCATCGCTTGTAATGTTGAACAGCAGGTGAATCTGCTGTCCGGCATATGGACGCAGGTCTACGTACTGCTTCTTCCAGCCGCCGCTTGCGCCGGTGAAGCTGGCCAGAGGAACAAGCTCCTGGCTATTGCCTTCTGTTGCGAGATAGAGGGTGCCGCGGTCCACATTGTTCTCAAGATCATACCAATGCTTGAAGGAGAGGAAGGCTCCTTCCGGGCTGTCCTTGAGATTGATAGTCGGCAGGGCAATATACGCATTGGAGTTGGCGGCGTAGGTGCCTGTCAGGTTGGTGGCGATTAGCTTGTTGCCGGAATAGGCAGCTCCAGGTCCGCTGACAGGAGTTCCCCAAGTCCAAGCGCTGCCGGTTCCTCCGGTGGTAAAGCCTGCGTTATCTGTCTCGAAGTCTTGGAAATATTCCGGCTTCACGCCGTCAGAGACCTGTACGGAATACACTTTGCTTTCCAAGGAATTATTGCCGTAATCATTAATGCGGAAATAGTATTCCAATCCGGCGCTTTTGATCAGGCTAGCCGGTATAGTAGTCTCGTACTGTCCGTCGGTGCTCGTGCCGGATACGCGTTCCAACGGAAGATATACATAATGCCCGCTGCCAGCCGTTCTTGCAAAAACTTCGGCAGAAGTCACCGAGACGTTGTCGGTAATACGGGCGGTAATTTTGGCATCGACGCCGCTATAGAGAAGTGTAGGCGCAGTGTGCTCAAGCACAGGGTCCGCCTCATCCTCTCCAGCTGTCGTCACCTTGCCGGACACGCTTCCCACGCCTTGAAGGATAGAGCCTACGGCATCCAGGGCATTAATGATGCCGTGTCCGTAACCATTATTAGGCGAGGTCGGGAATTGGCTGTCCGTACGCGGCGTAGCCGTGTTTTGGATAATTTCCTCCAGCTGGTCCACGGTCAGAGAGTGGTTGGCCTGCAGCAGCAGAGCAGCCAATGCGGTCGTATGGGGACCGGCCATGGAGGTGCCGTTCCATCCGCCCTCATAATTGCCGCCAGGGACCGAGGAGCGAATATTGACGCCCGGTGCGGACACCTCAGGCTTCGTCTCTCCGTAAGGGGAAGGGCCTAGGAGGGAGAAGGAGCCCAGGTTCTGGTTAATATCGGTGGCGCCTGTAGCGAACGATTCCGGATAGTTCGCCGGGTTGGCTACAGAGCCGGGACCTCCCGGATTGGTGAGGGTCGTGTTGCCGGCGGAGAACTCAGGGAAGATCTGCGCAGCTCTCCAGGCTTGCACCATCGGCCGGAACCACTCATCCATACCGGCTCCGCCGCCCCAGGAGTTGTTCACCACGTCCGGAGCAAGCTCAGGATGGAGGTTGCCATTGCGGTCAACCGGGGCAAGCAGCCACTGGCCGCCATCCAGGATGATGGAGTCGGTGGTCTCCGGATTGAAGATGCGCACGGCGATCCATTTGGCGCCAGGGGCGACCCCAATCTGGTTGCTGCCGTTCTCTTCAGAGCCGACCATCGTTCCCATGGTATGGGTTCCGTGACCGTCGCCATCCTGCGGGAGACTGGCCCTGCTGTGCGGGTCATACCAGCTGAGCTCCGGATTTACGACGTTGCCGGAAGCATCGAGGCCGCGCCATTTCCGGGCGAGCGCAGGATGGGTGTAATCTACGCCCGTGTCCAGGTTGGCAACGACAATGCCTGTGCCGTCGATGCCCTTTGCCCAAACCTCGGGAGCATTAATCTGGGCGATGTTCCATTCGATCTGATCTGAGTTCGCTGCCGGTTTGGAGGCAGCATCCTTAGTAGGTGTGCTGTCCTTGGAAGCAGCGTCCTTAGTAGGTGAGCTATCTTTGGCAGAGGAGTGGTTCTTGGTATCTTGAACAGCTGGAGCGGTAGTCGCCTTGGAGCTGCCAGCAGCTGATTTGTCGATCTCAGCTTTGTCCAGGTGTCTTACCTCATCGGGCAGAATCTTCTCTACCTCGGAAAGCTGAGAGAGGCTCTCCATGACATCCTTCGTACTGGTCACGGCAAAAGCGTTGACGATAAAGTAGCTCTTAAACTCTTTGACTTGCCCTTTCTTCTGCTCTTGCTCCAGCAGCTTCTCTACCTGGGATTGGCTGCGGGCCGCTGTCTCGCGCAGTGCGCTTACGACCGAGGTGCGGGCCGACATTTTGGCCGCAGACGGAGTGGCTTTGTTCAGGGTGGCCTTCTGGAGAGCGTTCTTGGCGACAGAGACGGTATCGGTCTGTTCCTTCATTTTGACCAAGTAAGTAACATATTCATCGCCTTCAAACAGCTTCTGAAGCTTCTGGCTGATCTTCTCCTTGGCAGGCAGCGCGGAGCTTGTAGACAACCCGGACTTCAGAGAGATGCTGGGCTTCTCGGCATAAGACGTAGGGGCCAGGGTCAAGGTAAGAACCAGGGCTAAGCCGAGGGAAAGATGCTTGCGAAAGCCTTTTCCAATCATGTTTACTTTTCCACTCCTTTTACTTGGTATTGTAGTGCGAACAAGCTCTGAGCGGATTCTAGGAAGTTAGAGTACAGCTTACGGTCAGATGCCTCGCCTATGACGGGCAGCGCTACTCACATCACCTCCCTTCAAGTGGAGAATGAGATCTATAGGTAGAGTTCTTAGATGATGATATAAAGTATTTCTTTAGTTCATTCTATATAGATGGTGAAAAAAGGAGTTGAGCTAGAATGACATGCAAGGTGGAGAGTGAATCTATATACAGGTGAATGTATGTGAGCCATTTCGGCGAATTGAGTAGAGTGAAGGATAACAATCGGGTATTGAATGTGATTGGATATGTAGGAACCAAGCTATGAATTTAGAAATAGTATAATATTGTAAATTTACATACACAAGATATTTTTTTACATAATATAGAATTGAATCTTGAGACATGCAAAATTAAATTTATCGCTGCGATGGATATAGGTGTGCTGTCAAAAAATCAGGATTTAAGAACTAGGCAGCAAAGAGGACTAAATACGGATTAAATAGCGGTGATACATTTTTTCTTCAAATTAAATTGTTAAAAGTAGGGGATATGGGCGGCGAGAAGGGTAAATGATACGAAATAGATATTTAATCCAAGGAGGGTTGCAGTATGCAAAAAACGAAGATCATCTGTACACTTGGCCCGGCCTGCGATGACCCTGAAGTGCTGAGAGGGATGATTGAGGCTGGAATGACCGTCGGCCGTCTGAATATGGCCCATGGGGAGCTGGACGATCATGTGAAGCGGATTGATAATGTCCGCCGGGTGGCGAAGGAACTGAACACCTTTGTACCGATCATGATGGATATTAAAGGGCCTGAAGTCCGTATTGGCAAGCTAAAAGAGTCGTCGGTGCTTCTGAAGGCAGGGGATGAGCTGACTCTGACCTCGGAGCCGGTGCTCGGAGATGCGAGCCGAATCTCTGTCAACTACCCGGATATGCCTACGGTGGTTAAGCCTGGCGACCGTATTCTGATTGATGACGGGCTTATTGATCTGACCGTTCAAACGGTTGAGGGCACAGAGATTCACTGCACCATCGTCAGCGGTGGGGTGCTTAAGCCGACCAAGGGCGTCAATCTGCCGGGGATCAAGACGACGCTTCCCGGTGTGACGGAGCGTGATATTCGCCATATCGAGTTTGGGCTTGCCCATAGTATCGAGATGATTGCGGCCTCTTTTGTGAGAAAAGGGGATGACATCCGGGAAATTCGCAGTATTTTGCAAGAACATAATGCGCCGGATGTGCAGATCATCTCTAAGATTGAGAATGGGGAAGGAATGGAGAATCTCGACGATATCATTGCGGCTTCTGACGGAATCATGGTCGCCCGCGGCGATCTCGGGGTAGAGGTCCCAATTGAGGAAGTGCCGATGCTGCAAAAAGAGATGATCGACAAGTGCAACCATGCCGGTAAGCCTGTCATCGTGGCGACCCACATGCTGGAGTCGATGCAGGTGAATCCGCGACCAACCCGCGCAGAGGTAGGAGATGTCTTCAACGCGGTTATGCAAGGGGCGGATGTAGTGATGCTGTCGGGTGAATCGGCAGCTGGGAAGTACCCGGTTCAGGCAGTGAGAACTATGGCAGCAGTGGCCCGTAAGGCGGAGAGTGTGATGGATTACCGGGAGCGGTTCGATAAGAAAAGAGCGCGCCATGCTTCCGACATCACTGAGGTTATCAGCCAAAGTGCAGTCAACGCCTCCCTGGAGCTGGATGCGAAGGCCATTATTCTCTCGACCGAGAGCGGATTTACGGCCCGCATGGTGTCCAAATACCGTCCGATGGCACCGATTATCGCTGTAACCCCGCATCAGGAGGTGCTGCCGAAGATCTGCCTGCTGTCAGGTGTGATTCCCGTGCTCGGAGATAAAGTGACCACCACCGATGAAATGTTCGAATCAGCGATCCGGAATGCGGAGAATACAGGCTATATCAAGAAGGGCGACACCGTTGTCCTCTCCGCCGGTCTGCCTGTAATGCAGGCGGGCACGACCAATCTGGTCAAGGTACAGCAGGTGTAAAGGGTAAGCGGCGAACGTCCTCCGATTGAAGGAGGCTGGCGAGCTGTATTTATATCTGTATCGCTGGATAATATCCCATCCGAATAAAGGGCAGTTCCAGGTCATCGCTCAAATGACCCGGAACTGCCCTGTTTGTTGTTACTAGGCTGAAGTTGAAGACGCCTTGGAAGGCTGCCTGAAGACACGACGGCCGACCTTCCGGCTGCTAAGTGCTAGCACGACTGCTTTGGCTGCCCCAAGGCAGAGTAGTAGAATTGAAAGGATCAGTAGTGCATGGGCAATTCCCGGCATATAGGCCAAGGCTGCAGGCCAAGGTCCAAGCCACTTGGGACAGAGGACGAGCACTGCTATCGGCAGCAGCAGATTAAGCAGGACTGCAAAGGTCCCATGCCATGCGAGTCGTGAGGCAGGCAGGGGCGAGCTGTGCGCCCATTTGAACAGGTTATATACCGTCCTTGCCATCATGATTATAACTAGGAGAAAAGCGGCTGCGATCAGCCCATAACTCAGCGAATAACTGGGCAGGCCGTGATACGAAGGAGACCGTCCGTCCTGAACCATGGCATCCAGCTGATTCGCAATTTGGTCGTATCCCGAGATATTCAGCGGATCCATGGAGTTGGCGAGAACAACATACCCGTAATCCCCTCGAACTTTCAAGTAAGAGTAGCTGTTCTCCGTATTTCCCTGGATGTACATGGCATCATTCTGAAGTACCCAGCCCATGGCGTAGAACTTGCCATAACCCATCGGAGCGGCTTGCTTATGGAGCAGAGACAGCCCCTGATTCGATATTAGAGTAGGGGTTTTAAGCGCCCGGGCATTGAATTGAGCAATTAAATACTGGCTCAGATCCTCCGCGCTGGAGGCGATGCTTCCCGAAGGGGCTCCTCCCGGATGGTTCCTCCAGGGGGTTGGTGTCATATCCCCTAAGATGGGCTGGTACCCTCCGGCTAGGCCGGCCCTTTTCGCTTCATTCAAGGAGGCAAAGCTGTTCTTCATATTCAGCGGCAAAAAGATGTGATTACGCACATAGTCGGCATAGCTCTCGCCGGACACCTCTTGGACGATTCCGCCTAACAGGTCGTAATTAAGCTTGGAATCCTGATACAGGCTTCCAGGCGGTGTCCTCAGGGCGTAGGGGTTCATGCTCTTCAAATGGTCGAACAGACGCTTATGGTCATAGATAAGAGAGCTGAGCCCATCAGCGGTTGAAATTCCACTGGTCTGGTGCAGCAGGTGCATGACCGTGACCTGGCCGGAAGCCTGCTCCCCCTCCGTTCGGAACCAGGGCAGATAGCGCTGAACCGGGGCTTTTAGATCGAGCTTACCCTGTTCCGCCAGCTGCATGACGGCAATGGCGGTTAGAGATTTGCCCGATTGACCGAGCATGACCGGTGTCTTGGGAGTCATTCGCCGATCATGATCATCGGCAGTCCCATAGCCTTGGAGGTACAGAATCCGGCCTCCCTTCACAATGCCTAGGGATAGTCCGGGGATGCGAAGACGCTTCATCATTTTATGGATATAGCGGTCTACCCGGGCACTATCCAGCTCTGCGGAAGAGGAACTGGCCTTGGCAGTTCGGCTTAGCCAGGGGTTGATCAGAATGGCTACAATGAAAAATATGGACAGAAACTTGCTCATGTGACCTGTGAAAAAATTGCTTAGGGTACTGCTCATGTAGTAATTCTCTCCTTTTCAGGACGTCAACAATATTTATGTATTGTCATTATCTCTCTATATTGTAAAGGAATTGGTGCCATCTGAAACTAGACTCTGGTCTAAGCGTGGGGGAGGCGAAGGTCTTGCTCTCGTCCGGCCCCTGGTCTGGGTATCTCTGCCAACCCGGCTTCCTTGCTCTTGTTGTTTCGTACGATAATAAGTTATGAAAATACTATACTTCATAGTAACACAGGCTGCAGGGCCTGTTCACCTCTTCAAATTTAATGGGTCGCGGGGCGGTCAAACACCATTCGGTTCTATTATTTGTGTACACAGACTCTAGGATCTGGCTCACCGGGGTTTCATACTTCTCCCATCACGTCTTGATGGCCGAGCCGGTAGCATACAGCTTTTTATCTTTCCCCCATGGATCACATATTCCTTTTCGAACAACTTGGTTTTCAGGTCATGGTCATACGTTAGAACTCCTGCTGTTAATTCTGTTGTTGTGGTGATGACGACCTTGCTGTTGAATACAAAACCGTCCTTATACTTGGGCATCTCTACCAGTATTCCTCCCGTAATTCAGTAAAGACATTCGTCTGCCAGTTGGCTTCACTATACGAGGCCATAATCAGCAGAACATTCTGCTCCTTCACTTCCTCGAAGTCCAATCTTTAGGATAACGAAATTGAAGCCCTCTTTGTTTATCTTTAGGGAGTAGAAATTTGTCCATATCTGTTACAGACGGGCTTGATGGGTTGAAACGGGCGTCATCATCCGCGGAGGCTGAATGTTATAGGGCCGTATAAGGCCGTTATATATAGAAAGTTCAATGTAAAACAACTTTAGTTCAATCTGTATAGCCCCTTTAATGGTGTTCCCTTCTTAATCATCGGCTTGTTTCCATTTTCCAATTAGGGCCTGTCCGCAAGCCATCTTCTCAACACAGACAGTCGCTAAAGGCTGTCTATTTCGCTGTTTCCAAGTATAAACAGAGATAGTTAACCTTATTGTTAATAAATATAATTACATATTTACAAAATTATTAATTATTGCTACAATGCTATTTGAAAGCGCTTAACAAGCGTGTGATTAACGATTTTACAGAAGGGAGGTTCATCGCTTCAGCTTGACGCTTTGATGTCCGAAAGAGGTTGGATTACCAATTTGCGAATTAGAAAGGGGTAAAGTATGCGGCGTAATTTCCTGTATGTACTTAGTGTAGCTGCCCTCTCGGCAGCAGTAGTGCTGCCAGGATCGGTCGTGGCGGGCAGCCCGAACGCGTCTTCTTCAGTGCAGCAGCAATTTATCCATAAAGCTAAGGGGCTGGCTCCTGTGTTTGAAAATGCATCGGTTCATGATCCTTCGGTCATTAAAGTTAATGATACCTACTATGTATTTGGCTCCCATTTAGCGGCTGCAAAGTCTAAAGATTTGATGAAGTGGGAGACGATAGCCTCGGGCGTTCAGGATGGCAATCCGCTGATTCCTAATGTCACTACAGAGCTGTCTGAGGCCTTGAAATGGGCACAGTCCGATACGCTTTGGGCGCCGGATGTCATTCAATTGAAGGACGGCAAGTATTACATGTACTACAACGCCTGCAAGGGTGATTCTCCGCGTTCAGCCATGGGGATTGCAGTGGCCGATAAACCGGAAGGGCCTTATAAGGATATGGGGATTTTCCTGAAATCCGGGATGTGGGGCGAAGCGAGCGAGGACGGCACGATCTATGATGCTGCCAAGCATCCGAACGTTGTCGATCCGCACGTATTTTTTGATAAGAACGGGAAGCTCTGGATGGTGTATGGCTCATACTCCGGGGGGATCTTCATCCTTGAGATGAATCCGGAGACGGGCAAGCCGCTGCCTAATCAGGGATATGGGAAGAAGCTGACTGGTGGCAATCACAGCCGGAGTGAAGGGCCTTACATGCTGTATAGTCCAAAGACCGATTATTACTATCTGTTCCTGTCCTTTGGCGGGCTGGATGCCGTTGGCGGTTACAATGTCCGTGTTGCGCGTTCCAAAACGCCTGATGGGCCGTTCTATGATGCGGCAGGCAACGATATGCTTCAAGTGAAAGCAGATCCCGCTAAGCCCCTATTCGATGATAAGTCGATCGAGCCTTATGGGGTCAAGCTGATGGGCAACTATCTGTTCCAACGGGAGCTGGGGGACCCTGGGACGGGAAGTGGAACCGGGTATGTCTCTCCAGGCCATAACTCTGCGTATTATGATGAAGCGACCGGCAAGCATTTTCTGATCTTCCATTCGAGGTTTCCGGGAAGAGGGGAAGAGCATGAGATTCGCGTGCATGAGATGTACATGAATTCCGAAGGCTGGCCTGTGGTCGATCCTTACCGCTATTCGGCGGATGCTCCAGAGCTTCGCAAGCTTAATAAGCAGGAGATTGCCGGGGAGTATGCTTGGGTTAACCATGGCAAGGAGATCACTGCGGATATTAAGCTATCTCAGTCTGTCCAGCTCAGCAAGGATGGCAAAGTCAGTGGAGCTGTAAGCGGCACATGGACCCTGGTGGGTGACAAGGACATCCGCCTTACGGCTGGAGGCAGCGTATACTATGGGGTGTTTGCCCGTTCCTGGGCACCTGAAGCTGGGGCGTATGTACTTACCTTCAGCGCCTTGTCGTCCGACGGAGTTGCCGTATGGGGCAGTCAGAAGCCAGTTCTGAAGGACAAGGAAGTTATCGCTGCCGTTAAGAAGGAATTGACCCTTGGGGACACCAGCAATGTATTCTATAATCTTCAGCTGCCAAGAGAGGCCACGCACGGAAGCGTCATCAGCTGGCAATCTTCCAATCCGTCCGTCGTATCGCCAGAAGGAATGGTCAGCCGGCCGGCTCCCGGCTTGGGAGATGCGACCGTGGAATTGACGGCTACTATCCGCAAAGGGAAGGAGTCTGATACGAAGCGGTTCCGCCTGACTGTTCAGCAGCAGGCATCTGGTCCGCTGCTGGGGCAGTATAGCTTCCCTGAGTCAGGAACGGGACTGGCCAAGGACACCAGCGGCAATGGCTATCACGGTCAGCTGTTCGGAGGTGTTACAGGGACCCCGGACGGGAAGCTGGGTGCAGCAGCTGTGTTTAACGGAACCGACAGTTATATTTCGCTCCCCGGTCTGATCGGCGATGCTGAAGATTTCACCTTCACAGCTTGGGTTTACTGGAACGGCGGGGGAGCATGGCAGCGGATCTTTGACTTCGGGAACGGGATGACGAAGCATATGTTCCTGACGCCTTCCCAGCATACTGGAGTGCTTCAGTTCACGATCCACGATCAGGGTCAAGATCAAAGTCTGCTGGCAGCCGAGGCTCTTCCGAGCAAGCAATGGGTTCACGTAGCCGTAACCTTGCAGGGAGACAAGGGAACACTGTATGTGAACGGTAAGGAGGCGGCTGCCAGTGACAAGATCACTTATAATCCAAAGGAGCTTCAAGTGAAGGAAGCCTATCTGGGCAAGAGCCGCTATACGGCAGATCCATTCTTCCAAGGGAAGCTGGATGAAGTGAAGGTTTATAACAAAGCTCTGACGCCGCTGGAAATCCGGCAGCAAGCAGGACTTGTACCGGCCTCTTCCTAAGGCCGAAATGAAAGAGGGGTGCTGATCAGGCCATAATTGACCTGATCAGCACCCCTCGGCTGTTAATTACATCTTGAATTTGCTTACTGTCTCTTGGAGCTCCTCTGCCATTCTGCTAAGGAGAGCCGAAGAAGCGCTGACCTCCTCCATGGAAGCGAGCTGTTCTTCCGTGCTCGCTGCGACTTGCTCGACGCTGGCTGCGGTATCCTCTGAGATCATGGCTACCGCTTCAATGGATTTAAGCACCTTCACCGAATCGGCGACCATAGTCTTCGAGGCTTGGGAGACCTGTTCGATCTCACGGGTCACTCCGGTAATGGAGTCAAGAATATGTCCGAAGGCAACCCCTGCAGAATCCGCCCGGTCAACGCCTCTTAATACCTCTTGAATCACCTGTTCCATGCTCGCTGCAGTCATCTGGGTATCCCGCTGAATCGCAGTTACTGATTCGGTAATATGACTGGCCGAGCTGCCGGATTGATCTGCAAGCTTCTTAATTTCGGAGGCGACTACAGCAAATCCTCTGCCTTGTTCCCCTGCTCGTGCGGCTTCAATGGAAGCGTTCAGTGCCAGCAGATTGGTCTGCGTGGCAATCTCGGTGATGACTTGTGTGAAGCTGTCGATTTCCTTGGATCGTTCACCAAGGCTGGTTACTTCCTGTGCCAGCTTTTTCACCGTCTCCCCAATAGCCTTCATCTGATCCACAATGGATTGAACACTGGAGTTGCCTTCTTCGGCAATCTTCTGCGTATGCTCCACGGATTGCACTACGTCCTGCGTGCTGTGCGAGATCGTCTGCATTTGGTCAGCCATCCGGTTGATGTCTTCCCGGGTGCTGGCGATCTCATTCACCTGCATGCCGGTGCCGAGAGATACCAGCTGTGCCGTTTCGGCCACCTGTTTGCCAGATGCTGTAATTTGCTCGGAGCTGGCGGACAGCTCTTCAGCAGAAGCGGCCAGCTGCATGGAATTGTCGTTGACTCTGAAGAGCAGAGAGCGCAGCGAGGCTGCCATCGTGTTGAAGTTTTGGCCCAAAATCCCCAGCTCATCATTTCGCTTGACGTTAATATCCTCTGTAAGGTTGCCCTCGCTGATCGCCAGAGAAGCCCGGCTGATTTGGCCGAGGGGCCGCAGGATAGAGAAAATAATCAAAACGACGAGCACGGCGCCTACGATCAAGGAAGAGACCAAGACGATGACCGTAGATTTGAGAATTGGAGCGGCCTGCGATGAGACCTCGGACTGGTACATGGTAGCGGCAATTTTCCAACCGGTAGATGAGTTGGTGGTGAAAATCATCTTTTTTGCCTGATGATCAATTTCATAGTCGAAGCTTCCGCTCGCATCCTTGTAAATGCTCGTGATCATGGGGTTGTCTTCGGCTTTAGAGCCGATCTCACTGGTTGGATGATAGACGAACTTTTTATCTTGATCGAGCAGGAATACGTAGCCTTCAGCTCCGATCTGAACACTCTTCGTAACTATGGACATTTTCTCAATGGTAACGTCTATTCCCACCACGCCCTGTCCGTCTTGCGTGGCTTTGGCCACGGTAACGACCTGGTTGCCGGAGGTTACGGATTTATAGGGAGAGGTCACAACAACCTTCCCCTTGTTAGCCATTGCTTGCTTGTACCAGACTCGCAGAGTCGGGTTATAGTCTGCTGCTATTTTGGTGACATCCGAGGAATCCAAATATAAGCCTTGACTTGTTGCAGCGTATACCAGCTCAGTATCATTGTCTGTGCCTTTTAGGATTCTCAGCTGCTTACGCACAGTGTCACTGGTTCCAAGGTTGGATTGGCTTCCCGTCTGGACGCTAGTCATATCTGCATTTTGTGCTAAAATCTCTACTTCTCTCTTCTTACCGTCAAAGTAGTCGTTAAGCAAGGCGTCGAGCAGCCGAACATTCTCTTCAGCGGTCTGCACCATCTGCTTATCTACATTCTGCTTGGCGGTCTGGTAGGACACGATAGAGAGCAGAATAGTAGGTACAATCAGGAGGAATGCGAAAGCACCGATCAGTTTATTCTTAATGGAGAAGAATACGATTTTATTAGTGGATCCCTGACTTCCCCTGATGCGTTTGTTCCATAGTTTTGCCATCGGTTGCGTGCACCCCTCTATTAATGAAATATTATTATGATAATTATCGACAAAAATCGTCATTTTTTTTAGTGTTTCATAAATAAAGAATTTTTAAGGAAAGTTAGAGCGCTTAGTTGCTGACTACTTAAGCTGCTCCCCTTGTGAAGGATTCCAAAAATGCATAAAAAAATGACCCTGATGAATGAAAAGATCATCTGGGTCATAGTTCAAGAATCTGATGGGTCTTCTACTTAGATGAACATAGATGAACATAGATGAATATAGAAGAATCATGAGTTATCGCTGCTTTATTGACTGGGTGTAATTTTAAGTATATATGTAGGATGTTCTAGGCCTGTTGCTTCATAATATTCATGGCGGGTGTACTCAAAGCCAAGCTTTCCGAGCAATTTGGCGGATGCTGTATTCTCCGGATGATGTCCTGCCACGATGTAATCTGTATTCAGATTATGCCGGGCGTGATCTAGTACTGCGGATGCTGCTTCAAAAGCGTATCCTTTGCCCCAGTATTCGCTTTTGAGATGAAAACCTAATTCAAATGCTTGTATTTCCTTATTGTATGGCCGCAGTCCACAACAGCCTATCATTTTGCCATCTTCTAGTTCAAATAAAGGCCAATACTGAACCTGATAATTTAGATTATTTTGAATCTCTTTTAATAATCTTTCGCTAATCTCCTTTTTGGAAAACGCACCCTTCGCGCTAATGAATCGGGCTACTAGCGGATCTCCCCATAAATCTATGGCCAAATTCAAATCACTTGAGTGCCATTCTGAAAACCCTAAACGAATGGTTTGAAAAATAAACTCTCTCATCAAAAGTCACGCCTTTCCCGGGGATTGTGATCAATTCTAATAGAAGTCTAATCAGCTTATGAAAAGGCATAGACAGCTGCTGTCTATGCCTTATCTCGCGTTCAAAAGCTGCTTTAATTAACCATCCTACCCTAGCTGCAAACTTAGATAATGTTGTACGGGGTATGCACACTCTGGGTCACAACTTCTCTCAGCTCAGCCAGATGATTTACATATTGCTCCTGTGAGATGAGTCCGGCTTCAAAGCGCGATTTCAGCTGGGAGGCCAGCTCCTTCACCTGAAGATCTACCACTTCCAAGGGATCGGCCTGATGACGTTCGGCTAGCATTGCCAGGCTTTGCCCGCTATAGAGTGCGTCCTGAAGCTCTTTGTCCTCCGACATGCCGAGTAATGGGAGCAGATCGTCCTCTTCATCCTGACCCTGTGCCACCGCGACGACAGGCACCTGGATGAACGGATAAGCCATGGCTTGATGGCCCCATGCTGCACCGCCAAGACTGAGGAAGAAGGTCAGAGTTCCCACGATCAACAGACGTTTTTTATTCATAAGATAACCTCATTTCTATGTATATAACATGCAGTTCATTTGATGATTTGAAGGAAGTGTCTATATGTATATTAACCATTCAACCTTAGGATTACCTTAAAGGCGGTTGAAAGATCCATAAAGCTTCGCCCGAAGGTGAGGCTTGCTTCATTTACGAAGCAATCTTACAAAGGTTTCATATTGTCTTGATGATCCACTAACATTAGCTTGGTAAATTGGACTTGCAATCCCAAATTAAATACAGCAGGGTCTGAGTCCTGGAGAAAACCCTCTTTCGGTATGGTCACGATCTGTGTGCAGTTATTATTATGCTGCCGCAGTGGTTGCTGGTGCCGAAGTGAGGGTTATTTTGCGTTCCTAAAAATATAGGGCTCAAGCCTAATCCAGGGTGAGGGAGGAAAGAGCGAGCTTAGTTACAGGAATGCCTCGTCAGAATTCCGCAAATCTTATTCATAATGGAGAAGGAGGATGGTAATGAAGAACGGTTCCAGGTACTTATCCATATTCATGCTGATGACAATGGTGGGCGGTACGGTCTTGACAGGTCTAGGTGCACCCCATGCTTATGCGGATTCCCCGTTCCCGGGTACGGAGAGGAAGGCTATGGAGGTCCGCAAGGCTGTATCAGCTCCGGTGGTGGACGGAAGGCTTGAGGAATCTGCCTGGCAGATTGCGACCCCGCTGGACGTAGCAACGGTGCAAGGAGCAGCCGGGGGCGGCGAGTTCGGCCTGCTGTGGGATAATGATTACCTGTATGTCGGAGTGAACCTGAGGGATGACCAGCTGATTTATAACGGTAACGGAGCGTGGTTCGAGCAGGACAGTATCAGTCTGTTCCTTGACCCTACCAAGCATCAGTCTGCTCCGTTTGCGGAGCAGGATATGCAGCTGGGGATTGTATACCAGCCGGATACGATGGAGCCTGAGTTTCACTTTGGAGCGGCGCTGGACAATCACAGCGGCAAGGACGAGAGCCGGATTCGCCGTGCGATCAGTAAGACCGGCATGGGATGGACGGCGGAGATAGCAGTCCCATGGGATATGCTTGGCTTCGATCCCCGCCGGGATAAGGAAATGGGCTTTGAGATCTCGGCAACGGATCGGCAAAACGCAGACGATTCGTCAGCGCAGGTCACAAGGTATTGGACCGCTTATCAGAAGACCTCCTTCTGGAACGATACAGAAGGCTATGGGGTGATCACCTTCCTTGATCAGCCTGTGGGCGGAGATGAAGGGGGAGGCGGCAGTGACAATTCCGTGCTGCTGAGTGAATCCTTTGACGGATATGCAGCCGGGGAAGCGCCCGCGGGCTGGAGTCCCTTCAGCAGCGGCGGTGCCCCGGCCATGACGATCGTAGAATCTCCGGAAGGCGGAGGAGTGCTTCAATACGAAGGAACTTCCCCAGGGATGCTTGGCGGGATGATAGCCCCCGTCCAAGGTTCGGACTATACGGTGGAGACGGACATCAGGTTCGAGGAGGCTGGGGAAGAAGGCGGCGCCGCAGTGCTGTTCGGCGGCAGCAACAGCGGGTTCGACTTCCATTACTTGAAGCTGAAGCCGGGTGGCAAGGCCGAGTGGGGCCAGCTGTCAGCGGCGGGAGGACGCCAAATGCTAGCCGAGGCGGATTCCGCTCCCTTGGATCTCGGGAAGCGTTACAAATTGAAGCTTCGTGTCTTTGGCGAGCAAGCCCAGGCTTCAGTTATAGATCTGGAGACTGGTGGGGAGCATCAGCTGGGTAAGCAGACACTGCCTGCGCTGCCTCCCCAAGGCCTTATTGGGCTTGGTGCGGAAGCAAGCAAGGTACAGTTCGATAACGTGAAGGTTACACGCCTTAAGGCCGAGCGCCTGGACCTTGCGTTGGAGGATTCCTTACAAGCACTCACAGGCCCAGTAACGGTCACGGGAAGTGTCTATTATTCGGACGGTGCTACTGAGGAGGTGGAGCCTAGCTTAATGAAGCTGTACTCTTCGGATGAGAGTACTATCAAAGTGGTCGATAACCAGCTCTATCCAATTAAAGAAGGCAGCGCGGTGATCAAGGGGGTGTTCCGCCAAGCCGAAGCTGAACGTACGGTCACGGTGACCCCTTCTATAGGCGGGGTGTCTGTCGTTACTTTGCGTCCGGAATCCGGTTATGTGCTTGCGGTCACAGGCGAGCCTATGGATATTTCCAAGCTGAATTTCAGCACAGAGCTAAGCGACTTCTCCAAGGGAACACTTCGCGGTGATGAATTGGAGTGGAGTTTTGACAGCGCTGCGGTCCGTTTGACGGATGGCCGCATCCGCGTGCAGCAAAAGGGAGTCTACACAGCCACGGTCAGCAAAGATGGGGCAACTGCGAAAGTGGTCATTGCCGCTAAGGATCAGGCAGATTCTGAATATGTTCTCTATGAAGAGAACTTTGACCAGCTTCAGAATGGAACACTGCCTGACGGATGGACGCGCATTGAGGGAGCTACGGCCTCTAAGGCTGCAGTTAAGGACGGAGGCTTTGAGATCTTAGCCGACCAAACCCCGGATAATCCAATCCGTGTGCTGCTTCCGCATGTTTTGGAGGTATTCGGAGACTATACCATTGAAGCGGACATGAGTTTCTTGTCGGCTAATGATGCGGCAAGATGGAACTCCCTCATGTTCCGTATTCAAAATCAAAATTACCCGTACTACCAAATGGCGGTTCGCAGCGACGCGACGGCTGCCAACGGTGTGGAATTCGCTGAACGAACCAAGGCTAACTCTTGGAATGTCATGGAGCGCGGCTCCCATACCGAACGGCTGGAATTCGGCAAACCTTATCATTATGCCGTAAAGGTTAAAGGTGCCAGGGTACAGGAATGGATCGATCATCGGCTGATTATTGATACGGATCAAGCGGGAGCCTATCTGCAGGGAGGCATCGGTCTACAGGCGAACGGCAGTACCCTGCGCGTTGACAATCTGCGGGTCACGCTGCAAGATAAGGCGCTTCCAGCCCTTCCGGCCGAACGGTTCGTGCAGGTTACTGAGCCGCAGACGCAAATTGCTGCAGCCCCTTCGGTTGTAACCGAGATTCAGAGCGCAGAGGATCTTGCTAAGCTGCAGGGGTCGACGGTCCCGGCCACCGCCATTCTGCATGTGAATGCGAAGCTTGAGGTCACCGATGCGGCGGGCAAGAGCAAGCTCGGTCAGCTGGAGCAGGTGTTAAATGCGCTTGGGGGGAGAAGTATTCCGGCCTTCTACATTCGTGATGATGAGTCCGTAATCCCTCTAGCGGATCTGCTAAAGAGCCAGGGGATTGAGGATGCCTTCGTGATCTCGGACGATGGAGAGCTGGTGAAGCGGCTGAGAGCCGCCGTGCCGATGATCCGGGGGATCGTTGATTTTACCGGGAAGACCGTGAAATCCGAAGAGGATCTGATGGAGATCCGCAGGGAGACTACGCTCAGCCAGGCGAAGATAGCTTTGCTGTCACCAGAAGCAGCAACCCGCAAGAAGACCGATTATTTGGAAGAGCGGACGATTGTAGTATGGGCGAAGGAGGACGGGAAGGAGACCACTGGAAATCTGTCACTGCACCGCCTGATTACCGCAGGGGTAAACGGCATGGTCACATCTCGTCCGGAAGCGGCATTCCAGGCATTGGAGCTCTATAATCATGAGGCTACGCTCATCCGCAAGCCGTATTTGATCGGTCACCGCGGCATGCCGGCGAATTCTCCAGAGAACACAATTGAGAGCAATCTGCTCGCGTACGAGGCAGGAGCCGACTTCATTGAGAATGATATGTATTTAACCAAGGATGGGAACATCGTCATCATCCATGATTCGGTCCTGCAAAATACGACGAACGGCAGAGGCAACGTCGAGGATTTCACTGTAGAAGAACTGAAGAAGCTGAATGCGAATAAGCCTTATCCGCAAGGGTTCCCGGATGTTAAGATTCCGACGCTTGGCGAGCAGCTTGATCTGGTGAAGAGCAAGGGAATTATGCTGTATGCCGAGCTCAAGACGAGCACGCCGGAGGCGGTGGATGCCTTTATCCGGATTATGAAGGAAAAGGACGCCGAAAGCGCAGTGAACACGATGTCCTTCACTGCAAGCCAATTGAAGCGCATGGCCGAGCTGATGCCAGAAATGCCGCTGGGACTGCTGACGGGCGGATATGCCAGCGAGACGAATGTGAACAAGTCCCTGCGTGAAACGCAGAAGCTTCTTCAAGGCTTAAATGCGACCTTTAATACGAGCTACGGCGGCGTAGGTAAGAACTTCGTTGAAGCTGCTAAGCATCGCGGAATTCTGATCTCTCCATGGACGCTAAATAACAAAGCGGAACTTATGAAATTTTTCAAAATGGGTGTCTATGGATTGACGACAGATTACTCGCTGTGGATGTCAGACTGGGCTGCCTCTGTGAAGCCTGAGCAGGACAGCTACAAGCTTCGCGCTGGGGAAGCACAGAAGCTAAAGGTGCAGGTGCAGACCTACAAACGGGAGGAACAGCTTCAGGCGCCAGAAGTCGTGGTCATTGACGGACAGGATGTGATCCAAGCCAGCGGAGACACAGTGACTGCGAAGAAGGCGGGGCAAGCGCATGTGCTGCTTCGGTATACGGCTTCGCTGGAGCCGGGGAATGTGTATGATCTGTACTCCGAGCCCGTTGCGATTACAGTAACAGGCAGCGGAAGCCCTGGCGGCGGTTCGGGAGGCGGCAATGATGGAGGTTCCGGCTCGGGTTCCGGCGGAGGAAATGCTGGAGGGTCAGCAGCGGGAGCTTCTGGAACAAGCAGTTCTGGGAATTCCGGCAGCCAGCCGGGGAATGCCTCGCAAGGCAAAGGCTCTGCCAGCAGCCCGCTGGCCGCTGTGGAGGGCAAGCTGGACGGAGCGGCTGTGAAGCAAGCCTTTGCGGAGCGGTCAAAGGTGTATGCCACCTTTGAGGACGCAAGCGTTCAGCTTCCGGCTAGCGCCTTGCGCGAAGCCGCCAAGCAGTCTGGGGCCAGCTTGAGCATTGGCAACAGCAGCGGCGCTTATCAGCTGCCGGTATCGCTGCTGGACCCTGCTGTCCTCGCGAAGCTGCTCGGCGCCAAGGAAGAAGAGCTGAGCCTGCGCTTTACCATTCGCGAGCTTGGCGCAGCGGAGAGCAAAGCGGTGACGCAGGCGATCACCGCAGCCGGCGGCACGCCAGCAGCCGGCGCTGTACAGTTCACCGCCGAGGCGGTGAACGCAGACGGCCAGGCCCGGCCGATCAACTTCGGGCCGGCCTATGTGACGCGCGAGCTGCGGCTGAAAGGCGCCGCAGCTCCGGCGGGAATAACCGGGCTCGAATATCGCCCGGATAAGGGCGAGCTGCGGTTCGTACCGGCCTTGCTGGAGAATGGCGCAGGCTCGGCAGGGCCACTGGCCTTGCTGAAGCATAGAGCGAGCAGCGGCATCTATACGGCTGCCGTGTTCAACAAGAGCTTCGCCGATCTGGATGGCCACTGGGCGAAGGAGAGTGTGGAGCAGCTGGCAAATAGGTTGCTGCTTAAGGGAACAGACGCCTCACGCTTTGAACCCGGCCGCGAAGTAACCCGGTCGGAGTTCACCGTGATGCTGGTGCGGGCGATCGGCCTGCTGCCGGCAGCTTCGCAGGCTGGCTACGCCGATGCCGGAGCCTGGTATGCAAGCGATGTTGCCGCAGCAGCTGCCGCAGGAATTGTTACCGGTCTTGGCGACGGAAGCTTCCGTCCGGATGACAAGCTGACGCGTGCGCAGCAGGCCGTTATGATTGCCCGTGCACTTGCGGCAGCGGGCTCTGAGGTGAAGGTATCCGAGGCCCGTCAGCAGGAGCTGCTGGCACGCTTTGCGGATGGCGGCAACCAGGCCTGGGCTAAGCAGGAGGTCGCAGCTATGCTGGAGGCTGGCCTGATGAAGGGGACTGGAAGCGGAAGGCTGGATCTGGATCAGCGGTCTTCTCGGGCTGAATCGGCCGCGTTGCTGGCACGTATGCTGATTCATCTGGGCTTCATGAAATAGAGGTTAAGACGGAGTTACATTAGAGCGAGCAACGAAAGAGCGGGCTGCGAAGCCAAGTGATCTTATAGATGACTTGCGGGCAGTTCCGCTTCTTTTAATGGTGTTTTTTTGCCTAAGCTTACATAGCAATGACATTAGCTTGGTAGAGTAGAGAAAAGCGGCAGTTATAGGAGGCTGCCTACTCACTTTACTTTTAACCAAAGATGAGGAGAGACAACTATATGCTGAAGCAGGATTTGTACCATTATTGGGACGCTGCCAGGATTATTCCAGCTGTACGCAGGGCTCACGATTTGGAGGCGGCGTGCCAAAGCCCGTGGCCGGTTATATTTTTGCTTATTGGAGATTTAATGACAGCGGAGGACTATGTGCGGCAAGGACTTGCGGCAGGCAAGCAGGTGTTTCTTCATGCGGATTTTATCTCCGGCCTGGGCGGAGACCCGATTGTTATGAAATACATCGCGGAACGTGCTCGCCCAACAGGCATTATTTCGACGAAAAGCCATTTTGTAAAGCACGCGAAGAAGAATGGCATGAAGGCGATTCAGCGAGTATTCTTGATCGATACATCTGCACTAGAGCATGGGATTCAGAATATTGAGCAGAGCGCACCGGACGCTGTGGAGATCATGCCGGGGCTGCTGCCCAAGGTTATCGGCCGGATGAGCTCGGCTACCAGGCTGCCGATCATTGCTGGCGGATTGATTCAGGATCGAGCCGAGGTGGAGCAGGCGCTAGCCGCTGGAGCGAGTGCCGTGTCCATGGGTGCAAGGCAGCTGTGGCAGTAAGAATAGAACGAAATTTTACCAAAACCCGCGCCCAGCTTAACGCTCTGATAATAGTTCTTCCTTATAGTGAAGTAGTAATAGACAACAACCACATAAATTAGGGTGCGAGCCATAAGAGAAAACCCTTTATCAGTTGACTGGAAGAACGTCCGCCGTCATTTTGGACGCCTGTTTTCCTGTGCATATTGATAGAGGGTTTTTTTGTGTTGTCAGAAGGGAGCTGCTTAAGAGACTTGCGGGATTTAATGAAGTATGACGGTTATTTCTTCGATCTGGATGGGACGGTGTTCCTTGGTCAGCGGCTGCTGCCCGGGGCAGCAGAGGCGCTGGAGAGTTTGCGCGCTCAAGGCAAGCGCCTGCTGTTCCTGAGCAATACCACTACACGCACCCGGGAGGAATGCTATCTGCGGCTTACCGGGCTTGGCATTCAGGCCCACCGACAGGAGATGGTGACCGCCGGATGGATGTCGGCTCTTTATTTAAGGGAGCAGGCAGGGGAAGTGCGGGTCTATGTCATTGGAGAGCCTGCCCTGGTGCTGGAGCTGGTTGAACAAGGCGTGCCCATCACGCTGTATGTGGAGGAGGCTACCCATGTACTCGTCGGGATGGATATGCACTTTAACTATGACAAGCTGCACGCGGCCGCTAAGGCCGTCCGCAGAGGTGCGGCGTTAATTGCTGCCAACCCGGATACATGCTGCCCAGTCGAGGGCGATTTGCTCCCGGATACCTGGGCGATTGTACAGGCGATCGTGACGGCAAGCGGAGTAAGGACGCATGCGGTCATGGGCAAGCCGTCCAGCTATTTCGCCCAGAAGACGCTGGAGTGGAGCGGCCTTGAAGCTTCCCGGTGTCTGATGATCGGCGATCGGCTGGATACCGATATTGCCTTCGGGCTGAAGCATGGGCTGGGGACCGCCCTGGTGCTCACCGGGGTGAGCGGCGGAAGCGAGCTTGCCGCATCGCCTATCCGTCCTGATTATGTCTGGGCTTCGCTGCATGAGCTGGCTTCGGTATTTACCGTGTAGATGTAATTTAGCGCTGGCTTCATACTGCCATGACCCCGGCTTCACATTTGACTGCTAGAGTTAGAGGAAACGGCAGATACGATCATTTCAATTTGAAGGAGATGAAGGAAACATGCGCTTTAAGCGACTGAAATGGATCAGCCTCATTCTGAGTATTCTGATGGTGACCGCTTGCGGCAGCGCGGCATCCTCGAACAAGAATAATACGGCATCCCGGAATAAGGAAGATGTCTCCGCGACCAAGACGGCTTCAGCTTCCGGAGATAAGGTGGAATTAACTTTCTATTATCCAATCTCTGTCGGCGGTCCGCTGACTCCCACGATCGAAGGAATGGCTAAGGACTTTATGGAGGAGCATCCGGATATTGTGGTTAAGCCGGTCTATACCGGCAGCTATGCGGATACAGCGGTGAAGACGCAGGCTGGCGTTCAGGCCAAGACGCCGCCTGATGTAGCAGTGCTTCAGTCGACTGAGCTGTTCAGTCTGCTGGATATGGACGCGATTCTTCCGCTGGATGACTTTATTGCCAAGGAGGGCGGCGACAGTTATCTGTCTGATTTCTATCCGGCCTTCCTGTCCAATTCCCAAACTGGCGGTAAGACGTACAGTATTCCGTTCCAGCGCAGTACGATCGTCCTCTATTACAACAAGGAAATGTTCAAGAAAGCCGGGCTGGACCCTGAGAGAGGACCGAAGAGCTGGGACGAGATGAGAGAGTATGCTAAGAAGCTGACGAAGGATGGCGTCTGGGGACTTGAAATTCCAGTTACCGGCTTTGCCTACTGGATGCTTCAGACCTTCTCGCTGCAGAACGGCACGAACCTGATGACAGAGGACGGGAAGAAAGTCATGTTCGATAATCCGCAGGTGAAGGAAGGTCTGGAGTATTGGTCCAACCTTGCGCTGAAGGACAAAGTCATGCCGGAAGGCGCCACGGACTGGGGCACGGTTCCGTCCGACTTCCTGGAAGGCAAGACGGCGATGATGTACCACACGACGGGCAACCTGTCGAACGTGAAGGCGAATGCGAAGTTCGACTTCGGCGTCTCCTTCCTGCCAATGAATAAGAGCTATGGCAGCCCTACCGGCGGCGGCAACTTCTATATCTTCAAGGGCATCGACCAGAAGAAACAGGAGGCGGCCTGGGAATTCGTCAAGTTCATGACGGAGAGTAAGCGGGCAGCCCAGTGGAGTATCGACACCGGCTATGTAGCGGTTAAGAAGTCCTCTTATGAAACGGATCTTATGAAGAAATATACGACCGACTTCCCGGCTGCACTGGTTGCTCGCGATCAGCTGGAATATGCGGCAGCAGAGCTGTCGACCCACAACAATGGCAAGGTGATGAAAGCGCTGAGCGATCAGGTTCAAGCCGTGCTGACAGGCGGCATAGCCCCGGCTGATGCTCTGAAGAAGGCGCAGGAGGAAGCGGACCGGGCTTTGGCCCCTTTTAACAAATAGGGATTACTAACCCACAGGGAGGACTACCCTTGCTAAGCAAGAGATCCATATTAGCTTGGAAGAATAATGCGTTTGCCTGGCTGCTGCTGGCTCCGTCCCTGCTCTTTTTGTTCTTGTTCACCTTCTATCCAATTGGGCGCACCCTGTGGCTGAGTCTGCATCAAGCAGACTTGGCTGCTCCCGCGCCCCTGTTCATAGGTGCGGACAATTACAAATGGCTGGCGGGAGACGGTCTGTTTTGGAAGGTGATGCAAAATAACCTTTGGTTCGCGATAGGCACGGTGCCGACGTCGCTGGCCTTGGGGCTTGCGATGGCAGTGCTGGCTAATAAGGCGATTCGAGGCACGAGTTTCATCCGGGTCTCCTTTTTCTACCCTACGATGATTCCGATGATTGCTGTAGCGAATATCTGGCTGTTCATTTACACTCCGCAATACGGTCTGCTAAGCCGGCTGGTAAAGTCCATGAGCTTGCAGGATATGAACTGGCTGGGCTCACAGGATGTGGTGATGTGGGCCATGATTGTGATGATTGTATGGAAGGAAGCCGGATACTTCATGATTTTCTATCTGGCCGGCCTTCAAAATATCTCTCCGGAGATTTACGAATCGACCCGGGTGGATGGGGTTAGTCGGTGGAAGGTATTTCGCAAGATTACCTTTCCGCTGCTGATGCCGACAACCCTGTTTGTGTCCATTGTTGCCTTAACGAACTCCTTTAAGCTGGTCGATCATCTGATGATTATGACCAAGGGAGGGCCGGATAACGCAAGCAATCTGCTCCTCTACCATATTTACGAGACAGCATTCAGTTTCTGGGATCAGGGCATGGCCTCTGCGCTAACAATCATCATGGTGGCGATTCTGCTGCTGCTGGCAGCCTTCCAGTTCTTCGGACTGGATAAGCGAATCCATTACGAATAAGAGGTGAGCGTGGTGCGAAGCGGACAATTAACTTTAAGGCAAGAACGGAAGCTAATCAGAGAGAATAAAAAAGAAAGCATGCGCTTGCAGCGCATGGCCCAGAGGGCGGGGCGATGGCTGCTTTATCTATTTGCGGCGGTGTGGCTAATCCCGCTGGTATGGATGACCATGACATCGCTGCGTCCAAAGCAGGTCGCCCTGTCGCCAGGGTTGTCTCTGGACTTTACGCTGGAGAATTTTAGACATGTCTGGTCGGCAGCCCCCTTCACCGAATATTACCTGAATACGGTGCTCATTGTGGTCGGGGTGTTCGCCGTGCAGCTGCTGACCGCCACGATGGCGGCTTATGTCTTTGCCCGGGTCGACTTTTTCGGCAAAGATTTTGTGTTTATGCTGTTCCTTGTTCAGATTATGGTTCCGGCAGATGTGCTGATTTTTCCGAATTATACCGTCTTGAAGGATCTGTCTCTGCTTGATACGAAGCTTGGCATTATGCTGCCTTACTTCGCCTCGGCCTTCGGCATATTCCTGCTGCGGCAGATGTTCAAGTCGATCCCCCATGAGCTGGATGAGGCGGCTACGATGGAGGGTTACTCCCGCTGGAGGATTTTGTGGAAAATCTATTTTCCGCTGGCCCGGCCAACCTACATCGCGTTCGGCCTTGTGTCGGTGAGCTATCATTGGAACAATTTCCTATGGCCGCTGATCGTGACGAACTCGGTAGAGAACCGTCCCCTTACAGTGGGGCTTGCGATCTTCGCCCAATCGTTCGAGACGGGAGCACAGTGGACAGAGGTGAGCGCTGCAACACTGCTGGTCATAGCGCCGCTTGTGGTCTTGTTCCTAGTGTTCCAGCGACAGTTTATGAACAGCTTTATTCAATCGGGAATTAAGTAAGTGAGAGCACTTTGGAGAGTGAAGGAGTGAAGGGATGACACAACCTATGAGAGCTTCAATCTCGACCTATGCCTTATCCGATCTTCCGCTCGAGGAGGCCATTGACAGGCTCATTCAGGAGGGCTGGAGAAGCATTGAGATCATGGCAGAAGGGCCGCATGGCGAGTTGCTGGGATGGACGAAGGAGAAGGTGGATGACTTAAGGCGGATGGGCAAGCAGCATGGCATAAGCTTCTCCATCCATGCGCCGATCAAGGACTGTAATCCTGCCGCAGCGAGGCCGGATGTTATCCGTGCTGCGGCAGAAACTGTCCTGCATACACTGCATCTTGCAGAAGAGCTGGGCTGCATCTATATCGTCCTGCATCCCGGCGAGCTAGCCGGGGGCAGCTCAGCTCAGCCGGGGCGTTCCTTGGAAGACGAGACGCTGGAGCGGGTGATTACCTTTCTGCAGGTGATTCTGCAGGCGTCCGAGGATTCCAAGGTGATCATTGCGCTGGAGAATGTGCCGCCTTATCCGGGCCTGCTTGGCACAGAGCCTGGTTTTCTGGAGCGAATCGTTCAGCGGCTCGCTTCACCGCGCATCAGGCTGATCTACGACTGCGGGCATGCGCACCTGCATGGGGATGGAGCCTGCCTCAGCATGCTGAGAGCCATGCTTCCCTACCTTGTCGGCTTACATCTTAGCGACAATTTAGGGCTTCAGGATGACCATTTGGCGCTTGGCACGGGAACGGTTCCAGTGGAAGCAGTGCTGGCCCTGCTGCAAGACTCTGGCTTTACGGGTTCCAGCGTGCTTGAGGTTCGCGATTATGCCGCCGTAGAGGCATCCCTTCCCCTGTTACTTCACCCATTTGCCAATCGCGTAGCATACCGGAATCAGAGCAATCCATATGATCAGATGCATGGAGAAGAGCACGATATGATCCAGACTAAGCACGAGAACCACCGAAATAAGTAAGATGGCAGCGGCAGCAAGCATACCCCAGACCACGCGTTTAGGGTATGTTTTTCTTTTGGGCGCATGAACCTCTCGTTTGGCTTGCTCTGTAAGGGAGAAAGTCTGCTTGCCAATGAACATAACGATCAGCCAGGCCGCAAGAATGATGAAGGCTGTGGATGAGACAAATCCTAGGGTGACAGGAATTTGATAGCCGCCATCTGCATGAAATCCGTTGCGCAGCCATTCTCCTACAGGTTTGGAACTAAGAAGCTGAATGAAGAGCAGTATAGGTAAGCAGGCTGCAACGATGGAGAGCCCTTCACGAATGCGCTGGCCCGGCGTCTTGGGCGTAGCATTTTGAATAATTTCGTCGCAGAATGCACGGTAGTCTGTTCCGAATACCTTGGCAAGATCATCACCCCGTTCTTGTGCAGACAGTGCCATATCCAGTAGATCCTCTCTAATTCGCTCTACCTGTTCATCAGGGAGCGCACTGACGCGTAGATAGACGACCATGTCGGTCAGAATGTCCGCGTTATGCTTATTGAGCTTCTGATCCAGCTCGTTGTTGGTCCTGCGTAGGTGATTCAAGGTTTGATAGTTCATCATAATTGTCTCCTTCCGATGTGAATAACCGCTTTACAGCGGAGGTGATCTGTATCCAATTGTTCTTGAATTGCAGAAGGGATTGCTGCCCCTGCTCGGTCAGCTGATAGTATTTCCGCTTCGGTCCAAGCGGGGATTTCTTCTGCTTAGCTAGAATGAGCCCGTTCTTCTCTAGGCGCATAAGCAGCGGGTAGATCGTTCCTTCCGAAATATCGGGAAGGCCGCTCGCTTTGAGCTTCTCGGATATTTCATATCCATAGGTTTCGCTTTGACTAATGACGCGAAGGATGCAGCCTTCAAGGGTACCCTTTAGCAGCTGTGACTTCTCGGCCATCTCATCACCTACCTTGTAATACATAATAGATATGCTATATTGTATAACATAGTAGTTGTGTTGTCAAAATACACCTTTCTAATTTCTGTGAATGAAGTGTGGAAATTGCTTGAAACCCCTCATTTTTTTGACCAAAAATCCCAAATAAACAGCAAAGTTGGTCGATATAATAGTAGAACATTAATTTCTGGAAGAGGGTACATAGAAAATGAACACTCTAGATGCAGTTATCGCGGCAATGCCCGTGGTGGAGCAATTGCTTCAGGAAGATGCGACCGTAACGATTTATGACCGAGAGAAAATTCTATATGTTCTGCGGAATCCATCCGGCCTTAAACCGGGCGCTCCCCTCTTGGAGAGAAGTCGGAATTTTGGTGATCTGAAGAACGGGAGAGAGAAGACGGTGCTTTATTACCCGCCTGAAGTGTTTGGCCTCCCTCTGAACTCCTTGCAGGTGCCTATTATGGACGAGCAGAATGAAGTTATTGGGGTAATTAACGTTACTTACAACTTAGAAAACCAGCAGAATTTACAGAGGTTAATGAATCAATCGGAGGAAATCATCGGCCGCCTGGTGGACAGCGTACAGCACGTGGCTGCACACTCGGAGGAGCTGAACTCCACGACTGATGAGATGCTCCATAATACGAAGCGGGCGGTCGAGAATTCATCGAATGTGACTGAGGTAGCCAGCTTTATTCGGGAAATCTCGGAACAGACGAATCTTCTGGGGCTTAATGCGGCGATTGAAGCGGCCCGTGTGGGGGAGGCTGGTGCTGGATTTGGAGTAGTTGCTAAAGAGATTCGCAAGATGTCTGTCGATACCAAGGAAGCTACAACGAGGATTGAAGATTCTCTGAAATCTGTGAAGACTTCCATGCATTTGATGGAGACGGAGCTCTCTGAAATCGCAGCTTCTTCTCATGAACAAGCTCTGCTTGTTACAAGCTTCATGGAAGCCATCGAGCAGTTGAACACGACGAACAAAGAGCTGAAGGAATTTGTGGAGAAATTTATTGATCTTCAGGAGTAAATATATAGGATCTAGTTGGATTAAAGCTAAAGCTAAAGCTAAAGCCTGTGTTCCCTGGAAAGGGCACGCAGGCTTTTTTTGATCTATTACTTAGTTCCATTTTTCTTGTGAAAGAGGAATATCACCCACCACAGCAAGATGAAAGTGGCCCAAGATTGTGCAGAAAATTATAGGATGTAAAAGACACCATGACCCTCCGGAGTTTGATGTTGAAGTACTAAAAAAGAACTATTGGTAGATATTTACTACCGAGGACTCTAGGCCCTTTTGGAGAGAAGCTTCATTACGTTAGGATAATGTACGGAGCTTAAGCGATAATGAAAAGAAGGATGGGAAGAACGTGAATCAAGGGAGAGGGTTTCCGGCCTATGACAGACTATATCCTGTTGAGCCGATGAGAAGGGCGTGCTACGGATATGGCTTCTCCATCGTGGTTAGAAGATGGGCAGCTGCGGTCATTGATTATATCGTGCTGGCCGCGTTGGTTGCTGGGTTGGTCACGATTAATCTATGGACCGGCATCCCGGAATGGCCGGGCTTTATAACATTTATGGTCACTTTTACCATGTTATTGGTATTTGCCTATTATTGGCTGCTGGAGGGGTTCACCGGCTTCACCATCGGTAAATTTCTGCTGCGCATTCGGGTACTGCAGGGAGATGGCCGTGTACCGGGACTGCTAAAATCCCTGCTTCGGACCTTGCTGCGTCTGATAGAGCTTAATCCGTTCCTGTTAGGCGGACTCCCGGCGCTAATCTGTACAGCAGCGACGCAGAGCAAGCAAAGACTCGGCGATATGGCCGCGCATACATATGTAGTAAAGCTTGAATCCCTTCCTGCAGAACAAAGAGGCAGCACAAGGGTGCTGGTTAGCGCCTTTTCCGTGGCAGGCATTCTGGTATTAGTCATGGCTGCACTAGGAATTAGAGAGATCATTCATCGTGAGACAGCTACACAACCTGTGATGAGTAAGGATATGCCCATACAGTTGTCAGTGCAGAAGGACTGGAAGGTCTTTGAGGAGATGTCAGGCAAGAAGCTGTTTTCCCTCACCAATGAGAAGGAGGACAGCGACGTTATGGTGGCATCTGAACCTCTCGAGAGCTTGGATGGGGACGTTCAGCTTCAGGATTATTTCCGAATCATGAGGGAGACCATGCTTGGGGAAGCTGCGAATGATGACTCCAGCATTATTGAGGCTCCTCGGATGCTTGAAATTGACGGTCATGAGGCCATTCTGTTCAAGTATAAGTCTAGCTTAGGTGAAGATAAAATGAATTATGTCTGGAGTGGCGTGCTGAAGACGGATAAATATATCTATCAGCTGAATGCCTGGACACCAGAATCAAGCAGTGAGAAGGTTCAGGAGGAAGTCGAGAAGGTGCTGCTCAGCTTCCGCGAAGTGGACCCGGAGGGAGACAGCATCTAGGGAGCAACGATGAATAACGCCCGAAAGGATGATTCACATCAAAACAGTGCTGATCAGGTACCTGCAGCTGGTTGGCTGGGGATTGCTGGTGGCCGTGGGGCTGTTTTTTTACTCTTGAAATAGCGGCCATGGGTGTATTAGCTCTTTATGATTTCAAGTATTGAATAGATCTAGAACTTGGTAAGCTAAGCCCAAAGGAATGGCAGTTTAGGAGAACCCTAGACTGTCGTTTTCTTGTTTTGAAAAAGCCCCTTCTTTTCCAGCCCTATGCAGGGCGGGGAAAAAGGGGCTAAAGAATAAGTAATAAGTCCGCTCTTATTCGAATTGCGCCATGTGCTTATCAATACCTTTGAAGTATTGGTCCAGCAGCTTGCGTCCGGCGTCAATTTTGGCATTAGCTTGTTTGTATAGGTTTGTGTTGATTTTACTTGAATAGAGTGCTTTCTTCATCAAGGTTAGCCCTTGCAGCTGAAGGGACACACCCTTGATGTAATTGTTGTGATTTTGGGCCAGGAAGCTGTTCGAAGTCTTCACCGTCTTCAGGCTGCCCAGGAATTTGGTGTAGTTCGGAATGATGGTCCCGTTAAAAGCGTAGTATGCCTCTTTTCTTGTTTTAGAGGTTACGTAGCGGTATTTATTGTACGTATCCAGCGCCTTAGTCTCATAAGGAATGATCTTCTCCAGCTGTGCCATGTAATTCTGCGTCTGCTGCAGGAGGAGCAGGTAAGCAGGATCATACTCCGTGGAACTGGAAGGATCTGTGCTGCTGCCATTGTCCGCCGGTGTGCCTGTAGAGGTTCCAGTGTCTGCTACTGTGAAATTAAATTGAACCGGATCATAGCCGTTAGCACTCACAGTGACAGAGCTTGTGCCTGGGCGGAGGGCCTTGACGGTCACGCCGCCAATACCGTCCATTGTCGATACAACTGCTGGATTTCCGGCTTTGCTGGAAATGTCGGTGTACAGCACTTGCTTCAAATCGCATTGTAGTTGGATATAGCCGCTGCCTTTGGAATAATCGTCAGAGACGATTAAGTCCGTCTTGTCTACCGTAATTGTGCAGACCTCCTTGAGCGACTTGGTGGCCGCCGCAGAGGCACCAGCAGGCAGAACCGCCATGCTGACCAGCAGGAATGTGAGGAGTCCTGCCATCATTTTCGTAAACTTCATGTGTCGTTTTCCCTCCAGACAATCTTGAAAGTTATGGCCTGGGTGCATGATTGTAACCAGGTTATATTTACCACTGCTTATGATAGTGACATCTGTTATCGGCTGCAAGACCTAAACCGAAAGCTAGGTCTTAAGACCTGGTTGATGTACTGAGAAGGTCGGGGAAAGTGGGGGCTAAATGGACTGGGCCAGGCGAAAGCCGAGGTCGTCTATACGAAAGGTGGGATGGCTGCGCCGGCGGCATGTAGCCCCGCAGCCCCTGGCTTCTTCAGCCCAGCTGCCTCCCCGGAAAATGCGGTAAGGGCCGTACACCTTCTCATCATATAAATCCCAGCACCATTCCCATACGTTGCCTAACATATCATACATGCCCCAGGCATTCGGTTCCTTGCTTCCTACCTCATGGGGTCCCCCTCCGGAATTCTCCTCATACCAGGCAATCCGGTCAAGTTCTCCGTACCTGTATCCCGAACTTCCTGCTTTACATGCGTACTGCCACTCAGCCTCAGAAGGAAGCCGGTAACCGTCTGCATCTTCATCCCATGCTACGTGTTCGCCATCTTGGCTGAGGACATAGCACTCTTTCAGACCAGCCCTGCGAGACAGCATGTTGCAAAAGCTAATGGCCTCGTTCCAGGAGATATTCACCATCGGTTTAAGCTCATCTTCCATAAGACTATGAGAGGGGTCCATAACAGAATAGTACAGACCGTTCGTTACCGGATGAGTGGCCAGGCGAAAGGGCTTAATGTGGATGGTCCAGGTGCTCTTAATTCGGTCGTCTCTTAACTCGATCTCTCCCCCGGGGATTTCCGCCATGGGGAAGGGGGACATAGCATGATTTAGCTTTTCAGACACGCTGTAGCCTCCTAATTAGATTTTTTCATGAATCTTACCTTATATATGTTGGGCCATCAATGGCAATTGCAATGATAGGGAGAGATCCTATAAGGACGCGATGGAGAAGCTATCATCTCCGGCATTTCTAGAAGAGAGGCAGCACCTTAACTTAGAAAGTTGGAAGCTGCCTCTATTTAAATTGAAGGGAGGTCTTTTTTCGTGAGCCTAGGCTTTAATTAACGCTATAGGTTGTTACAAAGGAAGGGCGAGGGAAGATGGAGGGTTTCTGCTCGGTCAGCCCGTCCTGGCTATCACGCTTGCGATGTGCATGGCTATATGCCTGAGAGTTCTGCCAAGCTTCAAAGTCGGCTTCTTCTCTCCATAAGGTAAGAATGACATAGGTATCGCTATTGAGCGGGCGAAGCACGCGAATGGCGATGAAGCCGGGCTCCTGTTCAACCTTACGAGCCCGGTTCATAAACCGCTGTTCAAAGGTGCTGTGTCCTTCCTCTGTGACAGGGATATTATTCAGAACAGCAAAGCCGGCTCCAGATAGCGTGCCCACGGCGTCAATGGCCTCATAGTATGCCGGACTGCTTGCAGGCTCAAACTCAAGGGGGGTATTCGATTCAATCAGATGCAGCTTATCCTCCGCCCCTCCATAGAGAGTAAGGGATGTGTGAGCCTCTAACTCTTCGGATAACGGTGTGCTTGCCAAGTAGATGTACATCGTCTATAACCTGCCTTTCCTGCAATAGATGGTATGGGTCTTGTAGTTGTATTGTAACTAGCCGCCAATCGAAAAACAAACGAAGGGCAGAAGAAGAAAAGAGCAGCCCCACAGGTTATATCAACCTCTGAAGCTGCCCCATCTTACTTAGCGATTAGTTTACCTTTTTGATTCTTCCATCAACCTTGGCCTCGATGTTCTTGCCTTCAAATTTCTTGCCTACATACTCAATGAATGCATCTAGGTCAACTGGACCTGGGGTCCGGTTGGTTCCCTCTGTCAGCTTCGTATAACTGTCACCGCCCGAGGCCATGAAGTCATTTACAACGATGGTGTAGGTTGCTTTGTCGTCCAGCTTGGAACCGTCTGTTTTCTTCATCTCAACGATACGCTGACCTACAGGCTTGCTGTCATCATAGCTGTAGGTGAAGCCGGAAATTTGGCCGATTCTGGTCTTGGAACCTTCCCATTGCTGCTCCATCAATTCCTTCATTTGAGCTCCGGTCAAGGTTAGCTTGATCAGCACGTTGCCGAAGGGCTCAATGCTGAACATGTTGCCGTAAGTAATGTCACCTTGCGGCAGATCGTTGCGGATTCCGCCAGAGTTCATGAATCCAAAATCCGCACCCATAGCTTCGCGCATGCTGTCAGCAATCAGGTTGCCCAGTGCGGATTCACCGCTGGCGCTTGCTTCACGGGTAATGGCTGCGGCTGTCTTACCTACCGGTGCATTCATAACGGGCGCATTCTGTGCCTGGTAATCTGCAACCATCTTCGTAATTTCAGCATCTGGCGTGATGCCTTCCTGCTTTACATTTACGATTTCCGCTTTTTTGGCTACGACATCCTGTGTGGCACGGTCGATCTCTAGGTCAACGTCGGAGAAGGCTGTGCCGTAAGAATAGGTTTCAATAATAATTTTACCGTTCACTACCGTATTCAGTCCGCCATGGTCATGGCCGCCGAAGATGACATCGACTTCAGGGTCCACGCTGTTCGCAAGATCGACAACTTCACCGGTTGGTGCTGTGCTGGACCCAGCGAACGGATCATGGGCAAGCACCACGATGGACTTGACGCCTTTGGCTTTCAGCTCGGCTACTGCTTTATTGACGGCCTCCGTCTGATTGGTAAAGGTGAGTCCTTTGACGCCCGACGGGCTAACGATAGTAGGCGTGATATTGGTGATGACGCCGATAAATCCGATTTTTACGCCGCCTACTTCCTTGATCACATAAGGGTCCAGGAAAGGTTTGCCGTCAAGCAGAACATTTGCTACGACATAAGGGAAGCTGGCGCCCGCAAAGTCATTACCCGATTTAGGGTTCTTACCGCCATGGATTAAGCGCAGCGCTTCTTGCGGGCCTTTATCAAACTCGTGATTTCCTACCGTACCGACAGCGAAGCCGAGACGGTTCAAGAAATCAATCGTGGGCTCATCCTGAAGGAGGGCGGATACCGGGGAGCTGGCTCCTACGGCATCCCCTGCATGAACGAGCAGGGTGTTCGGATTGGTCGCTTTGTATTTCTTCAGGTAGGCTGCCAGGTAATCGGCTCCGCCCAGGGTGGAGGTTACCTTACCGCTGGCATCCTTCACTTCTTTCTTATAGTCAAGCTGACCGTGGAAATCGTTGATCCCGAGAAGCTGTACAGCAATGTTCGTGATCAGCGTATCCACAACTTTGGCCGCCTCGGCGCGTGTAGCCACCGCCTTAGGCACAAACAGATTTGCTCCGCGCCCGTTCATCACGCCGCGGTCTACAACTACTTGAATATCATCCTTAGCCCAGCTGCTGATGTTTGCACTATCGCCATAAGAAGCTGTGGTGCTGACCTTGATCTTCTCGCCTGCTTTGTAATCCAGTGCACGCTTGGCGAGAACAGCCATCTCCTCACGGGTAATCGGCTGATTAGGTGCAAATTGACTCTTGCTTACACCGGAAATCAGACCATTCGAGGCTGCGGCTTCAACCGCCTTGGCGTACCAGCTGGATGCCGGCACGTCTGTAAAGGCTGCCTTGCCGTTAGATTTAAGATCCAGCGCCTTCACCAGCAGGCTGGCGAATTCCGCGCGAGTGATCGTGCCGCTCGGGTCGAATTGTTCAGCTGTTTTGCCTGAAGCGATATGCTTGTCTGCAAGGTCAGTAATGTAGCTATGAGCCCAGTGGGATGCAGAGACATCTTTGAACTGAGCGGAAGCAGCTGGGGTTGTCTTAGTTGGAGCAGGAGTAGGAGCCGGTTCGGACGGCTTAGCAGGTTCGCTTGGCTGAGCCGGTGCTGCCGCTCCTGCCGCTGCCGGCGATTTGCTCAGATCCAGCTTGAAAATTCCGAAGCCCTTATCGTCGGTTTTGCCTGTATAAGTAATATTGTTCGTTTGCTTGGCGTACGCTTCCGCTTTCGGTGAAGATGTGAACGTTACATTCACGTCCCCACTAATCGGAGCGATGGACCAGTTGTTGTCTGCAGTCGGATTAATCTCCTTGTTGGCAGAGATATAATCCATGAGAATTTGGCGGTTCTCATCCGGCCCGTCAATGACATAGGTGCTGCCTTTGACACCCGGGAAGTTGCCGCCGCCGCTTGCGCGGTAATTGTTCGTAGCGATGATAAAGTCCTGATTCGGATCAACCGGCTTACCGTTATACTGCAAATTGATGATCCGGCTTGCGCTGGCATCGTTCACAGTGCCGTCGGCCTTGTATTTCGCCGGCTTGGTGACATCGATCTGATAGGTTACGCCGTCAATAACATCAAAATTATAGACCGGGAAGGCGGCATTCAATAGAGGCTGCTCTTCCTTCTTACTTGGATCAATCTGATTGAACTTGGCCGCAGTCATTTCGAGCCATTCCTTCACCGTTGAGCCCTTAACGAGGATAGCCTTCAGGGTATTGTCATACAGATAAAGGTCTCCGGCACTCTTGATGGCCAGCGGCCCCTTGGCAATATCCGTATACTCTTCCGGACCATTACGGCCCGCTTTGAATGGAGCGCCTACGGACAGGATCGGGGTATTCGCATATTGCGGGAGATTTTTCTTCACATAATCCGCGACGTATTCCTTCTGCGCGTTGGTTACGATCTGAACGGAAGGGTCGTCCTGCACCAGTGCGAAGTAGCTGTGAATCGGCGCGGTTGTCGTTCCGATGGGGCTGTTCGTGTACTTAATGGTAGCTTCATGGCTTGATTTCACGGCTTCCGCAATCGCTGGATCAGGATCAGCCAGTGATTTCTTAGCTGCAGTGTCGTAGATCGCCTTGGTGGACGACTTGGAGGCTGCAACCTTCCATTTTCCGTTCTCTTTCTCCAAGGTAAGATCAATGATGCCCAAGTTGCTGCCGCCGTAGCCTGCTTGAACAGCCGGAACGCCGTTGATGGTTCCTTTTGCGTTATCTACAGCAGGGTTAACCTTACCGGAAGCATCCTTGAACAGAGCATCCAGGGATTTATCATCATTCGTAGGGAAGACCTTGTGGGTATGGGAGAAGGTAATGGCATCTATGCCGGGCACCTTGCTCAGCGGCAGGATCACGTCTTCATCCATAACGCCTGCTTTGGCATTCCCATTAAAGCCGGAATGTGCCATCACGATGACAACATCAGCACCCTTGCTCTTGATCTCAGGAACAAACTTCTCTGCAGTGGTCACAAGATCCTTGGTGATGACCTTGCCTTCCAGATTGGCTTTGTCCCATTCGGTAATTTGCGGAGCTACAAGGCCGAGCACGCCAATCTTGAGCGTCTGCTCTTGGCCGGCTTCATCTTTATAGGTTTTCGTAAGAATTTGATAAGGCTGATAGCGATTTACATCGTTGTCCGGATTGTTATCTTTGTCGTCAACATAGATGTTTGCATTCACATAAGGGAACTTCGCGCCTTTGATGACTTGATCAAGATATTCCAGGCCGTAGTTGAATTCGTGATTGCCGAAGGTAGCGATATCATAACCCATGATATTCATGGCTTGGTATACCGGATGAACCTCCGTTCCCTTCAGAGGGTTAATCAGAGCCTCATAGGTTCCAAGCGGTGTTCCCTGGATCAGGTCGCCGTTATCGACAAGCAGCGTATTGGGGACTTCTTGTCTGGCTTCCTTAACCAGTGTGGCAGTTCGGGTAAGGCCTACAGTAGGTGCATCGGCGCTCTTGTAATAATCGTAGGACATGATGTTGGTATGAATGTCCGTGGTCTCCATGATTCTCAGCTTAAGGGAAGCTTGGTCTGCAGATGCAGCTGAAGCCAATGCTCCGCTAAATGGCATAACCAGAAGGCTGAAAGTCAAGGAGGTTATTACAGCTTTACTTAGTTGTTTCCTGAACCCTTTCCTCACGAAAAAACTCAATCCTCTCCATGTAATTTTATGTAAATCGATTTAACTACCTTACTATCATATAGGAGATTGAGAGAAATATATAGGCTTTTTCATAATAATGTTCATAAAAATGAGAGTTGTAAGCGATTTCTAGTAAATATATCGCATTAAAATTCACCAAAACACGAACGTTATACGCTATAGGTCATGGGAATGTAGAGTTATTTTTCTGGTAAAAAGGAACTAGAAATGAGTCCTTTGGGCAGGGAGGAAATTGGGATCCCTTCCCGATCGCTAAGGGAGGAAGAAATTTTTTTCCTTGCTTAAGGAAACTTTTCCCTGGGAACGCGCGTCTAGTTTAGCGAGATAATCTCACGAACCCTTTGGGAGGATGACAAAGTGAAAAAACTATGGATCGCCCTGACGGCGGGCGTAATGATGTGTTCGGTCCCTTTTCCGACACCAACACATGCCGCAACGAGTAAGAAGAGCATTGCCATTTATATTGATGGAGTGAAGCTGGCAACGGATCAGCCTCCGGTTGCTGTGCAGGGGCGCACCCTGCTCCCGTTCAGAGCGATATTTGAAGCGCTGGGCGCACAGGTGAACTGGGATCAGCGCACGAACACCGTATCCGGCTATAAGGCAGGAAAGTCAGTATCACTAAAGTTGGGCTCGAAGACCGCCAGCATTGACGGACAGAAGGTAAGCCTGGATGTACCTGCTCAGGCGCAGCGGGGCCGCACGCTGGTTCCGGTTCGCTTTGTTAGCGAGGCGTTAGGACAGGGAGTAGACTGGAATCCAGCTACGCAGACGGTAACCATCACTTCTTCTACTGTAGATGAAGGAATTACTGCAGCTTCCTATGTGAGTGCAAGAACTATAGGAAATAGTGGGGATGGACGTGACATTCAGGTCGGCTTTGCTAGAGTAAGCAATGAAAGACCGATCGCGCAGTACCGGGTGCTGATGGTGAAGACGAGTAAAGCTTCTTCCTTTACGTTAGCTGACGCTAAGGCTGTACCTAGCGGAAGATACACGGTTACTTATCCGAAGGGAAGCGATCAGACCGTGAATTTGACTGCCCAAACCCAGGATACGGATGGAGAAGTGCTGCGGTCGAACCAGAGCTATACGGCTTTTGTGCTGAGTGTGGGCTCTAGCTCAAACCAGTATGCGCTGTCCAGCGGTTCTCCGTCTGTGGCGCCGAACTCTGGCAACTCGGTGGCTGCAGCTACGAATATAAGAGCTATGGATACGGCCGATTATGGAGATGGCCGTGACTTAACGGTGAGCTTCACCAAGGCTTCGACAGAGAGCGATATCAGTGGATACCGGGTAATGGTCGTGAAGACCAAGGATGCCGGTAAATTCGATTTGGCTGCCGCCAATGCGGTATCTTCTTCGAACTGGACTTCGGTTTCGAAGAACGGAACGACCTTATCCACGGTGCTATCCTCTTCTTCCCGCGATACTTCCGGTGAGCTGATTAAGAACGGGGTGCCTTATACCGTGTTCGTGCTGTCCGTCAGCAATTCGAATACGGTCGCCAATAAGTTGTCGGCGGGCTCGTCTTCGATTACTTTAGGATATGGCTCTGGCTACTTAGCCGCTCCTGTCATCACGTCGGTTAGTGATGTCAGCGATTATGGAGATGGGCGTGATCTAAGAGTGAGCTTTAACAGATCCTCGGACGAATCACGCATTGGCTCGTACCGCATCATGGTTGTCAAAGAAAGGGATGCGGGCAGCTTCAGCTTGTCTTCGGCGAATAATGTATCCAGCTACAATTATACGGTCGTCGGCAAGACAGGATATAATATCAGCCAGGTTCTATCCTCTTCGGCTAGAGATGTGAACGGGGATTATATCCGCAGCGGCATCAGCTACCGGGTATTTGTCCTGGCGGTTGGTGACTCTTGGCAGGGCACAAATGTACTGTCTGCTCCATCGAACTCGATTACGCTGTACAGTAACACAAATGTTGGGGCGCCTAGCAATGTGAATGTATCGGACATCAGCGATTACGGGGATGGCCGCGACCTGCAAGTGGCCTTCACCCGGGCGGCGAATGAATCGTATGTAAGTTCCTATCGCATTATGGTTGTTAAATCGTCAAGGGCCGGCAGCTTTAATCTATCCGAGGCTAACTATGTATCCAGCTATAATTACACATCCGTCTCAACGACAGGTTATAACCAGAGCAAGGTCTTGTCGGCAGGCGCGAGGGATGTTGACGGTGATTTAATTCGAAGTGGCGTAAGCTACCGAGTATTCGTCATGTCCGTGGCCTCGAACAGCTATACGGCCAGCAATGCGCTCTCTTCGCCTTCTGGATCAATCGTACTGTCGAATCAGGTTAACATACCGGCAGCTTCGAATGTAAAAGCGGCGGATGTTGCTGATTATGGAGATGGCCGTGATCTCAAGGTTGCGTTCGATCGGGCTTCCAATGAGTCGAATATCGGAAATTACCGGGTTATGGTCGTGAAGGCTTCGAATGCCGGAAGTTTTAACCTGTCCGTAGCTACTGGAGTCTCCAGCTATAATTATACGCTTGTCAATAAGAACACCAATAATCTGACGCTCACTCAAAATACGAGGGATGTCGATGGGGACATGATCCGCAGTGGGGAAAGCTACCGGGTGTTTGTGCTGTCGGTGGGAATCGGCAGTTCGTCAGGGACTTACGCACTGTCCTCTCCTTCTAACGTTGTTCAGCTTGCAGCGAACCAGACGATGCCTGCGACCAATGTAACAGCGAATCTGGCTGGGAACGGCAAGGCGGTTACAGACATTCAAGTAGGGTTTGCACGTGCTGTAAATGAAGACAATATTTTAGAATACCGCTTGATGTTAGTCCCGGATTATAACTGGAATTCATTCAACCTGGATGCGGCGAATAGAGTGCCAGCCGGCAGCTATATCCAAGTCTCCAGAGGAAATGATTACAATAGTTCGCTGGACGCCTCCGCTAAGGATGTTAACGGCCAGCCTATCACTGCGGGAACCAGCTATAGAGCCTATGTATTGTCTGTTGCTAAGGCTAACGGGGCTTCGAACACCCTGTCTGCGCCTTCTTCCGGATCTGTTCTGCTGCCGGTTCCTCAGCAGCAGGCGCCTGTAGAGGTTCAAGCGGTGACGAATGTAGGAACTTCGGCTAATGCGAATAAGATCTCCGTAACCTTTACAGCGCCGCAGGATACGAGAGGAATCACCAGTTACAAGGTATTTGTTGTTCCTGTGACGCAGGATGGCAACTGGGACGTGAAGCAGGCGAAAGAAGCTGCGCAGCTGCAGCTGGGTGCGAATAGTACCGAATTAACCGAGCAGCAAGCAGATATCCAGAACGCACCGCTCAAGAAGGGAGAGGCTTACAAGGTATATATTCAATCCGTGGCTGATGGGCAAAACACGGTGAGCAAGCTGTCCTCTGCTTCTCCAGTAGTATCGATCCAGCAATAATAGATATTTATCCGTTTAAGAACCGGCAGGATCCCTGATCCTGCCGGTTCTTCTTTTTTTACCTAATAGAGGGTTAACTGAATTGATAAATGACAAAATTCGGCAATTTTCATTATTTCTTCATTAATAAAAGGTACTAACTTTTAAAAAGTGTGTTTCAATAGGAGTAGAAGTGATTAATAGGATATATGTACTAAAAATTTATGCAGAAAGGAATTGAAACTAGGTCATAATGACTGTTATTTGTGTCTTGGATTTCATTATTACAGAGAGGAAGGATAACAAAGAACTATTGTCAGTATTTCAATTTATATAGAATGAACTAAAGAAATGAACGTTATAGGACCGTATTAGGCCGTAATAACAGAAAATTCAATGTAAAACTTTAGTTCAATCTATTTAAACAGAGAAATTACAGGATAGAGGGTTATGAAGATGAACATACGTAATAAACTATACTGCGGATTTATAAGTGTACTGTTAATCACGTTTATACTGGGAGCCATCAGCTTGGTCGAGCTTCGAAGGGTAGACCGTACATATTCTGATTTAATTGATGAGCGAGTCGCTAAGATCATGCTCTTGGATGATATTAAGTTCATTTCGGCCAGTCAGGCTGAGAATTTACGGGGGTATTTAATTACAGGCAGCGAAGAGGGGTTGCAGGAGTTCAAATCAGATCAGGAGCTGTTCACAGCAGATCTGAATAAGCTTGCGGGGCTGGTGTCGTCCTCGCAGGTTAAGGGGATTATAGAAGAGCTGAATCAAATGGAAGCGAAGTACAAGGACGTAGGCAGCCGATTGATCTCCTTGAGGGAGAAGAACGATCTGGCCGGTATAGCTGAACTTGTCGAGAAGGAGTGTATTCCGCTTGCTGCGCAGATGACTAACAAAGCCGAAGAGCTTAGCCAGCAGCAGCAGAAACTGCTGAACCAAGCGAACGAGGACACCACTGAGCAGGTTATGGGAATTCAGAGCTTGATATTCTATCTCATTGTTATATGTATCATTGTAGGCCTGGTCATTGCCTATGTGATCAGCAGAATGATTTCACGTCCGGTGGCGTCCATCGCCGCAAAGGCGAAGCAAATTGCCCAAGGAGACCTCACCGGAGAAGACCTTGCTATTAAGAACAAGGATGAGACCGGAGTGATGGCAGCATCCTTCAATGATATGAAGCACAATCTGAGAGAGCTGATTGCCCGCATTAATGACAGCTCAGAGCAGGTTGCGGCCTCTTCCGAGGAGCTCTATGCAGGTGCGGAGCAGGCTACCGCCGCTGCGAATCAGGTGGCGACAGCCGTTCAGGAGGTTGCTGGAGATGCGGATCGCCAAATGAGCAGCACACAGGAGAATAAGAAGGCCCTGATCACCGGGGCTGAGAGTATCCAGTATATTGCGGAATCAGCGGCTCACGTAATGGAGATGTCGGAGAGCGCCCTTCAGAATGCGGATCAGGGGGCGAAGCTGATTGATCAAACCATCGAACAGATGAAGAAGGTCCGTCGTTCTGTGCAGAGCTCTTCCATTGTGGTGAATACGCTTGGGGAGCATTCCAAGCAAATTTCAGGTATCGTGGATATTATTCATGATATTGCAGGACAGACGAATTTGCTGGCGCTGAATGCTTCGATTGAGGCGGCCAGAGCTGGAGAACAGGGCAGAGGTTTTGGCGTTGTCGCAGGAGAGGTCAAGAAGCTGGCTGAACAGGCCAAGGAGGCCTCTGAACAAATTGCCGAGCTGATTCAAGGGATTCTGGAGCAGGTTGAAGGAGCTGTTACGTCAATGGAAGCCGGGGCAGAGGAGGTTGCTGGAGGAACGGATCTGGTGAATCAGGCTGGAACAGCCTTCTACGATATTCTATCCGGTTTGCAGCATGTGACAGGACAGGCCCAGAAGGTTGCCGAAGCAACAGAGCATATCTCTGCCGCCACGCAGCAATCCTTGGCCAATGAGGAGATGATGGCATCCCTTGCTGCGAAAATATCGGATAACTCTCAAGGAGTAGCGGCTGCCTCGCAAGAGCAGCTAGCTTCAATGGAGGAAGTTTCCGCCTCCGCCGATTATCTGAGCAAGCTGGCACAGGAGCTGAGGGGCGAAATTCAGCGTTTTCAGGTATAACAGTGAGATCAAAGGGACTACAGCCTCTGCTTCTGCTTCGGCTCTAGTCCCTTTTTTGTTATTACCAAATTTAGGCCGGAACACTCTGCCTAGCCTTCTGCAGCAGATCGGCAATTTGCTGCTCATAGCTCACTAGGTTCTGCTGATGCTGAACAAGCTGTTTTAAATCAGCGGTCAGAGCGTTCAGGGTTCTGGCTGCAGCAGAGGGGTCCGTTTTTCTCAAGGCCTGCTTGAAGTCCTTCCAGTGTGTTCCGGTTCTCTTGGCTACGGTGCTGAGTCTGCTCTTTTCCGATTTGATCTTGGATTTATAAGAAGTTATGGGGGAGAGCATACCTTTGGCCTTCTTGACTTGCTGGGTACGTGCCTGTTTAGCTTCACTAAGCATCTGCTGTTTAAGTTTGATCTCGGCCCGGGCGAGCTGAACAGCCACCTTCATGCCTTCGGCCTGTGTCTTAAGGATGGCATTAAGGTCTTTATCCTTGAGCCGTTTGGCGGACGTGATCCTGCGGTTGAGAGAGGTGTAGAGGTCAAGCAGCGGCTGGTACCTCGCTTTGGTCTGACTAAGCTCACGTTCCAACTGGCTGATTCGAGACTTTCCAATCTCTTGAATCTTCTTGTTGAGGAGCTGCTGCGTGGATTCATTGCTTAGATGCATACTCTTCACCTTGGTCTCCTGATTCTGCTCCTCCTGATGAAGGGACGAAATGCTGCGAAAGCCTGTTTGCAAGACTGTCTTATCGTCCTCCTTGGCCTTTGCAACGGTCTTGTTGAAGGACTGCTCCAGCGCTGCTGTGAATTCTAAGGGAGAGGCAGCGAGGAGCCGAGGGGCGGGCAGCAGCATCAGAAGAACGATGATAGCCCCTGATAGGGCCAGCTTAAGATAAGATTTCATAGATTAACCTCCTGTCTTCTTATACGTCCTGGTATTAAGCGCAAAAAAGCACCGGGGGGAAAAGCGGCATGCCGCTCTTTCCCTCCGGTGCTTCCGTAAGGTGTACGTATAAGAATCGTTTTGTTTTGTAAAATATAACCAATTCCTGCTTATTTGTCAATCTTTGATTCAAGATAGAGCATACCCTATAGCCATCCGCTAGAAGTCAGACAGCAGCTCCTCTAATCTTAAAATACCGATTAGATGTTCCTCCCGGCGCGCGATGCCGAGAAAGTAACCTCCAGTGATACCGCCGAGAAAGCTGGGAGGCGGCTCGATCTGCGGATAATAGACAACCCGGTTGGCCTGGTCAGCAATGAGGCCGAAGGTCTTTCCGAGAAGCTTAACGATCACAATCCGGGTGGTCTTGGAAGGCAGAACTGAGCTGAAGCCGAACATTCTGCGCAGACTAATTACGGGAACAAGCTGGCCTCGTAAGTGGGTGATCCCTTCGACTGCAGGGTGGCCTGTGGGCAGCTCGGTAACCGGAGCCATTTTAATAATCTCCTGGATTTCATGTATCGGAATCGCATATACTTCCTTCTCCACCATCAGCTCAATATATTGGCTCTGCTGTAAAGAGGTCATGTGCTTTCCCCTTTCGTAATCGTGGATCATTGGATTCTAAAGATAGCTACAGACTGATTCAGCTCTTCTCCCAGGCGAGCAAGAGTCTGGCAGGTAGCTGCGGTCTGCTCGGAAGCAGCGGCTGATTCTTCGCTCGAGGAGGAGATGGCCTCTACCGATGTCATTACCTCGGTTGCCTGTGCGGATTCCTCTTCGCAGGCTGCTGCAATTTCGTTGACCTTCAGCGAGGAGTTGTTCACCATATCGATGATTTTGCCGAAGGCCGCGCCAGTTTGCTCGGACTGGGCGACACTGTCCAGAACGGCTGACACGCTCTGCTTGGTGTTCTCCTGCATGTTCTTGATAATCGAGGTGATTTCCTTGGTGGCGCTGCTGCTGCGCTCGGCAAGCTTGCGAACTTCATCTGCAACGACGGCAAAGCCGCGTCCTTGTTCTCCGGCCCGGGCCGCTTCAATGGCGGCATTGAGGGCGAGCAGGTTCGTCTGATCCGCAATATCATCAATGACCTCAATGATGTCACCGATCTTGCGGGAATCCTCTTCCAGCAAAGACATGGAGGTGCTCACGGCTTGCATTTTATTCAGGGAAGCTTCAACAACCCTGCCGCCTTCATGCGCGGTTTCAACGGTGGTGTTCGACAGGTCGGCGGCTTCCTCTGCGCTGTGTGCCACAGAGTCAATAGCCACGGACAGCTCACGGAACAACTCGGTAATGTTAGCTGCTGAGCTGGCCTGCTGCGAGCTGCTGCTGGCGATCTCTTCGGTGCTTGCCGAGATCTCCTGTGAAGAAGCTGCCACGTTCTGGGCGCCGTCGATGATGCCGCCGATCAGGTCGCGAAGACTATCGATCATCCGATTGATGGAGGAGGAGAGAATTCCTACTTCGTCCTTGCTGTCAATCGTAGACTTGCTGCGCAGGTCCCCATCGGCAACTTTAGCGATCAGCGCTGAGATTTTCTGTAGAGGTCCGGCAATCGAACGAACGATCAGGATGCCGATCAGTACGCTGAACAGAATGGCAACTAGAACGATAATAATCATCAAGGTTAACGAGGAATGATAGGCATTCGTGGATTCTGTGCTTGAATCCTGAGCCAAATCGGAATTGATTTTGATTAATTGCTCGAGGAAGCCAACAACTTTATTTCCGCCTTGCGTCAGCTCCCCGGCTTTGAAAGTATTAAACTCCGTTGGATCTACGGATCTTCCCAGGGTGACCGCCTTTTGAGTCAGCTCAGCATAATCTGTGATCGCCGTCTTAAGGTTCGCCAGCGCCTCCTGCTCTGCTTGAGTGGTGGCAAGGGGCTCGTAAGATTTTACTTTGGCATCCATGGTTTTCTGCTCTGTCTGAATGGTCTCGATGAACCGGTTCATGGCCTCATCATTTTTTTCTGTGCTTAAGTCACGAATGGCGACTCTGATTTTCTGGAAGCTGATTTCAGCCGCGGATAGATCGCGTACGGAGATCAGATTGTTCGAGTACATCACGGTGCTGTTGTTATTCATGAGACTTAAATTGCGGTAGGAAATCACTCCCAGCACGCCCATCAGCAGGGTGACCACCAGAAAAGCCGACATGATTTTTGCTGCTGTCTTCATGTTAAGAAACCACTTCATTTTACCATCTTCCCCCTAGTGCATCTGAGTCCTTATTGCGACAAGAAAACAGATATAGTGACATATTAGTCTATATTTCGACAACATTATTCAAAAAGTGAATAGATATTTTAAAATTTTCTTTTCAGGTAAAATCATAGTCATAATAGCAATTAGATTCCAATTGTTGTAAAACCTTAACCGTTTTGATTTTCGACAGGAGTGCCCCTGAAAATTCAGTTGCGGCCGGGCTGGACATTTACTATGATCAAGACAACTAATATGTGCTAGTAGCTTATAGGTACTGACATCAACAGAGATGCAGCCGAGGTAGGTCGGCTTGCCGCAATAGAGGAGGCCCCATAGATGAGTTGCGGAGCGGATGACCGCATGATCTTCGAACAATTGTATGCAAAAGCTCCTATAGGAATGGTTGCCGTCGTGTCTGATCCGGATAGAAGAGTATATTGCAATGAGGCCTTCTCCAGGCTGCTCGGATGGACAAGGGAAGAGATGGAGTGTCGTCTTATGTCGCCTTCCGGAGATTCGGAGCGAAGAGAGCTGGACAAGGCTTGGAATAAGCTGCGAACAAGTACAGTTTCCGAGTTGGTTATTGAAGGTGAATATCCCCATAAGCAGGGTTATGATGTTCGTATTTCTTTGCACTGCCATTCCATCCGGGCTGAGAGTGAGCCTTCCCGGATAACTATGATTGCCTATGCGAGTTTGGTTAAGGACAGGGAGGTGATTGATAAGCAGACGATCCAGGGAGAGCTGTTCTCTCTGGTGACCAAGAATGGACAGGATCTGATCACCGTCAGTACAGCCGATGGAGTCATTCAGTCTGTCTCGGGTTCTGTGGAGCGTCTGCTTGGCTATAAGCCTTCTGAGATGGTGGGTCGCCATCGTTCAGACTTCTATCATCCAGAAGATGTGAAGGAGATGATGCAGCCGGGCAAGCTTTATTCCGATCATGAAATCTTCACGCGCAGAATCCGGCATAAGGATGGAAGATATCTGTGGTTTGAAACCTCATTTCAGCTGATGCGGGGTGATCAGGGGAGAATTGAGCGGGTGCTTGCGATCGGGCGCAACGTGACTGAGCGCAAGGTCAGTGAAGAGACGCTTGCCCAAGCACAGCGTATTGCAGGGGTTGGTTCGTGGAACTGGGATATTGTTCAACGGAGACTGTACTACTCAGAAGAAATGCGGCGAATTTTTGGCTATGGGCTGAAGCCGGTTGAGGAGGATTATTCAGGGGTGCTGGCTTGTGTCGTTCCTGAAGATTATGAACGTCTGGATAAGGCGGTGCAGCAGACACTTCGCGATGGATCTGCCGGCGAGATTTCCTATCGGATTCAGCTGCCGAGCGGGGAATTAAGGTATGTTAGAGCCCAATGGGAATCAACGAGAGGTTCGTCAGGAGAAGCTGTGTATATGGTGGGAATGATGCAGGATATTACGGTATTTAGGGAACTGGAGCAACAGCTGCGTCAGAGTGAGCGGAATTATCGGATGATTACCGAGAGCTCCCGTGACTTCATCTCAAGAAACACGATTGAAGATTATACCTTTCTATACTGCTCCTCGGCTTGCAGCCGTTTGCTTGGCTATGGTCCGGAAGAGATGCTGGGGCAGAGCGCATTCTCTTATGTACATCCTGATGATGTTCCTGTGCTCAAAAGATATCAGACTGACAGTCTGCACAGCGGTACGATGCTGCCTGTGTCCTTCAGATACCGGCATAAGGATGGCAGCTACGTCTGGTTCGAAGCGAACAGCCAGTTTATATATGATGATGAAGGCCGGCCGCAGGAGATCATCTCGATTGCGAGAGACATTACGGAGCGCAAGCTGTTTGAATTTATGCTCAAGGAGAGCGAGCAGCGCTACAGATCCCTGTTTGATTATAACCCTGCAGCGGTATACTCCATGAATCTTGATGGGGACTACATGACCGCAAATGCGAATTTGGAGAAAATTACAGGCTACACCCTTGAAGAGCTGCTCGGGATGTATTTCGGACCCCTTGTATCCGAGAAGGACCTGCCTAAGACTTTGCATCATTTCAACTTGGCCAAGCAGGGGCACCCGCAAAGTTATGATCTAACTATTATTCATAAAGAAGGCTACCCTGTCGAAATTAATACGACGAATATACCGATCATTGTAGATAAGGAAGTAGTCGGGGTCTTCGGCATTACGACAGACATTACAGAGCGCTCTCGCCACATTGCTGAGATTGAGAAGCTGAGCAATGAGTACACGCTGATTCTTAATGCGGTGTCCGAAGGCATTATCGGCCTGGACCGGGACGGAAGAACCCGGTTTATCAATCCAGCTGCTGTATCCATACTCGGAATGGAAGACGTAGAGGAAGCAGAGCAATTCAGCTTAAGTCATATTCGGGAGATGAGCACTTCCGGCAGCTATGAGCTGCTGGAGCACTCCCCCATGCTTCAGGCCGTTCGGAACGGAAAGCATATTTCCGGCAAGGAGGTTGCCTTCTGGAGAAAGGATGGCACCAGCTTTCTGGCCGACTATCAGGTTACGCCTCTGTATGATAAGGGAGAGAGGATCGGCGCGGTTGTCGTGTTCCGCGATATTACAGGGGAGAAGGAAATTATTCGGGCCAAGGAATCGGCAGAGCGGGCGGATCAAGCGAAGTCGGAGTTCCTGGCGATCATGAGTCATGAACTGAGAACGCCGATGAACGGTGTGATGGGAATGACCGAGCTGCTGCTGGATACGGAGCTGACTGAAGAACAGCGCAGCTATGCGGAGATCATTAACCAGAGCAGCTCCTCCCTGCTGCATATCCTGAATGAAATTCTGGACTTCAGCCGGATTGAGGCAGGGAAGATGATCCTGAATCATGAGCCGATTGATACCCTGTCCGTACTCCAAGGCGTGCTGGATCTGTTCCGGTTGAAGGCTGAGGAGAAGGGGGTTGCGCTTGACGGTGAGATGGATGAGCGGGTACCCGCTGTCATTATAGGGGACAAGGTGAGGCTGCGTCAGGTGCTGGTGAACCTTGTGGGCAATGCGGTTAAATTTACGGAAAAGGGGCGAATTGACGTCAGCATTTCTCTTGCTTCAAGCAAAGGGCAGCGGCCAACCTTGATTTTTCGTGTGAAGGATACGGGCATTGGCATTCCGTTGGAGCGTCAGGACCAGCTGTTCCAATCCTTCTCCCAACTGCACCCCGCTATTAACCGGAAATATGGGGGAACCGGACTGGGGCTGGCCATCAGCAAGAAGCTTGTGGAGCTGATGGGCGGTACGATTGGAGTAGAGAGCCGGGAAGGACAAGGTGCTTCTTTCTTTTTCACATTGCCTTCAAGCTCGCTTGAGGACTCGGCTAATGCTTCAGGTAGGGAGTCTAAGGAGGGAAATTCGGGACCGGAGAGGGGGTCCGCCGAGCATGCAGACAAAAGCAGCGCCCTTCCATGCAGAATTCTTATAGCTGAAGATCATCCAGTGAATCAGAAGCTGCTTCTGACCCTGCTGCGCAAAAAGGGCTATGAGCCCGATATGGTCGAGAACGGGAAACTGGCGGTGGAAGCCGCCTTGACCAAGGAATACGATCTAGTCTTCATGGATCTCCAGATGCCTGTGATGGATGGGCTGACAGCCTGCCAGCTAATCCGAAGCCAGCTGGCGGAGCAGCCGCAGCCGCGAATTGTTGCTGTAACGGCGTTCGCCAGACGGGAGGATCAGCAGCAGTGCCGCCAAGCGGGCATGGACGATTTTATCGGCAAGCCTGTTCTAGCCTCGGAAGTTGACCGGGTGCTTAAGAGATTGGGATTTGGAGTATAGAAGCAACAAAGCACAAGTGGCGCCATAAGTTACGAAAGCGCCGCTTGTGCTTTGTCATGCCGATTATTGCATGATCCAGTATTGATGGATTAGATTATAACGGTTAACGGTCTTGTAAGAGTGGCCCCCCTCGAAGGAGGATCAGGCCTCAGGCTGATATGAGGCAGGCTTCCGGGCCGCATGGGCCGGCGGCTTGCGGTTGACCAGCAGGATGCTTGTAACAATAAGAATAAGGCCAAGCAATAGGTACATCGTAAAAGGCTCGTGCAGAAACACGATGCCGCAGACTATGGCTACAAGCGGAATCAAGAATGTATAGGAAGCAACCTTGCTTGCTTCTCCCGCATTCACAAGCTTATAGTAGATCAGCCAGCCGATGGCAATGACGAAGATCGAGATGAAGAGCAGATCCAAGGTGAATGGCGTATTCCAGTGGATGTCGCTCCACTTCTCTGTAGCTAGGCCTCCGGCCATCAAAAGGATACCACCGATCACACACTGCAGGGTAACGAGCCAGATGGAATCCACACGTCCGCCGATCTTCTTGACGTAGATCGTGCCAAGCCCCCAGCTCAGTGCAGAGCCGATCCCCAGCAGAATCCCTGCGATGGAGATATGGCCAGATACACCTCCAGCACTTACAGCGGCTACTCCGGCAAATCCGAGGATGAAGCCGATAATTTTGCGCAAGAACATCGGCTCGCCCAGCCACAGCCAGGAGAAGATACCGACGAAGACCGGCTGCAGGAACACGATGACCGAGAACAGTCCGGACGGCAGGTAACGCAGCCCGATCGTTTGCAGTCCGTAATAGAGCGTCACATTGACTACAGCGGATATGAAATAAATCGACCAAGTCTCACGGAATCGCAGCTGTTTAAGCCTTGGCAGAGCAACAAACAGCAGCACCAGGCCGCCCAGCAAGGTGCGAAGCCCCGAGAAAAGCACGGGGGGTGTGTATGCAAGGGCATATTTGGACAAAGGCCAATTGATACCCCAGATGAGTATAAGGACCGCTAACAGCAGAAGGCTGCGCGATCTGGATAGTTTAACCATGACTTTTGTCACTCCTTATAAAGTCGATCCCTTCATTATGCTACAAATTCGTCCAGAAATAAATGTAAAGGCTTGGTACTCACGGAGCATGCGCTTACATTCTGACAAGCGTTATAATAAAAGGATATGAAGCCGTAGACTTGGTCCGCGAGAGGATGACTTCGGCCGAGGAACTTAAGAGAAGCGGAGGAATGACAGATGAAGCCGACCGATTATTCAGAATCAGGACAGCCTATATATAGGTATGAAGATCAAGAGACGAGAGAGTGGTCCCCGGCAGAATATGGAGAAGAGGGTTGGAGCGAGAAGATTGTGGAGCACTTTGAGAAGCATATCGGGAAGATAGATATGGTGTTCCATGAAATTGTCTCTGAGACGATCCACGTAGATGTGTATCACATTCTGCCAACACCAGAGCGGAATTTCCACACCCTATTCACCACGGGGATGAGCTATCTTCCAATGAACACTCCCGAAGAGCTGGAAGGCGGGCAGTATGCAGAGCTGATGATCAGCCTGCCGCCCACCTGGCCGATCAGCGAAGAAGCGTTCAAGAATGAGGACTGCTATTGGCCGGTGCGATGGCTTAAGGTGATTGCCCGGTTTGTTCATGACTACCAGACCTGGATGGGCTTCGGGCATACAATGCCAAACGGCGATCCGGCAGAGCCCTTATCCAGCCAGACGAAGCAAAGCGGTATCGTACTCTTGCCGCCCATCCAGGTGCCGGAGTCATTTGGAGAATTGCAGATGGATGAGGAGCGGAGTGTTAACTTCTATTCGATCGTACCGCTTTATCCAGAAGAGATGGATTTCAAGCTAAAGCATGGCATTAATGCACTGCTGGAGCGCTTTGATGAGCATGGTATTACAGAACTGGTGGATTTGAAGCGCAAGAACGTATGTAAGCCGTCTTCTCTTTTGAAGTTCTGGAAGAAGTAATACAGCTGCTAGGTATAGATAGAGCTAGATATAGATAGAATAGTTCTTCATGAAGCTTGCTATATCATGAACCTAACTACATCATGAACCTAACTACATAAGAAGGGGCAGTCCCAGAAGTCATGCTCATGACCTTGGGATTGCCCCTTTTACGTTGCTGTTTAAGATGCTTGAGGTTTGATTTAGTTATACAAGGCTTCGAGCTCATCCACGAGAGAGCCTACATACGCCACAGCCCGGGAGATCGGCTCAGAGGTAGTCATATCGACACCCGCCAGCTTCATCAGCTCAAGCGGTGTCAAGCTGCCTCCCGCCTTGAGCACCTGAAGCCAGCGGTCTACAGCTGGCTGGCCCTCTTCACGGATCAGCTGGGCCGCTGCGGTAGAAGCGGTAAGACCGGCTGCATAGGTGTAAGGGTACAGGCTCATGTAATAATGAGGCTGTCTCATCCAGGTCAGCTTAGCTCCTTCATCCAATTCCAGCTCGTCGCCCCAGAACTCCGAGAGCACCTCGCCCTTCAGTCTCGACAGCGTATCGGCCGTAATCGGTTCATTTGCTTCAGCAAGCTTGTAGACCCTGCGCTGCAGCTCGGCCTCCAGCAGGTGAGTTACATAATTGTGATAATAGGTGTTCAGCAGCTGCAAAATGATCCAGCGGCGCATTCGCTTGTCTTCGGCGCGGGACAGCAGATGATCGGCGAGCAATAGCTCGTTCATAGTCGACGGCGCCTCAATGAAGTACAGAGACGGACGGGCATTGGTCAGGCGCTGGTTGCGGGCTGCCAGCATCAGGTGACCGGCATGGCCTACTTCGTGCGCGAGCGTAAAGGTGCCGCGCATATTGTCGGCCCAGGTAACCAGGATGTAGGAGTGCACGCCATAGATGGACGAGCAGAAAGCGCCCGTGGATTTACCGGCGTTATCGGCATAGTCAATCCATCGCTGGGAGAAGGCGGACTCTACAATTTGATCGTACTCGGGACCCAATACCGCGAGAGCCTCCCGAATGGTGGAGCAGGCCTCCTCATACGTAATGGACGGGTTAAACTCCGGATCGAGCGGCGCTTTGAGATCGCAGAACATCAGCTTATCCAGGCCCAGCTCCCGCTTCTTGAGCGCGGCCAGTCTGCGCATATGCGGTGCCAGCTCCGTGAGGAGCGTATCGTGGATATTGTTATACATCTCCCGAGTAACCTGCTGCGGCTGAAGCAGCATATCTGTGACCGAGCTGTATCCGCGGAGGCGGGACAGAACGACCTGTTTCTTTACTTCTGTAGCATAGCTCTCCGCAAAAGTATGCCGCGATCCATGCAGCGACTTGCTGAACGAGGCGTATGCCGCCCGGCGCAGATCCGTATCTGCAGACATCTCGTATTTATTCTCGTACAGTCGGAAGGAGACAGGCTTGGTGCCCTCACGGGTCGTTATATCGTCAAATGTCATGTCCGACAGCTTGCCGCGAAGATAGATGCGGTACGGCGCACCGAGCACCTCGCCAAGCGAGGCCAAGGCTTCTTCCGTCTCCGGGCTCAGTCTGTGCGGCTTCGTGTCCAGCAGGCGGCGCAGGCTTCGCTCGAAGGGGGCAAGCCCTGGTTCTTCTGTAAAATAGCGCTCGATCAAATCTGCCGGCAGCTCCAGAATCTCGGACTCGATGAAGGTCAAAGACGATTGAATGCCGGACAGCACATCCCCAATCTTGGCCGAATTGGCCAGGTTCTTAGGGTTCGTCCCGTCTTCAGACTGGCGGAGACGCGCATAGGCACCGACTTTGCCTGCCTGCTCTGTCAGAGCTTCCTGCTCAGTCAGGCATTCCAGCAGCAGCTGGGCGCTTTCGCCCAGACGGCCCTTAAATCTTGTCAGCTTGTCAGCCTCGGTCTGTACAGCCTTCAGGCCGGCCTCCCAAGCCTCCTGAGAGACGAACAGGTCATCCAAATTCCATGTGGCAGCGGTAGGCACCTCGGAACGTGTCAGAATTTTGTCCATATAACGATTGCTCCTCTCTGTTATGTAAGTATATCTATCATAGCATAAATATGCAGACATACGCAGATCGAGCAGCAGAAAAGTTAAAAATAATTAAACCGGAATCTCCCGGGTTCCGCGGTGCATGTCGGCCTTGCATAACGGGCAGGCCTTATGAGTGAGCCGGGCCTCCTTGTCGCTTGCGATCCGCACCCAGGCGATGCAGCCCGGCTTGCTGCAGACCCAGGCCGGCACGGTGTGAGTCCGGCGCGCCCGCGCCGGGGCTTGAGCCTGCTCGGCCCCGGACCCATACGCCGCCCGCCGCGCTCCAGGCGCTGGAGGCATCTTGGCGGAAGCGGCAGTTCGTGCCGTGCCGCCGCCCATGCCGCCCGTGCCGCTCTTGCCGTCCGCAGCGCCAGGCTTGGCAGAGCGGAACGCCGAGAGCAGGAAGCGGGAGACGTCGGTCTTCTTGCCGCGATACCGGGCAGGGGAGCTGAGGAACAGCTCCTCCCGGGCCCGGGTAATCGCAACATAGGCCAGGCGGCGTTCCTCTTCAAGCGCGGCTGCGCCTTTCTGCCCGGCGTCCAGCTTCGGATGAATATCCTTCATCCGATCCGCATCGAGGGCCGAGCTGTGCGGGAGGCTGCCTTCCGAAGCGCCGATGACGAAGACGACCGGGAATTCCAGCCCTTTGGAGCGGTGAATCGTCATCAGGGCAATCCGGTTGCCTTGTTCCCGCAGCGTCTTCGGCCGGTTCTGCTCAGTCCTCGCAATGAGGTCTTCAACGAACTGTATGAACTCGGCCACCGTGCTGAAGCGCTCTGCCGAGGTCTCCAGCTCGTCGAGCAGCTCCTTGAGCATTTCCCGGTGCATTGTTAGGGCTCCCCGATCATCCGCCTCCAGGTAGCTGTTGTAGAAGCTGGTACGGATGTGAAGAATCGCCTCGTTCGGCTTCATGGTGCGGAGGGAGCGGATCAGCTCCAGCCGGTCCTTGATCTTGGCCAGCTGGAAGTCCTTGAGGCCCGGCAGGGTCAGCAGGTGAACCAGCGGTCCTTTCTTGGCCCGGATGGCCTCCTGCTCCAGAATGTGGGCCATGCCTTTATTCCGGTTAATGTACATCGACGGAAGCACGCTTTCCATGGCCAGGAAGTTGCGGCGGTCAAGGGAGAGCCGCAGGTAGTCGATGACCGGCTGCACGATCCGGTGCTGGTACAGCAGCTGTCCGTCGCCATAATCAATGTAAGGCAGATTCCGCAGGATCAGCTGCTCCAGGATGGCGCGGTTGTTGCTGGCTGCCCGGTACAGTACGGCGAAGTCGCCGTAGCTGCGGCGTCCGCTCAGAACCTCCTCCTCGATATGCTCCAGAATGAACTCCGCCTCTTTGTCCGTCGTATACGGACGAATATATTTCGGGAAGGCGCTTCCTTCTCTAACCGTCTGCAGCGTCTTCACCCGGCGCTTCGCATTGTGGCGGATCACATCGTTGCCCAGGCCCACAATGGCGGAGCCCGACCGGTAGTTGATATCGAGCGTAATGACCCGCGCGTCGGGGAACTCTTTGTCGAAATCGAGGATGAATTCGCTTCTCGCGCCGTTGAAGGAATAGATCGTCTGATCATCATCTCCGACGACCATGAGATTGCGGCGCTCCCCTGCGATCATCTTGACCAGCTCATACTGAAGCAGGTTGGTGTCCTGGAACTCATCCACCATGAGGTAGCGGAACCGGTCCTGCAGCCACCGCAGCTGACGCGGCTCATCCTTGAGCATTCGGTAGGAGCGGAGCAGGACATCATCGAAGTCGATCTTCCCGTTCTCGATTTTCCAGTGCTCATAGGCTTGGAAGATTCGCTTTACCTCTCGCTCGGACTCTGTCTGCTCCGGGAGTTCCTGAACCTCGATGAGGTTCATTTTATAGGAAGAAAGCAGGGAGAGCAGCGTCTCCGGCTGGTAGGTATCCTGGGGCAGCCCTTGCTCACGCATGATTTGCTTGAGCAGCAAATGCTGGCGTCCGGTCTCGGCGAAGATCTCGTCCGTTAGTCCGCGGCTGTAGAGGAAACGCAGGAAGAACGCGTGAAAGGTTCGCGCCTGCAGGCCGCTCAGATTATAATTCTCCAGGCCGGGCAGGGTGCTGATCCGTTCGCGCATCTCGGCGGCTGCCTTGCTGGAGAAGGTCACCAGCAGAATGCTGGACGGCTGGATGCCGCGAACGTCAATCAAATAGCCGGTGCGGCATACCAGCACCGAGGTCTTGCCGGAGCCGGCGCCGGCAAGGGTGAGCAGCGGTCCGTTCCCATGGCGGACCGCTCTGAGCTGTGCACGGTTCAGCAGGATACCGTGCTCCTCCAGACGCCGGAAATAGCCGGCGTCCCGGTCTTCCGCGCTGACCAGCTCCCGGCTGGTGCGCGCGGAGGCGAGCCGTGCGCGGGGGATGCTTCCTTCCGCGCCGAAGGGTCTATTTTGAAATAATCCAGATGGCATCTTATTCACCTTGTTCTAGTAGAAATTACGGGTGCTTTCTGAAGAAAGCGCATTTCTCTAATATAACATAGACGCTCGGCCCAGCGTGCGGGAAATATCGGGAGCAAGCTAGGAAGTGTAAGGATTGTGGCGGATGTTTAGGTTTGCTGCAAAAAGGGAAATAGGTTTAGGAGAAGCGAATTCAAGCTTAGGAGGAATGAAAATGAGAGAGACTATTCAAGAGGGCAACGGCTTTGTGATGAGGGAAGACGGCGAGGCTGTCGCTGAGGTGACCTATATTCCGCAAGGCGATGCCCTTGTGATTGACCATACCTTTGTCTCTGAGGCATTGCGGGGGCAGAAGGTCGGGGAAGAATTGATTAAGCGCGTAGTGGAGCATGCTAGGGAATCGGACATGTTGGTGGTCCCGGCTTGCGCCTATGCCCATGCGTTGTTTAAGCGGCATAAAGAGTATGGTGACGTCTGGAAAAAGTAGCTTTATACACGTTTTGAGATCAGCCTTAAACCTGATGGGAGGCCGCCTTTTGTCCGGGTGGCTTTTTCCAGCTTGAGAAGTGATTGAGACCCGGGACGGAATAGGGTATGATGAGCTTTGGATTATTCAAAATTATAGATGACCTGCATACAAACTTTATAAGAAATGAGTTGATATAGATGAAACCAGCAGAGCAGAATTACAGTATGCCGCCGGAATGGGCTCCGCATGAGCGCACCTTCATCTCCTGGCCTGTTCAGGAATCCATGGTGTATCCGGAGGATTATGAAGCCGTCTGTGGCGGCTACCTGGAATTGATTCGGGCGATTGCCGAATTCGAACCGGTATCTGTAGTGGTGAACCCGTCCGATGTGTCCCGGGTGCGCGCGTTGTTTACGGAAGACAACATTGAGATTCTGCCGGTGGAGCACAGCGATGCTTGGCTTCGTGATAACGGCCCTACCTTTCTGGTGAACGAGCAGGGGGAGCGTGCCGGGGTGAATTGGATTTTCAACGCTTGGGGCGGTAAATACGAGCCGTGGGACCTGGATGATCATGTTGCCCCGCAGCTGCTCAGCCGCTTTGGCATCAAGCAGTTCGATGCTCCGCTTGTGATGGAGGGCGGGTCTTTCCATGTGGATGGGGAAGGCACGCTGATTACCACAGAAGAATGTCTGCTCAATGACAATCGGAACCCGGAAATGACCCGGGAGCAGATTGAAGCTGCGCTTAAGGATTACCTGAATGTGCAGAAGATCATCTGGCTAAAGCGCGGTTTAAGCGGGGATGAGACGGACGGTCATGTCGACAATGTTGCCTGCTTCGCGCAGCCGGGCAAGGTTCTGATGCAGGTTTGTGATGATCCTACGGATGAGAATTATGAGATTACACGGGAGAATTTGAATATTCTGAACACGGCTGTGGATGCTAAAGGGCGTCCGCTTGAGGTGATCCCGATTCAGCAGCCGCCGATGGCGAGCCATAATGACTCGCGTCTGACGCTCAGCTATTTGAATTTCTACTTTGTTAACGGGGGGATTATCCTTCCTGTATTCGGCGGAGCCGCAGAGGCTGCAGACCGCCTTGCAGCACAAGTGCTTCAAGAGACCTTCCCGGATCGCCGGATTCGCACAGTGAACGGGATGGCAGTGATCCGCGAGGGCGGGAACGTGCACTGCACCACCCAGCAGATGCCTGCAGGGAATGCTGTGTAAGGCCTATTCTATATAGATTGAACTAGAGTTTTACATTGATCTTCCTATATATAAGGGCCTAATAAAGCTCTATAACAATGATATGAGGAAAAGAGGCGAATTTTTGTGAGAAAAGTAAAAGTGGCAGCGACTCAGATGAGCTGTTCCTGCAACGTGGACGAGAACATTGCCAAAGCGGACTCCTTGGTTAGACAGGCGGCAGAGAAGGGAGCCCAGATCATCCTGCTTCAGGAGCTGTTCGAGACACCTTATTTCTGTCAAAAGGAAAAGTCGGATTACTATCAATATGCCACCGAGATGGAGAGCAATAAGGCGATCAACCACTTCAAGAAGCTGGCCAAGGAGCTGAAGGTTGTGCTCCCGATCAGCTTCTATGAGAAGAAGAACAACGCCCGCTACAATTCCCTGGCTGTTATTGATGCAGACGGAGAAGTGCTTGGCCGTTACCGTAAGAGCCATATTCCCGATGGCCCGGGCTATGAGGAGAAATTCTACTTTAATCCCGGCGACACCGGATTCAAGGTTTGGAACACCCGTTACGGCAAGATCGGCGTCGGCATTTGCTGGGACCAATGGTACCCGGAAGCGGCCCGCTGCATGGCTCTGATGGGTGCAGAAATGATCTTCTATCCGACAGCCATCGGCTCTGAGCCGCAAGATTCCTCCATTGATTCTAAGGATCACTGGCAGACCTGCATGCTGGGGCATGCTGCATCCAATCTGATGCCAGTGATCGCATCCAACCGGATCGGTGTGGAAGAAGATGAGGAATCGAAGATCACCTTCTACGGCTCCTCCTTCATTGCAGGACCGCAAGGCAACAAGGTTGCGGAGGCGGGACGCACCGAAGAGACCGTGCTGGTTGCCGAATTTGATCTGGATGCGCTGGAGACCCAGCGAATTGAATGGGGCATCTTCCGCGACCGCCGTCCGGATCTGTACAAAATTATTACATCCTATGACGGCGAATTGATGATATAACACATGTTAGATATACTTAGCCCTGTGAGACCCACGTGCACAGGGCTTCTTTCTTTCACGGCAGATAAGAAAGGGATTATTCTTATTTGCCAATTCATTTTCTATTTGATAAGGAGGATACATACGATGAAGCTTATGCTGATCTCAGACATTCACGGCTCGGCAGCTTGGCTGCGCAGGGCATTGGAGAAGGCGGACGAAGAGCAGCCTGATTACTTGATTATGGTAGGGGATTATTTATACCATGGACCGCGCAATCCGCTGCCTGACGGATATGACCCCAAAGAGGCAATCCATTTGTTGAACTCACGCAAAGAGCGGATTATAGCGGTTAGAGGCAATTGTGATTCCGAAGTGGATCAGATGATGCTTGAGTTTCCAATGATGGGCGACTATGCTGTGGTGCTGGATGAAGGCCGGCGCATCTTTGTTACACATGGTCATCTGCACAGCATGGACCAGCTGCCGCCGCTGAAGGCGGGGGATGTGTTTGTGCAGGGGCATACCCATGTGCCCGTTGCAGAGAAGCAGGAAGGAATTTATCTGGTGAATCCCGGTTCGATCACTTTGCCCAAAGAGAACTATCCACCGTCCTACGGCATTCTGCATGCGGGCAAGGCGGAGATTAAGAGCTTTGAAGGTAAAGTGATCAAGAGCATTACATTTGATGAATAGTTATACAGTAAGCCATCCAATTTTGATAGAAAGTTACAATTTTTTTGTTGGTTAGTTTTGCTTCCATCCGTTAACCTATAAATAAGCTAATTATTAGAAATTTACATAGAAATTTATAGGAGAGAGGAAGGCTGGCATTGAAACGGAAAGCTTGGATGGCCTTAACAACTTCCGCCTTATTGCTTCTGGGCGGTTCGGCAGCTGTCTATGGAGCCGGCGTGATTCATTTGCGGATCAACGGAAATACACCTGTTCAAATTTCGGCGAATGCCGTTGATGGACATATGATGGTCCCTTTGACGGAAATCGCCTCCGCCTTGGGGAAGAAGGTTAAATATGATGCCAAGACCCGTACCGCATTTCTAGATGATCAGGAATCTGTTATTGCGAAGAAAGCAGGAGTTCTGGAAATCACCGGGACGAAGCAGGATGGTATGTATGTAAATCTCAAGCTCAAGCATAATGACATCGTGCGCAGCCCGGGATGGATGAATATGGCGAATCCCTCTTACGCGCCTCAGATTGTTCAGGCCGACCTGAATAAGGATGGTGAACAGGAGACGGTGATCGTTTTGAATGAGGGGTATGGAACAGGCGTCTATTTGACTAAAGCCCATGTGATGGATTCTCATCTCATCGAAACTCCGCTCGAGGACCCGCTGATTGCCGTTGGCAGACAAGTGCACATGAGCTTTACAAAGGATGGCGCACGCTTGGACTTGAATGGTAAGACCGTCACCGTTCCTTCCAGTCGCATCGTCAGTGAACCCAGTTACCGATTTGAAGCGCCAGGGGTTGGTGCAATTATTAGGTATTCCATTCAGGACGATCAGCTAAAGGCAACGCTTCCGGTGCAGGTGTCACTTGGAGAGTTTATTGGTGATCTCGAGCTGGAATATGGGTATGACAATGGCATTTATCAAGTGAAGCGAATGACCTTTGTGGAAGATGCCTTGAATTGAATATAGCCCTGAATTAAATATAGTTAGGATAGCTGAGAAGAGTCCCCTCGGTGCCAAGTTTCGAGCTAGGCTGAATCCCTTTATAGGTTCAGCCTGAGCCTGCTTAGCTGGAGGGGATTTTTGCAGTGGATTCGTTTCAAGGGTCCATTTCTATGTATACTATATAAAATGAACTAAAGTTATAGGGCCGTATAAGGCTGTTATATAGAGAAAGATCGATGTAAAGCTTTGGTTCATTCTATATATAGAAAATAGATAATTTGCAGATTTGCTGCAATAGTTTGTAGCCCTTGCTGCGTACGGCGGGGATGCATTTAGCTAGATCCGAAGCGGCCTGATACCGGGTGCGGTATCACGGAGGACAAGCATGAATTGCTTCATTCCTTCTCGCTGCTGCATCCCCAGCTGAACTGACAAAAGCGGAGGTACCGGCTGTTGACTACCATCTGCAAAAAGCTTGCCCGAGCTGATGGGGGATCTATTGTCATAGACAGCAGGAGAAGGGGATGGTTTGGTCTTTCCGCTTCTTTCTGCCCTTCGGCCAGATTCAACTGCCTGAGGAACAGAAAGCAGATGCGGCTGTTACCTTGACCTGTATCTGGAAAAATTATAAGGGATCTTTGTCTACAACAACATAACAACATGTGGTGATGAAAATGGATAAATGGGAACAAATCGTCTCCGCAGATGGTTATTTGATACCGTACAACCTGAGCTTCAGGGAGTCATTGTACCAAGGGATGAACGGAAGACATGTGGAACGGTTCAAATTGGCGTCCGATGCAGAGACAAGCTATATCTTTAAGCCGGTCACGCAGGTGGGGCAGGCGGAGCGGGAAGTCTGGGTATATGAAAATGTGCTTCCCTTGCTTCCGAAGATTTACCCGAGACTGCTGGCGAGGTCCTTAGATCCGGCGGCAGGCTGGATGATCTATGAGGATCTCGGGCACCTAAGTCATGATCATGGGCCCGAAGATCTGAACGCCGTAATAGAGGCGATGGCTCAGTGGCACCGCCTGCCAACGGATAGCTGGATAGGTGCAAGACTTGTTCCGCCCAAGCCAAGGGTTGAGGCCATGGCGGGCGAGCTGCTCCAGCAGGAAGCCAAGGTAGCGGGCTTCATGAAAGAGCTGCATTTGCCGGGGCGGTTGCTGGGTGATATTGCTGAAATTAGTTCAGGATTAGGTAGGAACCATGTTCCCTTGGTTCTGTCGCATGGAGATCTTCATGCAGGCAACTACACAAGAATAGAGGGGCGGCTGTATGTGCTCGATTGGGAGCATGTACATCTGAACACGCCCTATTGGGATTTGTATCATGTGCTGGACATGTCTCATCCCATCTTTCCGCGTAAGGCTCCGCTGACCCACAAGGTGAGAGACCGGCTGCTGCGGAGGTATTGGCAGCTGTATGTACCTCGCAGCAGTGATGCATCCGGCCGTATATTTGCCAGGGAATATTATCTATTTGCCATGGTATTCTCGCTGTGGATGCTCTTGCTGATCGACAAGGACCTCTCTCACGGAGGAGGACCCTGGTCTTCGGATCAGCTTCGGATACAGCAGGAGGAGACAAAATATAGCCTGCGGAGCTGCGCCCGCAGCTTGATGGAAAGCGACAAGGCGGCTTCTGGCGGTAAGAATAATGAAGCTGCTGGATAAACTAGGGTAAGGTGATGAAGATGAGCAAAGTTGGATTAGTAATGCGAAAAATTCAGTTCACGGAGGCCCAAGGCCCTAGGGTATTTGCAGAACGGTTACAGGCAATTGGCCGTGAGCTGGGTGTAGAGATTGTATTCATTTCTCCTGAAAGACATGTAAGCGGCCATGACTGGCTGCCAGGCTATGAGCATGAGAAGGGTGACCTCGTAAACTACGATATTGTGCTGGACCAGATTTATGCGCAAGGAATTGAGCATGTTATATACACGGTGTCTGGTTTTACCTTTTTGAAGATGTTTATCAAGAATAGCGTCCTCTTCCCGCACAGCTTTCCCGACCCGGCCCTAACCGGGTATGAAATGATGAAGCCGTTCTACACGATGGTAGATAAGGCGGTCGTGCAAACTGACTTTCTGAAGCGGCAGCTCGCCTCCCAGTTCGGGGTGACAGACACCACGGTTATACCTATAGGCTTCAGTGAGAGCCTGGCGGAGAAGCACTTCGACCCCAGTCAGGTTGTAGAAAACAGAATTCTGTGGATCGGCAGGGATGAAGAGAACCGCCGCCCCGATCTGGTGCTGGAATATGCACGGCGCAACCCAGACAAGGAAGTGTTTATGGTGTTTGGGGGCGAAAGATACAGGGAGAGCACTAAGAAATATGATATTCCCGGCAATGTGAAGCTGCGCTTCGCGTTAACCCAGTCTCAGGTGTTCGAGCTGATGAACTCGGCCAAGGTATATTGGAGCTGCTCCAAATTCGATACCTTCGCGATGCCGCTTACCGAAGCGCTCGCCATGGGGAAGATTGTTGTGAAGCCGGAACATCCTTGTTATGACCATATCAGCTCCAGCCATGCCTTTGCAGGGAATGAGAAGAACTGGTTCGAGCTGGTGAATATGGCGGCTGCTTCTCCGCGGAGTTGGTCTGCCGAGAACCGGGACTATGCCTTTGAGAAATTCTCCAGCCGCGTCATGAAGGAGGGCTACCAAAGCTTCTTCAGCTCTTGGTTAAGCACAACCAGATAAAAATATAGGTAGTGAGAAGTACTAGGAACTCAGCTTTTAAGCATGGAATAGGCTCGTTCGATAATCGTACTGGATTGGCGTTCCCAGCTGAGAATATGTTGCTGCTGAGCACTTGCCTCGCGCAGCTTGGCAGCAGCTGACGTTAACGCTAGGAGCGCCTGCGCAGCGCTTCCTTGCTTGACGGCTGCATGGAAGGACTTCCAAGCCGCGCTCCTTCCCTTCTTCAAGGAAGAAATGTCAGCTTGTGCTGTCTGAACCTTCTTCTTGAGCGGTGAAATTTCGTCCAGCACAGCCTTGATTCGCTTTACCTCGGCTGCCGCAGCCTTCTTGGCGGTGCGAAGGGCGGCTTGTCTGCTCTTGATATCAGCCTGTGCCTGTTTCACGGAAGGCTTTAAGCGGTTGATCTGCAAACGAAGCAGATCGGCCGCTTTCTTGTCTTTGCGGGAGTTGGCTGCTTTCAGCCGCTCGCTCAGCGATTTGCTGCGGGCAAGCAAGGGGGCGTGGCGGCTCTGGGCTGCTTTGAGCTCGGCTTCAAGCTGTCTGACCTCAGAACTACCGACAAGCTTTAATTTCTCCCGCACGGACTTCAGCTTAAGATTGTTGGCCTTGCAGACGGCTTGAATAGCAGCGTCTGTCGTTGTAAGGGCCAGCTCCATGCCCTGCAGGGTACTATAAGCAGCATCCAAGGAAGTTAGTTCGGGATTGGATAGCTCTGTCGTCTCCGCTTCAGCTGTGAGAGGCTGGGCAGCGGCGCCCAGGATAGAGATGAACAGAAGCAAGGGGAGCAGCCTGAGGAATGAGCGGGTACAGCGTGTAATAAACATGGGGAAACCTCCTTATAAATACAAAATGAAATTGGACAAGATGCACGCAAAAAAGCACCACAGGAGAGCAGCGCCTTATGGCGGCTCTTACGTGGTGCTTCCAACGTGATAACATTAAGTTATTTGCTGTTACCAATTATATACAGACCTCAGGTAGAAGTCAATGAAAAACGAACTTATGTTCTAGTTTGATTTGTCTCTGAAGTTTAATCGCCTAGATTGCTTTGGGTTTAGGCTTGTTCTTTCACCAGGGCAGGTCCAAGGTTCTCAAGCTTCCGGATGATCTCCTTCTGCCACTTCAAATCACCGAGCTGAACCGCGAGATTCAGAAGATCCAGATAGTCATCAACTTGTAGTGTGCATCTTTGAACAGTCTTCATTAATCAGGTCTCTCCTTTGGAAGTAACTAAGAATCACAGATTAAGTTCTATATCGCCAATAATGATAATCATTATCAAATTCTTTTTTTATATTATGCACTAATTTTCAGGATTTGCAAAGTTAAAAGTGGGAAAAGTCATAGATAATTATGAGAAATTCATGAATACGGTTCCTTCAGACAGGTTTCATGAAGCAAAGTTTGTGTTATAGTACGGGAAATAACTGTTAATGCGGAGGGACCATGGAGACAGAATCTTTATTTAAAGTTGAGGAGCTGGCTTTAAAGAAGCACAAAATTTTCAAGCAAAGCTGGATTCGTTATCTCGCGCGCTCTATGCTGGCCAGTATGTTTATTGGCTTCGGCGTCATCGTGGCCTTTAAGACAGGCAACTTTTTCTATTTAGAGCACTCCCCGCTGACCTATCCAATGGCAGCCATAACATTTGGGGCGGCCATAATTCTGATCGCTTACGGCGGTGGAGACCTGTTTACCGGGAACACCTTTTATTATACTTATGCTGCGCTGCGCAAACGGCTGGGCTGGGGAGAGGTGCTCAAGCTGTGGGGCTCAAGCTATTTAGGGAATATCTTTGGTGCGTCGGCCTTTGCACTGTTGATCTTCTTAACCGGGCTTTTCAATGATTCGTCGGTTAACGGCTTTCTCTTAAGTGTTGTGGAGCATAAAATGCATGCACCGACTATGGAGCTCTTCTTCCGGGCGATTCTCTGTAATTGGCTTGTCTGCCTGGCGTTCTTCATTCCGATGTCGCTCCAGGGCGACGGGGCGAAGATGTTCGCCATGATGCTGTTCGTGTTCTGCTTTTTCATATCGGGATATGAACACAGCATCGCCAACATGTGCACATTTGCCATTGCGCTTGTGCTGAATCATCCGGGCACGATCTCCTTCGAAGGCGTGGTGTACAACCTGATTCCGGTAACTCTCGGCAATCTGGTTGGCGGCGTATTGCTGATGGGCTTCATGTATTATTTCGTGAACAAGCCGTTCCTGGATGAGGAGCAAAGCAGAAATAAACTTCATTAAGCATTAGAGGGGGACAAGATGAAGGAACATCAACTAGGGGCTGCGCTGTCTGAACTGCTCAGCGGGCAGAATCTGAAGGACAAGCAGGGGGAAGCGATGATGCTTCTTACAACCGATGAGGATGGATGGCCGCATGTGGCGATGATTAGTGTTGGAGAAATCGTAGCTTTAGAGGACGGCAGCTTGCGCATCGGCTTATGGCCAGGCACCGCCACCAGCAGCAATATTCGGCGGACGGGCAAGGCGACGCTGGCAGTCTTCTATAGCGGAAGCGCCCATTATGTTCGGTTGGCTTTATCGCCGCTTACGGCATCCAGCGAGTCTGCCTATCCTCGGGATCGTTATGCGGCTGAAGTCGTAGCAGCCAAAGAGGACAAGGCGAAGTACGCAGACATCATCAGCGGGGTAACCATTCGTCTGAAGGAGCCGGAGGAAGTCATTGCTCGCTGGCAGGAGACTGTACGTGATCTGAAGGATGACTCAGTCAGGGATAGTTGACAGTGAGATAGAGATCAGCAGCCATTCATTGGTGGGCTGTATAAAGGAGCACTGATCGGTACAATGGCCGAGAGGTGCTTTTTTGCATCTATTAATTAATATATTCATTAATATATTAGTGATGTTATTGACCTGAATGTGGAACCATGCTACATTATCTTTGCAAATGTATAGATTATTAATTAATAAAAACATTAACAAAATTATAACAGTGGAAGGAAGATGAGGAGATGACTTCAATGCTTAAATCTCGAATGGTTGTAGACAAATCGTTTCGCATCGCTGAGGTGGATTCCCGAGTCTATGGGTCATTTATCGAACACTTAGGACGCGCGGTTTATGGCGGGATTTATGAGCCTTCTCACCCGACGGCAGACGCTGACGGATTTCGCGGTGACGTTAAGGAGCTGCTTAAACAGTTAAATGTGCCGATCATCCGTTACCCTGGGGGCAATTTTGTATCCGGTTACAATTGGGAGGATGGTGTGGGACCGGTAGATCAGCGGCCCAAGCGCTTGGATCTGGCATGGAGAACCGTAGAGCCCAATGAAGTGGGCACTAATGAATTTATCAAGTGGGCGTCAGGGATTGGATCTGAGGTTATGATGGCCGTCAATCTGGGGACGAGAGGGATCGACGCGGCTCGTAACCTGCTGGAGTACTGCAATCATCCGGGCGGAACGTATTGGAGTGATCTGCGGAGCAAACATGGAGTGAAGGAGCCGCATCGGATTAAGACCTGGTGTCTGGGGAACGAGATGGACGGTCCTTGGCAGATCGGACATAAGACCGCTGAGGAATACGGAAGATTAGCCTTGGAGACAGCCAAAGTCATGCGGCAGGTAGATCCAAGCATTGAGCTGGTGTCCTGCGGAAGCTCGCATACCGCAATGCCTACTTTCCCTCAGTGGGAGGCAGAGACATTGGACCATACTTATGAAGCAGTAGATTATATTTCTCTCCATCAGTATTACGGCAATCGGGATAATGATACTGCTAACTATTTGGCGAGATCCATGGACATGGATCATTTCATTCATACCGTGACTTCCACCTGTGATTATATTAAAGCTAAGAAGCGCAGCAAGAAGACGATGATGCTGAGCTTTGACGAATGGAATGTATGGTACCACTCTAACGATGCCGATACGAAGCTTGATCCTTGGACGATAGCTCCGCCTCAGCTGGAGGATGTATATAACTTTGAGGATGCACTGCTTGTTGGCAGCATGCTGCTGACCATGATCAGACATGCGGACCGCGTGAAGATGGCTTGCCTTGCCCAATTGGTGAATGTCATTGCACCGATCATGACCGAGAATGGGGGACGTGCTTGGAAGCAGACGATTTTCTATCCATACCTGCATGCTTCCCAGTATGGACGTGGCGTGTCTCTGATGCCGGTTGTAGATTCCCCGGTTTATGATGCGCAGGACTACACGGATGTTCCTTATTTGGATAGTGCCGTGGTGTACAACGAGGAGAGCGAGGAGCTGACCATCTTCGCTTTGAACCGCCATCTGGAAGAAGGGATGGAGCTGGAATGCGACGTCCGCAGCTTTGAGGGCTATAAGGTCACCCAGCATCTGGTACTGGAGCATGAGGATCTGAAGGCTGTCAATACGGCTGCCGAGGAGAAGGTTAAGCCGCACGCCCAAGGCGATGCGATCTGCCAAGATGGGAAGGTAACCGCACATCTCTCCAAGGCTTCATGGAACGTGATTCGTTTGAGCAAATAAGGCTTCGTATAAGATGCAAAAAATGAAGCGGGAGCTTCTCTTCTCCCGCTTCATTTCGTTTATTCAAGCGCTGCGGCTTGGACTAGCTTGTCATAATACAACCGAAGCACAATATCCTGGTTGTAGTTGCCGAAGCCTCTGCCGTACAGGGTCATTCCTCCGATATTCTTGGCATTCTTCTCTACAGCCATGCGCAGGGTCCACTGCTTATCACGGACATTGATCTGGTTAAGCGTCACACCGGATAAGTAATGCCCGTCCATGAACGAGCCTTCCTTGGTAATGGTCAGATGCTTGAGCAGTCCATATTGGTTGATGCGGTCCGGCCACCAAGCCGGGTTATATTTCCCGCGCCGGTCTCCGTAGTCTCCAGGACTTGTCCAAGTGCCGATGTACACCTCATTCAAGTAGAACGAGATATCGGACGGCCAGCTGTTATCGGTCAGAGGAGCTTCTGATGCGATTTCCATCGTGATAACAAGCTCCAGTGGATCTTCGGTGGAGAGAAGGAAATTGGGCACCTTGTATTCCACAAAGCCTTCGTTGAACCATAAGATCTTGGCTTGGAAGCGTTCCGGATCGAAGAAATAACGGGGATCATCCAGTTCACCGATGAATTTGTCAGGGCTGGCAAGCCCGCAGGTCGGTTCTACCTGAAGATCAGTGTAGTGACCGATAGAAACTTCGGTCTGATGGAATTCACGGATGTGCTCCATCTTGCCGGGAAAGAGAATAAGCGCTTCTTCTACCTGCAGGCTGCAGATCTTCTGTACGCCGCCCCTTCCGGGCTGCATGCTGGTGCTGATTAGGCCGGCTTTCTCCAGCTTTTTGATATGCATGGTCATGATGGCGCTCGTTAAGCCTACCGCTTCAGCAAGCTCACGAATATTCATAGGGCGCTTGGCCAACAGGTGAATAATTTTATGTCTGACACTGCTCGCAAGAGCTTCATATACAGGCAAAGATTTATCTGAAATATCAAGATTCATGGGGGAGCCTCCAATAATAATCAGTCCTCATATATTAACAACTATATCTTTATATTAATAAAAATACAAACGATTTAATCGCTTTGAAATGCAAAAAAGGGAGGAATTGTTCATGAGGCACCATGAGCTGGCGGTAACACCGCCTTTGGGCTGGAATAGCTGGGATTGCTACGGGGCAAGTGTCACCGAGGAGGAAGTTCGGGGAAATGCCGAGTATATGGCCCGCAATTTGAAAGAATACGGCTGGGAGTATGTAGTGGTCGATATTCAGTGGTACGAACCGGGGGCGAATTCCTCTCGCTATCGTCCGTTTGTACCGCTGGAAATGGATGAGCATTCCCGCCTGATCCCCGCCTCTTGCCGGTTCCCTTCAGCGGCGGACGGACAAGGCTTTAAACCCCTCGCGGATTACGTCCATGACCTTGGTCTGAAATTCGGGATTCATATCATGCGGGGCATTCCAAGACAGGCGGTGCATGCCAATACTGCGATTAAGGGCACGCGCGTCAGGGCTCGTGATATTGCACACCCTAACTCGATATGTCCATGGAACACGGACATGTACGGGGTAGATCCACAGGCGGAGGGAGCGCAAGCTTATTATGATTCCCTGTTTGAACTGTACGCACAGTGGGGCGTGGATTTTGTAAAAGTAGATGATATTGCCGATTCGCGCCTATATGGGTATCATGCGGGAGAAGTGGAGCTGATCCGCAAAGCGATTGACCGCTGCGGCAGAGAGATGGTGCTCAGCTTGTCGCCGGGCCCTGCCCATCTCGATCAGGCTGAGCATCTGGCAGAGCATGCGAATATGTGGAGAATGACCGATGACTATTGGGATTACTGGGAGCTGCTGAAGGGCATGTTCGAACGCTGTGAGAAGTGGTATCCGCATGTGGGACCGGGACACTTCCCGGATTGTGACATGCTGCCGCTCGGCCATCTGGGGATCCGCTCTGTGGATGGCGGCGGGGATCGCTTTACCCGCTTCACACCGGAGGAGCAAGTGACGATGATGACCCTGTGGTGCATCTTCAAGTCTCCGCTCATGTTCGGGGGAGAACTGCGGGATAACGATGCCTGGACGCTCTCCCTGCTCACGAATCGGGACGTGCTGGAGGTGAACAAGCGGGGAATGGAGCCGCGGCCGCTGGTTCGGGAGGAGGATTTCACCGCCTGGATTTCCCGCGGGAAGGACGGATCAAGGTATGTAGCTGTCTTTAATCTCGGAGACGAGCCGATAATCCGTGAGCTTCCGCTTCCGCTCATAGAGCAGAATGGCTTTATCTGCCGGACAGCCAAGGAGCTGTGGAGCGGCCGGATAACGGATGTTGAGGCCGGCTGTCCATTCGAGCTTCCCGCACACGGAGCGCAGCTTTACCGGCTCGAAGGCTTGTAAAAGGACAATCTTCAAGGCTTCAGGGACATGTATCCCCTGAAGCCTTTTTCACATCGTTTTTGGGTTGAATTTAGACCTTCTTCCCTACAGCAATCCATCGTCCGTCAACATCCTCAAATACAAATTCCTTGTTATTGTAGTCCGTAACTGACAGGGGCCGCACGATCGTAACCCCCAGCTGTTCAAGCTCGCTCTCTAATCCTTTCTGATCGTCCGTAATAAAGTATCCGTCATAGCCGTAGCCGTGAAGCTCCCGGTTAGGCACAAATGACTTATGCTTCGATTGGGTGAGCACGATTTCAATGGAATCTCTATAGAGACAGATGTGAGGCTCTGCTGCATTCAGGTAATGGACTGCCCGGAATCCAAGCCGCTCGTAGTAATCGGCCGTCCGCATTATATCAGGCGCAGGGAAAATTTGCAGACAAGCTAAGAAGCCCTGTTTCATCGCTATTCTCTCCATCTTATATAGTAGTATTGCAGATCGGGTGATGTCTCTCATAGACTACCATAGTCAACGAACCTGCTCTAGGTAGAAAACAATTATAATGCTCCTATTAGAAGATTAAGGCCTAGAAAGCGGAAACTTACTCATGAAAATAGAATATAGCCGAATTTTCTGGGGGGATGGTTTGTATCAATATTGTACTATTTCTATTTATATAAATATCATTTCGTTCCTGAGAAGGAGCAGTTATAATATGGTGTAAATTTAGACTGTGACTGATTCGGATCGGAGGGAGCACTATGAACAATGTGACTCAACTAGGATATGCAGCACTGCTCCCGAGCTGGATGCCGGACATACTGGCCTTGGACAGGCCGGTGGTTGCCTGCTCCTGGGCGCTCGCGGCAGCAGCCACTGCCGGTATGGCGGTGGCTGCGATCGTCCTTAAGGCATATGTGAACAAGCTGCGCCGTCAAATTGCTGTGGAGCGGAGCGAGCACGAACGGAACATAAGGCATCTGGCTTATTACGATGCCAGCAGCGAGCTGCCTAACCGGCTATCCCTGCAAGAGGAGCTGGCCCAGGTGCTAAGCCGGGCCAATCTGAAGCAGGCCGTGCTGATGTACATAGATACGGACCATTTCAAATACATTAATGACACGATGGGCCATTCATTCGGAGACCGGCTCATGCGTGAGGTTAGCGGTCGGCTTAAGCTCTTGATCCCGCCGGAAGGCTCGATCTTTCGGATCGGCGGTGACGAATTTGTGATTTTACTGGAGAGCACCGTAGAACAGCCAACGTGGTCCAGTCTGCCCGAGCGGATCGTCAGAGGTTTTCATCTCCCTTTCATCATCGGAGAGCATAAGATGTTTTTGTCTATTAGCATGGGAGTTGTATTCTACCCCGAGCACGGGAATACGCCGGATGAGATGCTGATCAGTGCCGAGCTCGCCATGTATCGTTCCAAGGAAGCGGGAAGAGCTTCATATACGCTTTACCACCCCTCCATGCGCCAGGCGCTTAGCGACCGGATGAATCTGGAGAAGCATCTTCGCGGCGGGCTTGACCATGATGAATTCCAAGTGTATTACCAGCCTCAGATTCTGGCGGAGACCGGGAGAATCACCGGGTTTGAGGCGCTGATTCGCTGGATGAGCCCGGAGCTTGGCACCGTCCCTCCAGCTGAATTCATCAAGGTTGCGGAAGATAGCCGAATGATCATTTCCATCGGGGAATGGGTGCTTCTTACAGCCTGTGCGTTCCTTAAGGAACTGCATGATCATCATCCGTCTCATTCCGAGCTTATGATCTCGGTCAACATTTCGGTGATTCAGCTTCAGCAGGATGACTTCGAGGGAACGGTATTTGGCATTCTGGAGGAAGTGGGCCTTAAGCCAAGCTTTCTGGAGCTTGAAATCACAGAGTCTGTCTTTCTGGAAGCCACCGACTGCCTCACAGATAAGCTGCAGCGGCTGAAGGAGGCAGGAATCCGTATTGCCTTAGATGACTTTGGAACCGGATATTCTTCGCTAAGCTATTTGCAGCGCCTGCCCATCTCAACACTCAAGGTAGACAAGGCTTTTATTGATCAATTCACCGAGAGCGGGAAGGGGAGAGCGCTTGCGGAATCCATTATTCTAATGGGACAAGGTCTGGGACTCGAGGTTGTCGCCGAGGGCGTGGAGAAGCCCGAACAATATGCTCTGCTGAGAGAACGGCATTGTGACCGGCTTCAGGGGTATTTGTTCAGCAAGCCGATCCCTGGGACAGAGGCGGCAGCTATGCTGGCTACTCAGGTTTGATGCTCAAGGCGAGAAGGTCAGGGCGGAGTCTGTTGCTTCACTAACGGTATAATGCGGAAGAACAGGCCGGCCTTACCCGGCAGAAATGCATGATATCATTTAGCCTGAAGAACCTCGGGGGGCAAGAACGTGGGAATCGGCAAGTTTTACAGAAATTATTATAAGAACAATTTGTTCATGAAGATGATCCTTCTCTTCTCAGTTATAACGATCGTGACGATTATCGCGTTCTCCTACTTTATGTTTATATCCATGTCACAGACCGTGATTCGCCGTGAGTTGGACAATCAAAAGGCTGCGATGGAGAGCGTGGACAATTACATTCGTCTCCGCTATGAGTCGGTTCAATCTATGGCGCTGGGCATTTACCGCAATGAGGCGCTATCAGCGAATGTGGCTTATTTTCTTGAGCATCCGTATCAGCAATATCTTCAATACAGCATTGATCAGTATTACAACTCGGCAGGGAGCTATTCTTCCGATGCGCTGCAATATTTCAAAAATCAGCTGGACGAGCATGGAGAAATCCGCAACCTTATGCTGTACAGCTCGGACCAGCAGAATCTGTACACTTATGATCAGAACAAGCAGTTCAAGATGATTTCCACCAATTATGTCAGGTCCTATGTTCCGGATGCGATGGCGCTGGAGACCAAGAATGTGGCGCCGCCGAACTATTGGGTACGCAAGGCGATTGGACAGATGGACCCCCGTCTGTATGCCGTGAGAGTGCCGCTGAATAATAAGCAAACACTAAAGAATATCGGCCAGCTGCTGGTATACTTTGATTCTGAGCAAATTTCGAATGCGCTTACAAATTATAAAGACAGCTTAAAAGGGACGATTGTTGTGCTGTCTGCAGAAGGACAGGTCTTATATGACTCGTCTGGACGCTATTACGGCCAGAAGTATCCTTACGCGCAGCAAGCTGAGATGTTCTATGAAAGCTCGGAGTCAGGCACGGTCCGTGCCGGGGAAGAGATGTACATCAGCAGGCTGGCATCGACAGAGGGCGGGTACCAGATCGTCGGTGCTGCTCCAGGCAGGGAGATTTCCGCCGCCTATGCAGGACTGCGAAATACTATTATGACCATCAGCGCCATCTGCATCCTGTTCGCTGTGCTGATTCCTTCGTTATTTGTCATTAATTATGCCAAGCGGACTAATCAAATCATCAAGTTCACACGCAGGGTGAAGAACGGAGATTTGAAGGCCCGGATTCAGGATTACCGGGAGGATGAGCTGGGCCAAATCTCCAAGAGCTTTAATGACATGCTAGATGAGCTTAACTTGTATATTGACCGAGTCTATAAGGCGGAGATCAAGCAGAAGCACACCGAGCTTGCGGCGCTGCAAGCGAGGATCAACCCCCACTTTCTGTACAATACGCTTGAGGTTATCCGAATGCGTGCTATCTCTCAAGGAGCAAGGGATGTAGGGGAGATGATCTACAGCTTATCCGTTCTCTTCAAGAGCTTTGTACAGCAGAAGCGGATACAGACGCTGAAGGATGAGCTTGAAGCCTGTCGGCTGTACCTGGAGCTGTTCCGGATCAGGTACAAGGATAAGTTCTCTTACTCTATTGAATCGCCTGCGGAGCTATCCTCCAAGCGTATTCTGAAGCTGTCGCTTCAACCGATCATAGAGAACTATATCGTTCATGGCATTCGCACGGATGCCGAGGATAATCGGCTCAGAATTGCGGTTTGGCGGGAGGGAAACACCATCAGGGCGATTGTGGAGGACAATGGAAGAGGAATTGATTCTTCGCGTCTTGAGGAGCTTCATACCGCTATCAACCAGCCGGAAGAAGAAGCGGAAGGGTCCTTCGGGCTCCGCAGTGTGCATGCAAGACTGCGTTTTCTGCACGGGCAGCCTTACGGCCTGTCCATTGAAAGTGAGCAGAATGTAGGAACCCGGGTGACGATTGTCTATCCGCTGCTGGAAGGAGAGAGTGCAGAGCATGTATAGAGTTTTTATTGTAGATGATGAGCCGTTCATCATAGAGGGGCTGTACGACATTATAGATTGGGCTGATTACGGTCTGGAAATTGTCGGCCATGCGGGCAATGGACAGAAGGCGCTGGAAGCTTTGAGGCATACGCCGGTGGATGTCCTGATTACAGACATTTCCATGCCGGTTATGAATGGGCTCGACTTGATCCGCGGCGCCAGACAACAGCGACCGGAGCTGAAGGCGATTGTACTGAGCGGCTTCAGCGAGTTTGAATATCTGAAGGAAGGCATGAAGCTGGGCATTGAGAATTACCTGCTGAAGCCGATTAATGTGGATGAGCTGTCCTCTACCTTGACAACGACAGTAGCGAAGCTGCACAGCTCCAAGACCGATTCTTTGCTGGATGCTTACGGCAAGCAGATCTTAAAAGACAATACGCTGTACCGCTGGCTGATGGGCCAGATCGCCCCTGCAGAATTCAGAGAACGCGCTGAGCTGCTGGGCCTCTCCTTGAATCAGCCCTATATTGCCGTAGCAGTGCTGCACCTGCAGCGGGGAGACTCGGGTCGACTGCTTGAGAAGCTGAACGACAGGCTTAAGGATAAAGAATCTTACGCCGTTTTTCGGGATGTGGACGGGGATCTCGTCATAGCGGCTGCTCTGCCTCATTGGGTCGAAGGGAAGCGTGAGTTCCTGGAGCTGATGGCTGAGCTGGGCGAAGAGCTGGAAGAAGAGAACCCGGTTCAAATCGGAATTGGCAGTATTGGGCAGCTGCCGGATGAAGCGGTGCTGAGCTATGAGGAAGCTAAGAAGTCACTTCAGTATTTCCTGATCTATCCCGAGCACCGTCTGATCGACTACAGCCTGCTGCCTGCGAATGAGCGCATAAGCCGCCCTGAATTTCCGGTGGTCTGGCAGGACTATGCCAAACTGATTCTGGCCAAGGATAAGGATCAGCTGCTGGCGAGGATTGCGCAGGACTTTGAGGACATGCAGGCGATCCCTGGCGTGACACCGGAATACGTTCAGGATGCAGCTTTGGAGCTTATGGTGAGGTTCAAAATGACACTTCAGGACATCAAGCATACGGAAGAGTCGGATCTGTTCCGGCAGGGGTTTGACTGCATCCGCAATGCCTCGTCCTATACAGAGCTGGTTGAAGCGATTGGGGACGTCGCGTGCCGCGTGATTGAGTCCCTGGTCAAGGATGTAAAGAGCCCTGTCGTTCACCAGGTGCTTCGTTATATTCATGATCACTATGCGGAAGAGCTCTCTCTGAAGACGCTGGGAGCTCATTATCATATTCATCCCGTATATCTCGGACAGCTGTTCCATAAGGAAGCGGGCGAGACCTTTACGGAGTACATCAACAAATATCGGGTAGAGCGGGCGAAGGAGCAGCTTGTGGCGACGAATTTGAAGGTGCATGAAATTGCTCGGAGTGTGGGGTACTGGGAGACAGGCTATTTCTATAAGCAGTTCAAAAAGTACGTGGGCATCTCACCGACCGAATACAAAAGCCTGCATTAATATACAACCGTTGTGTTTGTAATTTATTGAATAGTCTGATGAGAGAGTTGGCTTATCCCATTTATGCCCGACAGCCTACGCAGAGGGATTCAGAGTTTATGCAAAACTGAACATGCGGCTAACATTTCATGTAAGCGTTTATCTTGTTTTTGTGGGGGAGCGTCCTAAGACGATCCTCTTTCTTTATTTTGTACATGAATTTATTAAGTTTCTCTTCTATTTGAAAATGCTTTCATTGGTTACAGTTAGGTTAGTTCCTAGAGAACAGACGGACCATCGAAGAGATTAGAGTCTGCCTTTGGTCACAGTCCGAAACAAGCTGAATAGCCATTCAAAAGGGAGGATTCATTGATGAGCAAGAACAGAAAAAGTTTCTCATTTGTACTCGCCATGTTGATGGCGGTTACACTCATCCTCAGTGCATGCGGCGGAAATAAAGATAACAGCAGCAACAGCGCAGCTACCGGAGACAGCGGGGGAAGCTCGGATAAGCCGGTTGAACTGATCTGGTATACCATCGGTACTCCACAGAAGGACGTTGACCGGGTGATGGAAGAGGTCAGCAAATACACGAAAGAGAAGATTAACGCCACCATCAAGATGAAAATGATTGACTGGGGCGACTATCAGCAAAAAATGCAGGTGCTCGTAGCTTCAGGCGAGCCCATGGACATTGTCTTTACCTCTTCGGGCGGCTTTGATTATGTGCAAAATGCAAGAAAGGGCGCCTTCCTGGCACTGGATGATCTGCTTCCGAAATATGGTCAGGACCTGGTAAAGACCATTGATCCAGCGTTCCTGAACGGGTCCAAGGTAGACGGACACAACTACGGCATTCCAGCCAATAAGGAGCTGCCGCAGCAGGAGGTATGGCGCTTTAATAAAAACCTGGTTGATAAATACAAGCTGGATATTTCCAATGTACGCAGTTTGGATAGCCTAGAGCCGCTGCTGAAGACAATCAAGGAGAATGAGCCGAATGTAACTCCGTTTGGCATGGATAAGAACTATGTCCCTTATGTTCCATATGACTACATCATTCAGAATTTGCCGATGGCGGTGAAGCTGGATACGACAGACTACAAGATTGTGAACATTCTGGAGACTCCGGAAATGAAAGAAGCACTAACGACGATGCACAAATACTATAAAGCCGGTTATGTGTCTCCTGAAGCTGCTACCACAGGATCTACACAGGATTTGACTACCTCCGGGAACTGGCTGCTTGACCGTGCACAGACCCAGCCGCTGGCGGATAACTCCTGGAGCGCAAGCTATGGCTATCCTGTAGTATCCACTCCAGCAAGTGATGCCATTATTACTAATACCTCCGTACAAGGCTCAATCATGGCGATCTCTGCGAACTCTGAGCATCCTGAGAAAGCGATGGAGTTCCTGAACCTGCTGAATACGGATACTAAGCTCCGCAATATGGTGGACTCCGGGATTGAGGGTGTTCATTATAAGCTGAACGGCAACAAGATTGAGAACCTTCCAGAATCCAAGAACTACGATATGCCATCCTACTCGCTGGGCAACAACATGCTGCTCTACCTGAACCCGAACGATCCGGATAACAAATGGGATGAGTTCAAGAAGTTCAATGCGGAAGGCAAGGATTCCCCGATTCTGAGCTTCAACTTTGACAGCACCAAGGTAGCTAGTGAGATGACGGCTGTGCAGAATGTCAAAGAACAGTTCTGGGCCTCTCTGATGACAGGTACAGTAGATCCGGCAACATACCTGCCAAAGACGATTGAGAAATTTAAGCAAGCGGGCCTTGATAAGGTAATGCAAGAAGCGCAATCCCAGTTAGACGCTTGGAGAACCGAAAACGGCAAATAAATTTCTATCAACAGACGACCAAAGGATCGGGCGGGTGAGCTAACGCCCGGTCCCTTTTTCTATACGATACTTCATTTCCATTAGGAGGGAATATACACGATGGCTGCGTTCTTCAAGAACCTCTTCAAAAATAAAGTGATGCTGTTCATGGTGCTGCCGGGTGCGGTTTGGTTCTTCTTCTTCTCCTATCTGCCGTTGGTAGGTACCATCGCAGCCTTTAAGCAGTACCGGTTTAGCCGAGACGGCTTCTGGGCGAGCCTGATGGACAGTAAATTCGTGGGCTGGGATAACTTCAAATTCCTGTTCAGCACGGATGATGCCTATGTCATCACAAGAAATACCCTGCTGTACAATATCGCTTTTATCGGCCTGGGGCTGGTGCTGTCTGTCCTGATGGCCATTGTTTTGTCCGAGCTGGTCAATAAGAAGATGGCAAAAATTTATCAGACCGGCATGTTCCTGCCGTATTTCCTGTCCTGGGTTATCGTCGGCTATTTTGCATTCAGCTTCCTGAGCATGGACCGCGGCCTGCTGAACCAAGTTCTGGGCTGGTTCGGAGTTGAGAATATCCAATGGTACTCTGAAACGAAATACTGGCCTTATATTCTGATCCTAGTCAATCTGTGGAAGGCCATCGGCTATAACAGCGTCGTCTACCTAGCCTCTATTATGGGAATTGACCGTTCGCTGTATGAAGCAGCCATGATTGACGGCGCTAACAAGTGGCAGCAGATTCGCAGAATCACTATTCCGATGTTGTCGCCGATCATTATCATCATGACCCTGCTTGCGGTCGGCAAAATCTTCTATGCGGACTTCGGCTTGTTCTATCAGGTGCCTAGAGATTCAGGGACGCTGTACTCCGTTACCAACGTTATTGATACGTATGTCTACCGCGGCCTAAAGACCACCGGGGAGATTGGAATGAGCACGGCAGCTGGCCTGTATCAATCTATCGTGGGCTTTGTGCTGGTGATGATCTCTAACTTTATTGTGCGCCGGGTCGACAAGGACAGTGCCTTGTTCTAAACATCAATCGAAGGGAGTGTGTCACCTGTGGCTGAGGCTATTCGAAAAAAAGTTCGCGACTTTCATAATATCTCAACAGGCTGGAATGTCATTTTTAATCTAATCGCAGGCATCTTTGCCTTCCTGTGCGTATTCCCGTTCCTGTTCGTCGTTATCATCTCCTTCACGGATGAGAAGACTCTGGCTTCAGACGGATATCGTCTGATTCCTGCAAAATGGAGCCTTGAGGCTTACCGCTACGTGTTCCAGACAGGCGATATGCTGCTTCGCTCTTACGGGGTGACCATCCTCGTTACGGTGATCGGCACGCTGATCAGTCTGGTGATGATCTCGCTCTATGCGTATGCCATATCCCGCAAGAGCTTTGCTTACCGGAGATTCTTCTCCATCTTCGCTATTGTGACCATGCTGTTCAACGGCGGGATGATTCCAACCTATATGGTTGTCTCCCAATTGCTCAGCATGAAGGATACCATTTGGGCGCTCGTGCTGCCGCTGGCCATGAACGCTTTTTATATCATGATTCTGCGCACGTTCTATGCCACCAGCGTTCCGGACGCCATTATTGAATCCGGCAAAATTGACGGAGCTGGCGAGTTCCGCATCTTTCTGAAGCTGGTGCTGCCGCTGTCCCTGCCGGGCCTGGCGACGATCGGGCTGTTCAGCACGCTCGGTTATTGGAACGACTGGTTCAATGCTTTGCTCTATATTGACAACCCGAATCTGGTGCCGCTGCAATCTATGCTGATGCGGATCGAGTCCAGTATGCAGTTCATTCAGCAGAACTCCCAGAACAGCTCGATCAGCATGGCTGCGCTGCAGAACATGCCGCAGGACACCTCGCGCATGGCGATGGTTGTGCTTGCTACCGTACCGATTATTTTTGCCTATCCGTTCTTCCAGCGTTATTTCGTGCAAGGCCTGACGGTTGGCGCCGTGAAGGAATAAGATCACTTTAGTCAGGTGGGGGAGATTAAATGGAGACTATTGATTACAAAGATAAGACTAAGCCTGCTGCAGAGCGAGCGGAGCATCTGCTCAGCCTGATGACTACGGAAGAGAAGGTGGGCCAGCTGGTACAGCCCTTTGGCTGGCACATGTATGAGCATAAGAATGGCCGGATTACGTTGACGGATTCCTTCAAAGATCAGGTGGCACGCGGCGGAATCGGCTCCCTGTACGGCGTGCTGCGCGCCGATCCCTGGACGGGAGTGACGCTTGAAAAGGGTCTCTCCGCCAGGGAGGGAGCCGAAGCGGTGAATGAGATCCAGCGCTACGCTATGGAGCATTCCCGGCTGGGTATCCCGATTCTGATCGGGGAGGAGTGCTCTCATGGCCACATGGCTATTGACGGGACGGTGTTCCCGGTGCCGCTGCTGCTGGGCAGCACCTGGAATGTCGAGCTGTATCGCGACATGTGCCGGGCGGTAGCACGGGAGACCCGCGCTCAGGGCGGCGCGGTGACATATTCGCCCGTGCTGGATGTGGTGCGTGACCCCAGGTGGGGACGCACAGAGGAGTGCTTCGCCGAGGACCCCTATCTGATCGGCGAGTTCGCCGCCGCATCGGTGGAGGGGCTGCAGGGCGAAGCCTTGGACCGCGTAGACAGCGTAGCCGCTACGCTGAAGCATTTTGTCGGGTACGGCAGCTCCGAAGGCGGCCGCAATGCCGGGCCGGTGCATATGGGCTGGCGCGAGCTGCGCGAGGTGGACCTGTACCCGTTCAAGCGGGCTGTGGAAGCTGGGGCGCAGTCGGTCATGCCGGCTTACAACGAAATCGACGGCGTGCCTTGCACCGTAAGCCATGAGCTGCTGGAGCAAATCCTCCGCAAGGAATGGGGATTTGACGGAATGGTGATCACGGACTGCGGCGCGATTGATATGCTGGCCGCCGGACATGATGTGGCTGAGGACGGCTTGGATGCCGCAGTTCAGGCCATCCGGGCAGGGATCGATATGGAGATGTCCGGAGAGATGTTCGGCAAGCATCTTGTCGAGGCGATCCGCCTTGGCCGGCTGGAGACCGAGGTGCTGGACCAGGCGGTTCGGCGGGTTCTGCTGCTCAAGTTCAAGCTGGGACTCTTCGAGAATCCGTATGCCGATCCTCAGCGGGCGGAAGAGGTGATCGGCCGTGAGGAGCATGTCCGCCTTGCCCGGAGGCTTGCCGCCGAAGGGGCGGTGCTGCTGAAGAATGAAGGCGGGCTGCTCCCGCTGTCCAAGGAGATCGGCCGCATCGCCGTGATCGGCCCGAACGCCGATCAGGGATATAACCAGCTGGGCGACTACACCTCTCCGCAGCCGCGCTCCAAGGTAGCCACGGTGCTGGACGGGATACGGGCCAAGCTGGGCGCAGACGAGGACCAGGTGCTGTATGCGCCAGGCTGCCGGATCAAGGGCGACTCAAGGGAGGGCTTTGAGACAGCCCTTGCCTGCGCGGCCCAGGCTGAGCTTGTGGTTATGGTTGCCGGCGGGTCAAGTGCCCGTGACTTTGGCGAAGGCACCATCGACCTGAGAACAGGAGCCTCCAAGGTTTTGGATAACTCCTGGAATGACATGGAATGCGGGGAGGGAATCGACCGCATGACCCTGAGCCTTGCCGGGGTACAGCTGGAGCTGATTCAGGCCATACACCAGCTGGGCAAGCCGGTTGTGGTGGTCTACATCAACGGCCGCCCTATTGCAGAGCCCTGGGTGGATGAGCATATTCCGGCGATTCTGGAGGCGTGGTACCCGGGCCAAGAAGGGGGACATGCGATTGCCGACCTGCTGTTCGGCGACGAGAATCCCTCGGGCCGGTTGACCCTATCCATTCCGAAGCATGTGGGGCAGCTGCCCGTCTACTATAATGGCAAGCGTTCCCGCGGCAAACGCTATCTGGAGGACGATTCGCAGCCGCGGTACCCGTTCGGCTATGGCCTCAGCTATACGACGTTCCGCTATGCCCATCTTCAGCTGAGCGCAGCGGAGATGGCTGTAGACGGTGAGGTCATGGTGACGGTCGATGTCACCAATACCGGTGACCGGGAAGGCGCAGAAGTCGTTCAGCTGTATATCTCCGATGCTGTGAGCAGAGCGACCCGTCCGGCCAAGGAGCTGAAGGGCTTCCGGAAGGTATGGCTGAAGCCGGGCGAGACGCAGACGGTGCAGTTCAGCGTAGGGACTGGGCAGCTGCAGTACATCGGACCGGAGCTTACGCCCGTCTGTGAACCCGGCTTGTTCCGTGTTCATGTAGGAAGACATGTCAATGACACATTAAGCGCCGATCTTATCGTGCGGGAGGGCTGATTATGGAACGGATTACACGCTTTATCCGCGAGTTGTCCGAGCGGCAGTGGCTGGAGCAAATGGAGCTGCGCAGCTGGGATATAACGCGTTCTACTTATATACGGCCAGGGGTGTATGAGGATGTTGCCCCTTATCCAGAAGGGAAAGGCCTGGATCGCTTTCCGAGCAATCAGGGTACTACCTATTTCTTCAGAACCCGGTTAAGTGTGCCGGAAGCCTGGCATAGCCAGCCGTATGGTCTCATTTTCGCCTCCGGCGGCGAGGGACTGCTCAGAGTGAACGGCGCCTCTTATCAGGGGCTGGACCGCAATCACACTTATGTGACGCTTGACCCTGAGCGGGTTGGCCGATCGCCGGAGCTGGAGATCGAGCTGTTCGATCCGATTCCTGAGCCGGTTGACCCGCTTAATCAGCAGGCGGTCATTCAGCCGTCGATTACATCGGTAACGAGCCTGCTGGTCCGGCCGAATTATGCGGTGCGCAGTCTAATGTACACGGTAACCGTTGTCCGTGATTCTGCGCAGCTGCTGCCGGATCAGGACTTCCGCAAGGTTCGTCTAGCGGAAGCTCTCTACCGCACTATGGATCGCTTCATTCATCTGGAAGAGTGCGAGGTGCAGGAAGGGAGCCTGATCACAGAGATCGAGCGCTTGCTTGTAGGCGAGGTTCGGGAGATCGGCGGCAATGCCGAGGGTTTGGAGCATATGGTGGGCCAGTCGCATATTGATATCGCCTGGCTGTGGCCGGCCCGGGAGACGGTCCGCAAGACGAGCCGGACTTTCTCTACCGTCGATGCGCTGATGAACGAGTATCCAGAGTACCGATACACCCAGAGCCAGCCGCAGCTGTTTGCCTATTTGAAGGATAATGATCCCGAGCTGTATGAACGGGTTAAGGCCAGAATCGCTGAAGGGCGCTGGGAGCTTGTCGGCGGCATGTGGGTAGAGCCGGACCTGAATATCCCGAGCGGAGAGTCGCTGATCCGCCAGATGCTGTATGGTCAGCGCTTCTATCAGCAGGAGTTCGGCAGAACTTCGCATATTGAGTGGCTGCCGGATACCTTCGGATACTGCGCTTCCCTGCCGCAAATTCTGAAGCACGGCAAAATTGATTATTTTATGACAACGAAGCTGGGCTGGAATGATACCAACGTCTTCCCCTATGACTTATTCCACTGGGTAGGGATTGATGGAACATCGATGCTGTCTTACCTGAACCATGGGGTGAATGAGCATACGCTGCCGAAGGATATTCATGAGCACTGGCAATCCTTCCGGGAGAAAGCGAAGCATAACGAGCACATGCTGCTGTACGGGCATGGAGACGGCGGCGGTGGCGTCACCCGCGAAATGCTGGAATATATCGACCGCTCTGAGCTGATGGTGGGCCAGCCGGCCAGTCGGTACAGTACGGCTGAGCAGTTTTTTGACAGCATAGGGGTGGATCGTCCGGATCTTCCAAAATGGCATGGGGATTTGTACTTGGAGCTGCACCGGGGGACCTATACCACGCATGCCCGCAACAAGCGCAACAATCGGAAGGCAGAGATTCTGTACCGTGAGGCCGAGCTGTGGAGCGCACTGGCGGCGCAGGATATGGATGCAGGAACAGAACTGGCAATCAGGAACAACCTTCACGAGGGCTGGAAGCTCATTCTGCTGAACCAATTCCACGACATTATTCCAGGGTCGGCCATTACGGAGGCCTATGAAACTTCGGAGAAGGAATATGAGCAGATTTTTGAGAAAGGGAATGCGAGCCTTAAGCAGGGGCTCACAAAGCTCATTGCCGAGATATCAACAGAAGGCGGGCCTGAGGGAACTCCTTATATTGTCCTAAATGGGCTTGGCTGGTTGCGCGACGGCTTGATTACATTGGAACTGGAGCCTCGGGCCGGGCAGACTTGGGGTTTCTATGACGAGCAGGGCGAAGCCCTGGAGTTTGATGAGGTTGAAGACGGCGTATGTGTGCGAGTGCCGAAGATTCCTGCATTCGGCTGCAAGACGATTTGGATGAAGGAGCTGGCAAGCGCAGAGGATTCTTCTGCGGCATTCCTCAAAGCCAACGAAGGGCACCGGGCTACTTCCGCAGTCGCCTCGCCAAAGAAGCCAGCCATTTTCGAGGATACTTGGGAGACGGAATTCTACCTTGCGGTCTTTAATGAGCAGGGTGAGATCATCCGCTTGTTCGACAAGCAGGCCGGCCGTGAAGTGGTGAAGCCGGGTGAGCGGGCGAATAGCTTGCAATTTTTCCATGACCGCCCGACTCTGTGGGATGCTTGGGACATCGACCCTCGCTATGAAGAGCAGGAAGCGGGAGAGGCACAGCTGCTAGAGAAGCGGCTGGTGCTATCCGGCAGAACGAAGGATGTACTGCGCTTTAGCTGGCAAATTCACCATTCCAAAGTCACGCAGGATATCATCTTCTACCATGCGGATCGGCGGATCGATTTTAAGACCCATGTAAGCTGGAATGAAGCGCATAAGCTGCTCAAAGTAAGCTTCCCTATAGATGTGGTCACAGAGAAGGCCACTTATGAGATCCCATTCGGTGCGCTGGAGCGTCCGACCCATCGAAATACAAGCTGGGAGCAGGCCCAGTATGAGGTATGCGGTCATCGCTTTGTGGACGTGTCCGAGCACGGCTATGGCGTCAGCCTGCTGAATGACTGCAAATACGGCTATGACGTGCAGGGCAGCACGATTCGGCTGTCACTGCTGCGGGCGCCGAAGTGGCCGGATCAGTGCGCGGACTTAGGCGAGCATGAATTTACATACTCGCTGCTTCCGCATCTGGGAGATTGGCGTACAGCCCATACGGTACGGGCCGCCGCAGAGCTGAATCATGAGGTTGCCGTGCAGAAGGCAGACCGCAAGTACGGCCGGCTGCCGAGCGCTGGATCCCTGATCCAATTTACAAGCCAGCATGTTGTGCTGGATACGGTGAAGTCGGCCGAGGATGGCAGCGGCACGATTCTCCGGCTCTATGAATCTGCGGGAGGGCGTGAAGCGGTAAGGCTCACCTGGCCGCAAGCCTTCAAGCAGGCTTATGTGTCCAATGCGCTGGAGGAGCAGGTTCAGAAGCTGGACAGCCAGGCAGGGACGCTGGAGCTGAATTTTGCCCCTTATGAGATAAAGACGATCAAGTTGGAGCACGATTAACCCTATTTTTGCTGAGTATACGAGTAAAGGAGAGACGAACTTTGGAACAATTCAGACTTCCCACAATTCCAATGCCCAAGCTGCAGCTGCCGAAGGCCATTCAAGAGGTGCTTCAGGAAGCGGAAGAGCAGCTGGCGCATCGCCCGAAGCTGCTCCAGCTGTTCAAGAACACGTTCCCGAATACGCTGGAAACGACGACCAAGCTGATGGAGGATGGAACCACTTTTGTTATCACCGGGGATATTCCGGCCTCATGGCTGCGCGACTCGGTGGAGCAGGTGATTCATTATGTGCCTTTTGCCAAGGAGGATGCAGAGCTGCAGCGGATCATCAGCGGTCTGATCAAGCGTCATATTCACTATGTGCAGATCGATCCTTATGCGAATGCGTTCAACGAGTCGGCCAATGACTGGCACTGGAATACCACGGATGAGACGGAGATGTCTCCTTGGGTGTGGGAACGGAAATTCGAGATAGACTCCCTTTGCTTTGTTGTTCGGCTCGCTTATACCTATTGGAAGGAAACCGGAATGACCGATATTTTCGATGCAGGCTTTAAGGCGGCTATGCGTAAAATCGTGGAACTGTTCAAGACAGAGCAGCATCACGCTGAGTTGTCCCCTTACCGTTTTACACGCAATAACGGGATTCTGACTGATTCTCTCCGGAACAAGGGAATGGGAATGCCTGTGAACTACACCGGCATGGTATGGTCGGGATTCCGCTCCAGCGATGATGCCTGCGATTTCCACTATAACATTCCGGGCAATATGTTCGCCGTTGTAGCCCTTCGTCAAATCCAGGAATTTGCGGAATGGGTGTTCCGGGATATGGACTTCCTGAAGGAGCTTAAGGAGCTGGAGACCGAGATCGATTACGGCATCAAGCTGTACGGCATTTACCGCCATCCTGAGTTCGGCCCGATTTACGCCTATGAGACGGACGGCTTAGGCAATTACTGCCTGATGGATGATGCGGGCACCCCGGGACTTATGTCCATTCCTTATCTGGGCTATGTAGGGGCGGATGATCTGATCTATCAGAATACAAGACGGTTCGCCCTCAGCAAAGAGAACCCGTTCTATTATGAAGGCAAAGCCGCCAAAGGCATCGGCAGTCCGCATACTCCCGAGAACTATATCTGGCACATGGCGCTCTCCATGCAGGGATTGACGGCAACGACTGCGGAGGAAAGGCTGGAGATGATCGCCATGCTTGAAGCCACCGATGCGGGAACGGGGTTCATGCATGAGGGCTTTCATGCAGATGACCCCAATATCTTCACCCGATCATGGTTCGCCTGGTCCAACAGCCTGTTCTCCCAGCTGGTGTATAAGGCGATGAAGGAAGGGCTGTTATGAGCCGCCCGGTGATCATCCTCTGCGACCCTGGTTTTCCTGCGGAAGGAACGCTCCCTGAGGAAGCGCTCCTTCGAGGAATGGGCACCGTGGTTCGGGCGGAGGGACTTGCGGAAGCTCTAAGCTCGGCAGCCTCGGCAGCTGGCGGGACGTTTGTGAATTTGCACGCTCCCTATTTCCCTAAGCAAGCATGGACAGCCATTCTCAGCTTCCTGAAGCAAGGCGGCGGGCTCTTGAGTATTGGCGGAGCTCCTTTCAAGTTTCCGGTGCGCCGTGAACAGGAAGGGTGGAAGGTCGAAGCGGAACAGACGGCCTACCATCAGGAGCTGTACATCCATGAGGCTCTGCGTGTGGACAGCCGCAAGGTTGCCGCTCTCGCGGCGTCCGAGACGATTCCGCTGTTGGCTGGGCAGGAGGAGCTGTTTCCTGTGTCCGATACTTGGAACCTGATTCCACATACGACCCGGGATGCCGATCTGCCCCAGCAGATGGGATCTGCCGGCACGATGAGCACACAGATTTACCCGTTGCTCACTGGCATTAGTGCAGACGGACGCGAGATCGCTGCCCCGGTCGTGCTCTGGGAGAATTCCCGGGGCGTCTTCAAGGGCTCACGCTGGCTGTTCGTCCATCTCCCCTTGCCCTTGGGCTTCTGGAGTGAAGAGGGGCTCCAGGCGCTGGGGAAGTGGATCACTTATTGTGCCAAAGGGGTTACCGAACTGTCGCTGAAGCCGAACTATGCCAGCTATGAGCCGGGAGAGCGCCCGCTGCTTACCCTGCAGACCGAACGGCTGACGCGGCAGGAGCATCCTGCGGGTCCTGCGGAGAAGTGGTCCTTCAATCTGACGGTGGAGCCGGAGAACAACGGCAGACCAGCCTGGAACCATCGCTTCCATACGCTGGTATCCAGCGAGCAGAGTTATATGCGGATTTCGGTGCCGCTGGAGGTGGAGAGCGGATTCCATCGTATTACCTGCCGGGCAGAAGCTCCGGATGGTGAGGTACGCATTCTTCGCCAGGGCTTCTGGGGTCATGATGCCCGTCTGTTGGCCGAAGGCGAGCCGGTTCGCGCAGGGCGGGATTATTTTGTGAAGGAGGGCCGTCCTTTGCCAATTGTGGGCATGACCTATATGGCATCGGACGTCGCCCGCAAGTTCCTGTTCCTGCCGAATGCGGATGTATGGGATCGGGATATGGACCGGATGGCCAAGGCCGGCATCAACTGGATTCGCACAGGGGTGTGGACCGCCTACCGCAATATCATGCAGGTGGATGGGCATGCCTCGGAAGAAGTGCTGCGTGCCATTGATGCCTTCTTGCTGACGGCGAAGAAGCATGGCCTGCAGGTGACCTTCACCTTCTTCTCCTTTACGCCGGAGACGTGGGAAGGCGTGAATCCTTATCTTGATCCGCACAGCGTGGAAGCGCAGAAGCGGTTCATCCGCTCGATCGTCAGCAGGCACACGGCGTCCACCCATGTGGACTGGGACCTGATTAACGAGCCTTCTATGTTCGATCCACCCCGGATTTTCTCGTACGGTCCGCGCTCAGCCCGCGATGGGTTCGAGAAGGAGGCCTATATCCGCTGGATTAAGGAGCGGCATGGCATGATTGAACTTCTCCAGGAACGCTGGAATATGTCGCCGCAGCAGCTGCCGGACTTTGGGTCTGTGGAGATTCCTGAGGCGGAGGAGATCAACTTTGATATCCAGGACATGCGTGACGGGAAAAAGGGGACGCGCTGGCTTGATTACTGCCTGTTTTCCATGGAAATGCACAATGTCTGGGCCAAGCAGCTGACGGCAGCGATCAAGGACCTGAGCCCGGATCAGCTGGTTACGGTGGGACAGGATGAAGCGCTTGGAGCACAGCGGCCTTCCCCGTTCTTCTATGAACAGGCCGTTGATTACACCACGGTGCATTCCTGGTGGTTCAATGATTATCTTGTCTGGGACAGCGTCTTCGCCAAGACGCCGAATAAGCCATGTGTTGCCCAAGAAACCGGCATTATGTACGTGGAGACGCCTGATGGCCGGGCCAAACGGACGGAAGCGGAGTTGAAGTCGCTCTTGGAGCGCAAATATGCGTATGCGTTCTCCACCGGCGGGGCGGGAGCGATTCAGTGGATCTGGAATACGAATTTCTATATGAACAATGCCAATGAATCGCATATCGGCGCACTGCGTGCGGATGGGACCGAGAAGCCGGAGGCAGAGGTCTCCTATGATTTTGGACATTTTATCCGCGAGGCTCGCGATTTGTTCACCGGACGCCAGTTGGAGGATATTGCGGTGATCTTCCCTTATTCGAACGACTTCTCGAACCGTTCGTTGGCCTTTGCCGCGACCACGCGGCTAATCCGGGTGCTGTCCTATCAGCTGAAGCTGCCGCTGCGGGCGGCCTCGGAGTATCATCTTGAGGCGCTTAGGGAACATCCCGCAAAGCTCATCCTGCTGCCGAGCGTACATAACATGGACGATGCGGCGATGGCTGAGCTGCTGGAAATCGTGAAATCAACGGGGGCAACGCTGCTGGCAACAGGACCGCTGGGCCTTGATGCCTACTGGCATCCGTCGGACCGTGTAGATGAACTCCTGGGCAAGCGGAAGTTGGGCAATGTCCGGCGTGAGGAGATGCTGATCCTTGCTGGCAAAGAGCTGCCCGTCTCCTTCGGTCATCGCCGGATTGCTGAGCTGGCCAAGGAGGTGCCGGCTGAATCTGAAGGGCCTGCCCAGGAAGGTGAGCCCACCGCGAAGCAAGCGCTCATGGACCAGGTGGTAGAGCTGCAGCTGGGCGCTGGGCGCCTGATTTGGAGCCCGCTGCCGGTGGAGCTGAACGACCGCGATGAGCCGATTGCCGAGCTGTACCGCTATGCGGCCAGCCGCGCGGGAGTTCGTTGCGAGCTGGAGTGGATTCAAGGCGGCGAGCTGCCGGGCATTTATGGTCAGAAGCTGAGCATGGATCGCGGCAGCCTGTATGTGTTCGTCTCCGAATATGCCTGGGACGCGGAGGTAGAAGTGAAGGACCGAACTACCGGGACGGTGTACCGTTTTCTGCTGGAGCGGGAGCGGAGCGTCTTGTTCACCGCCGACCTTAAGGGAGGCCTGCTGTCTGTGTACCGCCCGCATGAGGTAACCGTTCATGAAGGGCGGAACTAACAACGAAAAGTCAGGGGGAGTCTAACGATGAGCAAGAAAAGAACGGCGCATATTATTTCCCATACGCACTGGGACCGGGAATGGTATCTGCCCTATGAGAAGCATCATGTCCGGCTGGTCAGCCTGGTTGATGCTCTGCTGGATAAGCTGGACGAGGGTTCGGAGTTCAAAAGTTTCTACCTTGATGGGCAGACCATCATCTTGGAGGACTACCTGCAGGTCCGGCCGGAGCAGAAGGAGCGCCTGGAGAAATACATACGTGAAGGCCGGATCTTCATCGGGCCTTGGTACATTTTGCAGGATGCTTTCCTCACCAGCAGTGAGGCCAATGTGCGGAATATGCAGGTAGGGCATAAGGATGCCGCCCGCTACGGCCAGCCTGCGAAGGTCGGTTATTTTCCGGATACGTTCGGTCTGACTGGTCAGACCCCGCAGCTGATGCTGCAGTCGGGGATTACCAACGCCATCTTTGGCCGCGGGGTGAAGCCTACCGGGTTTAATAACACTGTCTCGGACGGCGGGTTTGAGTCCTCCTTCTCCGAGCTGATCTGGGAAGGCCCGGATGGCTCGAAGGTGCTGGGGATTCTGTTCGCGAATTGGTATTCCAACGGCAATGAAGTTCCGGTGAATGCCGAGGAAGCGAAGGTCTATTGGGAGCGGAAGCTGGCGGATGCGGAAAAATACACTTCTACGCCTGAGCTTCTCTTCATGAACGGGGTGGATCATCAGCCGGTTCAGCTCGATCTGCCGGAGGCGATCCGCACGGCGGAAGAGCTGTACCCGGACACCCGGTTCATCCATTCTAATTTTGCCGATTATCTGAGCTCGGTAGAGCGGGCGATAGATCGTGAGCTGTCCACGGTGAAGGGCGAGCTGCGCAGTCAGCGCACAGATGGTTGGGGTACGCTTGTGAATACCGCATCGGCGCGCATCTATCTGAAGCAGATGAACCAGCTGGGCCAGGCGCTCCTTGAGAAGGTGGCGGAGCCGCTGGCTTCCTTCGCGCATCTGCTGGGGCGGGATTACCCGCACCATCTGTTCACCTATGCTTGGAAGACGCTAATGCAGAACCATCCGCATGACAGCATCTGCGGCTGTAGCGTCGATGAGGTGCACCGCGAGATGGTGACCCGGTTCGATAAGAGCCGTCATGTCGCGGAGGCCATTATCGACGACAGTATGCGGACCTTGGCAGAGGCTGTGAATACCAAAGTCTTCACGGAATACGGTGAAGATGCGATTCCGGTCGTCGCCTTCAATACGTCCGGTTGGGAGCGGAGCGGTGTCATTACGCTGGAGCTGGATGCCGAGCGCCTGTATTTCCGTGAGGGGCATACGCTGGAAGAGACCGCACGTCGGATGAACGCCGTTGATGTGAGCGGCTATGTGTTGGTGGATGAAGAAGGGAACTCGATCGCGAGTCAGTTGGAGGATCTGGGCCTGCAATTCGGCTACGATCTTCCCGACGACAAGTTCCGTCAGCCCTATATGTGCCGCCGAATCCGCTTGACGTTCGAGGCTGAGCAGGTGCCTGCACTTGGCTTGAAGACGTATGCTTTAGTGCGGGGCGTGCCTGTGCCAAAGGCTGCTTCTCTGTTGTCCGGTAAGCGCCGAATGGAGAATGAGCTGCTGAAGGTAGAGATTACCGCAGATGGCTCCTTCTCCGTGACGGACAAGAAGACCGGCCATACTTACCGGGATTTGGGAGTCTACGAGAATGTAGGGGACATCGGCAACGAATATATGTTCAGACAGCCTGAAGGGGAACCGGTGCTGACCACACAGGGTCTGAAGGCTAAGATTCAGGTGCTGGAGGATTCGCCTTACCGTGCTTCCTTTGAGATTGTTCACCACTGGGAGATTCCAGCTTCGGCAGATGCCACGCTGGATCGTGAACAGCGAGAGCTGGTCTACTACCCGCACCGCAAAGCACAGCGCTCTACCGAAAAGGTGACGCTTGTGATTCGCACCGTAGTCTCCTTAAGCCGCAGAGGCCGAGGGGTAGAGATTGAGTCCTCTTTCAATAATACGGCGAAGGATCACCGAATCCGGATGCTGTTCCCGACCGATCTGAGGGCGGATGACCATCAGGTGGATTCGATGTTCGAGGTGGTGCGGCGGAATAATGTTCCCGCTGCCGAATGGGAGAACCCGAGCAATACACAGCACCAGCAGGCCTTCGTAGACGTGAGTGAAGCAAGGAAGGCTGGACTGACCGTAGCCAACCTTGGCCTGAACGAGTACGAAGTGCTTCGTGACGGTCGCAACACCATTGCGATTACGCTGCTTCGGGCCGTAGGCGAATTGGGGGACTGGGGGCTCTTCCCGACCCCGGAGGCGCAGTGCCTTGGCGAGCATACAGTCCGGCTGGAAGTGATTCCGCACGATGGAGACGGTATCGCCTCCGGTGCATTTGCGGAAGGCTACCAGTTCCAGATCCCTTGGATAGCCGTGCAGACCGGAGTGCATGATGGGCCTGTCCCAACTCAATTTGCACCGCTGTCCTGGGAGAGCAGAGAGCTAGCTTTCTCTTCGCTGAAGATGAATGAGGAGACGGGGGACCTGCATCTGCGCTGGTATAATATGTGCGGACAGGAGACGGAGCTCACCCTTAGCTCAGGTATTGAGCATAGGGCTTTCCACAAGAGTAATATCCTTGAGGTACCGGGTGAGAAGCTGACAGCCAATGCCGCTGGCGGACTGTCCCTACCTGTGAAGCCGTATGAAATTATTACGGTGCGTATTGAGCGCTAAGCTTCGTCAATTAACTGTAGATGAAAAGGATATACTATCCAAGAACGCTCTACCGAGGTCTCGGTGGAGCGTTCTTTAGGTCTGTGAGTGAATTTCATCTCACCATTTGGAATTTCCGATCACATTGCTGGAAGCAGTAACCGTTAGACCCTCCTGCCCCTTCAGAGTCATGGTCAGATTGCCTGCGGATTTCTGTCCGACCCACCTGATCATACTTTCTCCCTTAGGAATTTGGATCGTAAGAGCTTTAGTCTTACCGCCCTTCCATAAGGTCTCTACTTTATCTGCAGTCACAAGAATCAGCTTGAAGTTGCCAAGCTTCTCCTTGCCTTCAATCTGAAGCGTTGTGGTGGTGTCTTTGGTGCTGCTTAGATGCCATGGCGTGTAGACGCCTGAGAAGCCGCGGTATTTCAGCCGGACCCGCTCTGCCGTGACCTCGCCTTCCTCGTCAACGAAGGTATAGCTGTCGCCCTCCTCCGTGAGTCGTTCCTCATCAGAGTAGATGCTCATTTTGCTCTCACCAGCGCCACATCCATACAATGAAAATGACATAACCCAAATTAGTATAACGCTTACATAACGTTTCATCTACTTCTCGTCTCCTTCTATGAATTGAGGGAAAGAAAGTGTAGGAATATTCTAGAGGATACAAATATTATAAACCGTTCCTTCACACGAAGGAACGGTTTAGTAGTAACTTTTCTCATTTATTTCCAAAAGGGTGCTTGAATGTTCTAATTTAGTCTTTTAAAAGTTCTGTTCTAAGCTCTGCTTGAAGTCCTTTCTGAGGCGCCAATTCCAAGTGAAGCTTGCCGGATGCACGTTTTCCAACCCATTTGATCGTCGTGGTCCCCGGAGGAATTTTGACCGATAGCTTGCTATCTCCATCTCCCTCCCATAAGGTGACCAGCTGTTGGTCTGGCGTAACCTCGATCAGTTTAAACTTTCCATGCTGGATATTACCGCTGATTGATAAGGTTGTGGTTAGTTCTGAGGAGCTCGTCAGATCCCACATGGAATATAAGCCTGTGAACCCCGAGAAGCTGACCTCAGCCTTCTCATTGGTGACTTCGCCTACCTTGCTTCCGAAGGTGTAGCTGTCACCTGACTCAACCTGCCGCTTCTCATCATTAAATATACGGCTTTGCTTACCGTTCATGATTTCACACGCGGATAAAGAAAAAATTAATATTAGAGCGATCAACAGAGCCTTGCCGGGTCGATTCAATAGGAAGCTCCTTTCTGCCTGGCCCTAATCCCCAGAACCATTTTATTCAGCTAATACGATATTTTCGTTCAAGTGATAATTTAAGAGTAGCTTAATCTCAAATATATTTAAGGGGGGGAGTGAAGCGTTATTCCAAAAAAAGAGTAAAACCAAAAGAGCCCGACAGATTATAGTCGAGCACTTTTGGTTTTTACACCATTAAGCAGTAGTTTTGTTACTATAAGGTTCTGCTTTTATTGTACAGGATTTTGTATAACAATATGTTTTGCACATATCTCCCCAGTATGCAATACAGGTTGATTGTGTTTGACAAAAACTACCATTTCCATAGCAAGTACAATTAAAGTCGTTAGTTCCCACATTTGAAACAGGATTAATTAGAAATTCCATCTTACAGCCTCCTATTAATTATATTATTATGTAAACTCTCCCCAGCAAAATTACTGTGGAGTTTGCATAATCTACGGGTTATTTTCCTACAAACTTATCTGTAGGCAAGAATAGTAAACAGTTTGAAAATTTAAATCTACCGTTTTCTTATCAAATTTTAACCTGTATGGATATAGGATTGAGTAATGGTTTTTTTCACAAAAAGATATTTAGGTCACATCGGCATTTATTGTTAATAATACACAATATTGGTATACTGTTGATAATATATATTTTTGTTGGATTATTCTGTGACAATTAATACAAATAATAGTAAATAATAAGTTTAAAAACTTTTTATTCTATTGTCACTCCAAGTGTGCAGTTACTCTGTCGAAAATCTAATAAATATTTCAGTTCTTGTCCGTTATCTCATTTACTAAAAGGTCTATTAGGCAACAGATTTGAACAATAATCCACCACGTAACAAAATATAATGAAGCGAAGTCTGCTATTTTTTTGTATAAAATAGAGGCGAATCGTAATATATACCAGGTTGCTCTAAGTTGAAAGAAGCTCCTTTTTTTACGATATAATCTTTCATAGAAGCTTTTTCGGGAAAATTGTCATTATCGGATTATCTACGTGGATAAAAGACAAATCTTTGATTCGCTTCGATTTAGCCTTTAGTACAGCTAATACGGTGGGGTCTTTAGTAATTGGTTTCTAGGAGGGGTTTGTCACGAGAATAGAAGGAGTGACTTTGACTTCATCTTCGATGGAGCCATCCGCTTGGATTTCCATTCCGATCGGCATTCGAAAAACTATGCCAATGTTTGGCATGGTGACCAAGATAGGCTCCGTCCCAATTCCGTCTCCTCCTGTTTGGCTGCCTGCTAGCGTTGCCCACCCAGTTTGTTCTGTTGAATACTGCCCATGATTCGGAGGCGGAGTAAACACTTTAATTTACAAGCAAATAAATTTTTTCTTTAAAGTGGATAGACTCTTTTGGACTTATTTCTTTTTCAATTTTTATGTACCTTTGTAAATCCGTGAGAACTTCAGAGGGAAGAGCAGGTAGATTTTCTTCTCGCAGCTTTTCAATGGGTATGAGAACGCTAAGTATTTTTTTGCAGATTTACTTCTATAAAAGGGAGGGAATATTCACCAACTCGATATATAGAATATATATGATAACTAATTGGCTTATTAATTAGCATTGAAACAAGATAACGGCTCCAATATGCCTCATCTCCTCCGCCATTACCGTGAATATTGATAATTAATGTTCGAGAATGACTAGCGCTTCGCAAAAATGGTTTGATAACCTTCGTATCAGGCTTAATCTGAAAATAGCCTAAGGTTGGGATCTTTAGATAGGCAATGTTGCAGTAGCCTTACTGGGGCTGATGAGGACTGCTCTAACTGCTCTATGAGGTTGTCTGACCTGAAACACTTTGTTTGAGATGGTATAGAGGCTTTTATAGTTTACATAGTCTGAAGTATTTAGTACGTTAGTATGCCCGTAATTTAATTCACGAAGTATTGTAATTACAATGTTGGCTAAACTGTTGTCATCCCTAATTCTCTCTATCCTTTTGCGATAGTTCTCTTTTCTCTTCAACCAGTCGATACCACTGACTTGTTGATTCACCTTCAGAAACAGTAATTCTCTTCAACAATTTTGTAAATGTACTCGAAATCCTCAAGCTTCTGCTCGGTGGTAAGCTGGCTCTCGGCTTGCTTGGTAGACTTTTTGGGAGTAATATCATGCTGACTACCTCCATCCTTGGGGGCAGGAGACCGAGGTGAGTAGCAACAGGAGCGAGGCAGCAACTGTAATCGTTGCAATGTTCATGAGGAGACTCCTTATTAGAAAATGGGGGAATCATTATTTAATCTTACTTTTATAATTCAATAATTTTAACCTTATTATGCATGTCTGAAAATCAACCAACTTTAGTAGTGTTAGAAGTGGTTTTGGGAAAGATATTTTATCCATCCAGAACACGCAGAATGGATGATACGCACTAACTTTCTATAAGCATTTCTACAGGAGATAGATTGATCACCCGATCACTCTCGTTAATTATTCTTGAATCGTGGGTGACGATGATAATGATCATCTTTGATCTTAATTCTCTAAGAGTGTGAAGTAGTACTTGAACACTATGGTCATCCAACATGGAAGTAGGCTCATCCATGATCAGAACATCGGGCTCCTTTAGTAACGCACGAATGATAGCTGATTTTTGTCGCTCTCCTCCAGATAAAGATAGTTTATCAGAACTGTTTTTATTAGCAGCTTGTTCTAGCCCGAACATTGTAACATAAGTAGAATACTTTTCTGTATCTACTTTTTTCATATCCAGACCATAGGTAACATTTTTGAATAGGCTATTTTCCATTATCAAGGGATCTTGTACTACAATGGCAAGTTTAAGTTTTCGCAACAAATCCACATTTAGATCAGTCAAAGGTATGCCGTTATAGTAAATACAGTTGTTATGACCTGTATATAATCCGGCGAGTATTTTGATGAGGCTTGATTTACCGGTTCCATTCCTACCTATTATGGAGTACAAAAAACCTTGGTCAAAAGTATAACTAAAGCTATGAATTAATTTCTGATTTTGATTATAGGAGAATGATAGCTCTTTAATTGATATTTGTTGGATATAGTTAACTGTTGTATCCTTGAATGTCTCTTCTTCAACTTGCCAATGCTGTGTCATTCTAAGTAATGAAACATTAATTTCTTGATAAGATTGAATGAAGTTAAGAAAATACTGGAGAGATCCTACTGTAATATTAAAATAAGAAGTTATCATTGTCAGTTGACCAAGTGTAATTTTCCCTTCAATAACACCTATACCACCAATAAAAAGACAGATTAAGTTGGTCAGCATAATCATAAAAGAGTTGGTTGTAGAGAATAAATTGATAACTTTGATGTTTTTTAGGAATGACTTGAAGAAAGAACTTGTGGCGGACTGAGCGTCCATATGCAAAATTGAAGCCCAGGAGTTTAGTTTGATTGAGTCAATATTCATTAGTTGTCTGTTCATTTCTGAGAAGAAAGCGGATTGTTGATTCTTGAATTCTAGAGAGACGGTATAAATTTTGTCTTTGAACGTTATATAGATAAACACATAGATAGGCAAACTGATTAGAAAAATAAGAAATATGACTACGTTTATTTTGAATAATAAAACTGCAGTAGCTATAAAAGTGATGACTTTTGTACTACCATTCATTAAAAACTCTAGCAGGAAGGAAACTATAGAGTTGCTGTCGCGATTAATTTGTTCAGTGGTAAATGCAGAATCAAGATTGCCTGAATACTCCACGGAGGATGATTGAATATGTTTTGTTGTGTCTAGAATTACATCTAAGGCGATTTTGGTATTAGTTACAGCGTAAAAAATATTACTAACAAAGCCAATAATCATGTTAAAGATATTGAAGAAGATAATAAGGGCCAAAATTTTGAATACAGATTTATATATAGGTGTTGTCGTTAAGGTGTCAATAAACTTACCGGTGAGCAATGGAAGTACTAATGTTCCCGCTAGAGTAGATATTAAGGTAACTATAAAGAGAAATCCTACTCTGCATTTGTGTTTCATAAAGTAACAATAAAAAACACGATGTAAAGTCATAGGAATGGCTCCTCTTGATTTCGTAATGGTAGTGAAGTAAACGAGCTCGAATATTTTTTCGAGCTCGTTTACTTGTTGCCACCTAATTAGGCACTTCTCGCTCTAAAGGTCTGCCTTCAGTAAAATAATTTCGACTTAGAAAAAAGTATTGAAAATTTTGGTTGTCCATTAGCTCTCAAACCGCTTGGGGAATAAACAGTGTGATCCCAGGTTCATCCCATTTCTTTTTTATTGTTTCAAGATTTCACGAGCTCTCTATTCGATATTGTGAAGTCTGCGTAATCAAGTAGCTTTTTCTCCATAATGTATTTGTAGTTTGTGCAACGATCTACTGTATGGTGAAGTCTAGAGTGAGGGCATCCTCCCATACAAACGGGTAGATATTTGCAGTCCCGGCACATTGGATCCTCAAAAGGCTCATACATTAGATAATCAAGAAGTTTCGCAGTATTGCCCAAATGCTCTAAATTGACTAAGTTACCTACGGCCTCTTCTTTGTTTCCAATATCCACCCAACACTGATAAATAAATCCCTCTGGGTCAATTACGAATGAGGAGTTAGAATCGGCAGTACAAAATGAGCCTTGTGGACTTGGAGTTGAAATATGACCTGTATTGAAGCCACGGTTAGCGGCCTTTTTATCAAATTCATATCCTGTATGAGAATAGGATTCAGTTGTCAAGCACATGTTGGTTGAATAGCACTCGTTAGAATTATGGACATGCCCCAGGTAGACTACGGTTTTTTCTTTGAGGTTATATTCCTCTAATACATCGAGCAGGCTGTCTAGTTCCATTTTGTTGGTCTCATCTGTATTGATCCGAATGGATATGGAATTCAGAATATTCGAAGCCTCTTTAGTATTTTGGAGTATTTTCTTGAATGTAGGTTGCCCACCAATCAGGGGACGGCGTTGATCATGAATATGCTCTGGTCCATCTATCGTAATTTGAGCAAAATTTACTTTATAGTTTTTTAGCTCTTCAGCAATTTTTGGAGTTAGTAGATAACCATTAGTGATAATTCCTGCGTTGTATTCGATGTTATGTTCTTCACAGATTGACATGAACTCCTTGGATAGATACCTAATAGTATCCATTCCAATTAGGGGTTCCCCCCCGTACCACGTAATACCTAAAGTGGAAATTGTATTTGCTCTGCTTCTAACAAAATTAATAATGGCTTGATGGACTTCATCGCTCATTTTGAAGGCATTTTTGTTGTCTTTCTCATAGCAGTATGTACAGCCGAGGTTGCAATTGATAGTGGTGGCGATCGTTAAGCCGAGATGTTCTGTTGAATATCTGCTAGACATTAAGTTTAACTTAATGAGCTCGATTTCATCGATGTTGTCTTCAACAACAAATCCCCCACGTTTTAAATCAGTAAGAAGTTTCTCATCCATATCTGAAATCAAATTATGCTGAAAGTAATCATTAAAAACGGAGTATTGGTCATTCTTCATTAGTGCTAGGGCACCCGTTCTAGAATTGTAGGCTAGTATCTTTGATTCACTCGGGTAATCATAAAAAAAGTTATAGTTCGACGCTTTCATAATTCCCCTCCTATAAATAATATAAGGTTCTGCCAGGTCACTTTAAGGTCATTAAAGCCTATATTAAGTCCTTGTAGGGTTCAGCTTTTGGACTGCAGAGTTTTCCCCAGCAGTGTGACTAACAGGGGCCCACATATCCCATACAGTATGTTGTTGAAAAACAAATACAGTTAGTAGGACACGCACTAGCAACAGTAGAATTTTCATTTAGCGGAGCAATTAAGTAAATCAATTTAATCTCCTCCTATTTTAAAATAATTGAATGAACGTAGTTAAGTAGATATAAAATTGAATGGAAATAAACTGATACTATTGTAATAATATACATATTTAGATTGTGTATATATGATTTTTATTACAATTTACATTTTTAAACTTTTGTATTTACTGCTCAATTTAATGCGAACAATTATTTACGGATGCATGATTCGATGGAATAATCCTTAAAATATAGCGGGTCTCCAATTGGCCAGAAGCTAAGATTCCTACTATGACAGCCATCAAGTGAAACCTATGACTATAATTAGAACAGGTGATCTTTATCGTGATGGAGAGTGGACACATCTTATTTTTGGTTGTTTGCTCTAAGGACAAAATTATAATACTTGTATTAATGCAATGACCAATTCCCTGATGAGTCCCCTGCAAACCTTATGGCAGAAGTATAACCGGCTTTAGCTTGTTTCCTTGCCTTCTAGATCTTGATCTGTGACATTCAGTATGTTTAGCCTGTTTCTCAAAAGCGATAAAGCTTTCGTATAAATACCGAAAAGAAATAAAGGGAGACTTCGGATGCAATACGTCTTTGAGGCCATTTTGGTTATGCAATGGATAAATTTCTATATAGGGCTAGTGGCTGCAAATCCATCCCATAGATGACGATTGCAGAGATAGCACTGTTGATCTCTATTAGGACACCCACATTCAATCGTCTGGTGGAAGAGGCGTACCCTTACAGTCACCATAGATGTAATTATTGTATTGGCTTTGATGAGGATGAAGTATTCTCAAGTAAAGTTCAATCTCTATTACATCTTCACAGAACATCTTGGATTAATGGGCCGATTTTTGATTCTCTCTCTCAATCTTCGGACTTCTCTGGTTGGTAAGCTGACCGTTGGTGAAAACGGCTAGGGATACGTAGCTTTTCAAAAAGGAACTAAGGTAAATCGGGTTATTTCTTCAACCGCTCTGCCTCTGCCTTTAGTACAGCAAGCACGGCGGAATCGTTCGTGAGGTCTTTCTCAGGGGAACCTGTCACGAGAATAGAGGGCGTCACTGTAACTTCATCTTCGATGGCTCCGTCGGCTCTGAGACCAAGAGCTAATGGCAATCGAATCACGATACCACTATTAGGTAAATAGAACATAGCAGGGTCCCAGCCAAGTCCATCCCCGCCCGTACTTTCCCCGACAAGTGTAGCCCATCCTGTCTGTTTAGCAAAATTAGCCCACATATCAGAGGAGGAGTAGACTACTCGATCTACTAATAAATAGATATGACCTGTAAAGTGAACAGACTGCTTCGGCTTAATTTGACGCTCTTCTTTTATATATCGGGTGAAGTCGGTAAGGATCTCAGGCGGTAGATTAGGTAACTTTTCTTGTTGGAGTTGAGAAATTGGATGCATCTGATTGAAGCTCCTTTGGTATTTTGCCTCAATAAAAGGGATAGAGTACTTGCCTCCGCGAAATGCTAAGTACCAGTGATACTTGATCGTGGTGTTTGAGAGCATAGGCACTACGTATTCACTCCAATAGGCACTATCCCCGCCGCTATTACCTCTAATATCGATGATTAGAGTCTGATAGTTACGAACTTTTTCCAAGAAAGGCTGAATGATCTCGATATCGGGTTTGATTTGATTGTGATCCAGCGTAGGTATTCTAATATAGGCGACTTTCCCGTCTTTAATAATTTCTGTTGTTGCCGTAGCTGTATTTATTGAGGGTTCTGAATCCACTGAAGATTTAAGTTCTGAAGTACTTGCATCAGTATATCTGGATAACACTTTTGGCTGTAAAAATACATCAAGCCAAGGCTGAAGGCTCTGACCTTGCTTTGCGGATTCACTGTATATATTTTTATACTTCTGAAAGGCAAGGGTATTCAATGCGCTAGTATGTCCGTTGTTCAATTCCTTCAAAATTTGCTTTATGGTGCGTTGGAAGCCCTGGTCACTTCTTGTCATTTTAATCCTATCCCAATAAACTGATTTGTTAGCTAGCCAATCTACGTTGTTCATTCTTTTATTAACAGCAAGAAACGGATAATTCTCTTCAATAATCTTGTACATGTACTCGAAGTCCTCAAGCTTCTGCTCGGTGGTGAGCTGGCCTTCGGCTTGCTTGGTAGACACTTGGGAAGTAGAATCTTGTTGGACGCCTCCACCCTTGGGGGCGGGAGCAGGTTCAGTGGAGTTGGAGCTGCAGGAGACTGTGGTGAGGAGCAATAGGAGAGAGGCAGCAACTGTTATCGTTCTAATGTTCATGAGCAGGACTCCTTATCATAGAATGATGAGTTGTATATAGATTGAACTAAAGTTTTGCGTTGAACTTCCTGTTATAACGGCGGAATAAGGCTTATGACATTCATTCCTTTAATTCATTCTGTGTAGAAGGTTATTTTACAGTAATTAATAAGATAATTGAATAATATTAGTCATATTTTAGAAAAAATAGGAAGTGAATACTGGATGCCACTATTAGAAATAACAGAACCGCAGCTGCTTCAAATTTTGGATGAAACTTCAGTTGATAATCGCCAGGCTGTGCTCTTCTATACCGCTTTCTGTGGAACGTGCAAGCTGGGAGAGCGTATGCTGGAAATCGTTGAAGCCACAGGCAAATCCATGCCGATCAGCAAGATTAACATCAACTACGCTCCGCAGCTTCGAGAGAAATGGAAGATTGCAAGCGTGCCTTGTCTTGTGGTCCTTGAAGGGGAGGAGCCCGCCATGCAGGAGTATGCGATGCGGTCTGTAGATCATTTATACGCTCTTCTCCAAGCGTAAACAGGAGTAAGGGCTGCTGAATAAGTTGTTAATCTTATCCCCATATTAAGGAAAGGGGGGTGGGCATGTGATTTATGTATTTGAAGCTATATTGATTTACGCCTTGGGAACCTTGATGCTTCGGATCAGCGGACGCAGGCGCATATCCCAGATGACGATTCCGGAGACGGTTCTTATGATCTCAATTGGGACGATCCTGATCCAACAGGTGAAGGGGCATGATTTGGGCGTGACGCTGGCAGTGGCAGCCATATTGGTGCTGATTCTTATGGGGATGGAGTATTTGCAGATCAGATTGAAGCTGATGGAGAAGGAAGACAGTCGGAATGATAGGTCCGAGATCATCAGAGAACAACAAGCCAAACGGCAAACCGAACAACAAACTGAACAACAAACCGAACAACGGACTGAACAGCAAACCGGACAAGAACCTGTAATTCCACAGCCCTCGCCGCAATTGGAGCTGCTTGCAGAGGCGGCGTCGGGTGAGGCTTCCTGCCCCACCCCTGACCGCATGAATTAATTCATAATTATTCGTACTATAGACGCCTTGGAGGCGGGGCCTGCCTGCTTGCTTTAAGCCATACCCCTGCCGCGCGAGGCGATGTACAGCTTGACCCATTCGAGGCGGGATAGCTGAATCTTAGCGGCCTCACCGCAAGCGCGGATCCGGTCCGGGTTCACGGTGCCGATCACCGGCTGGATATGGGCCGGATGCTTCATCAGCCAGGCGAGGACTATCGCTTCTCGAGTCGTCCCCTTCTCCTCGGCGAGTTCGGCAACCAGGCGGGCTGTCTGCTGAACGTTCTCGCTCTGGTCCTGACCGGGCTTGCCGGAGAACAGACCCTGAGCCAGTGGCCCCCAAGCTTGCAGCTGAATGTTCTCCAGGCGGCAGTGCTCCAGCGTGCCTTCCGGGAAAATATTGTGCGCGGCGATTCCCTGATTCACCGTGACCCCGGTATCAATAAAGCCTGTCTTCAGCAGGCTCATCTCAAGCTGATTCACGATAAAGGGCTCATCGCAGGCTGCCTGAAGCAGCCGGATTTGTCCTGCACTCATGTTGGATACGCCGAAATGGCGGACCTTTCCCGAAGACTTCAGCTGCCGCAGCGCTTCGGCTACCTCTTCAGGCTCTACCAAAGGGTCAGGGCGATGCAGCAGCAGAATATCCAGATACTCGGCCCCCAGCCGCTTCAGAGAACCATCGACACTGTGCAGGATATGCTCCTTGGAGAAATCATAGTAGCCCGGCTCTTCCTCGCTTTCGGTCAGGCGAATGCCGCATTTGGATTGAAGGATGATCTTCTCCCGCAGCTCTGGACGCTCTTTCAGCACCTGACCGAAGACCGTCTCGGCTTTGCCTCTCGTATAAATATCCGCATGATCAAACATATGGATCCCTACGGACAAAGCGGCTTCAACAGCTTCGTGAGCCTGCTTGATATGCTCTTGTGTAATAGGGTGACTCTTGTCCCAATCCCCGCCCAGACCCATGCATCCCAGTACGAGCTGGCTTGCAGGAATTCCTCTTGTCTGCAAAGGCAATGTCATCTTTGATCCTCTCCCTATCCCAGTAAAGTAAACGTTCATATTCGTATTATAGTCTACGTGAGTCCAATTCCCAAAGATCAGGCCTTCTTCCGCCCGTATTTCGTACAAAAGCTCTGCAATCTATTGTGAATATAGTAATATATTGAAGAGAGGTCTTTCATTTAAGGGGAGGAGAATCTCATGAGGAAAAGCTTCATATCATTAGCTTGCATGACCATGTTGCTAGCGAATATCGGCTGTTCTAATTCCAAGGAGTTAGTCACGGTAAAACAGAATGAAGCTGATCCCGCTGCCGTGGTGGCAGAGCAGGGGGACAAGCGGCCTCAGAAGGAGATGCAAATTCAGGAGCAGGCGCAAATCCCGTTCCAGCGGGTCATTTACACCAAGATCGCCCAAGATGATTCATCCTGGGAGTTCAGTGTGGCTGATGATCTGCCGCAAGCGTTGAAGGAAGCTTATAGAGAGTTTAGGACAAGTGTGCCTGGAGCCTTTCTGGCCGGGGAGACGGAGGCCAATTACTATGTCGCTGTGTGTACAGGACAGAAGCCTTCTTCTGATCAGGGAACTGAGGTTCAGGCTGTCACGTTAAGCTCGTCCGATGCCCAGAAAGGGATGGTATCCTTGCATATTGAAGTGAAGTCTCTAAAGCATGAAGAAATAGGAACTGAGCTGCCCGGCGAGGTGAACGTAACCCAGCTGCTGAAGGTGGAGAAGGCGCATCTTCCTTCCGGGGCGAAGCCGGATGAATTGATTTTGACTGGAATCTAGTACTCTGCAGGCTATTTGCTGAATTTATGATTGTAAACGCTAACTTTACCTATTTGGACAAGACAGATGCTACATAGATTGAACTAAAGTTTTGCCTTGATCTTTCTATATTTAACGGCCTAATACGGCCCTATAACACTCATTTCTTTAGTTCATTCTATATACATAGACAAGAATTGAAGAACTGACCAATCTAACAAGGCGGTGCACTTATGGATACTCAAAATATGAATGAACTTATCAACTCGGTACGGCAGCGGATTGCCCAGGTCGTTGTAGGACGCGAGGAAGCGGTTGAACTGCTGCTGACCACTTTGCTGGCGGGAGGCCATGCTTTGTTGGAGGATGTACCGGGAACAGGGAAGACGCTGCTGGCCAAGTCCTTGGCCGCAAGCCTCTCCGGAGCCTTCCGGCGGATTCAGTTCACCCCGGATCTGCTGCCCTCTGATTTGAGCGGCATTCATTATTTCAACCCGAAGACAAGCGAGTTCGAGTTCCGGCCCGGCCCGGTGTTCACACATATTCTGCTCGCGGACGAGATTAATCGGGCCACGCCGCGTACACAGTCCAGTCTGCTGGAATGTATGGAGGAGCGCCAGGTGACTATTGACGGAGAGACACATCTGCTTGAGGCGCCGTTCATGGTCATTGCCACACAGAACCCGGTGGACAATCAGGGAACCTTCCCGCTGCCTGAAGCGCAGCTTGACCGCTTCTTGATGCGGATTCGCATGGGATACCCTGAATTTGAAGAGGGGATGCGCATCCTGCGTCGCTTCCAGTCGGGCAACCCGCTTGCCCGGTTGGAGCCGGCCGCAGAGGTGGCCCAGATCGTACAGGCCCAGCAGGTCTGCGCCCAGCTTCCGGTGGAGGACGATCTGATCGCTTACATCCTGCGCATCACAGAAGCTACGCGGACTCACCCGGAGGTGCGGCTCGGGGCCAGCCCGCGTGCCAGTCAGGCGCTGCTGCGGGCTTCCCAGGCGCTCGCCCTGGTCCGCGGCAGAAGCTTCGTCTCGCCGGATGAGATCAAGGCGGTGGCCGTACCAGTGCTTGCACACCGCCTGCAGCTAAACCGGTCAGTGCTGGACGGAGCGGAGAAGGCGGAGGAGCTGGTCTCCTCCGTCCTGAAGCAGGTCACGGTGCCTACCGAGCCTGTTGAGACAGCCGGGACAGCCGGTTAGGAGGCGGAGCAATGCTGCTTGTATGGCTGATGGTGAGCATGGCCGCCGTGCTTGCGGTCGTGGGTTATATTTACGGCAAATACGCGCTTCGGAAAGTCAGCTATGAACGCTGGTTCTCCAAGACAGCTGTATTTGTAGGGGAAGAGGTGGAGATGGTCGAGCGGATTACGAACCGCAAGCTCCTGCCGCTGCCCTGGATCCGGCTGGAATCCATGATCGGGCAGGGACTGGTGTTCGGGAGCCAGACCAATCTGGAGATCAGCCGGGGCGAGCTGTTCCAGAACCATATCAGCATCTTCCTGCTGCGCCCGTACCGGCGTATTGTCCGCCGACATCAGGTGACCTGCAGCCGGCGCGGCTGGTACCGGCTGGAATCGGTGACGATGACCGCAGGAGATCCCCTGGGGCTGTCAGAGGACAGCCGGCGCCTGCCTCAGGCGGCTGAGCTGGTGGTCTATCCGCGCGCAGCCCCGCTTCAGGAGCTGCCGCTGCCCAGCCATAGCTGGCTGGGGGAGATTGCTGTGCGGCGCTGGATCGGGGAGGACCCCTTTCTAAACGTGGGGGTCCGCGAATACCGTCCGGGCGATAGCTTGAATGCGGTTCATTGGAAGGCTACCGCCCGGACTGGAACGATGCAGGTGCATAAGAAGGACTACACGGCAGACCCGAGGCTTGTCATCTGCCTAAATATGGAAGTGGATGAGAACATGTGGCGGAATATTACGGATCGTGAGCGGATTGAGCGAGGCATCACTTATGCGGCAGCGGTTGCCGAGCATGCGGCTGCTAGCGGCCTGGTCGTCCGACTGATCTGCAATGGCCGTCTGGCCTTTGGAGAGAAGCAGCCGATCCGGATGGTACAGCCTGCTGCTCTGCGAGAGGTGCTGGAGACCTTGGCCAAGCTTGAATTGGACATGGTGACCTCTATGCCAGCCATGCTGGAGGGGGAAGCTGATGAGGGTAGGAAGGACGGCGACTATCTGCTGATTACTTGCCACCACGGCAGCAGGCTAACCGAGGCAGCACAGCGGTTGGAACGCCTTGGCAATAAGGTCGAGTGGATGCTCATACCCGAAGAAGGGGGGAGAAGCCGATGAAGCTGCAGAAGGCTCAGAAGGCTCAGAACGAATGGGGCATCGGGGTGCTGCGGCGGGCGGGCTATGGCTTGATAAGCCTGCTGATGCTGCTGCCTGTCTGGCTGTGGATCGATGAATATACGGCCCAGCCGCCGCTTCAAAGGTATTGGCTGCTCGGGCTGGTTCCCCTGCTGCTGGCTGCGGCCTGGCTGCAGCCTCTGGTTAGGCCGCTATGGACACGGCTCACTGTCTCGCTGCTTGCCGGAATTCTCTTCCTGCTGCCGGGCATATTGGATCTATCACATTCCATCTTTGTGGCAGCAGCAGGCTTTGCAGCGGCGCTGTTTCTGCTCAGCGTCAGCGATTATCACAGTCGAATCCGCCTGTACGGCATAGGGATGGCGAGTTATTTCGTAGGCGGCATCTATTTCAGCCGCACGCCTGCGCTCACTCCTTGGGTGCCGCTCCTTGTCGGATGCGGAGCCGTCTGCCTGGCCTTCACGCTGCTGTATATGAATGAAGGCCGCCTGCGGAAGGCGTCCTTCTCCGGCAGCGGGCCAAGCAAGGCGGCGCCGGAGCTGATTCGGCGCAACCGCGTATATGTGGCCGTGCTCTTCTTAGCCGCACTGCTGCTGGCTGCCGGCCTGGGCAGTCTGCTCGGCAGAACCGTGCTCGGCGCGATCCGCTGGCTGCTGGCGAAGATCTTCACGGGTTCCTCCTCGGAGCCCGTGCCTCAGCCGCCTGCGGAACCGGTCCCGCCGCAGGGGATGCCGGAGGTGGCAGAACATGGTCCGGACCGGATTACGGAGATTCTGAACACCTTATTTTATATTTTTGGCTACACGGCCTTGGCTATCGTAGCCGGCGGACTGTTATACGCAGCTTACCGCTATGGCGGCGAGAACTTCCGTCGCGGCTGGGCTTCTCTCTTAAGCGGGCTGCGCCGCAGAAGCGCTGAGTCTGAGAAGGCGGGCTACACGGATGAGGAGAGCCGAGTATCCCGCAAGGAGGAGCCCGGCCCCGCGCCGCTGCGCGGCTGGCGGAGATTCTTCACACGCGGGGGAACAGCCGTCCGCTGGGAAGAGCTTGCGCCCCGGGAGCGGGTCCGTTATTTGTATCGCAGGTGGCTGGATCGCCAGCGGCAGGAAGGCTACCAGCCCTCTCCGGCATCCACACCGCTGGAGATCGTGCAGGATGAGCAGCGCGAAGCGGGCAAGGCAGCAGCTGCCGCCGACCCCCAGGCAGAGCGGAAGCTGGTGGATGCCTATTACCGGGCCCGATACGGGGCGGAGCAGCCTGCAGCTGAAGAGGTAGAGTCTCTTCGCAACCGTCTGAAGCGAAAATAGGACATAAAGTAGGTCCGGTTGCAAATATTTTAATTTTATATAGATTGAATTAAAGTTATACATTGATCTTTCTATATTTAACGGCCTAATACAGCCCTATAACATTTATTTTCTTTAGTTCGTTCTATATAGGTAATAAAGTAAAAGTGGAGGAGAGATACTAATGGATGTGACTCAAGCGATAAGAACCCGCCGAAGCATCGGCAAGGTCAAGATGGATGATATTCCTAAGGAGACGATTGAACGGATCTTGGAGGCTGGCACCTGGGCGCCGAACCATAGGCATACCGAGCCTTGGAAGTTCTTCGTATTAAGAGGTGAAGGACGCGGCAAGCTTGGCAGCGCCCTCGCAGATATTGCGAGAGAAGCGGCAGCTAAGGCAGCGGCCGGAGCCGAGGAAGCGGAGATGAAAGCCGAGAAAGCCCGTTCCAAGGCATTTCGCGCTCCGGTCATTATTGCTGTAGCAGTTACCCCCAGTGCCAAAGAAGGCGTGCTGGAGATTGAAGAATATGGGGCGGTATCTGCTGCCATTCAAAATATGCTGCTGGAGATTCATGCTCTTGGCTTAGGGGCCGTTTGGAGAACGGGAGACCCAGCCTATCACCCGCTTATGAATGAGCATTTTGGCCTCGGCCAGAGGGATAAAATGCTGGGATTCATCTATCTGGGTGTCCCGGAAGCACCTGCTTTAGAGGGGAGAAGACAGCATTACTCCGTGAAGACGGAATGGATCGATCAAGCATAAGCAGCAGCCGCAAGCAGCAGATGGAAGAAAAAGGTCAAATCAAAGCCTTCTAAATTGTTTAATAGCTATGTGTACATCATAGAAGAAGGGTGATATATTGGCCGCACTGCGTAAATCCAAAATTCGAACACTGGACATCTACAGAGCAATTTGCATCCTCGCCGTTGTTCTCATTCATGTGACTTCTCTGCCAGCAGTGCGGGCACAGCGATATCCTGACAGCCCGATCGCGATATTTTATTTGGTCCTCAACCAATTTAGCCAGTTTGCGGTTCCGTCGTTTCTGTTTCTCAGCGGCCTGGTCTTGTTCTATAACTACTGGAGCCGTTCGCAGGATAGTGAACGGTGGATCGGAACGTTCTATAAGAAGCGCTTGATGTATGTTGTTATCCCTTACCTGTTATGGTCGGGAATTTATTTTGTCTTCAAGCATGCTGTAAAGGGCAATTTGCATAAACTGCGGGAGGATACAGGGAAGCTGCTCGCAGGTATTCTGTACGGAGATAATTTTGAGCATTTGTACTACTTCGTCATTCTGATACAGTTCTATCTCATATTTCCGTTGCTAGTAAGAGCAGTGCGTTCCTCCTTGGGAGTTAAGATGTTGGTGCCTGCAGCAGTTCTGGTGCAAATCCTCTTTTACTTCTTTATGAAGGAAGTGCTTAACTGGGATAAAGCGGGAGACCTCTTCATTACGTATTTCCTGCAATTCTCAATCGGAGCCTATGTTGGAATTAGCTATGAAGCGGCCATGGGTTTCTTGCGGCGCTGGAGATGGCTGTGCTATGCGACTTTTGTTCTGTTCGGGTTCGTTTTTGTATTTGCGGGGCGCCTTTATTACCAATGGTTGCCGGAGCTCCTTCCGTACAAGGAGTATTTAAATTTTGTCATTTACTACGTCTTCACTTCGGCAGCGGCTCTGTCCCTGCTGCTCATTTCAGAGGCACTATACCAAGTCCTCCAAGGAAGATGGCTTGCTAGACTGCTGACGGGCATAGGGATAGCCTCGTTCGCGATTTTTCTGGTCCATCCGCTCCTGCTGAGTTTATGGAGACAAGTATCGGAGGATGTGACGGGTGGCCCTCTATATCACCTGATGATATGGGCAGGCGGGGCGGTCGTTCTGATGCTATCCTGGGGATTCTATATATTGATGTGCAGGCTGAAATGGAGCCGGATTTTAATTGGAAAATAACAATGTTCGTGTTTTTGGGGATTGTGAAGAGTGATTAGTTAGTACAATTTAGGATATGCGTGTAAAATACGAATATTATAGGTTAATGACCTTGACACATTCGTTTATAGCGGGTATGATTCTTGGTGTTGCTTATTATATATCGTGAAATCAATTCGTATATCCTCAAAGATATGGTTTGAGGGTTTCTACAAGGAGCCACAAATTCCTGACTACGAATAGGGTGCCGAAGCATACCTATTTGGGGTCAGGTTTTTTTGTGCCTTGGGCATCCAGTCATACTTGAAATCTAGGAGGAACTCTTCCATGAGTAAATATGATGTGATTATTGTTGGTGCCGGCCCGGCCGGGATCTTTGCCAGTTATGAATTAAGCCTGAAAGCTTCGCATTGGAAAATACTCTTGGTCGATAAAGGCCATGATATCTATCGTCGCCGCTGTCCGATTCTCGAAGATAAAATCCAGCTGTGTCCACCTCCGGCTGGCCGCAAGGAATTTGCGGGCTGTCTGCCGGCCTGCTCGATTACGGCAGGCTTCGGGGGAGCTGGCGCCTACAGTGACGGCAAGTTCAACGTGACCACCGAGTTTGGCGGCTGGCTGACAGACTATTTGGCGCCTTCTAAGGTGCTGGAGTTGATTCGCTATGTGGATGCGCTCAATCTGGAGCATGGTGCAACGACGAATATTACCGACCCGATGACCGATGCCATCCGGGACATTGAGCAGCGTGGTTATGCTGCAGGGCTCAAGCTCCTGCGCGCCGAGGTGCGGCATCTGGGTACCGAGCAGAACCTTGAAATTTTGAAGTCCATTTATGAGCATCTGAAGCCTCGTATAGATATGGTGTTCAAAGCAGAGGTGGAGGATATTGTTACCGTTAAGGAGAATGATCGCCATACAGTGAAGGGAATTACGCTGAAGAATGGCGATACGTATGAGGCAGACCTGGTGATGATTGCGCCAGGGCGGGACGGATCGGCTTGGCTCACTGATATTCTGAAGAAGCGCCGCCTGAAAATGTACAACAACCAGGTGGATGTGGGGGTCCGTGTAGAGACCAGCGATGTGGTCATGCGTGAGATCAATGAGCATCTGTATGAAGGGAAGTTCATCTTCAACACTTCGGTGGGTACACGGGTCCGCACATTCTGCAGCAATCCTTCCGGCCATGTCGTGGTGGAGAATCACAGCGGGGTCATGGCTGCCAACGGCCACTCTTACAAGGACCCGGCACTCGGTTCAAGCAATACGAACTTTGCGCTGCTTGTCTCCCACACCTTTACGGAGCCGTTTGACAAGCCGAACGAGTATGCCCGGGAAATCTGCCGACGGGCCAACGACCTGTCGAATGGGGGCGTGATTGTCCAGAAGTATGGGGATATCATACGCGGCCGCCGCTCTACCGCAGGACGGATTGCCGAAGGCTTCCTGGAGCCAACCTTGAAGGAGGCGGTGCCGGGCGATCTGGGCCTCGTGCTTCCATATAATACGATGAAGAGCCTCATTGAAATGGTGGAGGCGCTGGATAAAGTGACTCCGGGGATTGCTTCCGAGCATACGCTGTTCTACGGCGTGGAGGCCAAGTTCTATTCGGCCCGGCCGAAGCTGACAGAAGCGCTTGAGACGGAGATTGACGGCTTGTTCTGCGGCGGAGACGGCGCAGGGATCACGCGCGGCCTGGCACAGGCCGGAGCGGCAGGCGTCTGGATTGCCCGCAGTATGATGGATAAGGCGGGGGCCAGCAACGTATAGGAGATATATGAAGAGACAAAGCGCTCGGAGCTTAAGCCAGTTGGCTGCTCCGGGCGCTTTTTTTGGTTTTTTGCCGTTTTACCAAAGTAGCCTTAAACAATCGTGTTGCCGATATTGGTGTCCGTTTTATGGAGCTTCATTTGGCCTTTAATCAGCAAGTTGTTTAGAACCTTGGTTCCTTTCGCCGTATCAGTTATGATCGCGTTGGAAACAGATTTACCGGTATTGGAATAAATCGTATTTTGAGCTATGATCGCATCCTCGGCGTCATCAGTTAATGAAATACCGTATCCGACGTCATCGGCTCTTTTGAAAGTGATGCGGTTGCCGATAATCTCGGCGCGTTGCCCCCCCTTGATTTGAATCGCCGAAGTGCTCGCGGTGTCCGAAATTTCGTTATCGTTGATTTTAACGGTTTTTCCGGCGCTGCTCTCTCCGTAAATGGCGACTGTTCGGCAGCCAAGGATATAATTCCCTTTGAGCGTAACATTGCTGTTTTTGTCGAAGCTGATCGCATAATTGGCTTGTTTTCCTGTGTAGCTGGAGCAGTCGATATAGTTGCCTTCTACGAAAACCGATGTCGCTTCTGCACCCAAGTTTTTGATGGATATGCCGCCTTTGCACTGGCCAAACGAATTGCCCCGCAGCATGACATTGGTGGACTTGTCCAGTTCGAGGCCGAAGAGTTCCGAGTGAAGTGCCTTGTTGTTCAAAAATTGCACGTCATTGCTCTCGCTCACTTTGTAAGGCAGGCCCGCACCGCGATGCACAATATTGTCCGCGATCAGTACATTTTCCCCTCTGTATACGCCGATGCCCGTTCCTTCGCCAAGATGGGAGACCGCATTTCCCGTCACGACCACGTCTTTACCGCGGGCGTCGATGCCGCTGCTAAAGCCTTTGATGGTGTTCCCAGTAATTGTCACGTTGTTACCGTCAAATCCGTTCGATACCTTCTCACCCGCGATAGCTACTTTGGTTTTGTCTGTTCGTACGAACACGTTGTTGGAAATGATTGTATCCGTACCATTGCTGTAAGAAATCATATTATCCGAATGATTCCCGTCGATCACGACTTCGTAGCCGCTGAAATTGAGCACAGACGCTACCAGATTTCCGCGGAACACATTGCCTCGAATGACGATTTTTCGCGGCTGCTCGTAGTCGATATCGTCTTCGCCGTATCCTTCGATGTCGATTCCGACGCTCGGACCGGTACCCTTCTCAGTGCCTGCATTTGTGATTTCATTGTTTTCTACGAAGATGCCTTCGCCAGCGGTAATCGAAATGTTGTTCCGGCGCGATCCGTCCAGCGAGCAATTGCGGATGGTTACTAAATCCGGTTCGTCATAGTCGGGATCTACGCCCATGAGGCCCACCGCGCCAAGGAAGACGCAGTCGCCTGTACATTTACGGATCTTCATGTTTTCGATTGTGACTTTTTTGCCTCCATGAACGTAAATGCCGAAGCCCCATTCATGTTTCGGAACTTTGCTGTAATCATGCTGGTCCAGATCCCCGGTAATGATGCCGCCCGAAATCGTGACATTTTCCACTTTGCGCAGATAAATACAGGAGTAACCTCTCTCAGAGTTAGGCTGCACTTTCAGCTCCGCCTGGTGATCCAGAGTAAGCTTCATGTGGGATGGCACCTGGATGCCCGCCCCTTTCTCCGGATTGTTTGGATAGGTGGTTCCAACGCCTTGAATCAAATACGTCCCTTTCGGAATAAACGCTTCGTTGTACCCAGCGCTTTTCGCATGGGCGATCGCCTTGTTCAATCCATCCGTCGTTTTTACCGCATCGGTGCCGTTGGTATTGATCCCCCATTGCGCTGGATCGATGATATAGCATGTGGTTGTTAATGCCGTAGCCTGTGCGGTTTTGTTTTCGAATTTGTTGTTCATCAGTGTTCCTCCCTGTTCTTTGCCTTTTGATTTTTAACCTGTTTGCCTTATGGCTGTTTAAATAGTCCGGCAAGTTTCATCGCTTTAAGTAAAATCTTTTATCACCCGGGTGTGTTTCAATTGGGATCATCTACAGGAGCCGGTTTCCAGTAGTTCCCATGCGTTTAATATAGCAGAACCCGAGTGCAGCGAAAGGCCAAGAAGAGGCCAAAAAGCGGCCAAAAAGCGGACAAGGAGAAAACAAAGAGAGTCATTCTATAATAATGGTTCAAGCTTTGAACGTAAAAAGCGCCACTTGTATACTAGGAAACGTTCCGGCGAGAACAAAACCGACAAAGGTCAACAGTGTTTGAATTCATGCTACCATGCCCCTTTTTTACTGATTACCATAAGGGAGACTGATTCACAATGTATCACTTTGATGAGGTAGATATTCCTCGCGAATTACTTTTACACATATATAGATTGAACTAAAGTTTCACATTGAACTTTCTATATATAACGGCCTAATACGGCCCTAAAACTTTCATTTCTTTAGTCATTCTATAAGTCCATTTCCACCCTCATGAGCACAGTCTAGGACCTGTAAATTCCCAGACTGTGCTTTGGGTTTGTTGATCAGAGTTATCCTCTGTCACCGTAACCAGGCAATTCTACAAATTCACTTACATCATCAGCAGCATGCCAATAGAGCCCACCCATGTTCGAAATATTTGAGTAATCCTAGTTCCGCTGTTCGTCTTCACTTTGTAACTTTTTTATTCTTCAAAGGAAAGGTTCATCGGCTCGTCTGCCAGCTCGTAACCAATTTCAACATTAGTCGTAGGCACACTCTTATCCACCTCTTCGAACTTGAAGCCGTCCACCCATACCTGCCCCTTGCCCATGAGCAGGACACCGATGGAGATGGAGGCGCTGTTGTCCGGAATATCGAGCACGATGGAATAATGATTCCATGAGGTATCTCCCGTAATTCGCCGATTGTTCATATTATCGAATTGCAGGACATCCTCGGCATTATTGTCCACCCGCATCCACAGACCGCTGAATTCCTCAACCCCGCTTGTTTTGACAAAGCCCGAGAATTTCATCCGCTTTCCGAGGTAGCGGCCCGCTTTGAAGGACTGCATAAGGGTGGCGAATTCCTCATTACCCATCACTGTTGTCGATTTAAGATACGCTGATGCTTTACCCTGGTGAACGGTGATCTGATCCAGTCCCATTTCATAGTTGTGCGGATGGGTCCCGCTCAGAATCCAGCCTTTAATGTGAGAAGTTTCAATCATAGTACGTTCTCCTCCTTGAAATAAGTTCGAATCGAATATTTTCCGGTATCGCCCTGGGGGCATACCGAACATCCTTTTGAAGGCCCGGGTGAACGCCTCTTGGCTTTCAAAGCCGCAATCCATGGAAATCTCCAAGATCGGATGATCCGAGTGGCGAAGGGCCCCTGCGGCATAGCTTAGACGCCTTGTGCGGATATAATCGGTCACGGTCATTCCAACTTCCCTGCGGAATACCCGGTGAAAATGGTAAGGGGACAGTCCTGCATGTGAGGCTACCTCGGCAAGTCCAATTTCCTCATCGAGATGTGTCTCCATATAGTGAATGCTTTTCTGTACGAGCATGCTGTAGCTTAACACCGGCTGGCCTCCTTCCTTGTTAAACACTATAGCAGATGAAAAAGCGCTCATTTTGATCGTTTTTGCTACTTGTAAAAATATGCTGTGAATGATGAAAACCAAGAAGACTGCTTAAGCAGGCAGCCTTCTTAAACATTATATATATCGCTGGAATACTCCATAAATCAATCCCGGAGGCGTGTACTGACCCACACTCTTAAAAGCAATGACTGCGCTAATGAGCGCAACCACGGCTGCCAGCAGAAGAGGAAGCGCGGCAAGCGCGATCGGAACGAACAGGCTGGTCTCTCCGGCAGTGGCAATTTTCTCCTCCCGCATTTCGAAATCACGGGGGAATCTGTAGTACATAGAGGCGATTTTTCGCTTGACATGGCTTAGATAGAGCTGATTCCCGATGATGCCCATTATGATTTTCAACAGGAGATAGAAGCAAAGGATGGTAATAAGATTATCCCCTGTCAGAAGACGCTCTAAAATGATGGTCTTGAAGAAAAGAGCACCCAGCACGTTGACCACTACGGAGGCAAAGAGTACATACAGCAGGAAGTACAAGTACATTCCGCGGTAGAGCAGCCAGTAGCCATCGAAGCAGAAGGCGGCCCAGTTCCAGTGGCTGTCGCTTCTCCATTTCGCAAGATAGAGGTCTGCCTGGCTGCCGATGAATAAACGCGGGATCCGCATCAGGGCCGTCCGACAGCGGAGGAGCAGCCGGGGCTGATGGAGGCGTATAACCATGGGAAGGCTCCAAGAGCTCTGGCGGTTTGGGTGGTTCAGGCCGCGCTCTTACAGGGGAGCCACAAGAAGGGCAGTATTGATCGTTTTCAAGCAGTGTGGTGTTTAATATTCAGGCTCGTCCAACTAAAGGATGGGAATGAAGATCGGCGGATAGGCTGTTAGATTTAGATAAGAAAGAGAAGGCATAGGGGAGAAGATGGATTTAATGTAAATTTTACATAATAAGTATAAATAGGAAGCAAATTCACTATATGATAGAAGAGATTTGAAGTGAAAATCATAGGGAGGGATAATTTAAGGATGAAGGTGAAGTGGAGCAAAAAGGCATTTGGATGGCTGCTGGGCAGTGTGCTGGCAGTCACCGGAGCTGTCGGGCCAATCCCGCAGCAGGCGCATGCGGCCGAAGACAGCATCTCCGAGGCGGCCGTGTATCAGCTGCTGCAGACTGCAACGGCAGACCGGCAGACACTGACGGTTGAACAGGCGATTGCTGCCGGGAACAATGGAAGCAGTGTCCAAGTAGAAGGCTATGTGGTCGGCCATGCAACAGGCTCGAAGACGGCGAATTTCAAGGCCCCCTTCGCTAATGATTACAATCTCCTGCTTGCAGATCAGGCGGAAGAGACGGATGCTTCTAAACTAATCAACATCCAAATTCCCGCGGCGCTGCGGAATCAGTTCGGTCTGGCCAGCCACCCCGAGCTGGTGGGACAGAAGATCACTGCAGACGGTGCACGCCTCGTATATAACAATTTTGCCGGGTTGAAGAATGTAACCTCGATCTCCTTATCTGATCCTGGGGAGGAGCCGGGTCCCGGCACGGGAAATCCGAACCCAGGAACAGGCAACCCAGATCCGGGAACAGGCAACCCGGACCCGGGTACAGGAAATCCGGACCCAGGAACAGGTAATCCAGATCCAGGTACGGGCAATCCGGACCCCGGCACGGGAAATCCGGATCCGGGAACAGGCAACCCAGAACCGGGAACGGGCAATCCAGCCCCAGGGACGAGCCCGGATCTGCCGGACGGCAGCGGTAAGAAGGTGCTGTTCGATAACACCCATGCCCAGACGGCCGGTGCTGCAGACTGGGTTATTGACGGAGCGTTCTCAGATTTTGCAGACGGCCTTAGAGCGGATGGCTTTACCGTCGAGCCCCTCGACCGCCAGATTCCCTATACCTTTGGAGAGCAGGCGATCACCTACGAGAAGCTGAAGGATTATGATGTGTTCGTCATCGCTGAGGCAAATGTGCCGCTGAAGCAGTCCGAGCAGGACGCCCTGCTCCAGTATGTGGACCAGGGGGGCGGGGTCTTCTTCATCTCCGACCACTACAATGCGGACCGCAACAAGAACCGCTGGGATGCTTCCGAGGTGTTCAACGGCTACCGCCGGGGCGCCTTTGACAACCCGGCCAAGGGCATGAGCGCCGAGGAGGCCGCTTCGCCGGCCATGCAGGGCCTCTCCAGCGGAGACTGGCTTGCAGACAACTTCGGCGTGCGCTTCCGCTACAATGCCATCGGCGATATCGATGCCAATAGCGTAGTTGCGCCGAGCCAGGCATTCGGCATCACGGAAGGCGTGCAGTCTGTTGCCGTTCACGCCGGCTCCACGCTGGCCGTCCTGGACCCAGCCAAGGCCAAGGGCATTGTCTATGTGCCAGAGAATCCTCCGGCCTGGGGCAATGCGGTAGACAGCGGCGTGTACAACGGCGGCGGCCGGGCAGAGGGGCCGTTCGCGGCGGTGGCCAAGCGCGGGCTTGGCAAGGCGGCGTTCATCGGCGATTCCTCGCCGGTGGAGGATGCCTCGCCCAATTATTTGCGCGAGGAGAACGGCCAGACGAAGAAGACTTATGACGGCTTCAAGGAGGCCGATGACGCCAAATTCCTCGTTCAGACTGTGGAGTGGTTGGCTCATCGGGAGGACTACACCTCCCTTGCAGACGTGCCGGGGCTGAGTCTGGATACGCCTACTGCCTTGCTGTCAAGCGAGGAACCGGCGGCGTCCACCGAGCCGCAGAAAGAGCCGTGGGCCCAACCGGCGCCAGGCTATAAATGGTATGATCCTTCCACCTTCAAGCCGGGTTCTTATGGGTCCGGCAAGAAGCCGGACGTGCAAGCAACCTATGGCTTTGTGCATCAGGCCCAGCTGCCGTCAGCCGAGGAGTTCAGCATTAGGCTGACGGCGGATGGCATGCAGCCAGGCCAGACGGTTCAGGATCTTAAGGTTGGCATATATGTCACCGGGGGCGATCAAATTGCTCGCTTTAAGCAGGAGGATGGCAGCTGGTCCCCCTACGGCTACAGTCCAGCCTTCAGCTTGACGGCGAATACAGCCGGTCATGCAGCGAAGGAGCTGACCGTACAGCTGAAGCCGGGGACAACAGGGGATGCTACCCTGCGTCTGAAGCAGGGCAGCGCGAACCTGATCACAAAGAGCGTCACAGTAGCCAACGTTCCGGTCGAGCCGCTGCCAGACGACCGTCCGCAGGTTCCCGCTGCCGTTCCCGTTGCTGAAGCGCGCGGAGCAGCTGACGGCACTGTGGTTACGGTAGAAGGCGTGGTTACCTCCGAGCCGGGGCTATTCGGCGGACAGGGCTTCTACCTGCAGGATGATACGGCAGGCATCTATGTGTATCCGCAGGCAGCGGATTTTCATGCGGGCGACCGGGTAACAGTAAGCGCCTCGAAGACCGTCTATAACGGAGAAGTAGAGCTGGAGAACCCCGTATGGATCGAGAAGAAGGGCATCGCCACAGTTCCGGAGCCTAAAGTGCAGACAGAGCTGAACGAAACCAATCAGGGACAGCTCGTGCAGCTCCAAAATGTAACCATTCGCAGCTACAAGACCGCGAGCCCAGCCGGATCGTTCGAATTTGATGTGGTGTCCCAGGACGGCTCATCCGTACATGTTCGGATTGACGGACGGACCGGGATCAGTTATGACGCCTTTCGCTCTGATTTTCCGGAAGGCACCGCGGTTAATATCGCAGGCATTTCGTCCATTTTCAAAGGAATCTATCAGTTGAAGCCCCTAACCCTTGCGCATGTTGCTATGAGCACGAATGATGCCGTGGCCCCGGTAACGACAATTACGGTAAAGGGGAAGACGGGTTCCGAAGTCTTTAATACCGGGAATGTGGGGATTGCCTTCTGGGCAGATGACGAGGGCAGCGGGGTCGAAAGGACCGAGTACCGCCTGAATGAGGGGCCTTGGCAGCCTGCGGAGCAAGGCTTCACGCTCTCTCAGGACGGGAGATTTACGCTGGACTACCGCTCGGTAGACCAGGCCGGGAACGTAGAGGAATTCAAGCGGGTGCAGATCAACATTGATAAGCTGCCGCCAGTGATTCAGCTGACAGGATCGGTGAGGGTTAGTCAAATCGACAGTACACTTCCCTTGAAGGTCGAGGCATCGGACAGTGTGAGCGGGATTCAGAAGGTGACCTATCTGCTGGATGGGCTGCCAGTGGCTGGCTTGGAGCGTGTTGAGCCGATCCAATTACCTGCTGGGAAGCACATCCTGACCGTATGGGCAAGGGATGGTGCCGGCCGTGCCGCTAAGGCATCTTATGTGCTTGAATCCGTCATCGAGGTGGATCAGCTGGACGAATTGGTGGATCTCGCGAAGAGCAAGAAATGGATTAGCAAGCAGGGTACACTGAACAATCTTCAGGCGAAGATCGCCCAGCTTCAGAAGGCAGAGGGTTCCAAGCTGTTTAACCTTCGTCTCAAAGCGCTGCGTGCGGAAGTGCTGCTTCACACAGGAAGCTCTATATCTCCGGGCTTCTCGGCGTTAATGCTGGGGGATCTTTATCATATTGAGAAGGTGGCATAGGGGGAATCTTCCCTTTAATGGGTAACACCTATGCTATAATACAATTATTGGATTAGTGCAAGGGTTCGGGAGACAAGGTGGTGAATAGGCAGTGCTGAGAAGGATACTGGGGACCTTGATCATGGGCGGACAATTTCTATTGATCGGGATGCATCTGCTGATCGGGGGGGATATACCGGTTTATGTAAGCGAAGAAGAGATGCGGGTTTTTCTCATCGCAATAGGTGTGCTTTGCGCTCTCTTAGCACTGTACATCCGCAGTGTGAATCGCACGGAAGCACCCCACTTTTTATTACCTGCCTTGCTGCTGGCCAGTTCACTGCTTGCTCTGTTCTACTTTGGCATCTCCATGTATCAGGATATGATTTATCCGCGCCAGGTGAGGCTGACGCTAGCTTCTTTAAGCGGGTTGCTACTGGCCTGCGGCACACTGTTATTAACAGTCGTGAAGCTGGTCCGCACGATCCAATCCTGCAATTCATAACTACTCATTCAACGCTCAAAACCACCGGCATCGATATGAAGTGCCCCTTGGAATAGACATTGGAAACCCCTAGGGTTTAACGGGACTGACCCTCGTTTGCGAGACAGGGATCAAAACACCTTTCAAGTTCTAAGCAACCAGTTGTCGGTAATGAACCGGCGACTGGTTATTTAGTTTTGTTTGAATGCGAATTGAGTTATAGTAAAAGATGTACTCTCGAATGGTCTGCTCGACGATGGCTGTCGTCGTACAGGTTAAACCTTCGAGGTAGAACGTTTCAGACTTTAGTGTGGAATGAAACGATTCGATGGGGGCATTATCAGCGGGCGTACCCTTGCGGGACATGCTCATGGTAATGCCTTTTCCCTTTACAGCTTCTTGATAGGCCTGTGAGGTGTAGACGCTGCCCTGATCGCTATGGAGTATCGTGCCTGGAAGATCGGGTAACTGGCCCAGTGTGTCCAGCACGAACGCCGTGTCTTGCTTGTCAGCTATACTGTAGGCCACAATCTCTCCGTTATACAAGTCCAAAATACTCGACAGGTATAACGTCTTCCCACCAAACGGCAAATACGTAATGTCGGTAACAAGTTTTTGCAGAGGAGCATCGGCCTCAAATTGGCGCTTTAACAAATGTTCTGCAATATAGGCTGGCTGCCCTGTAGGTTTGCGTTTCTTCAATCTGACACGGCATTGCAGCCCCTCACGCTGCATAATCCGCTGCACGCGTTTATGGTTAATCTTGTACTCTCTCCGAAGAAGCGCCGTGATCTTCCGGTATCCATAACGAAACTTATGCTGTCTGCAAAGTTCATGAATTTTCTCTACGGTATGATCCTTGGTTTTAATCCCATAGGCGGCTTTCCAGCGATAGTAGGTGGCACGAGGAACCCCGATCCATGCACATGCTTGACTTACACTGACTTCCCCACGAATGGATTCCATCCATTCGACGATGACCCTGGGAGACACCTCCTTTCCAACTCATTGTACTTTTTTAAAACGTCGATTTGTTGCTTTAAAAAGCGATTCTCCGCCTTTATTTTCTCTAGTTCTGAAGCATATTCAGGCCCCTTGCCGTAGCTGTATTGTTTACCCACTGGTTGCTCCAGCCGATGCACGTCACCTTCTCGGTACCACTTCATCCACACCTTCAGCTGTGTCTTATTCCGTATCCCGAGTTGCTCCATGACCTCACGAACCGGAACTCCTTCTAATCTCATTTCAATGGCTTTCATTTTCACTTCTACGGGGTAGCTGATTCTTGTTGCCAACGCAAAAACACCTCCAAGGTTGTCTCCATATCTTACGACATGGCTGCATTCTCTTGAAGGTGTTTTAATTTGTCTCACGCTATGGGGTCAGTCCCAACCAATGAAATTTTTCGGGGGGCTTTTTTATGGCTTAAAAGTGAAAAGCTCAGGATGTATCTAGATTGCATCCAAAACAGAGACGATTCATTTTCACGTTGAAGAAAAGTTGACGTAACCTTAAGTCAATAAGATCGTCGCCAAAAATATGTAAGCAAGGACATTCTAGAAGAATTTCTTTAGTTCTGATAGACTACAGTATATCCAAAATTTAGGGGGGAGAAGGTTGAACATAAAATTTTACAACAAGGTTTGGTTATGGGTAGTAATTGTTTTGGGAGTAGTTATTGGATTAATTTCAAAGGAAAGGCCAACTGAGAAAATGACGATATCCCAGGAACAGGCAGTACAAAATGAGTCTGTAAAAAAGAAAGAAGTAGTAGAACCAGTGAAAGAAGAATCGCAGAAGATTTATAAAGAAGTTGCATTGGGAGAAGCTAAGACTTACATACAGTTAACAGTTAGAGGAACCATAATCCCTGAATACATACAACCCAGGTTTAATGCTCTTTCAAAACATGTTGATAAAATTACTGATGAAGAGAGAGGACTCTTCTCACAACTGGCCGAGGCTGTAAAATCAGATAATTTAGGTGAAGCAAAACGATTATATATTACGCTTGGAGGAGAAGATTTTGAGGAATTAAATAAGGAACCAGAACCTAAAAAAAACCCTTCTAAAAAGGCAACTAAACAGCAATTGAATCCTGGAAGTATAGGCATGGACGTTGAAGAGTTCCGTAAAGCATTTAATTCAGCAGCCAAAAAGATGAATATTGATATGAAACTTGAAGAGATAAAGGTTGAAAAAGGGAGTGGGCAGGATATTTTTACTTACCAATTAAGAGACTCCGTTTTCCTTCAAGGTGTTATTAATAAAACTGATGGAAGTATAAGGACAGTGTACATGGCTGGCGCTGGTAATGGAAGATTACAGGCGGGACAAGATTTATTATCCACGATGAAGCTGCTGATACTCCTTAACAACCCAGACTTTACAGACATGGATATCGAGATTGTATTGCAGGATGTAGGACTTAAATATGATGATGTAGACATCAACAAAATTAACCAATCAACTGAAAGAAGTGGGAGAAAATACACTTTAGTGAATACGAAATTAGTAGGCATTTGCTTCATTGTTTCAGATTCAAAAGATCAAATACTGTGGAGCATCCTTAATGAGGTGATGGGTATCGAGAATGGAAAATAAGGCAATCTTGTTGTCCGTGACGGCAAGAATTAGCCTTTCATACATACGCTGAAAAGCGAGAATAGACGAGTTCTGAAACCCTGACCATACACAACGGTCAGGGATTTCGGAATTCGTCACCAGAAAGTCTCCCAAAGAAAATGATTCATAATGCCTCGATGGAGAGTTCCTTCCTATATTTCAAAATAAAAGGCCCTACAACCTCATTGTTACCGGATTCGGTGGTTACCTATCGATCTTTGTCTAGGTAACCATGATGTGTCGAAGACTGTGGCTAATCTTTCTGTGCCCGATAACTGTACTAGACCACTGTGTTCTGTAATTATGCGGCCTAATGCATCCCTAATGCATCCGGTAGACCCTGGCTTCATAAGGGCGAAGCAAACCGGCTTCAAGCCCCTCCTCCGGATAGTTGCCGATGATAACCGGCTTGCCTTCCACCTGCAGCTGCTCCGGCAGCTCCAGGCGGACCTCCTTGCCGAAGAAGTTCAGCACGGTCAGCCACTGAACTTCGCCCAGCGTGCGGGTAAAGGCATAGATGCTGTCATGACCCTCCAGCAGCAGCTCGTAATCCCCGTAGACCATAACGGGGTTCTCTTTGCGCAGGGCAATCAGCTTCTTATAGTAATGAAAGATAGAGTTCGGATCTTTCAGCGCCTGCTCTACATTGATCTCACGGTAATTCGGGTTGACGCCGATCCAAGGGGTTCCTTCCGTGAACCCTGCATTCTCCGCTGCATTCCACTGCATCGGGGTTCGGGCATTGTCCCGTCCCTTGGCGTATATGCCTTCGATGATATCTTCATGCTTGGCGCCGCCCTCGGTAACCTTCTCCCGGTACATGTTCAGAATTTCGATGTCCCGGTAATCATCAAGCTTCTCAAAGCGCACATTGGTCATTCCGATTTCTTCGCCTTGATAAATATATGGCGTGCCCTTCAGCGTGTGAAGCAGGGTCGCCAGCATTTTGGCTGATTGGACCCGGTACTCTCCATCATTGCCAAAGCGTGACACCATACGGGGCTGATCATGATTGTTCAGGTACAGGCTGTTCCAGCCTTCCTGAGCTAGTCCAACTTGCCACTTGTGGAGAATGTCGCGAAGTCTTGGCAGGGTCCATGGAGTAACCTCCCATTTGCCGGACGGACCGGAGTCAATATCCACATGCTCGAACTGGAAGACCATCTGCAGCTCTTCCCGGGCTTCACTCGTATAGAGCTTGGCATCCTCGACCGTTGCCCCTGGCATTTCGCCTACGGTCATCACATCATATTGGGACAGAACCTCTTGGTTCATCTCGTGGAGGAACTCGTGCACACGCGGGCCATTCATGAAGTATGGGCTGCCGTCTCCCAGCGGCTCACTGCCATGAGAAGGAAGGCCTTCAGCCTTGGAGATCAGGTTGATCACGTCCATGCGGAAGCCGTCGACACCTTTGTCCAGCCAGAAACGCATCATGTCATAGATGGAGCGGCGGAGCTTCGGATTCTCCCAGTTCAAGTCAGGCTGCTTCTTCGAGAACAGGTGAAGATAGTATTCGCCGGTCACCTCATCATACTGCCAGGCGGAGCCGCTAAAGAAGGAACTCCAGTTGTTGGGCGGCGTGCCGTCTTCGTGACCGGGGCGCCATATATAGTAGTCCCGGTAAGGGTTGTCCTTCGACTTGCGGGATTCCACGAACCACGCATGCTCGTCAGAGGAGTGATTGACGACGAGGTCCATCATCAGCTTCATTCCGCGCTGGTGCATGCCCTCCAGCAGCTGCTCCCAATCATCCATCGTTCCGAACTCGTCCATAATGTCATAATAGTCGCTGATATCATATCCGTTATCATCGTTCGGAGATTTATAGATCGGCGAGAGCCAGACGACATCCACGCCGAGCTCCTTCAGATAATCAAGCTTTGAGATGATACCTTGCAAATCGCCAATGCCGTCATGGTTGCTATCCTTAAAGCTGCGGGGATAAATCTGGTACACTACGGCTTCCTTCCAAAATGCGCGTGTCATAAGATGCTCCTTTCCAGTTCAACTTAATCGTTTAAGTCAAGGTTAAAACTTCGGTGAAGTTCTGTCAATGAGATCTTAGAAAACGCTTTTTTACCTACGTGCATCCCTACCTTATAACAGGGCGCTCATACCAAAAAGCCTGTCACTTAACGACAGGCTGCTATCTGCATAATATGAGGATGATGAATGAGCTATAATTTGATAGGTGCAGTATTCTTGACTTGCAGCTCGTCTAACATGGTTAGCAGCTTCTTATAGCGGGACAAGGTTTCCGCATCCTCAACTTTGCTCCCCGATTTGTAAAATATAATATCCCCCGTGCCCTCATTGATCTTGCCCTTAGCTTCTAAAATCCGTCGCAAATTTTTAGCGGTGCCTGTACTGCCTGAAATAATGTCCACTTCCTGGGGAAATAGAACTCTCAGGCTTTTTTCAAAATAAGGGAAATGCGTGCATCCCAGCACCACCGTGCCATACTGGCTCAGGTTCAGCGAAGATAGTGCCTCTCTCAAGTAGGGAACGACCTTCTCCTCGTTAAATTCAAACTGCTCAGCAAATTGGACAAGTCCCGGAAGAGGCAGACTATCCACAATGTCCTGATGGTCTATACGCTTGACCAGGTTATGAAATTTCTCTTCCCTGAGGGTTAAGTTGGTCGCGAGAACCAGAACCTTCTTGCGCTTGCCTTCCCACTTCTGAACGGCGGGTTTGACGGCAGGCTCTATTCCTAAAATAGGAAAATCATATTTTCGGCGAAGGTCCTCTACAGCAATGCTCGTTGCCGTATTACAGGCAATGACCAGGGCCTTAACCCCTTGCTTCGCAATAAAGTCAACCGCTTCAAAAATATATTGCCTTACTTCTTCCTTCGGTTTATCGCCATAGGGTACATGTAAGGTGTCCGCATAAAAGATGTAATCATCCTCTGGCAAGATTCGTAAGGCTTGGTGCAGTACAGTAAGTCCTCCTATACCGGAATCAAAAAATCCTATTCTCATGAATGTCCACTCATTCCGTAAATTATTTACAAAGTTCATTGTATCATTCAGGTTCTACAGCCGTCAGGGTCCGGATCAGACGTGCCCAGCAGGCCAGGGCAAAGATCAAGTGAATGGCCCCCTACATTATATTACCGATCATGCTTGAAAGCACAACCTACAGAGGACCATTTTTTTGATTTATCTCTGCTTAGAACCGGCTTGCTGCGGAATTTGGGACACAACAGGATTCAGGGTTCATTTTACTTGGGCTAATCTCTTATATTCATTTGGGGTCACTCCTACCACGCGCTTGCAGCAGCTGGTTCGCCTTCTTGATGCGCACCTCAATAATATAATCGGTGAGGGTGCAGCTATTTAGCTTCTCACAGGCTGTGAGGAATTTCCCCCAGGTTTTGGGCAAGCAGTGGGCCTGAGGAATCTTCAGCTATATAGGAGAGCTTGTTCTAAAATATGGTATGCTAAAAAGGTGAGAGAGAACGGATGAATGATTCTAAATGGGAGCTGAGCTAAGGAATTTTATGAGAAAAGTGACGCTTAAAGATATAGCCAGGGAGGCCGGAGTGTCGCCCGCAACCGTCTCCTATGTGCTGAACAAGGATGAGCGGCAGAAGATCAGCAAGGAGACCCGGCAGCGTATTCTGGACATTGCAAGGCGCCTGCAATATGTACCGAACCTGACCGCGAGAAGTCTTGCCCAGAGCCGTTCCAAGCTTACCGGCATCGTGATCGTGCAAGAAGATAATGAACCGCCCTGGAAGGCCCAGATGCATTATGATCTTGTCTTCGAGCTTCAGAAGCTGTTGAACGAGCGGGGCTATGACGTCATTGTGACCCGGACGGGGACTTCCGAGGTGCAGCTCGATATCATCGTTAAGCGGAACCTGGATGCGCTGTTCATCCTGGATGTGGAGGAGGAAGGATTCTTCAATATTTCCCGCAAGTTTACTGCGCCCATCGTGATTATCGACAGCTATATTGACGATACGATGTTCCACAAGACCGCGGTCGACTATGCCGGAGCGGTACGGCAGGCGCAGGAGCTGCTCGGAGAGAAGGACAGCTTCCTCGTCACCCTGCCGATGAACAACCGCGAGATGATGCGGCGTATGACCGCCTCGTTCAGTGCGGAGCGGGTGCATGTGCTGCGCGACCAGGAGCAGCTTGCAGCATTTTTGAAGCAGCATCAGGGAACGCCCGGCGTCTTCCTAAATGAATGGGCAGCCTGCATGGCCGCGCCGTACATGAAGGTAGAGCAGATGGCGGCCGTGGTCACCTCCGGTGCAGCGGCACTCCTGCCGCCGGGCGTCAGGCAGGTCGCCTTCGACAACCGGAAGCGGGCTGCGGCTGCGGCGGCTGTGATGGAGCAGCTGCTTAGACAGGTTTACGAGGAGATGGAGGATTATATCATCGTGTCTCCGGAAGGACAGGCTCAGGGATAACCAGGGCTTGTCCTTTTTTGGCTATGAAATTGACAGCGTTTTCCGGGCGGTGCTATAATCGGTCAGAAGTTAACTTAAGCGTTTAAGCTAATTAACAGAAGTATAAAGTAGATGAGACAGTTTTTTTGTACATAACGTTGATTCCATGGGGAATCACCTGTCCATGGGAAAGGAGCTAGAATCTTAGATGAGTGAGTCCTATCATTTTGGAAAAAGTGCTTGGCGTACGCTGGAGGAGGGCAATGAGCGAGAGTGGCTGCTCGGCAATGGCATCGGCGGCTATGCCAACCACTCCGTACCGGGAGGCGGGTTCCGCATGTCTCACGGTTATCTGATCGCCTCGACGAAGCCTCCGGTCAACCGGGTATTAGTGTGGACCCGGACGCAGGAGCAGGTAGTGCTGGGAGAGCGGGAGTATGACCTGACCTCTCAGCAGTATGTAAACTGGGCTAAGAACGGGCAGCGGTATTTGCAGCGGTTCAGCTTGGATGGCGTGCCGGAGTACACGTATCAGGTAGAGGATGTGTGCATCCGCAAGACGGTATCGGTCGAATATGGGCGCAACACTGCTGTGGTCTGTTATGAGGTAGACGGAGGCAGTCAACCTGCGCGGCTGCGGATCGTTCCGCTGTTCAATCACCGCTCTCCGGGTGCAGTCTCCGAGAAGAGCGCTTTGGTATTTGAGGCAGAGCAGCAAGGCCGGGAATTGACCCTGACCCCGCAGGGCGGGGAAGGACTTCGCATTCACTTCATGACCTCTGAAGGGGAGTATGTGGATCGGGCAGGGCTGCCTACATCCATGGCCGTGCCTTCTCATTTGTATGAAGAGAACCATTACTATGCGTTCGAGAATCGCAATGGCTTCACCGGGCTGGATAATCACTATACCCCCTATGAGATTCAGGTGGAGCTGGCTCCATTCGAGCGGAAACGCTTCTATATGAAATGCTCAATCCAGCCGCTGGACGACCGGGACGGCTTCACTATCGCCTCTGAATACAAGCAGCGGATGGTGGGGCTGGCGGCATTGGCCGGCTATGGTGATTCGTTGGCGGATCGCCTGGTGCAGGCCGCCGATCACTTCATCGTTCACCGGGAATCGACAGGACTGAAGACCGTCCTGGCCGGGTATCCGTGGTTCACGGACTGGGGCCGGGATACGATGATCGCCTTCCCGGGTGTGGCCTTGGCGACGAGACGCTTCGGCGAGGCGAGGGAGATTCTGGAGTCGTTCGCCCATTATGTGCGGCGGGGACTTATTCCGAATATGTTCCCGGATGACGGGCAGGAGCCGTATTACAATACGGTAGATGCTTCGCTGTGGTATTTTCACGCGATATACGAGTATTTGCGCTACACCGGAGAGCCTTCGGATTATGAATTTGTCCGCACCAAGCTGTACCCGGCGCTAAAGGAGATTGAGGCAGCCTACCGGACAGGCACTGATTTCTCCATTCAGATGGATGAGGATGGGCTGATCCGTGCGGGCAGCGGCCTGGATCAGGTGACTTGGATGGATGTACGGGTCGGTGACTGGGTCGTCACTCCGCGGCATGGCAAGCCGGTGGAGATTAACGCGCTCTGGTACAACGCCCTGTGCGTAATGAAGCAGCTTGCGGATCGCTTCGGAGATGACTCTGCTCCATATCGAGAGCTGGCACAGCGTGTGAAGCAGTCTTTCCAAGAGCGGTTCTGGAACGAGGAGACCCAGTGCCTCTATGATGTGGTTGACGAGGATGATCCGAGGATTCGGCCGAACCAAATCTGGGCCGTCTCGCTTCCCTTTACGATGCTTCCGCCAGACCGGGAGCGGCGGGTTGTCGAGACCGTCTACCGGCATCTCTATGCGACTTACGGGCTGCGGTCACTTACCTTCGAAGACCCGGAATACAAGCCAGCCTATATTGGCAAGCTGATTGACCGGGACGGGGCTTACCATATGGGAACAGTATGGACCTTTCCGCTCGGAGCCTTCATTACTGCCTATTGCAAAGTGCATGGCTATTCCGAAGCAGCGGTGGCTGAGGCTGCGCGCATGTGCGCAGTGTTCGAGGATCATCTGCAGGACGGTTGTATCAATGGGATTGCTGAAATCTTCGATGGGGAGTTCTCCTGTGTGAGCCGAGGCTGCTTCACCCAGGCCTGGAGCGTTGGCGAGATCTTACGAGCCTATACGGAAGACGTGCTGCCTCATTTGCCGTCTCGCGCATAAAAAAATAGCAGCCCTGGACTTAACCTAAAGTCCAGGGCTGTTTGTTATGAGGAAGGCGGCTAAGGTGGCTATCCAACCATCAGCTCAGATATCGCGTACAGCACTGCGCTTCCGCTGATCTTCACCCGGTCTCCCTCCAGGCGGCAGTGCAGGGTACCACCCCGGCTGGAGAGCTGTCTTGCCAGCAATTCCTGTTTGCCGAGGCGGTCCGCCCAGTAAGGAATGAAGTTGCAGTGGGCTGAACCGCAGACAGGGTCTTCATTAACATTTAGCTTCGGGAAGAAGCTCCGGGACACAAAATCAAAATCGAATGCAGACCCTCTCGCGGTCACCGAGGCTCCGATGCCATCGGGCAGATTCTTTAGTTTGGCGAAATCCGGTTTCAAATTCCGCACCTGTTCCTCCGATTCCAGCACAAACATCAGATCCCTGCTGAGATAGGTCTCAAGCGGAGTTACTCCAAGCGCTTCGACCATTTCCGGCGTTAGTGAGAAGGGTTCAGGCATCCGGCTTGGAAAATCCATCTCATAGAGATCTCCCTTCCTCAGCACAACCAGCTCCCCGCTCAGCGTCTGGAACTTGAGCCTGTCCACTTGCTCATAGTGATTGGAGATGACATAAGCTGTAGCGAGTGTAGCATGACCGCACAGCTCGATCTCCCCGCCCGGTGTGAACCATCTCAGCCGGTAGCCCTCCCCTTCCTTTACGGCAAATGCAGTCTCCGAAAGGTTGTTCTCCATAGCAATTTTTTGCATGATTTCATCCGAAATCCAGTCCTCCATCACACAGACCCCGGCGGGGTTTCCTTCGAATAGTTGCTCAGCGAATGCATCAACGACATAATACTTCATGGGAATCATCCTTTCTGGAAGCTGGTTATTTATTCAAGCTCTCTTTAATTAGCTATTCTGACACGCTCTATCCTCAGCGGCAAGAGTCTCGGGTGCTTCATGAAGCTAACGGGCAGGGTAGTTTAATAATACCTCTTATGATTAATCTACTTTGTCTCCAAACTTCTTTCCGAATTCCTCCATTAGATCAATAATTGGGATTCATTCCTTCCCTTTTGATGTTAATGAATATTCTACACGCGGAGGGACCTCTGGGTAGATTTTACGATTAATTAAGCCATCTGATTCTAATTCTCGAAGTTGCTTTGTTAGAGACCCTTGTGATATTCCCCATAAAAGAGTCTTGATTTCATTGTATCGATGTGGTTTGAACTTTAGAAACTAAAGAATCAGATACTTCCAACACGAGCAATGTATAAATATTAGTGCAGTATTACAAATTACTCAAATCAGGGAAATATCTCATTAAGAGGTGTCACAAACGATCTAGGCTTTGACGCAGTAGATAGTGGTTTTTTAAGCGAATCGTGGAGACAACAGCCGGGGACCCCTGCGTACTGCACAGAACTTACAAAAGAGGAACTGATTATAGCTTTAAATAAAGCAAATAAAGAAAAAGCTCCATTCTTGCGTGATACGGTGATGAAAAAGCTGTCAGCTTCCCCAGGTAAATATTCAATTAAAGAAATTGTTAATTTAAATAGAGAAATATACAATTCTTAAGTTAGAACTTATTGCGGCAAGTTCAACTAACGGGAAACGTTAGCTTAATTTCGAAATCCCTCGGGCTGACCGAGGGGCGATAGCCTCAATTTTTGAATAGGGTGTTATCTGATGGATACGCCATCTAGGAAACACTAACATTTCTTTTACTTAATTTCTTAAAAACTGAGTATTCCTTATTGGACTTAATAAAACTTAATATCTTTTTGGCACATTCTATTGGATTCATCTCTTCAGTATTTACTTCGAGGTCGTATTCATTAAAGCAATATATTTTGCTAAACTGTGAAGCTGCTAGTCCAATCTGTCTATCTCCTCTTGTTTGCTCTCTTCTTATGAGTTCTTCTTCCGAGCATATTACACCTATAAATAACGTAGGCTGATCGATAAATTGATCAAGAAACTCATTAAACCTCTTGTCATTGTCGATTACGGTATCTGCTATTACATTAAAACCCAATTCTAATAACAATTTAATTGTCGAATGGTACACTGAGAATATGGAATCATCAAGTATTTGTGAGACAACTTGATGATCTATTTCTTTTGGAGGATCATCTGGAAATTTATTATTAATAAAATCATAGTAATTATTAAAAAAATCCTCAATTGATAAATGATAAAAATGGATCTCTTTCTGATTTATGAGTTCAGTCGATATGGATGTCTTTCCAGAACTTGAAGTTCCATTTAGAAAAGCTAATATCCCTTGCTTCAATTTCATCATCCCTTCAAAAAATACTCCTTCGCTTGGGCTATGTCCTCCTCATTATATTTCATTTCCAATCACCTATTAAAGAACGTACACGGGTAGCGTGTAGTGCTTAAAGAGGGGACTGATCTTAACCTAAGCACTAGGAAAATACTTTAATTTACTCCTGACAATACAATGTCAGGAGTGTTCTGGTATCATCTGATATTATTAGAGTAGGACACAAGATATTTGTAGGGGGCATCAGCCATTTGAATAAGACAGAACGCCTATTAACTATCGTATTGGAACTTCAGCGCAGCAAGCTGCTGAAGGCTGAAGAACTGGCAGAGCGCCTGGAGACCAGCGTAAGAACCATTTACCGGGATGTTCAGGCCTTAAGCGAGGCTGGGGTGCCGATTGTGGGATTGCCTGGGCTGGGCTATTCCTTGATGGAGGGGTATTTCCTGCCCCCGATCAGCTTTACTATGGAGGAGGCTGTGGCCCTTCTGATGGGGTCTGACTTTATTAAGCAGCATTTCGATCCCCAAATCAGCAGCAGCGCTCTGTCTTCCCGAAGAAAGATTGAAGCGATCTTGCCGCAAAGAATCCGAACCGAGACAGATCGAATGTACAGCAATATCCGTCTGCTATCTCCGGGGGAGGAACCGAAGCGGAGTGTTCAAGAGAAAACATACATACAAACTATTCGTGCTGCCATGCATGAGGGGAAGAAGATTAGATTTAGATACCGGAAGAGTCATCTTGGCGCAGATGGCAGCCGTGAAACGGTCCGGACTGTCGCGCCGTTTGGGCTGGTGTTTGTACAGGGGGCATGGGCGCTGCTGGCCAGGTGCGATTTGCGGGAGGATATTCGGCATTTCAGAGTATCCCGAATGAGCGATCTTACTGTGACAGAGGAGCCGTTCGAACTGCCGGACGACTTCGATCTGCATAAATATCGTCAGACCGATGATCGCCGGCTGCACATCCGTGTCTGCTTCAGATCTGAAGTCGCGGATAAGGTGCAGGAGGCGAACCACTTTTTTATGGAGGATGCCGAATTGCTGCCTGACGGGTATTATGTGAATTTTCGCGTCCGCCGTCCGGAAGAGCTGCTCCATTGGATTCTTGGCTGGGGAGCGGATGCCGTCGTGATCGAGCCAGATTCCTTAAGGAATCTGGTGCGAGAGGAGATCGATAAGATGAGGGAGCGCTACTGACCCTTTAGACCGGGAGCAGCAGCGCTTTTTTATATCGGAGCAGAAGGCAAGTAATAATCGAATAATCGCGGGCCACCTTAACGGAGGCTCTTCCTCATCCTGAAGTTTTGGAGCTCAACGCCCCGCCGCTGCACGGTCTGTGACTGGACGACCCGGTATCCTTTATGTTCAAAAAAAGGCTTTGCCGTCATGCTGGCATCGGTGTCGATCTCGGTCATATTTAACTTCCTCGCTTCAGACTCAAGCACGTCTACCAAAGCGGACGCAATGCCTTGACCCTGGTAGTCTTTATGGACAAACAGCCGATCCAGGTAGCCCTGTCTGTTGATATCTGCAAAGCCGACAATCTGGCGATCCTCTTGTGCCACATAGGAGATGTTGGTGCTTAAGGATTGCAGCCAATTCTCGTGCCGTTGCTGTTCCTCCGATCTGGAGGCCCATGCCTCCAACTGTTCCGGGGAGTAGTCCTGTCTATTTACCGTGTGCACCGTCTCGTAGAATAAAGTGATGATCTGGTCGATGTCCGTCCCTTGAAATTTTCGAATCTGCATGGTGCATTCCTTCTTGAGTTTTGTCTACTTCATAGGCCTTCTCTCTGCCAAATTTATATATTTCTATTTCAATAGTGTGAGAATCATATCCTGCTGGTAGATGGGGGCTATCTCTTTCTTTGATAAGTTTCTGTTCGCCCCGAGGTTAGAAACAGCCTGGTTCTGTTTAATATTCCCTGTGTAAACAAGCTTCTGCAAGTATTCTGAAAAAAGAGCTTGCTTCCGAAAAATAATTCCTATATATTTAGTATGCTTTGTGATATACTTTCCTGAGCATGTCACCTTTTGGTGAGTTACTATTATTTTTAGGAGGAGTTATAAGCCATGAATACCTTATGGGTGATTATTAACGTGGTCGTGATGCTTGCACTTCTGGGTCTCTTGTTCTGGATGCAGAAGAAGCATATTTCTTTCACGAAGCGTGTATTTACCGGACTTGGGCTGGGACTCGTCTTTGGTGTTATTTTACAGCTGATCTTCAAAGCGGATTCAGATGTTTTGCATGATACGTCAGACTGGTTCAGCCTGGTTGGTAACGGATATGTGGGCCTGCTGCAGATGATTGTCATTCCTCTGATCATGGTCTCGATCATTTCGGCGATCATGAATCTGAAGGGAAGACAGAACCTTGGCAAGATGAGCCTTGCGATCATTGCCACGCTACTTATTACTACCGCTATTGCGGCTTCGGTTAGTATTGTGACCAGCCTCAGCTTTGATCTCAAGGCGATTGAGATTCAGAAAGGGGACCGGGAGACACAGCAGGGAGCGAAGCTGGAGGAGAAGCTTGGTGATGTTCAAGACAAGAGCATTCCTCAGCAAATTCTTGAGTTTGTGCCAAGCAATCCGTTCCTGGATATGACAGGAGCTCGCCGCTCTTCCACACTCGCTGTCGTCATCTTCTCCGCATTTATCGGAGTAGCGGTGCTGGGACTTGATAAGAAGAAGCCGGCGCAAGCGGAAACCTTCCGCAATATGGTGAATGCGGTCTACGCTGTTGTCATGCGGATCGTGACCTTGGTGCTGCGCCTGACGCCATACGGTATTTTGGCGTTGATCACGAAGGTGGTCGCAACGACGAGTGCGGACGAGATTCTGAAGCTGATCAAGTTCGTGGGCGCATCTTATGTCGCCTTGATCGTGATGTTTATCATCCATCTGATCCTGCTTGCCCTGTTCGGCTTCAACCCTGCCGTTTATGTGCGCAAGGTGCTGCCTACCTTGGTCTTCGCCTTCACCTCCCGTTCAAGTGCGGCTACGATCCCGCTGAACGTGGAGACACAGACGAAGAAGCTTGGCGTATCTGAAGGGATTGCCAACCTGTCGGCGACCTTTGGCGCCACGATTGGCCAGAACGGCTGTGCCGGGATCTATCCGGCCATGCTGGCCGTGATGATTGCTCCTACGGTGGGCATCGATCCAATGAGCTGGGATTTCATCCTTAAGCTGATCCTTGTTGTGACCATTAGCTCGTTCGGTGTAGCCGGCGTCGGCGGCGGAGCTACCTTCGCTTCCCTGATCGTGCTGTCTACGATGAACCTGCCGGTTGCTCTGGCCGGTCTCCTGATCTCCGTAGAGCCGCTGATTGATATGGGTCGGACGGCGCTGAATGTGAACGACTCCATTACGGCTGGACTCATCTCCAGCAAAGTGCTTAAGGAGAATGATAAGGATAAGTTTAACAACCGCGGCGTGGAGCTGGACACAGCGAATGCTTAATGCCGGGTAATTGAATAGGGATTATTATGAGAAAAGCCTTACTCTTCGCCCAAACTAGGGGCTCAGGAGTAAGGCTTCTTTATTTAAGTGCTTTTTTAGAAAATAGCGTGCGGCGCAGTTCCCACTCTCCAGTAGTCGCCCACCTGCTCGAATTTGATGGTGATCTTCTCACGTCCCTGCTTCGCATCCTCATAAGGGACATAGAGCGTGTAGACGCGCATAGTAGCGGTCATGTTCGTCATCTTCGCCGTAGCCTTGCTGAAATTCAGGGCGTTTCCACCGTCGGCATTCAGCTGGGCCATCCGGCCGTCATGCTCAATAAAATGTTTGCCGATAAAATACTCGGCTGCCTGCTTCGTGTAAATTTGGGTCAAGTAATTGAGAAGCTTCGCCCGGGTTCCGATATCGCTAGAGAGGTAGCGGTATTCCTTGCCGCTCTGCTGGAACGTCTCAAGCTCCCCTGATCCTCCACTCATGGCATACAAATAACGCTTCTCTGCTTCCACGACCAGCGGCGGAACACTTGTATGGTTCAGCTTGCTGATCTTGGTAGGATCGGTAACCTTCACGGTCTCTACCTTGCTGTCTGCCGCATCCGCTGATTTGCTGACTGCGGGCTTGGTTGTCTTAGCCGCGGCAGCGCCTGCTTGGCTCAAGCCGATCTGGCTTATGCCCATCATGGCTGCAAATACGGCAGCTGCGATGGTTACTTTGGTCTTCATCTTGATCGCCTCCATTCATGATAACGTTCCGAGCATGGTAAAAGTTTCATAAATTTATGGTGGTTTCGTGAATCTATTTCATGAAGTTAATGATCAATGGGATGAATGATTCATGTCCTGAACAGAGCGCCTAATGCTTTGGCTGCATGCGGGATTGTTTCTATTGGCATAACAAGTATAAATAGAGGAAAAAGGATATAATTGACATTTGTTGACTACTGGAGTAGTATTGGGTTGACTATAACAATAGTCAGTTAGGGGAGGCAGGTGAATAGATACTAAATGGAATGAATCCGAGTTGACAGTTATGTGAAGTTCGTGATCCTGTTCTATCTCAAGCTGGGCGAATCGACCCAGGAAAGGAGCGTGTCTATTATGAAACTGAAAGAAGGGACGGTCGTGGCCGCCTCCATTTCGCTCATTTTGATTTTGGGCGCAGTGTCTGCATTTGCAGAACAATCAAACGGCGAAGTCAGCCATATTGGCCATATTTCCACAGAAGCCTCGGCTGAAATGGAGGCTGTGGAAAGCGGCGATGATACGGGACTTCACGCTGCGGCTTCCTCATCCTCTTTCGAAGAAGGTGAAGCAGCGGCCAACTATAATGGTGATGCGTTAAAGGAATACACCGCCTATGGCCTAACGTACGATAAAGCCAAGGACAGATACCTGTACCAAGGCAAGCATGTTCGGCTGTTCATGGACCAGGACCCTGAGGAACCAGGACAATTCACCAAATTTTATTATGACGGGGACGGAACCGTCGACTTTCAAGTCGTCAGGGATGAGTCCAAGAAAGTCAGCAAGATTGCTGAAGTGAGTGATCGGGAGCTGCAGGTTTTGGGCAAGACATATGGATTTGAGCTTAAGAATGGCGGCCTGCAATTTAAAAACGTAAATTAAGACAGTTGTTTAGCTTGGCCGTATAGATCTGCCAGATAACCGGAGGACGGTGATGGACACCGCTCCGGTTCTTTGATCCTTCCGGGCTCTCGATTTGAATAAAAGCGAGGGGTAGTTAAAGTGTGCTTCTATGATTTCATAGAGTAATCTATTGGGAAGATGGAAATATAACTAGGGAGAGAAGAGATAACTCTATAAAAATATAATTGACCCACTGTTAATATTCCTATACAATATAGTAAAAATTTGGAATATAAGGGAGAGGTCTCTATGCAAGATGAACTTGATCAATTATTGCTTGATCCTGTCCACATAGACACATTAGTAAACATGCTGAAAATGGCCTATTCGTTTGAGAATTGGGACCAGGTCATCTCTTTATCTGATAGTCTTATTGAGACAGCCAGCCGTATAAATCATGATTATACCAGCCGGCCTGTCGGGATATACTCAGGCAGCGAACCAATGAATAGATCTATTGTATATTATTTCGGCTATAGTTATTTGATGAAGGGATTGGCCTATCAGAAACTGAAAAGGTATGACAAAGCTAAGGAGTGCGTGGTCTATTATGCGGATCTTAGCTGGGTAGATGATTCGAACCCATTAAATGAACAAATTATCTCCGATTTTAAATTTTTCGCTAAAGCTAATAGGCACGCTCTTGAAATCCTATCAGGAAATTTAGAATATCTCCCAGATTATGTTGAATTCCTTCTAAGTCACCCCCAAGAAGTTCTCCCCGGATTGATAAGTATCCTTGAAGCAGCCCTGACATTTAATGTGACCATAGACCATGAATTAGATAAGCTGATACAACTTGTGCATGAATTCGACACCTATGAGGATCGCGTAGACGATGCGTATTATCTCTCTTTCTATTATTTACTTACTTTATATAGTTATAAAAATAAAAAATACCATAATGCGATAAATTTTACTTTACATATTTTGACATTGTCTGATAAAATAAATGATGATAAATGTTTTAAAAAAGCTACAGCTCTTTTTGAGACATTTAGAAATCATGCATCGCCAACTCAACTAGAAGCCTACCTAAAGATTCAAAAATCTATTTTAAAGGGAGCGATTGAGAATGAAGAAGGCATTGATTTCAGCAGTATTTGTGATTGGGATTTTAAGTAGTTGGCATCTTGCACCTTCCACAGCCGGCGACACCGTTATTACACCGCTTAATCACGGAGCTAACTATTAATACTTGATGACTTATGTAGTTTGATAGCGAATTACGGAGAAGCCGTAGTTCGCTATTTTTTTATGTGCTTCTCCCGATTGCTGCAAAAAACTCCCGTCCCCATATGAACAAATGTAGGGACAGGAGCTCATAACATTCACTAGTTGCTAGACACATAGCGTGTTACTTCAAAAATAATTTCACCATCTGAATCAGTTTCTCTTTGCTAACATCATTACCGGTTGAAATGGAATAAGTGATAGTAAAGTTACTGTTCGGGACATTGTGCACCCATGTAATCGTTCGGCCGACTTCAACTTCCGTATACATCATATCCACGCCGTCTATGACCAGTTTTTCTCGTTTGGAGATCTGCTCTTCATGGGTATACAATGTTGTTTTATCATCTGATTTCATCATGTTGAGAAAGAACTGGCTCTTTCCCTTCTTATAGGTGCTCACCATATTCCAATGATCCTTGGAGATCTCAATAGGCATCATGGCATAATCCTTGTGGGACTGCTCCGCCTGTTTACGCAGCTGTTCTGCGATGGCGTGCTCTTTCTCGGCTGTTAACGGATGAACCCAGATGATAGGTTTATAGTGGAGGGTAGCACTCTCAAATTTATAGTCTAAGACTTGATCGAAGATTTTGGCAGACTGTCCCTTCAGCTCATTTTGCAGGGCGGCTGCTTCGTGAATGCCTAGGGACTTGTACCCTGTCTCCAGCTCATGATTCGGATTATTGGACACGATATAGAAAAGTCCGGCGGTCCCTTCCTTAAGGCTCTCCTCCGAGTACTGGTGGCTCTTAAGGCTGCGCCGCTGATCGTCCTTGGTATTATTCTTGTTCAGGGAATCGTCCCACTGCTTCTCCTCATACACGACTTCCCCCTTGCTGTTATGCAGGGCCTGGTAGTTCATGGCTGCAAACCCTGTAGATGCGGTGAGCAGCATGCCTGCAATCACCATTAGGCTGATCTTGTACTTCACGACAAATCTCTCCTTTTTTCGCTGTTCAGCGTGCAATTGATTCATAACCTTAGAGGTCATGTTTACTTCGGGAATAGGCGCATTATGAAAAAGTCCTCTCAACTCCTGATCCTGATCGGGTCCCATAAGCTGCTTCTCCTTTCACTTTGGCATATGCCTTGCGGAATTTGGCGGCCGCCCGCTCGTACCTTTTGCGGAGTGTAGGACTGCTTCTGTTCAGAATCAGTCCGATCTCCTGATAGCTCTTGTCTTCGACACAGCGTAGAATCAGCAGGTTCCTCTCTTCCATAGACAGCACGGACAGAGCCCGGTGAACCGTCTCATCGAAATAGTGGGCCTCAATCTCCAGATCGACTGAGGTATTCTGCTTATCGTCCTGGTAGAAGAAAGGAAGATACCTCGCCAGCTTCCGCCTGCGGATGACATCAATACACTGATGATAGGCAATCTTATACAACCAGGCCACGAAGGGCAGGTTGGGATCATACTTTTTCAGATAGCGAAAAGCCTTCAAGAAGACCTCTTGGCCGCAGTCCTCCGCTTCCGAGTGATTTCCCAGCATATGATAGCAATAGACAAAAATCGACCTTTGATAGGCCTGCATAATCCGCTCGAATTGGCCGATGTCCCCTTCAAGCACATCCTTTATAGCCTGATGCAGTTCAGCTTCATCCAATCGTTTCACCCCTCTCATCTTGTACTACGAGTGACGGCTAAGGAGATGTGACATTCCGTAAAAAATGATAAGGAATACTCATTGACGTCTATAAACATGCAGTGGTTAAATTTGGGTGTTGCTATCGCTTTATTATATCTGACAGCACCGAACATTTTCTTGACCAAAGGAGTGTATATCTGTTGAAACACAAACACAATCTTGTGATGCTCATGATCAGCATCCTGCTGCTGGCGGCACCGCTGCAGGCACTGGCAAGCGACCTTCCCTTGAACACGGAGGTGAACGATGAGAAGGAGAAAGAGCCGGAACGGATGATCGTCACCGAGGATGCCTATGGCTTCAAGATTTCTTACGATAAGAATAGTATGTACGGAACCACGGACGCCAAGATGCGGCCTTCAAGGGGGCCTTATGATGAACTCGGCAATGAATATGCCTTGCTGACGTTAAGCATTAGTTATCAACTCATAGGGGCAGACGTTCCAACCCAATTCAAAGAGGTTGAATCGATACTGCGGCAACGGATCAAGCCTAAAGTTGTAGACGCAATGATGAAATATGCCAAAGCCAAAACCACAAGAGAACAGGAGCTTAAAGATAAGACCTTCGATGATGGAGTTTATCAAATCTTTGTCGGTTCCCAGCCTTATGGTGATTTAAGTTTTATGATTTGTAAGAAGACCGTTCCGACCAAAATCACCAAGGAAGACGTGTATGGCTTCAAGATTTCTTATGATAAGAGCAGCCGGTACAGCAAGAACCATTTGACGATTATGAAAGGGCCTTTTGGAGAGAACTCTACGACGAACCTAAACAACAGACTCTTCATTATTGGAATTGCTTATGAGCACTATGACAAGAATATCTCTGCCCAATATGCCGAAACGGCTGCAATCCTGAAGCAGCGAATGGACGCAAATACCGTTAACGCCATCATTAAACAGGCTAAAGTGGTGACGAAGAACTCCGAGGAGGGTGGAGCGACAGCCCCAAAGTTGTTCAAGACGAAGTATTATCAAATCCAGGTGGCGAATGGACCGGCCGGCGGTGTGGAAGTGACGGTATGTAAGAATAGTTAATTTGAACTGAATCCATGAATTCTCTCTTCATCTTCAAGGTCTTTCAGACCTGTTTCGAAGCTGGGGAGAACGTGCTTTTTGTCATAGGACCTGTTTTTACCCTGTTTGGGTAAAGCAGGTCTTATTGCATATTTGGGAAAAATATCCTTTAGGCGTTTCGGAATACGTAGGTCTTGTTTAATAGTTATATAGTTCTAAATTACCTAATAAATGCCTATCAAGGTATTGTAAACCATGAAGTTGGTTGATAGAATACCCAGTGAAAACCAAGTCAATTTATGGAAGATGGTTCTACATAACGCTATAGCAGGTGAACTAATGAGTATTTTGTTGATAGCCGGTGAAGCACACCCGATCGTTACACAATATGTTACAAAAGCCGCGGATATCATCAACAGAGCTTCACTAGATTTGTCATCGGTCCAGAATATGTTAAATGAGGAAAGTCCTAGTCCGAAGGGGGTGCTGATTACCGATGACGCTCTATCCGGACATGAAGCGCAGGATGAGCGTGCTTTAAGTGAGCTGCTCGCTTGGATGCGGCAGAACTGCCTGACCATGCCCAAGGTGATTCTAATCACCCGTAATCCTCTGCTGGAGGACAAGCTTCGGCGCCTCAGCTTGGAGAATGCCGATTTCAAGATCGTACATTCGGGCTGGGTGCGTGTTCCCGCAGCTGCATACAGGTCGGCATTACAAGAGCTGCTTAGCAAGAGTCCTCCCGTCCGCAAGAGTTCTCCTATCGCGGAGGCACCTGCTGCACAGCGGGAAGTCCCGACTCCGGCCAAAGAGCCGGAGAAGAAGAAATCCTTCTTCGACCGCTTTAAGTCCAAGCCTCAGCAAGAGCCGGTCATCCAGGCGACCGACCCGTTAACTCGGGAAATCGCGAACATCAGCCGGGGGATCAGCCGGATCGTTGCTGTAACCGGACACCGCGGCAGCGGGGTGACCAGTACGGTAGTCAACTTGGCCAGTGAAGCGAGTCGGCGGGGCCTGAGTTCGATCATCATTGATATGGATGTGGACTATCGAAGCATGAATATGTACTTCAGCAGCTTCCATGAGCGGACGAAGCGCAGTGAGGAGATTAACGCTTCCCTGATCCGCACCTTAGCTAGGCCGCAGGATTATATGACAACGGCCTTCAACGTGAAGGAGAATATGTGGCTGACCGGGCTCGGTTACGATTTCCATGACGGTAAGCTGATGAGTCAATTTTATAACACCGCCAAGCTGGTCGGCATGCTCTCGCTGCTGCGGACCAAGTTCAACCTCGTGCTTCTGGATCTGCCGCTGGACCTGTTCAGAATGTTCTCAGACGCTCTAATACATATAGATTTATTCGGACTGTGCGTGCCTAACAATTTGCACGCGGTTCTTAGCACGATTCGTAATGTAGAGACCATTTTGGACAAGGAGAACGCCCATTATCTGAATGCCAAGTCAAAAATCATTGTGACGCAGTACAACAGCCTTTCCCGGTTCCAGGGCGATTTGTTCACACCGGATAAGGTTGGAGAAGTCATCACCTCCGGGTTAAGTGAGAAATTTATCTACGAGATGAGTATTGCGGGACAGGTGCCTTACAGCCCTCATTTTGACTCGCAGATTGAGAATGATATTCCGCTGGTACATTCGGGTTCGGAATACGAGAAGGCCTTTGGCCAGCTGCTTCTAAGAATAATGGAGGGTGCATGACAAGATGGATTTAAGCAGTGTAAAAAGCGTTTCCCCCAACCGGAAGTTCATGAAGAAGGCGATCGCGCTGCTGTTCAGTATTCTGGTCATCGTGATCTCCTTCATCATTCTGAACAATTCCAACAAGGCCGCGAAGAACACCGTAAAGGTGCTGAGGGTTAACCAGTCGGGCGGTCTGCCGGCATATGGGGTTATTACCGAGAAGCAAATTGAGAAGTACGACCTGATCAAGAAGGAGTACACCGATGACATGATTCTGGCTAAGGATTTGCCAGAGGTCATTGAGAAATATACCAAGTATTATATTCGGGACAAGAGCATCCTTTACAAGGATCAAATCAGCACGGAAAAGCCGCAGAGGAACGATTGGCTCTATAAGGTAGAGGATGACCGTGAGGTGCTGACCCTGCCGTACAACTTCCTGGAAGCGGGCGGGGATATCCTGATGCCAGGTGACCGCGTCAGAATTCGCGTCTCCTATGAAGCTGAAGGTGGTGGAGATCCTTACGCCAATCCGAATGCAGCCGCCTCATCGAGTGGAAAGATGAAGACGGAGATCCTGTTCGACAGCATTGTGGTCAAGGATATGCTGAACGCGAACAGCCACTCGATCTACGAGGTATATCAAGAAGTTCTGAAGCTCGGTGAAGATGAGCGGGACAAGGTGATGAAGAGCACAGAGTTCCTGAAGAACATCCAGCCTAGAGCCTTGATGCTCGAAGGAAGCAAGGAAGAGATTACAAAGTTCGCCAGCTATAACAATAAGGAAGGCAAGAAGTTCCTCATTACGATCCTGAGCAGAAATGAGAGCAATCCGGTGGTAGACCAGCTGCCGACACTGCAAAGGGAGGTGGAATCATGGGCGGAAAAGGACAGCTCCAAATAGAGAGCAAGCTCAGCTCCGTGCTGGACAAGATTTCATCGAAGGACCTGGTCGGTGCCGAGCTTCAGGAGAGCAAGCTGATTTATAACGTGGTGGGCTTCCTCCCTGCTAGTGATTATGTGGATCATCCGCTGCTGCTCAGTAGTCTGGGTTATCTGCTGGGTCAAAAGGGGCTTAACACCTGTGTGGTTGACCTGAAGGTGTTCGCCCCGAACCTGTACCATGCGCTCGATGCCAAGCCGTGCAAGCGGGGGGACGGCCTGATCAAAGTGCTCAAGAGCGACAAGGTGGACTTCCGGGAAGAGATTCAATCGACCAAGTATGACCGGCTGTATCTTTTGTCCCCGAGTCCGCATGATCTGCTCGAAGAATACTTCGACTTTGAGTTTGAGCATCTGGAGCGTGTCATTGAGACGCTGAAGAGCATGTTCGACATCGTGCTGCTGGATATCCCCAACATTCCGGCGCTGGAGTTCTGCCTGGGGGCGATGAAGTACTGCCATGTCGGCTTCTTCACCGTAGCAGAGCGTATTGAGGCTTCTAGCAATATCGTGCGCATGCTTGATTTTGCAGCTTCTGTGGGCATCAGCACGGCAAAGTTTACAAGCATTATTGCGATGAACACGATGGATATCAAATTCGATTACAAGATATATAAGGAATTCGGGCTGAACCTCGTAGCTGCGCTGCCTTTTGTGAAGGCCGCCTGCGCCGATGTGCTCGAAGGAAGGATGTATATCCGCGACAACCCGCTGGTGAATCGATACTTCAATAAGGAGATCCGCAGGCTGGCGGACCTTCTGGCGAGTCAGTAGAAGGAGGGAGAACTTATGCTTACTAGAGCCAAGATCAGCGATATGCAGCAGAAGGTTTCCCATCAGGTGACACCAGGCAGCTCCGAACAGGATATGGAGGAGCTGAAGAATAAGTACACGACGATCAGCTTTGAAGAGGCTCTGGAATTATGTCAGAAATATATTTCCAAGATTGCGACCCATGCGTTCCGGCGGGAGAATGACCCGGCGCGTAAGCGCGAGCTGACGAAATCTTATATCTTCGAATTCGTAGATTCCCAGCGTCCGACGGTAGAGGGCTATTATGATCTGCAATCGCTCAAGAGTGCACTGATTGATGAGATCACCCACTATGGCCCGATTACCCGGGCGATGGAGGACCCGAGCATTGACGAAATCCGGATTAACGGACCGGAGCAGATCTTCGTGGAGACGGGCGGGAGATCGCTGCCCTGGGATCATCACTTCAGTGACCGGGAGCATCTGGAGCGGATTATTTCCAAGCTCGTCGGGGTATCGAAGGTCCGGCTGACGCCGAAGATTCCGATGGTCAATGCCCGCACGATTGAAGGCTACCGGGTCAACGCGACCCATGCGGACATTTCGCCTTATGATATGCCGGCTGTAGTGATCCGGAAGTTCAGCAAGAAGAGCATTACACCGGAGATGATGATTCGCAATGAATCCTTCTCGGTGAACATGTTCCGGCTGCTCTCCCTCATCCCGAAGTCGGACCTGTCCTGGATTACAGTAGGACCGACGGGGAGCGGCAAAACGACGCTGAACGAGGTGCTGGTCAAGGAGATTAATCCGCTGTCCCGGATTATAACGATCGAGAACCCGTCCGAGATGAGGCTGCTGCGCCGGGAAGGCAACGAAGTCCACGGCCGAGTGATTAACGACGTGCTCCAGTACGAGTCCGTGCCGGACGATGATGACTCCAGCCCGGCTACGATGGAGAATCTGCTGATCAATGCGATGCGGCAGTCGCCGCACTGGATCGGTCCGGGCGAGCTGCGAACACCGGGCGAATTCGCCACCGCTCTCCGCGCCGCACAGACGGGACACTACTTCTTCACCACACTGCATGCCGAGGGCGATAAGGAAGCCATTTACCGCTTCCTGACCGCTTACCTCATGGCTTCCAACGAGCCGGCAGAGCTTGCGCTGCGCAACATTTGCAGTGCGGTCAAGTTCGTCATCTTCCAGGAGAAGCTGGCGGATGGCACCCGGAAAGTCACCTCCATCTCGGAGGTCATCGGCTCTAATGGGCTCGAGCCGATTGTGAACCCGATTTACAAATTCATTTCGGAGGATGTGCTGGAGGAAGAAGGAACCCACAAGGTGCTGAAGATCGTCGGCCGCCACAAGCGGGTCGGAATGCTCTCCGAGAAGGTGCAGCAGACGATGCTGAAGGCCGGGATCAAGCGCAGCCGGTTCGACTTCCTGACCGTACCTCCGAGCGATGATGAAGTGGAAGGATATGCGCTCCATGAGTACAACTTTAGCCATTAGTCTGGCGCTCGGAATAGCCGCCTTTGTCGTTGTGAATGCCATGTTCGAGGTTAGGTTCTTTCAAGGAACAGGACGCTTCTTCCTGAACCTGCTGGACACGCTGGCCGAGCACCTGGGCAAATACAATACAAAGCGGTATGTCGAGCGCATTAAGCGGGAGCGGATTGTGAAGCGCAAGGAGAACATCTATGCCAAGTACAACCGGATGGTGGAAGAGCTGATTATCGACTTCAACCTGCCGTTCACCTTGGAGAGCTTCACCTCCCTGCTGTGTGTAGTTTTTGCCATTACAGTCTTAGTGGTTGTTACCTTTATGCATAATGTTCCTCTGTCCCTGATCGTGGCAGTCTCGATCTTCGTCGGTCTTCTCACCTACTTCGTCATGCAGTCCAAGGCGATCAAGGCTGAGCGGATGGAGAACATCATGGACGCCGAGGACATCATTTGCCCGCTGGCGCGGGAAGGCGTGCTGGTGGCGATCAAGAAGGTGATGGAGAGTGAGGAATACATCCGTCCGGGCATCCGTCCCTACTTCCAGCAGTTTATCGATAACTGTGAGAACAACGGCTATTCCTTCAAGCAGGCAATTACCCTGCTGAACCGGCAGCTTGGTCCTAAGTTCGACAACTTTACCAAGAAGGCGATTGTGTTCGAATACAACGAGCGCAAAGGGATGGCGGATATTTTCCTGGATATTGTGGAGGAGAATGCAGTGCTTCGGGAGATTAATGCCAAGAAGGATCGCATTTTCCGCAAAATGAACCGGGATTTCCTGATCAAGACCGCGATCATCGTATTGTTCTTCATCTACGCACTGTCAATCGAGCAGTTCCGGGTGTTCATGCTCGCGAATGACTGGGGGAAGCTGATTAACACCTTGATGATCAGTGTGATCTGCATCAGCTTTGCAAGGTGCCAGGCGCTGCAAGCCAATTTGGGTGTGGGAAGTGATCAGTCGAAATGACATTTCTCGCCAAGCTAAGCGCCATGGTCGCGATTATCTATCTCATTAAGGTATTTATTTATCCCATTTACAAGCCTGTCATGGGCAAGCAGAAGAAGCGCAATCGCAGATACTTGCAAGAGCGCAAGCGATCCCAGTTCAAAGAGAAGGTGACCCGTTGGAAGAAGGACCTGGCGGTTCAATTCGGCGGGAGGCTGCTTGGGAATGTTCAGCGGATGCGGCTGCAGAAGATTATCAACCGGCTGGATCTGACCATTCAGCCCGAGGAAATTCGGATTAACCAGGTGCTTTATATGCTGGCCGCCCTGCTGGTTACGATGGTCCTAATGAGTGCGAACCGGCTCCTGGGATGCGTTGCTGGAATTTTTATCATTATCGCTTGGATATATCCGGTTAAGGAACTGGAAGAGAAGATTGAGAAGAAGAACAAGAACATTGCACTCGGCTTTCCGGGATTCTACAGCATGGTCTATTACCAGTACAGCAAGTCGGTCAATATCTACCTGTCGGATGTCATCAAGGATTATATTCCGAATGCCAATCCCGATCTTGCCGAGGAGCTCGGCGTCATGCTGGACAATATCGAGTATGGCGAGGATTATGCTTTGAAGCAGCTTAAGAAGCGGGTTCCCGTGCACTACATTATTAAATTCTGCGACTTGATGGAGACCCGGCTGAAGGGCTATGACAACATTTCGCAGATGGTATATCTGAAGAATGAAGTGGATTCCTTCCGGCTGCGTGCCCTGGAGGATGAGCTGGCGAAGAGAGAACGCAGCAATTCAAAGCTCCAGCTCGTGCTAATTTTCGTACTTGGCGTATATATTGTCATATATTATTTGTTCACCATGCTGGATGCCATGGAGATGTTCCAATAAAGAAGGAGGAGTAAGAAGATGCTGAAGCGACTGAAGATTAAATTAACCAGCCGTGAGTTCTGGAAGGATGAGCGGGGAGAGATGGGGATCAGAGGAATCGCCATAACTGTAGGCGTGATTGTTTTCATTGGTATTGTACTTGCGTTCTTAAGAACGAATGCAGGTAACTTTATTCAAGATGCATGGGATATGATGCTGGAGAAAATCAACAGTATTACAGGATAAACAACAGGCGGTGATCTCATCATGAGAGGGTTCGCCAAATCAGTTCTGATCTCGATTATTGCGACGATCTGCATTCTGTTATTTACGAACTTTATCTTCTTTTTTCCCTGGTACACAACGCTTATCGTTCAGACGTTCAATCTGTCGCAAATCGTGGCGAGTGACAACTATTTGAAGGAAAGCAATTATGAGGATGCGCTGGAGGATCTCCGGAATCGACCGATCTACCGGGATAATGCGAACAAGATCAAGATCGAAGTGAAGAACGAGGACGACACGGATGCCATTGGCTTTGACGACCCAGGTAAATACTTGGACGGCGGCTATACGGATAGGGATAAGCCTTATAGGCAGCGAGGCAACAAGGTGACGGTCACCGTCTCGGCTTCTTATCCGCTCAAGATCAAGCTGTGGGGACAGGAATACCAGAAGGATATCGATGTCTCGTTCAAGCTGGATACCACCGGTCTGAAGCATTATAAAGATCTCGATTACTATGCGGATTTGCCGGATGAGGATGGGGAGTCGCTGCCATGAGGAATATTGCCATCGGATTGTTAATCGTTGTCTTTGCCTCGTTACTGATCGAACCGCTGGTAGAAGTAATCAATGCCATGCGCGAGAGGATCGTATTGAACACGTCCGTGAACAATGCCTTCCGTTCAGCCCGGGATCGAAGCCTGGAATACTCGCTCATGCGAAACTTAGATGCCAGTGTAGACCGGGAGAAATTCGTAGACTACTTCTCCGATGCGTTCGAATCAGCGATGGATCTGACGAGAACAGGCGGAGATGATCACCAGCTGACATTTACGCCGAACAATCCGGATAAATATAACGAATTCGTGGTGACGCTCACCTTCGAGGTGACAGAGGGAAGTGTGACAGACCCAGAGATCCGGCAGAAGGAAGAGGTCACGGTCGATGTGGAGTCTGCCTATAAGTTCAAGACCAAGTATCTGAAGCTGGCGGAAGCGGCCGGGAAGGACGTCAACTACAAGCTGGTGGCCCATAAGAAATATGAACTGTCGGTTAAGAACTAAGGAAGGATGCTTAGCAGTATGGATTACGTCATGGTGACTTTCACAGCCGGACAAGCTCCCGGCAAAGACTTGAAGGTTCCGGCATTCGTCCCCATCGGGGAACTGATCGAGATGCTGGCGGAGGCCCTTCACCTTGCAGTCGAACCTGAGAATCGGATTCAGGCAGAGCCGGTGGGGCGCATCCTGGATAATCGGCTGACCCTGGAGCAGGAAGGCGTAGCCGACGGGGCCCTGCTGACCTTGATATAGAGGAGGACGCTAGAGATGGCAGATGAGATCAATTTGGCCAGTGGCGGCATGGTGCTCAGAACCGAGGACCAGCTCATATGCTCGGATCTGGCCAGCTATGCCGGCTCCTGGCTGCTGGACCCGCTGAGTCCGGAGCCGCCTCGCAGACTGGAAGGCCTGCTATGGTTCATGAACCGGGACGGGCAGACGGTCTACTGCAGCGACCAGCTCCAGGGGCACAGGCTGTGCAAGCTGGATCTGGGCTCGGGCCGCCTTGAGCTGCTGCTGGATCGTCCGGTCTATGGATTGATCCGTCAGGATGAATGGCTCTACTACATTCACGAAGAGGACCGCCGGCTGTACCGCTGTCAGGTGAACGGCCGCGGCGAGATGCGGCTGACAGATGAGGCGGTGGAGTCTTTTGTCATCCGGGAGGAAGAGATTTACTACGCGGCGGATCACATGCTCCGCACCTGCAGCCTGACCGGGAAGCAGAATGAACGCTACCTGGACTTGGCGGCGGCGGGTCTTGTGCTGAGCGGACAGCAGTTGCTCTTCTCAGACCGCCAGAAGCAGTATGCGCTTAGCATTGTGGATTTGGCGACTGGCGAAGTTACCGTCCATGAGGATGTGATTCCGGCCAGTATGAATGTCCGGGGAAGATATCTGTACTGCGCGAACCGCAGTAATGGCAATTCCATTTACCGCATAGATCTGGAACAGGGCAGCAAAATCCGGATTTACGGAGAGCCTGCGGATTATCTTCACCTGATCGGTGAGGAGCTTTATTTCATCAACAACAAGGAATGGTACCGGATGTCACTGCTTGGAGGCCAAGCGGTGAAAGCAATTCCGTCACCTGTGAGGTACATATGATCCAGAACAATCGTGAATTCAGCCGGCAGCCGCGGTTCCTTCCGGAGATGCCCGGCGGTGAAGTGGAGGTTCCGAACCCGCCTCATTCGTATGAGAAGCCGGAAATCTCCTGGTTCGCCCTGCTGGCGCCGCCCGTCGTCATGATGATGGTGTCGCTGCTGCTGGCGCTGACATCGCAGTCCCTGTTCATGGCGATCTCGATTGCCACCACCGTGGTGACCTTGATCGTCTCGCTGACAGGAGCTGCGGCGCAGATTAAGAAATACAAGCGCAAGAAGAAGGAACGGGAAACCAAATATCTGCAGTTCATTGCCGATACGCGCAGTGAGCTGACCTTGGCCAAAGCGCAGCAGGTGCAGGCGATGAATGAGTTGAACCCTGAGCCGGCCCTATGTCTGAGCCGGATCGAGCAGCTGGACAACAAGCTGTGGGAGCGGACCCCGTCCTACCCCGACTTTCTGTCCCTGCGGCTCGGTGTGGGCAGTGTTCCATCTGCAGTAAGGATCAAATATCAGAGACAGGCTGTCGTGCTGGAGAGTGACCCTCTGATGATGGAACCGCAGCGCCTGGCCCTGGAATTCGAACGGGTGCAGGACGTGCCGGTCACGCTGAACCTGCGTACCTCTGAAATCTGCGGAATTGCAGGCGAGGAGGATAAGACTTCTCAGCTGACCCACCAGCTGCTGCTGCAGCTCGTGACCCATCACGGCTATGATGATGTCCGGGTCGTGGTGCTGGCAGCAGAGGAGCGGGTCCAGCAGTGGGATTGGCTGAAATACGTGCCCCACGTCTGGAGCGATGCGTTCGACTCCCGCTATATCCTCTGCGGACGGGCGATGGCCCACGCCGTGCTCGGCGAGCTGAATGCAATCATCAAGGAGCGTGAGCTGAAGGCCGCAGGCGGAACTCCGCTTCCGCATTATGTGTTCATCATTGAGGACGCCTCGCTGCTGGAGGATGAGCCGATTAACAAGTATCTGTATAACAAATCCGCCGCGCTCGGCGTGTCCTCGGTCTTCCTGGCGAAGCACCAGGCCTATCTGCCGATGAACTGCCGGCAGGTGATCGTCCTTGCGAACAAGACCGGGGAGCTGGCAGATCGGGAGACCGGGGAGAAGAACGCCTTCGTGCCCGATAAGCTGGCCCTGTCCAGCCTGGAACAGGCGTCTCGCAAGCTGGCGCCGCTGCGGATCAAGAACTCCGCCGCGAGCTTCGCCCTGCCGGACTCCATCTCCCTCCTGGAGATGTTCGGCATGAAGCGGGCGGAGGACAGCGGCCTTCTGACGCGCTGGGCGCAGAGCAAGCCCTACCAGGGCATGAGCGTGCCCATCGGCGTGAAGGCGGGCGGCAGCCTGTTCAGCCTGGATATGCATGAGACCGGGCACGGACCGCACGGACTGGTAGCCGGGACGACCGGCTCCGGGAAGAGTGAGCTGCTGCAGACGATCATCGTCTCGCTGGCGATGAATTATCATCCGCATGATGTTGTCTTCGTGCTGATCGACTACAAGGGCGGCGGCATGGCGGATGTGTTCCAGGGCATGCCCCACCTGGTCGGGACCATTACCAACCTGGGCGGCAACCAGACAACGCGGGCCCTGCTCTCGATCAAGAGCGAGCTGATGCGCCGGCAGCGGATTTTCTCCAAGTACGGTGTGAATAACATCGACCGTTATCAGAAGCTGTATTACAACCGGGAGGATGCCGGCGAGATGCCGCCGATCCCGCATCTGATTATGATCGCGGATGAGTTCGCCGAGCTGAAGCAGGATCAGCCAGACTTCATGAAAGAGCTCGTGAGTACGGCCCGGGTCGGCCGAAGCCTCGGTGTGCATTTGATTCTGGCTACCCAGAAGCCTGCGGGCGTGGTCGATGATCAGATTTGGAGTAACTCCAAATTCAAATTATGTCTCAAAGTGCAGGATGAGGCGGACAGTAAGGATGTCATCAAAAGGCCGGATGCGGCGATGATCAAAGAGCCGGGCCGCGCCTATATCCAAGTGGGCAACGATGAAATCTTCGAGTTGTTCCAATCCGCTTACTCTGGTGCGGACTATGATCCCGCGGGCGAGATGCGCAAGAGCGAGAACCGTCCGAAGCGGATTTACGAGCTGTCGCTGCATGGCAAGAGCGAGCAGATTTATCCGCTTCAGGAAGATAAGATCGCCAAGACGGAGCTGCCATCCCAGCTGAAGGCGATGGTCGATCACATCATCGCCGTCTCGGCGGAACACGGCATCCAGCCGCTGGAAGGGCCTTGGCTGCCGCCGCTGCCGGAGACCGTCTACCTGGATGATCTGTATCCGCAGGGGGCTCCGTTTGACAGCGGTCTGGCAGAATGGCGGCGGCATGAGGGCGGCTTCAAGGTGCCGATCGGCCTGCTGGACGACCCGCGGAACCAGCGGCAGGAGCCGCTGGTGGTGGATTTTGCTCAGGAAGGGAATCTATTCGTCTATGGAGCGCCGGGCACCGGAAAGACCGTGCTGCTCAAAACGCTGTGCATGTCGGTGGCCGAGAGCTATTCTCCGTCGGAAGCGTATCTGTATATTCTTGATTTCGGAGGCAGCTCCTACAAGGCGCTGGAACGGCTGCCGCACTGCGGCGGCGTCATGACCCTGGAGCAGGAGAGCCGAATCAACCAGTTCGTGCTGTATCTGTTCCGGGTGATGGAAGAGCGGAAGGGGCTGTTCGAGGAGAGCGGGGCCGACGGCTTCCTTCATTACCGAAGCCGTGGCGGGAACATTCCGGCGATTGTGGTGGTGATTGATAACTATTTTGCCCTGTCCGAGACCTATGAGCAGATTGATGACAAGATGATTGTGCTGGCCCGTGAAGGCTCCAAGTTCGGGATCTACATGGTGGTTTCGGCCACGAATGCCTCGCTCGTCCGGTACAAGCTGGCGGTCAACTTCAAGCTGGCAGTCTCGCTGCAGCTTACGGATAAGAGCGAATATGCCGGCATCGTTGGCAGAACCGATGGGCTGGAGCCGGCGAATGTGCCTGGACGCGCCCTGGTGCGGGGCCAGCCGCCGCTGGAATTCCAGACGTCTCTGCCGGAGACCAGTCTGAGAAGCACAGAAGAGATCATCCAGTATTATGAATCTCTTCGTCTGCAAGGGCGGATTGAGCAAGCGGCTCCGGTTCCGGTCATGCCGTCTTCGATTGATATGTCCGAGATCAACCGTCACGCAGAGGGCCTTGCTATCGGACTTGGCGATTATGACCTGCTGCCAGTGCAGATTGATCTGGCCGTGACGCCTATTCTGATGGTTGCCGGCGATCCGATGTCAGGCAAGAGCACGGTGCTGATGTCATGGGTTCGTGCCCTTCACGAGAAGCTCGGTGCGGAAGGCCTGCAGGTCTATGCGCTGGATTCAGGCGCTATGGGCATCTACGGTATCATGGGACTGCCTTCGGTAACGGACCTGTCCCAGGTCGAGGATATGTTCACCCTGGTCGATGAGATCAAGGAGGAGCTGGACCGGCGCAGATCCGAGTTCAACGAGGTTAGACGCAGTAACGGTGATGTCGAAGGTCTGATCCGATCGTGGAAGCAGCTCGTGTTCGTCATCGATAAGCTGCAGGAGCTGACCGACGGCGATCAGTATGTCTTCAAAGAACTGCTGGAACGCATCGTGAAGCAGGAACGGGGCATGAAGGTAGCGGTGATCGCCGCCGACATGACCTCCGAACTGGCCAGCAACTGGGATGGACTGGCGAAGTCCATTCGGGAAGAGCAGACCGGGATTCTGCTCGGCAGCCTGAAGGATCAGAACCTGTACAATGCCCGCTTCCCTTACGGCACACAGGAGAAGGACTTCGAGATTGGGGATGGCTACTTCATTGTGAAGAACCGCTATGTGGGACTGCGGACGGCCGTGCATTCGGGCAAAGTCCTGGAACCTAGTCTAATGAGTTGAAGGAGAGATGAACATGCCTAGCCCGTCAGAGATTAGACGCAAGGCCGACGGCGTCATGAGCGTAGCGAATGACATGGATCGGGAGGCAGGCAAATACCGGAGTACGGTGAATGGCATCGGCTCCTGGTGGCAAGGGGAAGGCGCTAAGGCTTTTAAGGATGGCTATGCCGAGATTGATTCCGAGATCAGGCGTCTGCTCACCAAGATGCGGAGTCTGCGGGACCGGGTGAACAACCTGGCCAGCGCTGTGCAGCGCGCGGAGCAGGAAGATGAGAAACGCCGCCTGGCAGAGGCAGCCTCAAAGAGCTCGTCGGGTAGTCGAAGATGGTGATTAATTGCGTGAATGCACTGAAAGGAGGTGAAATGAATGGGAAACCAATCCTTTAGTCCTGAACAGGCACGTTCCGTGTCCAAATCCATTTCCAGCAAAGGTAAAAACGTGGAAACACTGATCAACCAATTGGACAATGAGATTAAAGCGGTCAGCGGATGGTGGCAAGGGGAATCTTCCGTAGCATTTGTTGAAGAATTCCATCAGCTGAAAGAGAACTATCTGAAGAAGATGGTTGAATGTGTTGAAGGTATCAGTAAACAGCTTAACAGCGTTGCCGACGTAAAAGAGCAAAGCGAACGCGATATCGCAGCTCAATTGCGCAGATAATTCATGGGGCGTGGTGGATGGATGCTCAGTTCATCCGCCCACGCCTTTTCCTAACTTTCATTTCATACATACTCCATTCCATGATTAGAATACGAGACTTATCTTTTTTTGATAATGAATACAATTTCGTTCCTGCCGGAGCGAGTGAATAGATCAGCAGCGAACCGTTCCCGGGTAACTAGACAATCGCGGGATATTCTATTTTCTTATCCATAAGGAGGAATATTTATGCTTGTGAAAAAAATGAGTGCCGCCGCCCTTGCGGGCGCGCTGCTCACCGCTTCCCTGTCTGCTATGAGTATGGCGGCGGAGAAGCCGATGCAGGTGGAGGTGAACGGCAAGAGCACCTCCCTTACAGATGCGCAGCCGTTCATGGACAAGAACCAGCGTATGCAGGTGCCGATCCGGTTCATCAGCGAGGCGCTGGGGGCCAAGGTAGGCTATGACGCCGGGAAGAAATTAATCACCCTCACTCAGGGCTCGAAGGTGATTACCCTGACGACAGGAAGCAAGAGCTTCACCGTCAATGGACAGACCCAGCAGATGGATACCTCAGCCGTAGAGAGAAGCTCCAGAATCTATGTGCCTCTACGGTTTGTAAGCCAGGCGCTAGATGCGCAGCTTTCCTGGGATCCTGAAACGAATTCAGTGAAGGTTACTTCGCCGGATGGCGTGGAGTTGAAGCTGAAGGCGGAGGAGCCGAAGGAGGAGAGTACGGGGACGGTAAAGGACTGGTATGGGTTTAAGGTGATTACGGATTCGGATTCGAAGTTACTTGTGGATAAAGGTTCTTATGAAAAATACAAAACATCTTACTTATTTTCGTTTTTAATTACATTTGGGTATGTTGGCGAAAATCACCAAAAACAGCTTAAAGAGGTTGAGAGCATACTACGTCAAAAGGTTGAAAGCAATACAGTAGATAAAGTTATGAAGTATGTTAAATCTAAAACCAAGCGGGATGATGAGCTCCCTATGAAATCATACAAAGATTCAAAGTACGAAATCGTTGTAATATCAGATTATAACGGCGACGTAAATGTTAAGGTCTATTACAAATGACAGCATATTAATTACTTGCTTACGTGTAATCATATGGGCTTGTTTTCTACCAAAATAAGAAGGGATGAATGTAATGAAAAAATCAGGAATTATCGTACTGGTATTTATCATGTTCGCTGCCATGCTGCCAGGTGCAGCTACGGCGGCTTCTCTACCGCTTCGGGTAGAAGTGGATGGAGAGAAGATATGGTTCCCCGATGAGGAACCTTTTGTAGATAAGAATATGCGGGTGCAGGTACCGATTCGTTTTATAAGTGAAGCGCTGGGTGCAAAGGTCGACTGGAGTGCCAAACAAAAGAAGGTCACCATTTCCCAGTCTCCTAAAGTGGTTACGCTGACGATCGGGAACAAGGTGTTCTACATCAACGGTACAAGCTCCAAAATGGATACTTCCGCCATGGCGAAAGGGTCAAGAACGTTCGTACCTCTGCGCTTTGTGAGCCAGGCATTGGGTGCTCAGGTGAACTGGAATAAGAAGATTAATACCGTAGAGATTACTACGGCTAACGGGGCAAGTAAGCCCAAGACGGAGGAGCCGAAGAAAGAGACTACGGGGACGGTAAAGGACTGGTATGGGTTTAAGGTGGTTACGAATTCGGATTCGAAGTTGGATGTAAGTGAAGGGTATTATGAAGAAGATAAGGAATCATATTTATTTTCGTTTGTGCTAACATTTGGAAAGAGGGGGGAGGATCACGCTAAACAGCTTCAGGAGGTAGAAGATGTCCTTCGACAAAAGGTCAACTCTAAAACAGTAGACTCTATTATGAAGTATATTAGCTCCAAAACGAAGAGGGAGCAAGAATTGCCCAATAAATTCTTTGAGGATTCAAAATATAAAATTGGAGTTGGTTCGCAACCCTATGGAGGAGTAGGTGTGAGGATATGGTACAAGTAGGTAAAAAAATATGAAGAAGTTAATAAGATATCTACTTATATTAACTATACTTGGAGCTACATTTCCTTTGTACACAGACTCTCAAGCTGAGGAAGATGGCCTAGTTAATTACTTAAAGAGTCTCACTCCCGAAAAGGTAATACAAAGAACTAATGAAGACATGGACAAACTTTATGGGTTTCAAGGTTACTTCACTAACAAAACCAGTAAGGGTAAATTAAATGAAGAACTCATAATACAAAGGATTAATGAGGGAGTTAAGGAGCCCGAAAAGTTTACTGGGTTTGAAATTGTTTATGGTACCAGCCATGATGACGTGATCATTCATAAAGGCAAAAAAATGCACAGATATTCAGGATACTCCCAAACTGGTGATCATGTATCTACAAAAGATTTTCCTTGGGATGCAGGGTGGAGTGGTAAAGAAATTCAAAATTTTGATATGATCAAGCACCCTTGGACCAAGTCATATTTAGATATTCAAGACCGTACCTTCGATAGCTACGGTGATAAAACCCCTATTCCCGAAACTCTAAAAGAATACCTCCCTGGTGGTACTTTTGAGGAATTAATTAAAAATGCGTTAACCAGAGAGTACGGTAACAAACGTCCCTACCGAGACTTTATGTACAACAATCAGAACTCTGAACTGGCGGATAAACCAGTGTACAGCAATAACGCTGTTCCTCCTAAGGGCAGATGGATCGACTATGTTCATGTTATCCAGCCCCCTACCTTCCTTTCTCAAGGGCTTGGAAGGGTCTACTTAAAGGGTGGGACTTATAAGGATATTCCCATCGCGGCGTTTGTCACGTTGACTCAGGACATCTCAGCCTCCTTTGACAGTATCCCTATCAATGCAGTAGAAGGCCAAGAGGTGAATATCGCGGTTAACGTGAACTCGAGCTTTAACAAAGATATCACTACCAACTATGAGTGGACTGTGACGCGTAAGAATAGTGGCAAGGCCCTTACTACAAATGACGGACTGAAGTTTAGCGGAGACGCCGGAGCCCGTAAGGGCCAGATCAAACTCACCAAGACAGCCAATAAGAAGACACTGTATGTCTCCTTCAGGATGCCGAATGAAGCCGTCAGGATTCAGTTCAAAGTGAATGACAAGGGCGAGCAGCCGAAGGAAAACGAATTGAGTAACAACAAGCTGGATTCTTATGTGAAGTTCGTTACTCCTAAGCCGCTTCCATACGATGTCTTGTCGATGCGGATCAAATACCCGCTTCCGCCCAATACAGCTACGCTATTCTTGCCAAATGAAAATGGCGCTGCATGGAACGGAAATGCAACCGGGGCTTTGAATGTATATAACGGAGCACCGGACTTGTACAGAAATTATGAGGTGACCAATAATCCGCCTGTGAATGAACCTAAGGAGAAGATTACCCGTAAGGCTGTTCCAAAGTACACGATTAAACGCGAGGATTTCGGCGACTTGCCGCTTAATAATGGCTGGCTGAACCCCCTTGATCCCCGTAAGCCCATTGTGAGGGACGGTTATATCAAATATAGTGGTACGGTTAAAAGACCGTATAAGTATAAGGAACAGGTGTGCCGTACCAATGCCAAGGGAGAAGAAAAGTGCCACTACGTGGATAGGCCTGGAGTGCAGTCTGCGGATTTTAGCGAAAATATCGTGAAACAAGCCTATGAGATGTACTCATACAACGGCATGGAGACAGTCCCGCCCCTCCCTTACAAAAATACCATTAACCCCACCGCAGGCGGCAAAGCAGGCGACAAGTGGTGGAAATGGAATCTGCTCTGGACGAACGAGTCTTATGAATATTCAGTGCTTCGCTGGATGCACCACTTGGATGAGAATGGGAAGCCGTTCAACTACACGGAGGTGCCTGGTCAGTACAAGCGGACATTCATTCAGCAGGCCAGCGGCAGTGTGCAGTGGCAGCAGGGGGACACCCAGGCTGAAGAATACGGACCGTCTAGACAGGCCGCGAAGCAGCAGTCCACGAAGAAGGATGTCTATGACAAGGCCGTCTTTGCGACAGACCGGCAGCTTCAGAAGTATGCGTATCCGATTAAATCAGGCTATTATTTCAACCCGACAGGAACGTATAGGGTGAAGATCACGACCGTCACTTATAAGCCAACGAAGGATGACACCAAGGATCACAAGGACCTGGTCAAGGCGGTGATCAATTCGTTCAAGTACCAGTCCGACCTGATCTATATTAATGCCAAGAAGAAGCCAGTCAACATTAGCAATGTGGAGCTGAACAAGCAGGGTGTCGGATTCAAGAAGGTGATGGGCGAGATTACCGCCAAGAAGCCGAAGGGCGTGAACGCCATCAAGATGCTGGAAGTGCGGGATCGCAGCTTTGACGAAAAACGATATACCAAGAAGGTAGAAGAGATCCAGCACAGTCAATTGTCGGATGGGGACACCCATAAATACTGGAAGATGGTGCTTGAAGGGTATGATGAGTCGAATACCATTTACAGTCACAATGCGTACAAATACCGCGAATACGTAAGGGATCAAGACGAGAAAGGGAAAGAGCAGCATATTTACAAAATTACAGAGACGACGGATGTATCATTTATCATCAATCCGAAGGGTCTCCCGCTCTATACCCATGCTAATATGCAGAACGGAAATTATACGATCAAGGTATCGATTGATCCGACCAAGCTTCCGTCACAATATGCCTACCATGTGCTGAAGCAGTTGAATGGAATTTCCGTCATGGACTCTATTCCGGTTACTGTAGTTGGCTCGATTTTTGACGATTTGAACAACTAAACATGCAGTATGCTCTTACTGCCCCCATCACACCCTAGACTAGTTTGCTTAGCTGGTCTGGCAGGCAAGTCCAGGTGGAGATGGGGGTACTTTTTTTACTGATTCAAGACAGACCCAAGATTGATGCTATGGCTCGAAGCATAAGATGAAAGGGGAGAAACGAGTGCAGCAAAAGGTAGATCCCAGCCGGATTGATGACCTGGCCGAAGGGATGAAGAAGTTGACCAGCTTCATAGAGACGGAAGTGAGGAGTTCCACCAATGGGGTTCTGACGGTCGCCTCGGCGGCAAAAAATGATTACACCAAGGAAGCTTATGTCGGATCCGCAGCAGGGCTTGCCGAGGAATTAGTCCGGGATATCCGGGCTATGGCCAGCAAGCTGGAGGAGAAGATGAAGGCCAAGGCCAAAGCCTTGAATAGTGTGGCAGAGCAGTATAGGAAGACAGAACGCCTGGCGGGGCTCAAGCTCAGGAAGGGTACGAAGCAGCTTGCCTACAACCTGTCATATAACCCTAAGGTGTATAGCGAATATGTCAAGACCTTGCAGAAACGCTTGAGGGAAATGGGCTATGACATCGAGGTGGATGGCAAGTTCGGGAAGGAAACCAAAGCAGCGGTCAGTGCCTTTAAGAAGAAATATGGGCTTGGTGACAAAGGCAAAGACGAAGGCGTGGTCGGCGAGCAAACCTGGCTGTACTTGTTCGGAACTGTGGACGGTGCGCTAAAGTATGATCCGCATACCTTCAACGAGCAGGTGCGCATGGCACAGATCCGGCTCAAGGAGCTGGGATATGACGTGGAAGTGACAGGGTATTTTGACAAGAAGACGAAGGCAGCGGTCAGTGCATTCAAGAACAAGAACCATCTCGGCAATAAAGGCACGGTTGAGGGCGTCATCGGCACGAACACGTGGGAGGTGCTGTTTGGCGGGGAGGCGCTGGCGAAGAACGCGGAATCGGTAGCTCCTACGGCTTCGGGGGGAAGTGTACCCAGGGGCAAAGTCGTTTACTACAACCAGGAAGATCCGAAGTGGGGCGGGCTGATGTATTCGAGCAGTAACGATAAGAGCCAGACTATTGCTAAGTCGGCTTGTGGTCCAACTTCGCTGGCTATGATCTTGTCTACGATTACCGGAAAGCAAATACTACCTCCTGATTTGAGTAATTGGGCTGTCAAACACGGGTATCGCACCTCGAAAAGCGGCACAAGCTGGGGGTTCTTCAAGGCGGCTGCTAAGCAGTATGACGTACAGTGTGTGCAGACCGGCAGCTTGGATGAGGTGAAGAAGGCTCTTAAGGATGGAAACCATTTGGTCATTGCCTCAATGGGGCCAGGCCATTTTACGGGTGGTGGACATTTTATTGTTCTAACCGATGTAGACACCAAGAACGGTGAGGACTGGTACTCTGTATTGGACCCTAATATGGATAACCGAGCCTATAAAAATGATGGGAAAATTCAGCAGGGAACCAAGAATGACGGTTCGGTTGAAGCGGTTGGCAGTGTATTTAAGGCAGAAGCAAAACAATACTGGATTTTTACTTATAAAGATAAAGCTCCCACAACCCCTCCGCCAAGTAATAATCAGAATGTTCAAAACCCAACAAGCGGCGGCAAAGCCAATACGATTAGTGTAAACGGAGTGAAGTTTCTCCATGGTTCGGAAGGATACAGTGCCTACAAGTACAAGGATCAGGCAGGCAAGTGGACGATTGGCTATGGGCACTTGATTAGACCGGGAGAAAAGTTCAAGGAGCCTATGTCTCAGGAAGAAGCTATCAAACTGTACGAAAAAGACATTCAGAAATTTATTAAGTCTGTTAACGAGTTCCAGAGCAAATATAATTTGAAGCTAACCCAAAATCAGTTCGATGCTTTGGTGAGCTTCACCTACAACTTAGGAGAGAACATCTGGGAGGGTAAGACTACACTTAAGAGCTTAATTGTGTCTGGCAAATATACGGATCAAGAGCTGAAAGAAGCTTTCGGCAGATTCTGTAAGGCAGACGGGAAGAGATCAAGAGGATTATATAACAGACGTATTGATGAAGCGGAGGTTTTCTTATATGGGGAATATACAAGAAGGACAGACCGGCTTCTTCCGTAAGATGGGCCTGATCATACTAGGGTCGGTTTTGGCTGCAGCCCTGGCAGGCTGCAAGGATCAGAATGACAAACCTGCTGCAAGTCCGGCAACTCCTTCTTCTAACGTAACGGCGAGTCAGTCTAGTAAAGATGTTAGTGAACAAGCACAAGAGAAAGGGGATTCTGCTATGAATCCAGTTACGGCTAATGAAAGTCCATCCGATACTCAAGAACATTCTCAGCACCCTGCAGTCAAAGGTGTCTCATATTTAGGGGAATGGGAGATCAGTAAGGACTTGCCAAGCAATATTAGTGCTTTATCCGATGAGGAAATTACCGATTATATAGGGACAAAGCTCGTCTACCACGAAGACCGCAGTGATTTTAACGGGGAACAATTACGGAATCCTGTCTATTCGATTCAGTCTCAGACAAGAGATGAATTTGAAGAAGGCTATAAGGTTAATCTGGACGATTGGAGTCTTAAGGGGGACTCTATTCAAGAGATTCAAGTGTACAAAGATCAAGGTAAGACACAGGAATGGGATGAATATGCGGGAACCACATATTTGATTGACGGTAAGCTTGTTATCTCCATCGAGGGGCAGTTTTTTGAATTGAAAAAAGTGGACCCAGACAGCCAGCCCCCAACAGTCAAAGCAGACCGTATTAAGGCGGGAAGCAAGCTAAGTGGCCTTACTGTAAAAGAGGTTACCAAAAATGAGGACGGCACTGTATCGCAAATCACCTTCTCGGATCATATTACCGTTGAAGGTAGTTATGAATTAGCAGAGACAGAAGAGGGATTGGCGTACCAGCTGACACCGGATACAGCTTATAAGAAGATGCTTCCGGTTTTGGACGAAGCGATGGCATCAGATCCGATCATTGTGCTGATTTCGGGAGATAGCCAACACAAAGAAGAGAAGGGCCATGCAAAGCTCACCATTAGCAATTATAGCATTGCTTTGGCGCAAATTTCGCGAAGTGCTGAACTGGTCAAGCTGATAAAGGATTGATGATATGACGAGAATCATCGTTGTTGTTCTAGTGTGCTTATTTTTAAATGGCTGCGGACAAGCGAAAAATGTGCCATCTGGATCCCAGCCCATTCAAGAACAGAATTCAACAGTGACAGCAAAAGTCCAGCAGAAGAATGCCTCTTCGCCTGTCTCTCCTAACCTGCTCATCGACGAACAAAAGAATGGAGAGATAGGGATGTTCCATTTAGGCATGACACTGGACGAAGTCCGTGGCCGGCTTGCAGAGAAGAAAGTTGAAATTACGAATGAAACCGAGAATGCCTCAGAGCCGGGAGCAGAGGATCAAGGGGAACGGTCCGTATGGACTGAGGGGGCCAGCTTTACCTTCAACAATAAGGAGGAACTGTATAGTGTCGATGTCCTTGACGAGCAGCCTACCTCGCTGGGCCTTCGAAAGGGCGACGCTAAGGAACAAGTGATGAAACTGTACGGCAAGGATTTCACCAAGTTTGAAGCCTTAGATGACGACGGGGCGGACGATGTGTTGGAGTATACGCTGGACGGGCGTTATTTTACAGTGACGCTAAAGGGAGACCAGGTTCTCAACTGGGGCGTATCGACGCGTTCTTATCAAACCTTAGTGGACGCTGAGGCGAAACACAATCAAGAAGGTAGTCCATTAAAAGAACAGTTGATGACGGATTTAAAAGCACAATTATCTAAGCTCAGCAGCCATCCAAAGGATCTCACCGCTGCCGTCATGGTGGCCGATCGGGTTCGCGGGTTGCAGAATATTACGTCGATTGATTTGAGTGAAGAGGAGATTGATTACGTTATCAAGGCCGGGAAGAAGGCGGAGGGCTTGCTTACTGACTCTGTGATTTACAGTGGTTATTCGGCGGGCGGCATTCATTTTATCGCTATTTTATCTCCCCGATCTGCGGAGAACACGTCATTCAAACAGACGATAAACCAAGTTCGGGACAGCCAGGATGAGTTCGATTTCCTGACAGCTATTGTAGATGCATCGGATACACGTTCTTTGCAGATGGGACTCGATGTATATGCCGAGGACTTGAACGGGAAATTGAAGAATATTCCGATCGGTAAGTTAACCGTTAAGGATGAGGATAGCTCTGAAGAGTTTGCTCTTTTTGAAGAAAAATACTCCCAAGATCTCCTCAAGTCCCATAAACGCTCACAAGGGAACGGCAAGAGCATTCCAAGCGGTACCTGGCATACTTATATGTTTGATGGAACACTGCTGAATGAGCTGTCTATTTCTATTGAGACCGGGACGGATTTGGTAGTTTTGCAGAATAAGTAATAGAGTAAGACGGATTTTCTAGAGCCGTGAGAAGCACCTTGTTTGACTATTGCGAACAGAGCTGGGATGGAGGTTTGGGCTAGAAGGTCATAAGCCTCTTCCTGAGAATGGCCAAAAAGGGGATGCCCGAATGACAATCAGTGATTACACTGTTGCTCTGGCACAGGTGTCAAGAACGGCCGAGCTAGTAAAGATGGAGGACACGGAATCCTGATATTTTAAGTGATCACCCTAGACTAGTTTGCTTAGCTGGTCTGGCAGGCAAGGCCAGGTGGAGATGGGGGTACCAAAGCTTGTACGAAGGGGGCTAAACATGCAGCAGAAGGTAACGCCTGAACGGCTTATGGATTTGGCGCTTCAAATGAAGCAGCTGGATCAGAGGATGAGCAGCGCAGCAGTCGGGAAGATTCAGGAGCTGCGTTCCTTGGTTAATGAGACGCGGGCTGATTACAATGAGTCTGGGGTTGGGTCGGCCGCAAGTGCGCTTGAGAGACTGTTAGGTGAGGTAGAGACAGCTTATAAGTCTGTAAGTGAGCAGCTCAGGAGGAAGCAGAGTGCCCTCAAAGCCGCTGCACAGATTTACCAGGATACGGAGAATAAGGCCAAAAGCTCTTTCCAGCCCAAGTATGGAACAGGCAGGCGTACTCTTAAGGATATGTTCTCCAGCCTGATGGATGCCGCGAAGAACAATATGCAGTCCAGCAGTGGTAACTCCGGGTTCAGTTCGTTCATAAAAAACTTCATGGGCGTCCTGCTGGAAATTCAGGAATCCGCCCTAATAAACCAGCTTCAGCCCTATAAGGATGACCCCAAAATCCGTGGACTAATAGAAGTCCTGAGTGTGGGCACGCCTGAACAGCAGGTGGAGGCAAGGAAGCAGCTGGGGCAGATTGCCTTTGCTATTCATGAAATCGCGCGGAACCAGGTATCTTATGACGTTTATAAGACGTATGGAAATGTGCAATATATGCAGGAAGCACAGAATATCGCGAATGCCCAGCGAGAGAAGCTCTTAGAGCTTGGAGTCTCCGAGGAGTGGTACGATAAGGATGTTAACTTATCCGGACAGTACAAGGATACGGTGCTCTCCGCCCTCTCCTATAATCCATACAAGAGTGATCACTCCCCTATGCCGACAGATGGGCGGCTCCTTAAGGTGATAGAATATGGGATGAAATATCCGGAATTTAGAGACTGGGCAAAAGTTAACTACTCGGAGATTGAGCTCGCTGTCCAGCAGGCGATTGAAGCTGAACAAGAGGCCAAGCGGCTTAAAGAGGAAGCGGACCGATTGGCCGAAGAGGAAGCCTCCAAGAATATGCTGGAGAAATCCTGGGATAGCTTTAAGGAGATCGGGTCGGATATCTGGCAGGGAATGACGGATCGGAATAACAAGAAATTTGATTCCATTTACGACTTCGGCAACTATATAACTTCTGGCGCCTTTGACGCTGTCAGCGGCTTTGTAGATGGCATGGAAAATCGCGCGGATAAAGCTTTTGACTCGGGCTATGACTTCTTCAACTGGCTCTCGATGGGGGCGGTAGACACTGTAAATGGAGCGATTAATCCCGATGAGCCTTTCTCCAAAGAACACTGGATGAACTCCCTTGGCGTGGTCATGATGGTGGCCGGGGCCAAAGGTGCCTTGTCCAAGACCAAGACTCCAGTCTTGCCGAAGAATCCTGTAGAGGTAAAGGCAACGCAAGCCTCGAAGATTTTGGATGAGGTGGAGGAGAGGATTGAGAAGGTTGAGGGAACGGGTAAAGTTCAAACTGGAGGAAGGGAGCTTTCGGTTGAGGAATATTTAAAGCGGCTTGATACAGCAGATGCAATGTATGAATCCTTTAGAAAATCGAATGTAGATGTTCAAAGTATTGCTAAAAATACTGGGATGTCTGAGAATAGAGTTCAAAGAATAAAAGACCATTTGTTTTTTAAAGAGCATATTAAAGAACATGGCGTGGGGCGTTTTGAAGCAGATTATGAAATTGCGCAAGCATGGGATAGGCTTCAAAAAGGGATATTTAAACAACAAGATATTGACTTATTGAATCATGAACTTTTTGAATCAAAATTTGAAGGTATTTTTAAAACAGACTATAGGACTGCACACGATAGAACAGTTGATTCTGGTCGTCCGTGGTATCCGCCTGAGGAGGAGTAAATTTGGCATCGTATGTATTGCTACTAAAAGAACACGAAGATGAAGAAACAGTTGTTTACAGATTTGGTCCAAATGAAGATGTAATGGGAAAAATTGAATTGAATAAGACAACTAAGAAGTTTTCTGAGTTAGAGTCGTTACCTGACCCTAACATCCCAAACAAATTTTATTTTGATAGAGCGGCTCAAAGACTTGTGGTTTGCTTGGTTAGAGAGGGTGGCATATTCCCAGAGAGAACTGCATTTGAATCATAGTGCTGAATGAAGCAATAATTGACCAACAACACATATTACCCATGTAACCTCGTAGTAAGACTAATGCCCGCCGCGCACCACGCGCCGTCTAATTAGCGGGCGGAAGATAATGAAGCTAAGCGAAATTTGTGATTCTGCTAAAACTGAAGCTGAATTGGATTGTCATCCAGATAGTATGACGAGATGCGGTAAACTAATCGAGTCGAGTGCATTCGGGAGCTACCATTAATATCTAGGTTGTCTTGTTATTCATTCATGATGCTCCCGATGTGACAAATTTAAGATAGGGGAAAACGCCCTATGCTTCAGTATGTATGGTGTGATTCCTACCTGTAGAGTGTCTAACTTATAAGGGGAAGACAACTTGAAAGGAGACATCAATCATGATGTATCCTGTAAAAGATTGCATTCAGAAGCTAGGGCTAACACATTGAGCGTTTGTTGTCTATTTGACATCTCATAAAGAGGGCTTCATAGTTGCCTTTATCACCCCAACAACATGTAATACAAAAAATTAACCAAACAAAAAATGCATTGAAAGATCGAAAACTCTAAAAGGCTTGTTCCAACTTGAACGATAAGTAGGAATGAGCCTTTTGCATGTTAGGGTGCTCTCCACCCTCTTATAATCTACACAAGAGCGATTACTCACCTACGCCGGCAGACCAATGGCTCCTTATAGTGATTGAATGTTCGAGAAAGGGCATTTAGAAGTGGTTGACGGACCGGAATAACAAGAAATTTGATTCCATTCTGGATTGGTTAAATCATTTTGCGAAAATTGTACAATAACGTTTAATGACTTTATGAAATCAATGGATTAGGGGGGAAAGTAAGTGAATATGAGTAAAGAAACCCTAAAGATATTAAGGGATGCTGGCTGGTATGAGGGAAGAAGCATTGATACAAAAGAAATGGAAGGAAATTTAGAAAGAGTAGGTTATACAGTTTTTCCTGAGGTGAAGAAATTTTTGGAAGAGTTTGGAAACTTAGTGATAAAAGATACTATAAATGATGAGACGCACAATACGAGTGTAAAATTCAATAAGTATGGAGTCTTCAAAGCGGAGGAAGAGTATGCTCAAGAGAAATTAGTTCCTGTAGGGTTGATTGATAGCGATTTTTTAGTGCTTTTTGTTTCAGAAAGTGGAAAAGTGTACTGTAGTACTGGTAAATTAGGTGACAGTGCAACAGAGGCATGGGAAAGACTAATCGGGGGTAGCGGCGTTAAACCGTGGGGATATTTCTAATCTTATGTATCATTCAACAAGTAACTTCTACTAAAATAAAGCTGGGGTTTTATATTATGGTAGTAATATATCTCATAACCCAAAAAACAAACACTTAAAATTGACAAACACGCTTGATTAAACTTTCAAAGGCTTGTTCCAACTTGAATGATGAGTAGGAATGAGTCTTTTGCATGTTAGGATACGGTGCTCTCCGCCCTCTCCTATAATCCATACAAGAGCGATTACTCACCTATGTTGACAGAGCAACGGCTCCTTAAGGTGATTGAATATTCGAGAAATCCTGGGATAGCTTTAAGGAGATAGGGTCGGATATCTGGCAGGGAATGACGGACCGGAATAACAAAAAATTTGATTCCATTTACGACTTCGGCAACTATATAACATCAGGTGCTTTTGACGCTGTCAGCGGTTTTGTAGATGGCATGGAAAATCGCGCGGATAAAGCTTTTGACTCGGGCTATGACTTCTTCAACTGGCTCTCGATGGGGGCGGTAGATACTGTAAATGGAGCCATTAATCCCGATGAGCCGTTCTCCAAAGAACACTGGATGAACTCCCTAGGGGTGGTCATGATGGTGGCTGGAGCCAAAGGTGCCTTGTCCAAGACCAAGACCCCAGTCTTGCCGAAGAATCCTGTAGAGGTAAAGGCAACGCAAGCCTCGAAGATTTTGGATGAGGTGGAGGAGAGGATTGAGGACTCCAGTAAAATTCTTGAGGAACAGATCAGAAAGCGCGTATTGGAGAACATAGGGAAGAGCAAAATCGCCCGGGCAGCTTCAAATTTTGACGAGTACTTGAAGAAGGAGAAGGAATTACTTGAAGAGATAGAAAAGAAAAGGGCGATTGAGAAGGTTGAGGGGAAGGTTAAAGCTAATCTTTTCAATGTTAGTAATGAAGCATTGGATCATGCGAACATAGGGGACTTTACTAGAAATCCAAGGACTGGTGAAATATCAAAAATGAGTGGGGGTGGCCATGGGCAAGATAATATCGATTTTCTTGAGCAAAATGGTATTGAGTATAATATTGAGCTGACGTATCCTAACGGAGTTAGGGTAGGAAATGTTCCAGGGCACAAATCAAAAGGAAAAAGAACTGGAACTGGTCAAGCTTGGTTTCCAGAGACATGGACAAAAGAGGATATTAGAAAGTCTGGTGAATATGTTGCCAATATGCCTGACCATGTGAATGTGGCAGATGGGGTAACTATATTTGGTGAATATAATGGTGTCAGAGTTGGAGTAATTAAAACAAATGGGGAAATTGGGACGATTTTCCCAGACGATATGATGCAACCATAATTTTGGTGGAGGTAAAGAGTACTATGTTTAATGAAAAAGTCCGGGCGGTTTTGGGAGCAAGAGCCTTATTTGATGATAATGATCCTAGAATTGAGCAAAAATGGACTGAATTAATTGATTTGCTGAGTAAAAATGAGGATTTAACATTAGGTTTTTTGAAAGAATGTTCAAAGACTGAACTTTCATACCTTAGTGAAGTGTTTGAAGATGTTGCTTATAATCTACAAAGTAAAAGGTATATAGAGTTACTATATCAACTAGATAAAAGATACCCAGATTTAGAGCTTAAGAGTCATATACAAATCGCTGAAGATTATATGGGGTAGTTTGTGTAGCAATTCTTATATCGGAAATTATCTAGCCAATAATTATATAGAGATTCCCTCGCCTGCGCACCATGCAACATTCATTAAGAGGGCGAGAGATAACGAAGCCAAACAAACTCAGCTTTTCATGCCCGCTTGAAGATTACAACGAATCAGTAAATCATCCATAAAGTATGACGAGATGCGGTCACTATTACGGAGTCAGGATATGCTGTTTTTGGAGGGAATTCGATTGAAGATGGAGTGTGGTTCCGGTGGAATCCTGAAAAACTTAGAATTGTTGATATGCTTGAGGAGGTTAATCACTGGCAGCAATACAAAAATGGTTTGCAAAAAGCAGGTTACTCTCCAGAGGCACTAGAGCTAATGGCAAAACGGGCCATTATTAATACGTATAATTTAGATAATCAACTAAAAAAGGAGTTGTTGCACGATATTAAAAGGGTGCTAAATGGGGAATACGTAAAATGATCTTCTAATTAGGAGGTATATATGGCATTTATTTTATTAGAACGTGAGCAAAAGCCAATCAGATTGCGGGGGAGAAAAGTAATACCGTCAACGATATCAGTTTTGAGCAAAGATACATTAGTAGACGGCGAGTATATTGGCGTTAGGAGTAAAAAGAAGGTAAATCTTCTGAATCATGGAGGGACATTAATTGCTGCTCCTGAATTAAGAGAAGCATATTATATTAGTAATATGACCCCTGCTACATTGGGCGAGGAAGCTTCCCGAATTGATAGTGATGAGGTTTTTGTGGTACCTGAAGATTTTCAAAAAATAAAAAAGTATACATTTATGAAATATACGATTAAAGATGTTTGGAGGGATGTATTTAATTCATTTTGGATTCCTTGCTCTCTTTTTGATCAGCACTGCAAACTGGGTGCAGGTTGGATAAAAGTTTCCACTCAGGAGATTATTCTAATGGATGGATTATTACCTAAACAGACAAATCAATTACAAATTAGGTTGAGTAATAATTCTTTATCGGACTCTAATTATGGAATGATAATAGCTGGTCTGAAAGAGATAGACTTTTAAACCTAAATTAACCTATCCTAAATGGAATAAAAAACAGTATCGTCGATTGGTGACTGCTAGCTTTGATCATTGCCTGGCTCGCTTAGATTTGTATACACGCTCCAGTTATTGAGAAGCTGTTTTCGTGGTATATCAAGCGAAAAGGCTTCTTTTTTAACTTTATAACATAGGGGACTAGGCGGGGGTACTTAACATGGAGATATAAAGTTCAGCCCAAACGATTCCGCTGAACTATTAAATATGCGAACTAAATCATTAGAGTGACAGGGAAGTACCAACTGCAAGCAATTGTTACCTAGAGAGTATACGAATGCGAAAGTGACATAACTGAAGCAGGCACTAAAACAACTATTTAGTATTAGTTAGTGAGGGAAACGACTATGGAATATAATATAGAAGGTATTAGGAAATATTATGATGACTTCCGTATATACCCTTATGACAAGCTAATTGAGCAGGGTTTTGTAGAGAGTGATGCTCTTTTTATGAGTGAGATAGGTATTCCGCACAATTTTCTGGGTTTTACTTTTTTTGCCCTAGAGGAATTTAAAAGTTGTATATTTTCCGATGAAAAGTACATTCAAATAGGTATTTTTAGGCCACATGATTATACCGATAACAAAATTTATGTGCGTTTTGGTAGTGGGAAGGTAGTAAAAGAATCAGAAAATGGTATTGCTCTCCTGAATCGTGATTTAAAGACCTTTTTCTTGTTCCATTTGATTTTTTTTCAAGAGGCTAAAAAGTATAATTTAAAAAACGTAGAGGATTGTAACACGTATGGAACAGAGGTGCGAAAAAAGTTTGAAAAAATTGATCCTGAGGCAATGGAAAATAGTGAAGGCTATTGGTCTACTAAAGTAGAAGAATATGAAGAAATGTGGTGAATTACTTTAGACTGTACAATATAACCGGCAAACTATACGCAAAATAATTCAAACGCTTGATAAACCCCAAAAGGCTTGTTCCAACTTGAACGATAAGTAGAAATGAGCCTTTTGCATGTTAGGGTGCTCTCCGTCCTCTCCTATACAAGACCAATCACTCCCCTATGCCGACAGATGGGCGGCTCCTTAAGGTGATTGAATATGGGATGAAGTATCCAGAATTTAGAGACTGGGCAAAAGTTAACTACTCGGAGATTGAGCTCGCTGTCTAGTGGGCCATTGAAGCTGAACAAGAGGCCAAGCGGCTTAAAGAGGAAGCGGACCGATTGGCCGAAGAGGAAGCCTCCAAGAATATGCTCGAAAAATCCTGGGATAGTTTTAAGGAGATCGGGTCGGATCATCATATGTCATGCAAGATGAACCTAGTGTTATCTGATGAAGAAGTATGGGGATTTTATAAAATTGGACAAATAAGTGCAACAAGTAGCTCTATAATAAGTCTTGATTAGTTTTGGTTTTTCTAGGTTTTCTTTTTGGTGAGCTACCCAGTACCGAATAAACTCATCATTTAACCAGTAACAAATATGACAGATATAAAAAGGTAGTTCGGGTGTACAACTCTAACAACAAGACCTTACAATACAACTAGCAAACCAAATACTAAGTGATTTAAACACTTGATAAACATCCAGAAGCTCTTTCCACTTGTTTTATGAGTAGGGAGGGGCTTTTTGATTGACCCTAATCAAGAGAGATATGTGGCAAAACTTGAAGATGCAAATTCGTGGAGAGTAAAGGTAGATGGAAGGGGAGTTAGGTAACTTCAAGATCAATCGTAGAATTATAGTTCATGATGTCAGTAAAGTTAAGGATGCGGTACTTAGGGCGTTAGAAACATACATACATAGTTCATAGAGAGATTAGCACTTAGTTGAAGAACTTAAAAACTAGAGGTAAAAAAATGGACTTTGATATTCGGAAAATTCGAGAATATTATGATTCTGAATTAATTGTATATGATATTGGAGATCTAGTAAGTATAGGTGTAAGCCTGAATAATGCTGATTTTATGGTCACAATTGGGTTTCTAGAGGAACTTGGTGATTTTGTATTCTATGAAATAGATAGATTTCAGAAGCTAATGATTGAAGGAGTACGATTTATAAAAATCGGTCATTCCTTATTTTCAGGATATGGATTGTATGTAAAAGAGAGTTGCGATGAACTCTTTACCAGCTCCTCTTTCCATGAACCTGAAGTTTATAGGCTAAATAAGAATCTGGAAACATTCTTTTTATTTTATTTGATTAGATACGAAGTGTTAATGCGAATGAGGCAACAAGGGGATTATACTTCATATAAATATGCAAGAGAACTACGTGAGTTGTACGAACAGATTGACCCTGAAGCAATGAAGCAGGTTGAAGGATACTGGTCACATATAATAGAGGATTATGAAACTGGATTATAAATTGTATTGGTGAAGCAGGTCATTTTCACAAGCAAGCTATTACTACTTGATCAAGGTCAACCCAAAAGAAGTAATTTAGCAAGTTCCGCAGGAACATTGATAGCGATAACTTAGGCTGTTTATTTTAGGAAGCGGAAAAGTACCCAACGGTATCCGTAAATTAGTTGATATTTCCTCAAAAGCTTGGGAAAACTTGTTTCGAGGTAACGGATTGCCGTGGGGAGACTGTTACTTGGAATCTCCTAATGTATGAACAGGCTACCCCGCTGCTACGCTAGCTTAATAAATAGTAGCCCCAGCCTTGCTCTGGCTCTACTCCCCTTTTAAACCCGATAGCACCCTGTTTACCAACTGGTCGGCATGGCGGGTTGTTTCCGGCAAGCGATAACTCGGAGCGAGTCTAAGAATCCAGTCACAGGCGGAGTTCAAAGATATACGATGTCCAATAGATACAAAAATGGGCTTTATCGCATCCTGGGTTCTGAGCACATTTCCAATAACCTCATTGCGGTCCACAAGTGGCGAGGACGCCCCGCGAGTGCTCCCCGGTTCTTCATATTCTCCTAAAAGCCTGGTCTTTCCGCATCCTATCGCGGGCACATCAAAGAGCAGCCCCAAATGGCTTGCTAATCCAAACCGTCTGGGATGGGCAATTCCCTGGCCGTCGCAGACAACGAGCTGGGGCGTATTTTTTAGTTGATCGAAGGCTTTTACAATGGGCGGCAGCTCCCGGAAGGAGAATAGACCTGGGATATAAGGAAATTGCACATGATCCTCTACCACGATCGATTCAACCAAATTCAGCGTATCCGATTCAAGAATCACAACAGCGGCGATAAGTTTATCGCTGTGCTCACTGTAAGCCACATCTACTCCAGCTACATATTGAATGCTGCTGTAACAATCCTCTTTGACAACCTGTCTTGCTAATTCCTGCTGTAGCTCGATGGCTTCTGTTTCAGTTAAATTCCATGAATGGTTTAGTACGGGTTGCATATTGGGTTCTCCTTTATCGTATTTGCGCGCCCTTGTGGGGTGCGACGCTGACCGCTAACATTCCTAGGGGCTATGGTTGCCGACTATCAATCACGCATCCCACAGAGGATGGTACCAGACCAGCTACGATCACCGTTTCAATAGAAATATTTTGATCCACGCACCCACGTAGGGTGCGACAGCCACCAGCTGCTCCGAACGGATTGGGTTTGGTGTTTCAATCCACGCACCCATGTAGGGTGCGACAACAACTGATAAGTTAAAAGATAACCAAAATCAATTTCAATCTACGCCCCCATATAGGGTGCACATGGACTACAAAGGACAGGTAATAGTATCTAGCGAATTTCAATTCACGCACCCATATAGGGTGCGACAGCTTCTCTCGTCAGTGGAAAGTTGTTCTGTGAAGATTTCAATCCACGCACCCATATAGGGTGCGACCATCTATGCGATCCAGTACCCACCATTAAGCTGGTATTTCAATCCACGCACCCATATAGGGTGCGACGTCACAGACAACCTTTTCATAAGATTCGTTTGATGATTTCAATCCACGCACCCATATAGGGTGCGACCAAAGGCTGAATTGCTGGAGTATGCCAAAACAAATATTTCAATCCACGCACCCATATAGGGTGCGACTCCTCGTCTGACAGTTCGGCTCCATCCTTTTGCGATTTCAATCCACGCACCCATATAGGGTGCGACTTGATCTAGCGTCTCAAGCTTACTCTCAATGACTGATTTCAATCCACGCACCCATATAGGGTGCGACAAGCTAGAGCTATGGCAAAGCTAAGAGGTTGGCATATTTCAATCCACGCACCCATATAGGGTGCGACAGGTGGTTCCTTCCCTTCTTTTGAGGGGTGGCTAAATTTCAATCCACGCACCCATATAGGGTGCGACTTCCTTATCACTACAGCCTTATCACCGTCTGCTTTATTTCAATCCACGCACCCATATAGGGTGCGACGCCGCATGTGGTCGACCACCGTCATGCGACGCCAATTTCAATCCACGCACCCATATAGGGTGCGACCAAAGGATAAGCCAAAAACTGAAGCAGCTTATTATTTCAATCCACGCACCCATATAGGGTGCGACGGTACTACAAAGCGATTGTCGGTAACCTTACCAATTTCAATCCACGCACCCATATAGGGTGCGACTGCCGTTGTCCGCTTGATGTTTACATCTGACCAGGATTTCAATCCACGCACCCATATAGGGTGCGACTGTGAAAGTATATTATGAGGATATTTTAGTTGGTATTTCAATCCACGCACCCATATAGGGTGCGACCATCATCAAGTGTGGGGATGAATGTTGTTGTTCAATTTCAATCCACGCACCCATATAGGGTGCGACGAAGTACTACAACCTGTTTTATTAACCTTCACAATTTCAATCCACGCACCCATATAGGGTGCGACAGCGAAAATGCATAGGAATCAATCTCATTGCAGCATTAACTCCATACATCTTCATGTTTTTCAATGCGAAAAGAGTCTTAATTCAGTCTTGACTTTTTGCAGACTGAGTAAATCTCCACTCATTTCGACAAATTCTGAGGTGCGAAAGCCCTGGGCTTTTTATGGGAGCTTCACATTCGCACTTCTTCCTCCCATGCATGCTTGGTTTCTGAGTTTAAAATAACCTATTCCCCAAATTATGCCAAGTAGTTTTTCTGTCAGTCGTTTAAAGCAGCCTAGAATTCGTTGAAATTAGTCGTTTTTTTCCTTTTAAATGAAAAGTTTGGAAGGAAATGCTCGGTTCTTGTCGAACAACTAAATAAGACTATTCACCTTATCAGCGTCTATTTTACTGATCACTTAGTCTTAGTTCAGGAGGCTTGTTATGAAGTACATAGCTCATATCAGGCAGAAGGATGGCTCTATTCAGACAGTCATAGAGCACTTGCAGGCCGTAAAGGAAAGCTGTGAAAATTACGGCAGAGTGATAGGGGTTAGCCACTTGGCGGGGTTAGCCGGACTTCTGCACGATCTCGGGAAGAACACAATGGAATTCAGCACCTACATACAAGAGGCTGTGGCTCATCCGGAGGCGCCTCCCCGCAAAGGCTCTGTGGATCATTCCACAGCGGGCGGCAGATTACTATTTGAACGATACCATAAGAATACCTCTACAGTAGAAGACAAATTTGCCGCGGAGTGGCTGGCCAATTGTGTGATTTCTCATCATCAGGGGCTGCGAGACTTCGTTGACTCCAAGCAAACCTCGCCTTTTCTTGAGCGTGTAGAGGAGAAAGTGCTGAAGGAGTTCGATCAAGCAAAACAAGAATTCTTTAATCATGTTCCTGAACAGGAGCTGGACCGCTATTTTAATGAGGCAAAAAAAGAGCTAAAGCACTATTTGAAGCTCATACAACAGCACAAGCTTCCATCTATCACGGCTTCCCTTCTCATTAAGTATATCTTTAGCTGTCTTATTGATGCGGATCGAAGCAACACTAGGCAATTTGAGGAGAACACATCCTCTGAGCCGAACCTGGATCAACATGCCTTCTTTACCAGGAGTTATGAAGCATTACATCAGCATCTCACAGAGTTGGAACGGCAGGGGGACTCAGCGCACCCCATTAATCGACTAAGGCGAGAAATGTCTGATCGATGTGAAGAATTCGCACAACGTGACTCTGGGATTTACACTTTATCTATTCCTACAGGTGGGGGAAAAACATTGGCGAGTTTGCGCTATGCCCTAAAGCATGCGCTAACCCATGGCAAAGACCGCATTATTTACGTTGTTCCATACACGACAATTATTGAACAGAATGCGGCTGAGATTAGAACTATTTTACAAGAGGATGATTTGATCCTTGAGCATCATTCCAATGTGGTGGAGAGGGAGTTCGAATTAGACAACGAAGATTATGATTTAAGGAAGCAGAAGATCAAGAATGCGAGAGATACTTGGGATTCCCCGATTATTTTTACAACCATGGTGCAGTTCTTGAATACCTTCTATGCCAAAGGGACTCGCAATGTAAGGAGATTGCACCAGCTGTCGAATTCGGTCATTATTTTTGACGAGGTCCAATCCGTACCTATAAAATGCATCTCATTGTTTAACGCTGCGCTGAACTTCCTTCATATTCTAGGGAAATCCAGCATTCTCTTGTGCACCGCTACTCAACCTGCACTTGACTTCGTGAAGCATAGGCTGCATATGTCCCCGCAAGCGGAGATCATCGAGCAGCTTGGGGAGGTAAGTCAAAGTTTCAAGAGGGTTCATGTGCACGATCGAACGACATCTCTAGGATGGGGAGCAGAAGAACTGGCGGATTTTGTTCAGCAGCAGATGAACGAAGTGAAGAGTGTCCTAGTCATATTAAATACGAAAATAGCCGTGCGTAGATTGTTCGATCAACTTACACAGCTGGATAGGGAGAATGAACGCGGAGTACGCCTGTTCCATCTCAGTACCAATATGTGTGCAGCGCATCGTAAGGATATATTAGAAGAACTCAAAAGGTCACTCGAAGCCGAAGAGCCCGTCGTCTGCGTAAGTACCCAGTTAATCGAAGCCGGAGTAAATATTAGTTTTGAGTGTGTCGTTCGTTCTCTCTCAGGTTTGGACTCTATCGCTCAAGCGGCGGGTAGGTGTAACCGGCATGGCAAAGACCCGATCCGTAATGTCTACATTGTTAGATCGGCTGATGAATCGCTCACTCGGCTACCAGAAATTCGGATTGGAGCGGAGATGACCCAAAGAATTTTACATGAGTTCAATCAGTCTCCTGAGCGGTATGATCAAGACCTGTTATCTGTCTCGGCTATGAAGGCTTATTTTGAGTATTATTACAGTCAATTTCAGACTGAGATGGACTATCCGGTTGCAGGGCTTCAGAAGAATCTTTACGACCTCCTGGGTGCTAATAAAGATTTTTGCAAGGCCTATGAGAATAAGCATCATAAGCCTCTCGAGACTTTGACACGAGCTTCTCTCGCTACAGCCGAGCAGTATTTTGAAGCCATTAGCAATAGGGCGACTTCTATTGTGGTTCCATACAACGAAGAAGCTGTAGATTTAATTACAGCACTAAATGGAGAATTGGACGGCGGGGAGCTGGGGGGACTACTGCGTAAGCTGCAGCCTTATGTCGTTAACATTTATGATCATGAGCTCAAGGCGCTGGATGCAAATAACAATCTTGATTTATTACTTAACGGGCATGTGCTGGCTTTGAAGCAGCCGGCTTACTCTAAGCAATTTGGGGTTAATTTGGCAGGAAACGGGGAATGGTCCTTTGCAATGATTTAGACATACAGAGCTATCAAGAAAGGAGGAACACCATGCGCAATCAAATCGAGTTTGAAGTTCACGGGAAATACGGGCTGTTTACGGATCCTCTAACGAAGCTAGGGGGGGAGAAGTTCAGTTACCAGGTTCCCACCTACCAGGCGATAAAGGGAATCGTCGAAAGTGTTTACTGGAAGCCGACCTTAATCTGGTATGTCGATGAGGTTCGAGTGATGAACCCCATTCAGACGGAATCCAAAGGGATGCGCCCAATTGAATACAGCGGTGGCAATACATTAGCTTATTATACTTATCTGAAGGATGTGCGCTATCAGGTTAGAGCTCATTTTGAATTCAATCCTCATCGTGAAGACCTTGCGGATGACCGGAACGAACATAAGCATCATAATATCGCCCAACGCGCGGTCAAAGCAGGAGGCCGCAGAGATATCTTTCTGGGAGCGCGTGAATGCCAGGGCTATGTTGAACCCTGTGTGTTCGGAGAAGGAGAAGGGGCTTATGATCAGGTTGCAGAAATTGATTTCGGGATGATGGTTCATGGGATCAGTTACCCGGATGAGACAGGACGGGAGGAACGAGAGACCCGTTTATGGAGGGTCAAAATGGAGCACGGTGTCATCCGGTTTATTCGTCCCGAAGAATGCACTAGGGTGAGAAAGTCCGGGCACGCTTCGGCCAAACTCTTCACTCCCGGGAATATCCAGTCCGTTGATAGTCTGTATAATGAGTTGTTCCCTGAGGGAGGAGTATAAATGAGCTGGCTTGCAAACTTGAATACGACGTATGAGCAGCATGAGCATGCGATCGGGCAGTTCGAGAAGAAGAGAAATGGCCGCGAGTATACGCTAATTCCTGTATCACATACCACCCAGACAGCTCATATTGAAGTTCATCTGGATGAGCGAGGAAATTATTTATACGCCAAAGTTGTAGATAAGGAAGACGGCAGCACGATCATGCCTTGTACGGAAGCCTCCGCCAGCCGGACAAGCGCTCCAGTACCTTATCCGCTATTTGACAAGCTCATGTACGTGGCAGGTGACTATTCACGGTACTGCGGTGAAGTGAAGGGTACACCTTATGAAGATTATCTGAATCAATTAAAGGCTTGGTGCGATTCATCTTATAAGCATCCCAAGGTGGAGAGTGTCTATCATTACATTGCCAAGGGAACTTTGATGACAGACTTGATTAAGGATCAGATCTTATGGGTGGATGAGGATAACAAACTGTTGAAAAGTTGGACTTCTGCTATGGAAGAGAAGCAGGGGGAGAAACCTGATATTTTCAAAGTGATTGCATCGGACCAGAGCTCGGCCTTCGTACGCTTTGCAGTCCAAATTCCTGGCGATCTGGAGCCTAAATTGTGGCGTGATCGTTCTGTTCAGCAGTCATTTATTCATTATTATGAGCAGAACCTGCAAGAGATGGATTTGTGTTATGTCACAGGGGAGCTATTGCCTTATGCAGACAAGCATGCTTCACGTATCCGTCACTCTGGGGATAAGTCCAAGCTGATCTCAGCGAATGACTCATCTGGCTTCACCTATCGCGGACGCTTTCGGACTAGCCGAGAGGTGGCTTCGGTCAGCTATGAAGTGTCTCAGAAGGCACATAATGCCTTGAAATGGCTGATCGAGCGGCAAGGGTTTGCGGTAGACGGTAAAGTCTTTCTGGTATGGGGCACAGAGAAGCTGGATCTCCCGGATCCGTTCGCAGATACTTTCAGCCTTTATGGAGAGGAAGATGAAGAAGGGGGCGCAGGGGATAGCACCCATAAGGAGTTTGCCAATCAGGTGCGGCAAGCTATCGGGGGTTATCGCTTTGACGGGGATTACAAGTCGAATGTTATCGTCATGGTGCTTGATGCGGCAACACCAGGGCGCATGTCCATTGTCTACTATCAGGAGCTTAATCATCGTGTGTTTCTGGACAAGCTCCAGCACTGGCATGAAAGCTGCTCATGGCAGCATCGCTACCGCAAAGATCAGGATAACAAGCCTATTGTTTTTATTGGAGCACCGGCAACCAGGGATATTGCACTTGCAGCCTACGGTTCACATGTCAGTGATAAGCTGGTGAAAGGTCTGATGGAGCGAATGCTCCCTTGTATCATTGAGGGTCGCCCTATCCCAATGGATATTGTACGAAGCGCCATTAACCGAGCCTCAAATCCGGTGGCTATGGACAGCTGGGAATGGGAGAAGGCACTCGGCATTACCTGTGCTGTAGTAAATAAAACCTTTGAGAAAGAGGGCTATGAAGTGAGCTTAAATACTGAAACGACAGATCGGAACTATCTGTTTGGCCGTCTGCTGGCGATTGCCGATGTCTTGGAGAGACGAGCTCTGGGCAGAGATGAGAAGCGCGCGACAAATGCCATTCGTTACATGAATGTTTTTGCCCAGCGCCCGACACGCACTTGGTCCATTATCCAATCCAATATTCAACCGTACCAAGCAAGACTTGGAACAGAGCTGCACTACTATAACCGTTTATTAGATGAAGTTGGAGGCCGGATTCAGTTCGAAGACTTTACAGATAAGCCTTTGAATGGCTTATATTTATTAGGCTTTTACAGTCAGCGCAATGATTTGTATACGAGCAAGAAGGATAAGAATGACGGAGCTGAAGAACAAGCCCAGATTCCATCCAATCCAGAGGAAGAAGGAGAGAATTAAATGAGCGTACTGGATCATAAAATTGACTTTGCTGTAGTGTTGTCTGTTCGTAATGCTAATCCTAATGGAGACCCGCTTAATGGAAATCGTCCTCGTCAGAACTATGATGGCCACGGAGAGATTTCGGACGTATGTATCAAGCGCAAGATCCGTAACCGACTGCAGGATATGGGTGAAGCGATACTAGTACAATCCGATGAGCGTCGCAGCGACGGATATCGAAGCATCAAGGAGCGAGTGGATGCGAATGCCGAGGTAACGGAGTTTGCTAAGGGCAAGAAGCAAAATAATGAACTTTACGCTGCTGCGGCTTGCAATGCATGGATGGACGTACGCAGCTTTGGGCAAGTCTTTGCCTTTAGCGGTTCTGAGGTATCTGTAGGTATTCGAGGTCCAGTATCTATTCATACTGCAGTAAGTGTAGAACCGATTGATATTACCAGCATGCAGATTACGAAGAGCGTTAATGCCGTAACTCCTAAAGATCCTAATAAGAAGAGCTCAGATACCATGGGGATGAAGCACAGAGTGGATTTCGGAGTCTATGTATTCTATGGAAGCATCAATACCCAATTAGCGGAGAAGACCGGATTTACGTCTGAAGATGCGGAGAAGATTCGTGAAGCTTTGCGCACATTATTTGAAAATGATACTTCTTCAGCTCGCCCGGATGGAAGTATGGAAGTGCACCATTTGTACTGGTGGGAGCATTCCTCCAAGCTGGGTCAGTATTCGTCTGCCAAGGTTCATCGTTCCCTTGAGGTGAAGCTGAAAGATGGAGTATCCGAAGGCAAATCGATTGACGATTACTCGATCACTGTAACTCCGCTTGAAGGATTGCCTGTCCAAGAATATGCAGGACTATAAAGAGGATGATTACCTGCTGCTGTCCGGCATTCAGCATTTTAATTTTTGCAGAAGGCAGTGGGCATTAATCCATATTGAGCAGCAATGGGAAGAGAATGTTAAGACAATAGAAGGTACCTACTTACATAGAAAAGCGGATCAGCCGATGATTCGCGAGAAGCGGGGAGACAAGCTGGTTGTTCGGGCTATGCCGGTTCACTCAAGAGAGCTTGGCATTACAGGGATATGCGACGTGGTTGAATTTGTACGCGATCCTGATGGGGTCCCTCTGGCAGGTGAGGAAGGATTATTCCTTCCTTATCCTGTGGAATACAAGCGAGGGAAGCCCAAACGGGATGATTCAGATCATTCCCAATTGGTGACTCAAGCCATCTGTCTGGAAGAGATGCTGCTCTGTGAAGTCTCTAAGGGCTATCTATATTATGAGGAGATCAAGCACCGGGTAGAAGTAATCATCACCCGGGCTGACCGGGAACGAGTAAAGGCAAGCTGGGAAGAGATGCGTCAGTATTTTAAGAATAGACATACTCCAAAGGCTAAGGCCGGGCCGCATTGCCAGAGCTGTTCCCTGAACCTGGTGTGTCTACCGGAAATCCTGAATAAGAGATCGGTCTCCAGCTATATTGAAAGCAGGTTGAATGAGTGAAAAAGCTGCTAAATACATTGTTTGTTACCATGCCAGACACCTATTTGTCGCTAGATGGCGAGAATATTGTGGTCAAGCAGGAAGAAGCGGTGTTGGCCAGATACCCTCTGCACAATTTAGAGGCGGTATGTACGTTTGGTTATGCAGGGGTTAGCCCGGGGCTTATGGGGGCCTGTGCATCGCGAAATATCGCGCTGACCTTCATGACGAGCAGTGGGCGTTTCTTAGCCCGCGTAATTGGAGAGAGCCGAGGAAATGTGGTCCTCAGAAAAGAGCAATACCGCATCTCAGACGATGAGCGGAGAAGTGCTCTCGTTGCGAGGAATATGATTGTCGGCAAGCTTTATAACAACAAGTGGATTTTGGAACGTGCTACCCGGGACTATGCTCTTCGTATGGATGTCGAGCGAATCAAGAAAGTCACATTCTCCTTGACGGAAAGTATGAAGCTTCTTCGTGAAGTTGAAGATTTGGAAGTGTTACGGGGGATCGAAGGGGCTGCAGCCGTTCAGTATAACTCCGTTTTCGATGATCTGATTCTGCAGCAGAAGGAGCATTTTTACTTTCACGGACGGAATAAGCGGCCGCCGCTCGATAACGTGAATGCACTGCTATCCTTTGCCTATACCCTTTTGGCTAATGATATGAGATCAGCTCTTGAAGCTGTAGGATTAGACGCCTATGTAGGGTTTCTGCATAGAGATCGGCCTGGACGAGCTTCTCTGGCCCTCGATGTAATGGAGGAGCTTCGGGGTGTGATGGCTGATCGTTTCGTCCTTTCCTTGATTAATAAGAAGATCATTAACGAGAAAGGTTTCTACCGCAAGGAGAACGGTGCCGTCATCATGGATGACGAGACTCGTAAGAAGGTGCTGAAGGCTTGGCAGGAAAGGAAGCAGGAGAAGATTGTACATCCCTATTTGAATGAGAAAGTTCCCTGGGGATTGGTACCTTATGCTCAAGCGCTTTTATTAGCCAGGTTCATCCGAGGTGATCTCGATGAGTATCCTCCATTCTTGTGGAAGTAGGTGTATCGCGTGCTGGTGCTTATAACCTATGATGTCAAAACCTCAGACCGTGAAGGAAGAAGACGGCTGTCTAAGGTTGCTAAGAAGTGCATGGATTACGGACAAAGAGTACAAAACTCTGTCTTCGAGTGCATTCTAGACTCTACTCAGTTCCGACGCCTGAAATATGAATTAGAAGAGCTGATCGATGAGACTGAAGACAGCTTGCGTTTCTATAACTTAGGGGATAACTATAAAAAGAAGGTAGATCATGTCGGAGCTAAGCCAGCTTATGATATGGAGGGGCCGCTCATTCTCTGAAGTGAAGTGCGAATGTGAAGCTCCCATAAAAATCCCGGGGCTTTCGCACCTCAGTTTTTGTCGAAATGCGCAGAATGGCATTCGATTTGCCCAAAGTCAAGATTGGATTAAGACTGTTTTAACATTGGAAATTGTGAAAAGGCATGGAATTGATGCCGAAATGGGATTAATTCTGTGTATTTTCGCTGTCGCACCCCGAGTGGGTGCGTGGATTGAAATATAAATCAATTATAACTCTGTCTTTTGATTTTTACAAGTCGCACCCCGAGTGGGTGCGTGGATTGAAATTGGAACAGTATTTACCTGGTAGTTAAAACTCCGGTCGCACCCCGAGTGGGTGCGTGGATTGAAATCATCTTAACGGATAATTACCACCCTGCACATTTAAAAGTCGCACCCCGAGTGGGTGCGTGGATTGAAATTAATCCAATATTTATAAAGAACCATCGAAGGTAAAACGGTCGCACCCCGAGTGGGTGCGTGGATTGAAATAATCTGATAATCTCCAGGCTTCAAATTATCAACATGTCGCACCCCGAGTGGGTGCGTGGATTGAAATTTTAAAAACTTTTTGCACAAGAAACAAATCATCCAGTCGCACCCCGAGTGGGTGCGTGGATTGAAATATATAATCCGCCAGAATTCATAATGAAATACAGGTCGCACCCCGAGTGGGTGCGTGGATTGAAATTGGAACAGTATTTACCTGGTAGTTAAAACTCCGAACGTCGCACCCCGAGTGGGTGCGTGGATTGAAATAGATCATAAAATTTGAGATCAAAATCCATAGGTAAACGTCGCACCCCGAGTGGGTGCGTGGATTGAAATAATCCGTGCTGGCATATCCAAATTCGCACAATAAACAGTCGCACCCCGAGTGGGTGCGTGGATTGAAATACCTTTAATGTCATAAATTATAGGTCGATCATCATAGTCGCACCCCGAGTGGGTGCGTGGATTGAAATCGCAAAAATCCTAAACCCAATGCGCCAATAAACTGTCGCACCCCGAGTGGGTGCGTGGATTGAAATTTTAAAAACTTTTTGCACAAGAAACAAATCATCCAGTCGCACCCCGAGTGGGTGCGTGGATTGAAATTATTAAGGAGGGGTAGTATGTCCTATCAAGCAAAAACGTCGCACCCCGAGTGGGTGCGTGGATTGAAATCCCCTATTATCGACCTCATAAATGAAGCCCCCGGAGTCGCACCCCGAGTGGGTGCGTGGATTGAAATATTGAAAGGTTCTCCAGCAGCCGCCCGATCCAATGTCGCACCCCACGTGGGTGCGTGGATTGAAATGTTTTATTTTCTTGGACAATATGCGAATAAGCTGCGTCGCACCCCACGTGGGTGCGTGGATTGAAATCTCCTCCCCATCTCACATATATCCTGTATATTACAGTCGCACCCCACGTGGGTGCGTGGATTGAAATATATTTCCGGGTGCAGGAATCCAACAGGGATACCGTCGCACCCCACGTGGGTGCGTGGATTGAAATATAATTCGCTTTATGAGCTCAGAAGGGTTAACAGCGTCGCACCCCACGTGGGTGCGTGGATTGAAATATAAGCGTCGTGGTGAACCTTGAAAGGATAAAGGTGTCGCACCCCACGTGGGTGCGTGGATTGAAATTTACCTCTGAATCTATAATCTCTCATATCTTGTAGTCGCACCCCACGTGGGTGCGTGGATTGAAATCTTTTCCTGCATCGATCTCCGCCTCCAATATCCGTTGTCGCACCCCACGTGGGTGCGTGGATTGAAATAGAATTGACGCATCATATGGCACACAATCTACAACGTCGCACCCCACGTGGGTGCGTGGATTGAAATCCTTTTTGTTTGGCGTTAACATGGCATACAAAAATGTCGCACCCCACGTGGGTGCGTGGATTGAAATATCATCATTGGATCGCATTATTGAAGCTTTAAAGTCGCACCCCACGTGGGTGCGTGGATTGAAATTTTGGGCTGAGGGCTTAACGCCGGAAGAGATCGCAGGTCGCACCCCACGTGGGTGCGAGGATTGAAATAAGTAAAGCACGTTCCTTATCTCCCGGCTTAATGGTCGCACCCCACGTGGGTGCGTGGATTGAAATAGCCGGGAGATAAGGTGGTAATCACCGATGCAATGTCGCACCCCATGTGGGTGCGTGGATTGAAATTATGGTGTAGGTCGCGACGTCGGATGACTCACGTCGCATCCCACACGGGTGCGTGCATTGAATTAATCCAAAAATAACAAATCTCTATTTACTAGTATTTTTTATCATATATTCACTTCGTTGAAAGAGGTACAATACGATTTGTTATTTATAGGTAAAATGGATTAAAGTACAATAAATGCTATTTATATCTGATTGTATACTTTGGCAAATGTATGCTGCCTGGTGGTTAATGTAATTAGGAGGTTGAGAAGAGTGGACTTTATTGTTGAGACAAATAAGCTGCATAAGAAATACGGGGTGTCGATAGCTGTAGACGATATTTCCTTACATGTGCCGCGGGGGAGTATTTATGGTTTCCTTGGTGAAAATGGAGCTGGCAAGACGACTACCATCCGCATGCTGATGAGGCTGATTGAGCCAACAAGCGGGGAGGTTTTTTTATTTGGTGAGCCGCTGGAGAAGAACTATCCGTCTATCTTTTCTAAGATTGGCACGATCATCGAAACTCCTGGCTTATATGACAACTTGAGTGCACGCGATAATCTGAGAATCTGCTGTACGTACATGGGGGTGCGCGACGATGGAAGGATAGAGCGAACCTTAACTACGGTAGGGTTAGAACATACGGGCACAAAAAAGTTTAAGGATTTCTCCCTAGGAATGAGACAACGATTAGGCATTGCAAGAGCGCTTATTCATGACCCTGAGCTGCTTATATTGGATGAGCCGACGAACGGACTGGACCCATCTGGAATTAAGGAAATTCGTCAGCTATTGAAGCGATTGTGTGAGGAAGAAGGGAAGACGATCCTTATCTCCAGCCACATTTTGAGCGAAATTCAGCAGGTAGCTACTCACATTGGGATTATACATAATGGAAAACTGTTAGCGGAAGATCGACTGAGTCAGTTGGAGGAAAGTTTTGAGCAATATACAGATCTAAAGGTAGATGATGCAGAAGCGGTACACAAATTTTTGCAAGAGCATATGAAGCAGCTACAATCCCAAGTGCTATCCTCACAGCAACTAAGAATTCATAGTCCGATTGAAAACACAGCTGCACTAAACAAACAGTTAATAGATCATCAGTTTTCAGTCTATGAAATACACACCATAAAGCAGACACTAGAGGATTACTTTTTGGCCCTCATTTCGGGAGAGGGTGGGAAACGTGATTAGAGCAGAACTTATTAAACTTAAAGGCTCTAAAGCCTTCTTGTTAAGCTATATTATATTGCTGGCTGTTATACTGCTGGAATTCATCCTAAGCGCTGCTTTTTACAGTTATTCAATTGATAAATTGGGATGGGACTACTATTTTACAAATATTGTTTTCCTGGTTAATATTGCAGCCGCATTTATTAGTTACTACATATTAACCGGTCATATTTTTGCACGAGAGTATCAAGAAAAGACGCATCTATTTATGTTTACCACGCCAGTCACCAGGGTTAAATTTTATTTTAGTAAATTGATTATTATTTATGGATTTATTATCGTTTCCCTATTTACCGTTCTGATTCTATCTATATTATTAGGCCTGTCCATTACAGATCGGCCATTAACGCCGGCCATCTGGGGATATCAGATCCAAGTGTTTGCTAAAATGTGTGTGATGCATGCGATGTTGATCCCGATCGCCTCTTTCTTTGCTATACGCTGGAAAAGTTTTATGGTAGTTGTACTCTTAGTTTGTACGGTTATATTTCTGAGCTTTTTGTGTAAAAGTGAATGGTACCCGTGGATTGTGCCCTATCTGTTGTCCCCCAATGAGGAAAGTGCAACCAGACACGTCAATATTCCTGTAGCGTGGTTGAGTTTATCCATAACTTTTCTTCTTGGATTGTTTCTATCCATATGGACATATCAAAGAAAAGACTAAATGGGGCGTTTTTGTAAAAGGAGGGTTACTATGCTTGACCTGATTAAAGCAGAGTGCTTAAAGCTGAAAGGAACTAAAATTCTCTTTCTAAGTGTGTTTATTTTAGCGGCAACCGTTTTTATGATTTTTAGTACTTACGCTATAAATCCTAAGCTTTCCATAGACCGTAATGGATGGAATAACTACTTTATGAGTGTTGTTATTCTTATTAACTTTCTGACAGGGTATATGAGCTACTACATTTTGACTTGCTATATCTATGCGAGGGAGCATCAGGAGAATACCCACATTGCCCTTTTCTCAAGCCCTGTTCATCGGAGTCGCCTTTATTTCAGTAAGATACTTGTAATTTATATGTACATCGTGGTTAGCCTGCTAATGGCATTTGGACTGTCTGCAGTACTGGGTTTGTTTATTACGGCCAGACCGCTAACTTTTGAAGTCGTGATTTATCAGCTTGGGGTCTTTGCTAAAATGATGCTTATGCACGCTATGCTCGTCCCGATCATTACGTTCTTCGCTATTCGATGGAAAAAATTCGTGCCCGCCATTGTGGGGATGTGTACGGTTATGTGTTTGAATTTTGTTTTGGTTAATATACCGGGGAATACTTTTTATCCATGGACTGTACCCGTATTGTTTTCTCCACATGGCACAATGGGAAGAACATTTACGTATGTTCCTGGAGGGATTATCAGTTTATGCTTCGTTTTTGTGCTGGGGCTTTTTTTGGCATTGCGAAGTTATGTTCGTATAGAAAAATAGCGACGCATCACCTGCAAACCCGATAAATCCGCAAACTAGCGACCGCTCCCCAACCCCACACAGCATAAATAGAGTGCCCCTCTCTGCGAATCGAAGAGAGGGGCACTCTTCATTAACCCTTCGAATAGTTTATGAGCTGAATCTTAATAGTTTACGAGCTGAATCTTATAAGTCCTTAACGATCAGAATTCATCCTATGAACTGTCTCAGTGTCTTACTCACTTGTAGCTCTTCAACCTAACCTAACCGATCTAGCTAAACCATAACACCATTAAATTGTTACGCGTTCACCGCACGGCTCTCGGCCTGGATTTGTCCGAAGCCGCTCACCGTATAATTCCGGTCATAGATGCGGATCGCTGCTGGGGTCTCAGTCTCGTTGACCACGGTAATCTCCTGGTCCGATACATTGACTTTCAGGCGGGCGCCGCGGAACATCACCTTGAAGGAGAAGGAGGTCCAGTGGCCCGGAATGAATGGCTTCAGCACCAGCTCATCGTTCTGGACACGCAGCCCGCCAAAGCCTTGGATTACAGACATCCAGGTGCCGGCCATGCTGGTGGTATGGCAGCCGTCCTCGGTGTCGTTGTTATAGTTGTCGAGATCAAGCCGCGCGGTGCGCAGGTACATCTCATAGGCCTTCTCCCGATAGCCAAGCTCGCAGGCGAGAATGGAGTGCAGGCAAGGGGAGAGAGAGGACTCGTGCACGGTAATCGGTTCATAGAAATCGAAGTTGCGCTTCTTGGTCTCCAGGTCATACCGGTCGCCCAGGAAGTACAGTCCCTGCAGGACGTCCGCCTGCTTGATGTAGCAGGAGCGCAGGATACGGTCCCAGGACCAGTTCTGGTTCAGCGGCAGGTTCTCTGGCGGAAGCTCCTTGACCGGGATGATCTCTTTGTCGAGGAAGCCGTCCTGCTGCAGGAAGATGCCACGCTCTTCATCGACCGGATAGTACATGTTCGCAATAATGTCCTTCCAGATGCTGCGTTCCTCGTCCTGCAGCTGCAGCGTCTCTACCAGTTCCTCATACCGGGCAGGCTCGTTCTTCTCCAGGTAGTCCAGCACCTCCAGCGTATATTCCAGCGTCCAGGACGCGATCCGGTTCGTGTACCAGTTGTTGTTAACGTTGTTCTCGTACTCATTCGGCCCGGTCACGCCGAGCATGACGTATTTGTCCTTGGAGGCGGAATAGTTCACGCGCTGCTCCCAGAACCGGGAGATCTCCACCAGGACTTCAAGGCCGTATTGCCCTAAGTAGCTCTTGTCTCCGGTGTAATTGACATAATTGTAAATGGCATAGGCGATCGCCCCGTTGCGGTGAATCTCCTCGAAGGTGATCTCCCATTCGTTGTGGCATTCCTCGCCGTTCATGGTAACCATCGGGTACAGGGCGCCTTTGGTGAAGCCGAGCTTGCGCGCGTTCTCCTTCGCCTTCTCCAGATGCTTGTAACGGTAGATCAGCAGATTGCGGGCGATGCTGGCATCCGCCGTGCTCAGATAGAAAGGCACACAGTAGGCTTCCGTATCCCAATAGGTGCTGCCGCCGTATTTTTCGCCAGTGAAGCCCTTCGGCCCGATATTCAAGCGATCGTCTTCACCGCTATAGGTCTGATTCAATTGGAAAATATTAAAGCGAATCGCCTGCTGCGCCGAAACGTCTCCTTCGATAATAATGTCGCTTTCCTTCCACTTCTCGGCCCAGGCATCGCGCTGCTCCTGCAGCAGAACCTGGAACCCAGCTTCCAGCGCTCCCTGAAGGGCCGCTTTTCCGGCGTCTACAAGCTGTCCAAGCCCGTAGTTGCGGGAGGTTACATTAGCTACATACTTGTAAATGGTGATCTGCTCATTCTGGCCCGCTTCCACGGTGAACTGGCTGCCGACGTATTTCTCCTTCTCCAGGGGTCTTGGGTCAATCTCAAGCTTCTCTCCATGCTTGGCGGCTTCGTAGGACATCACGGAGGTTACGTGAAAATCCAGCTTCTTCGTCTTCAGCGTCAAATAGGCGCATTCTGGATTCGCTTCCTTGGCCACTTCGTTCCAGAATTTCTCCTCGTAGTTGGAGTCCTTGTTCTGAACGTCTCCATCCAGATAAGGGGTGAACTTGATGCGGCCGGAGAAGTTCAGCGGCGTGACCGAATAGCGGATCGCTCCAACCTCATGGCGCTTGACGCTGACGAAGCGGATGGCTTCTACGCGAACCTGCTTGCCGCCTTCGAGCTCTGCCGTAAAGCTGCGGGAGAGCCAGCCTTCTCTCATGTTCAGCTCGCGGCGGAAATCCGTAACCTGACAAGCCGCCAGATCCAGCTGAACGCCTTCAATTTCGACATCGATGCCGATCCAGTTGGTGGAGTTCAGGACCTTGGCAAAATACTCCGGATAGCCGTTTTTCCACCAGCCGACCCGGGTTTTATCCGGATAGTAGACACCAGCCATATAGCTGCCCTGAAGGGAACGGCCGCTGTAGGCTTCTTCAAAGTTGGCACGCTGGCCCATAAAGCCGTTGCCAATGCTGAAAACGCTCTCGGAAATCTCTTGAGTAGAAGGATCAAATGAATCTTCGATAATGGACCATTCGTCAATTTTCAAATATTGCTTCACAATCATCGGCTCCTTTAGTTATGTTCGGCGAAACTTATATAAAAAGGCACGCATAGCGTGACGGGTTACCTATTCGTATTCATGTTTAAATGGCTTATACCTCGGCCAGCAGCCGCTCTACGGTAAATTCCGCGAGGGAAGGGACAACGGTGTTGGCCCGGCCGAGCGTGGCAGGCGAGCCGATACCGACACTGCGCATACCGGCGCGGCTGGCAGCTTCAATGCCCGCTTCGGCATCCTCGAAGACGACACAGTGCTCCGGCTGAACGCCGACTGCCTCCGCACCAAGCAGGAACACCTCAGGATCGGGCTTGGCAGCACTCGTCTTGGTTCCATCAATAATGGCGTCAAAATAAGGCGTAAGCCCGGTATTATTTAGAATCAGCATCGCATTCTTGCTCGCGGAGCCGAGGGCTACTTTGAGCCCATGCTGTTTGCAGGCCTTGAGAAATTCCAGTGCTCCAGGCAGAATTTCCGAGGCATCCATGCGCGAGATGGACTCGACATACCAGCGGTTCTTGCGCTCGGCCAGCTCCTGCTTCACCTGCGGCTCCAGCATAAGGCCGCCGACCTCAAGCAGAATATCGAGCGATGCTGCCCGGCTGACGCCCTTCAGACGCTCGTTATGCGCCTCGGTGAATTCGAAGCCAAGCTCGGCAGCGAGCCGCTTCCAGGCGAGATAGTGATATTTTGCGGTATCGACAAGCACACCGTCCAAATCGAATAGACAAGTTTTGATTTCAGACATCATAGGTTTCCCCCTTAGCTATTAAGCGCAAACGTTTGAACAAACGGCGAAAAATAAATGAAGCATCGCTGCTTCAATTATTTTTTCTCACTGCCCGTACCGGGTCCTGTATTCCTTACTTAGGGCAATCACTTCTTCTGCACGGCGAACATGGACGATTCCCGAACCATCAAGCGGTGGGGAATGATATGTCTTGTCGGCAGAGACTGCTTGCTGTCTTCCTGCTGAATGCTCTGAATCAGTACTTGAGAAGCGGTATAACCCAGATGGTAGATTCCGATATCAATACTGCTAATCGGCGGCGTAGACAGCTCCGCGATCGGAATATTGTTAAAGCTCACAAGACAAATGTCTTCCGGAACCTTGAACTTCAGCTCATGCAGCCCGCGCAGTACGCCCAGCGACACCATGTCGTCGACCACGACCAGCGCTGTTGGACGATGCGGCAGACTCATGATGAAAGACATTGCCCGGTAGCCGCTCTCCTGAAGGAACTCACCTTCTACAATCCACTCTTGGCGGGTCTCAAGTCCGGCGTCACTCAGCGCTTTGCGGTAGCCTTCCATCCGGTCTTTGGAGACAACAAGATTCGGCGGACCGCTCACGAAACCAATGCGCTCATGTCCCATGGAGATGAGGTGCTTGGTGGCGTCATAGGCGGCCTGCACGTTATCGTTATCCACTGTCATAATATCATCATAGCTATCGCTGCGGCCCACGAGGGTGAACGGATAGTTATTGCTGTGCAGGAAGTCGATCACGGGATCATCCTTCCGGGAATACAGCAGAATAGCCCCGTCCACTCGTCTGCCGCGCAGGAGCCGGGTCAGAGCTTCAAGCTCTTCCTTCTCGCTTGCTCCAGAGCTTAGCAGCACATCGTAGCCTGAACGGTTGGCCTGTGTAACAATTCCTCGAATCAAATCCATATAGAACAGGTTGGAGAACAGTTCTTCTGCCGGCTTCGGCAGGAGTACACAGATGCTGTTGGTTGTCTTTGATACCAGGCTCTTCGCCATGATATTGGGATGATAACCGAGCTGCTCCATGATTGCCTTGACTTTTCTTGAGGTTTCGACACTGATTCTGGGATGATTGGACAGTACCCTGGACACGGTGGAGGGCGATACTCCGGCCTTCTTGGCGACATCCTTGATAGTAACAGCCATGAGAAACCTCCTTTATGGAACCGTTTGCTTTCACATTGTAATCTTAATCTAAAGGCTGGAGAAAGTAAATAGATAATCCAGTGAAACCACAGTATGAAAGGCTAATTGTTCATAAAAAGCTTAAAGATTAAAGCCGTTAGACAGAATGTACACACCAATAGGGAAAATAAGGATAAAGCAAATATTCTCAGGAATCACGAGTAATCAAGAGGAAATAGGAGAAATACAACTAATAAGGATAGATGCAAACGATTTACAAAACCAGGAGATCAGATATAATGCAAATTAAATAAAGCGCTTACTTGGTTGAGGTGGCTCGAGTGCAGCTTAAACCAAGGAAAGAGCTAACCTCAAGATTCAAACGTTTGCGCTATGGAGGAATGGACAGACGTTCTTTTTTGCGTTTGGGGAGACCATGCTTACATTCATGCACGGTGTGAGGAGAGGGGATTACTTGTGTTCATGGGAAAAAGGCGAGTGAAGTGGTTTTCAATGTGGATGGCGTTATTGCTGCTGCTAAGCACGATCGCGGGTTACAGTCCGGCATATGCGCTTGAGGGCACTGCCGAGCTTGACCCGGCAGTGCTGCAGAGCCCAGTATTTCAGGAGGACGGCTCAGTTCGTGTCACAGGGACTTCGGATTCAAGTCAGCTGTTTATCGCTGGGAACTTTAATGGCTGGCAGGAATTCAAGGAGATGGCTCCAGTGGGCAGTTATGCGGATGGGGACACCACCAAGCATGTCTTTTCATACGTTATTTCAACAGCGGAGATTAGCGGGAGCAACGGTCTGGTGCTGTATAAGTATGCTCCTCAGCCAGCCTGGCACAATGACGAAGGACAAGACAACAGCTTTACGGATGCTCTGAACAAGAATCCTCTTCAGGATGGCAACTCCGCTGTTCAGGTTCTGAAGATTGAGTCCTCCGGAGCACCTTGGGCCGCTGGACAGACCGTTCAATTGAAAGCGCTTCATGGACAAGCGGAGGGCTCGCCGAAGGATGTGAGCGCAGAAGTGGAGTGGACGACAGATCACGCTATGGTGAAGATTGATTCTCAGGGTAAGGCAGTGATTGATGCTGCAGCTCCTTCGGGACCCGTGCAGGTGACTGCAGCTTACCAAGGAATCACGGTTCATCAGCAGTTTGAGATTGCCGGAACTCCCGATCCGGCTGAGCAGTTCACTTATCGGATTCACTATTATAGGCATGACGGCAAGGCCAGGGATTGGAACCTATGGATCTGGCTTGACGGTAAGGATGGCCAAGGCTATTTCTTCGATGAAGGGCAGGACGATCACGGCTTTGCTGTGGCGAACGTGACGCTGCCTGCGTCCAAGATCAACCTGATTACCCGGCTCAGCACTGCTGGCAATGATTGGCAATCTCAGGAGATGACCCGTTCCTTCCGTATGCCTCAGGGACAGCAGCAGGCGGACCTCTGGCTGCTGCAGGATGATCCGGCCGTATACAGCCAGCTGCCGGATACCTCTCCTAAGTTCCGCGCAGTACAAGCGGATGCTGTCGATATGCTGAATGCGGAGGCTAGTGCTGAAGTGACCGAGGAGGATGCGGCGACCGCGGTGCTGAAGGACGCGGTCACAGGCGAGGAGCTTAGCGTATCCGCGGTCAAGACAGGCGATCACAAGCTGAACGTGCAGCTGCTGCAGCCTGAGCAGTTTGATGTTACGCATGAATATATGCTCTCTACCCGCCATTTGGGAGAGACAAAGGTAACGATGCGCAAAATACTGGACGATCCGAAATATTACTATAACGGGGACGACCTGGGTCTGACTTACAGTGCTCAGGAGAGCGTCTTTAAAGTATGGGCGCCTACGGCGAAGAAAGTCAGCACGGTAATCTACGATACCGCCGGAGCTTATAACGAGAACGGAACGGTGCAGGATCATTCGGGCGGAAGCGAAAACAAGATGACCCGAGGCGAACATGGGGTCTGGGAGGCCACGGTTCCTGGCGACTTGAGCGGCAAGTTTTACATGTACAAAGCTGAGTTTGCCGATGGGGCCGTTAACTATGCCGTAGATCCTTATGCCCGGGCAGTATCGGCGAATGGACAGCGCACGGCGATTGTGGATCTGGCCCGTACAAATCCGGCAGCCTGGAACCCTGAGGAGAAGCCGGCCATGGTCTCACCGAACGATGCGATTATTTATGAGCTGCATGTCCGTGATTTCTCGGTCAGCCCCGATTCAGGCATGACGAACAAGGGGAAATTCAAAGCCTTTACAGAGAGGGGCACGAGGACAGCGCAGGGTGCCTCAACCGGAATTGATCATTTGAAGGAACTGGGGGTTACTCATGTTCATCTGCTGCCTTCTTACGACTTTAAGACGGTGAATGAGCTGACGGTGGATGATCCGGCTTCCCCGAATCCGAAGTTCAACTGGGGCTATGATCCGCAGAACTATAACGTGCCGGAGGGCTCCTATTCCACAGATCCGGCCAATCCCAGCACAAGAATTGCAGAGTTCAAAGAGATGGTGCAGGCCCTCCATGACGAGGGCATACGGGTAGTGATGGATGTGGTGTATAACCATACTTTTTCTATAGAGGAGGGGCCATTCAATAAGCTTGTGCCGGGTTATTATTACCGGACCAACGAAGCCGGACAGTTCACCAATGCAACCGGCGTAGGCAACGAGGTGGCCTCGGAACGGCCTATGGTCAGCAAGTATATTCAGGACTCGGTCATGTACTGGGCCAAGGAGTATGGAATTGACGGCTTCCGGTTCGACCTCATGGGCCTCGTCGATGTGAATACGATGTCAAGCCTGACCTCCAAGCTGCATGAACAGGTGGACCCTTCCATAATCGTCTATGGCGAACCGTGGGATATGTCTGGCACGCCGCTGCCTCAGGATCAGAAGTCCATCAAGGGATCGCAGCGGGGCAAGAGCTTTGGCGTATTCAACGATGACCTCCGCGGAGCGATCAAGGGAGACAGCGATGGAGCTGGCAAGGGCTTTGCCACTGGCGCATCCGGACAAGAAGGCGCTGTTCTACAAGGCGTTCGCGGCGCGGTGGACACCTTCGCAGATACGCCCTCCGAATCGGTAAGCTACGTGACCGCCCACGACAATTTGAATCTGTGGGATAAAGTGATTGCCACCATGGGCCTTAACGATCAGCTGGGCATGCTCCATATGAAGGATGGCGTGCTTGCAGATGGAGGCAGTGTGGAGGAGGCGGCAGCCAAGGCTGCGCCTTATCTCGGAGTAGGCTCGGGCAACGAGGTGCTAAGCCACGAAGCGGTGAAGCGTTCTCTGCTGGCGAACGGCATCGTCCTTACCTCTCAGGGCATTCCGTTCCTCCACGCAGGAGATGAGCTGCTGCGGACCAAGTATGGCGATCATAACAGCTATAAGAGCCCTGACGTCATCAACCAAATCCGCTGGGATAACAAGGATCAGTTTGGCCAGGTGTTCGACTATTACCGGGGACTGATCGAGCTTCGCAAATCACACCCGGCCTTCAGGCTGAATACGAAGCAGGCGGTAGAGCAGCATTTTCAGGTGCTTAAATCCGATGGCAACGTAGTGGCCTTCCAGCTGAAAAATTATGCAGGCGGCGACAGCTGGAAGAATATCGTTGTCATTTACAACGCGAATCTGGATACCCGCACAGTCTCCCTGCCGGGTGACGGCACCTGGAACATTGTCGTCAATGACCGGGCGGCGGGAACGAAGGTGCTGGATACCGTCTCCGGTGGAAGCTTTGCAGCGCCGGGACTTGCAGTCACCGTCCTGTATGATGAGGCTGCGGCCGAATATACTCCGGTAGCGACTGAGATTACGCTGCCTGCAGCTGAACTGGGGCTGGCTCCCGGTTCATCCAAGCTGCTGTCCGCTGTGGTTAAGGACCAGCATGGCAAGGTGATGCCGGGAGCCAAGGTGAGCTATGAATCTTCGAATCCGGGGGTGGCCAAAGTTAGCCCGAACGGCTTGATTCAGGCGCTGAAGGAGGGGACGGCGGTGATTACCGCGGTCTCGGGAAATGCCAAGAAGACGGTCACCGTGCATGTAGGCAAGCTCGAACCTGCGAAGATCACGATTACTGGGGCAGACACTGTATACCCAGGGCAGTCCATGAAGCTGACGGCAACGGTGCGTGATCAATATGGCCAGCTGATGACGGGACCGTCTGTAACGTGGGCGAGCTCTGCTCCGTCCATCGCCAAGGTGGGCTCAGCCGGCGATGTTACGGCGATTAAGCCGGGAAGGGTTACGATTACGGCAGCTGCCGGCAAGGTCAAGGCCGAGAAGCAGCTGACCGTTCAAGCCTTTGTGCAGAAGACCGTACAGCTGCACTACATCCGGCCCGATCAGGATTATACGGATTGGAATCTGTGGATATGGGGAACGGGCGGCGTCAGTGATGGCCAGGTTGATTTTACCGTAAAGGACGGCGTGGCTGTTGCCAACATCAAGACGGCTCCAGACAGCAGCAGCGTAGGCTTTGTGCTGCGCAAGGGAACGGACTGGAACACGGCGAAGCAGGATATTCAGGATGACCGCTATATCTCCATTCCCGCAGGACAGACCTTTGTGAAGGCTCGTGTAACCAGCATGGTCAAGGAGATTGCCAGCGTGCCTGCCTTGAATGGACCTGTCCTTGAAGATGGCAGCATTAATTTCTATTTCAGGGATGACGCTCTGTTCCGGGACAACCGGATGCAGGAACTGGAAGGCGTGAAGCTGCGCCTGGCAGCAGAGGGCCAGCAGCCTGAGGAATTTGAGATGACTTATGATGCGGCTGGAGAGTATTTTGCCTATACCGTGAACCAAGCCAGGGAAGGGACCTACCGCTATTCGTTCCTGGTAACCAAGAAGGGGCAGACCGAGGAGGTGCTTGATCTGTGGAATCCGCTGCAGGAAGGCGGTAAATCCCTGCTTGTGTATGAGAAGCCGCAGCTGAACGTGGCAGCTTCCATTCTGCCGAACGCTTTGAACTTGCGCATCTCTGCTAGGCAGAATGCTGTGCTGAAGCTGGATGTCGGCGGAGAGGGAGCAGTTAAGCTCCGGGAAGCTTACGCCGATCTTACTCCGCTAGGAGGAGAGGCTAAGGCGGTGATCGATCTAGAGCTGATGCAGCGCACCATCTCCGTGAAGGATACGGTAGCTCCCGGACCGAAGCAGCTGCGTGTGACCGTAGTGGATAAATACGGCAATAAGCACACTGCAGCAGCCGAAGTAACTGTAGTGCCGCAGCAGCCTGCCTGCCCGGACGATTTTGACTGGGATGAAGCCAGAATATATTTCCTGCTGACCGATCGCTTCTTTAACGGAGACACAAGCAATGACAATTCCAAGAGTATTCCAGGCAGCCTGGATCTGAATCAGCCAGAGGCGTATCACGGCGGAGACATCCGGGGGATTATTCAGAGGCTGGATTACCTGGATCAACTGGGCATCAACACGATCTGGATCACCCCGATTGTCGATAACATTGATTATGATGTCAGACACGGGAAGACCGGGGTCCAGTACGGCTATCATGGCTACTGGGCTCAGGACTTCACCCGGATGGACGAACATTTGGGCGATACCGAAGACATGAAGGACCTGATTGAACAAGCCCATAAGCGGGGCATGAAGATCATGGTAGATGTTGTGCTGAACCATGCCGGCTATGGGATGAAGCTGACCGATCCGCAGCTGGGCCTTCCAGGCTATCCTTCAATGGAGGATCGCGAGCGGTTTGCGGATATGCTGCGCAGCGGGGGAAGTGATACGGTGCAGGGAGAGCTGGCCGGACTGCCGGATTTCATGACCGAGGACCCTGCGGTGCGGGAGCGCCTGATCCAGTGGCAGGTCGATTGGCTGGATAAGGTGAGAACCGATGCGGGGGAGACCATTGACTATTTCCGCGTAGATACCGTTAAGCATGTGGATCATACGACCTGGATGGCTTTCAAAAATGCACTCACGGAGATCAAGCCTGATTTCAAGCTGATCGGCGAGTATTTCGGCGCCTCGGCAGACAATCATGGCGATTACTGGGGCCAGGGACAGATGGATTCCCTGCTGGATTTCCAGTTCAAGGAGAAGGCCAAGGAATTCGTGAACGGCAATCTTGAGGCCGTAGAGAAATATCTGGAGCAGCGGAATGCTCTCCTCTCCAATGATAAGACACTGGGCCAATTCTTAAGCAGTCATGACGAGGACGGGTTCCTGTCCGAGCTGGTAGGCGGGGATACCGGGAAGCTTAAGGTAGCAGCAGCGCTGCAGATCACAAGCAAAGGCCAGCCGGTTGTCTATTACGGAGAAGAGCTTGGACAATCAGGCAAAAATGCGGGGGATATGGATCAAGGCCAATTCAGCGGCAACCGTGACGATATGCCATGGGATAAGCTGGATGCCAAGGACCCGGCAGCTCTGGCGATCCATGATCATTATGCCAAGCTGTTAAATATCCGTGAGCGGCATTCGAAGGTCTTCGCCAAGGGCTCGCGCAGTCAAATCGGCGGCTCTGATGAAGAGAAGTACCTGGTCTTTGAACGAACCTACAACAAGGATACCGTGCTTGTTGGGCTCAATGTTGATTCTACCGGGCAGAAGATCACCTTCGGGACCCCATTTGCGGGTGGAACGAAGCTGGTCGATGAATACAATGGGCAGAAATACACCGTAGATGCTAACGGAAAGATTACGCTGACCCTTCCGGGAAGGGATCAGGGCGGCACCGTCATTCTGGCGAAGGATGGGAGCGCCGTGCCGGAGCCGAATACGCCGCCAGGATCGGCACCTTCCGGCAATACCTCATCGCCTGCCGCTACCGATGGCTCGCAGCCTCCGGTCCTGGCTAAGGATGTTCTGCGGATTGCAGAGCCGAAGGCGGTAGGCGGCGTGATCGCGGTCATGCTGGAGCAAGGCTTGCAGGAGCTTCAGCTTCCGATCAGCGCAGCGGCCCTGGATGGGCGCACCCATCTGCGCGTGACCGGTGAAGCCTTCCGCGCCGAGCTTCCGGCCGCCGTCCTGGAGCAGGCCAAAGCGCTGCTGCCTGAGGCTAAGCGCACAGGAGCCTGGCTCGCAGTTCGCGTAGAGCGGGCTGAAATGGCGCAGCCTCAAGGCCAGGCTGACGGCTCGCTTCGCGTCATTCCAGCCGGGGCGGCTGTACGGTTCAGCCTTGCATTGGTGCTGGCGGATGGCAGCCGTCAGGAGCTGGAGCGCTTCACCAGTCCGGTGGCGCTGAGCCTTCAGGCTGACGCTGCCTCGGCCTTAGATCGCTCCCTGCTCAGCATTTATTCCCTTGGCGCTGACGGCGCCAGAGCTTATGCCGGAGGCGCATGGGTAGACGGTCAGCTTACGGTGAAGGTCGGTCAGCCGGGCATCTATGGGGTGCTCGCCTATGACAAAACCTTCAAGGATGTGCCTGCCGGACACTGGGCCGCGCAGGCGATCAAAGCTATGAGCGCCCGCCATGTTGTGAAGGGCGTGGCGACGGACGCTTTTGCGCCAGAGCGTGAGGTCACGCGGGCGGAATTCGCGGCCCTGCTGGTCCGCGCGCTGGGCCTGCCTGACGCTGCGGCGTCGGCAGCGAAGGGTGCGGGCGCCTTCAAGGACGTGCCGGCCTCGTCCTGGTACGCGGAGGCTACAGGGGCGGCCAGCCAGGCCGGCCTGGTGAAGGGCCGCCCGGACGGCACCTTCGGCGCGCAGGAGCGCATCACCCGCGAGGAGATGGCGGTGATGCTGGTTCGCGCCTACGCGGAGCTTGCGGGCGGGAATGCCGCGGCGCTGAGCCAGCAGCCGGCGGCACCGCGATTCGGCGATGCGGCCAGCCTGTCGCCGTGGGCGAGGGACGCGGCCGTGCAGGCGTCCGGCCTCGGCCTGATAAAGGGCCGCCCGGGCGGGCAATTCGCGCCCAAGGCCTATCTGACGCGGGCCGAGAGCGCGCAGCTCCTGGCCAATCTGTTATTAGCTAGATAGCCCCTAACTATGCGAAGAGGCATTCTTCCTGTAAATGCTCAGGAAGGAATGCCTCTTTTTTAATAGGATCATAGCTGATAAATACAGGGAAAAACTTAGGGGAGACTATGAAGGAGAGCGATTCGCCATTCCGGTTCTGATAGGATACGAAGTAATCTCCGAATTCAGGTACATATTCGATGTCTTTGAAGGTTAAGCCATCATCTCTGTACATCATGAATACATAGATGCGGGAAGACGAGAGGGCAGTTATCTTTTGAATAGCCGGAATTTGCTCTAGAAGGAAGAATGCGAACAGAATGAACAGAATGAGCATCACTCTTTTCAATTTGCTAGGACGTTTGTCCTTCATTATTCACCATTCACCCTCCTATATAGATTGAATGCCCTAACAACACGATAAATGATCCAGCAAGGTTGTTCAACTTAAACTTAACGGGATGGAATCGCTGTACGCCCCGAATGCAAAGGGAAAGCTGGCCCCGATCCATGATCAGACGCCAGCCTCTATGCTCCTTCTTATGGCTTACCCAAACTGATGTCTAGCTCTCTACTTGGAACTGGTCGGCATAGGCCTTGAGCTTGCCGGAAAGCTCAGCAAGCTGGCCGGAGACGTCGGATAGCTGTTCTGCCGCTTTTTTCTGTTCTGCTGCACTTGCTGCGGCTTCTTCTGTCATTGCCGAGGTCTCCTGTGTCACTGAGGCAATATAGCTCAGATAATGCTCGACTTCCTGTCTGATGGTGTGCATGTCCGTAGTTTTGTTCTCCAGCCGACCAGCCAGTTGCTGCACTTCGGCCGATATCCTGCTGACCTGTCCAAATGCCTGCAGGCAATCTGCAATCTGCTTCTCCTGATCCTTCACGGCTTCAATATTCTCGTCAAATTGACTGACCATACGGTGAGTCTCCTGGACAAAGGACTCCAGAATTGCATCAATTTCTTGAATGGAATGCTCCGACTGCTTAGCCAGCTCACCCATTTCGCCAGCAACCACCGCGAAGCCTTTACCTGCTTCACCAGCTCTGGCTGCTTCAATGGAGGCATTAAGGGACAGAATTTGGGTTTGTTTCAGAATCTTATGAATCTGCCCGCTGATTGATGCAGCCAGCTCGGATTCAGCGGTTAGCGATTTGGATATCTCCTGGAGCTGTTGAACCTGTCTGGCATTCTCTCGTCCTTTCATAAGCAGGTTCTCATGTTCACGGGTAACCTGAACTTCAACGGCAGACAACCGGCTTGAAGTATCGATAAACTCATTAACATAGGAGCCGACCTCATCCATGATTTGGCCGAGTTTTTCGGAATGCTTGACCGATTGCTCTGTCTCCTCGGCCTGCTTCATGGCCCCGCTGGCAATCTCTTCAATTGCGCGGGACAGCTCTTCGGTCTGGCGTTGGTTCATTTGGGATGTTCGAGCAATATGTTGCGAAGATTGCTGTAAGGAGCTTGATCCTTGTTGAATTCCCACGATGATCTTTGTCAATTGGGTGACCATTTGATTAATCAAGAGGCTGATATCGCCCAGCTGATCCTTCGTAATATGTCTGGATACCACTTGCAGATTACCGCTGGCAATCTGCTCCAGACTTGACTTCACCTCGCGCACCTGCTTCACGATTCCTCTAGCCACAAGCAGCATCATGAACAAGGAGAGCACAAGCACTACGGCAAAGATAGGAAGGATCATACGGTAGGAATCAGCTACGGTTTCGGCGGATAGCTGGTTTACGGCCTTAGCGGAAATATCAATGCCCAGATAACCGATAACTTGACCGCTTGAATCCTTTATGGGGGTAAATGACGATAGCATCGGGCCCCAGGTCGAGTCATTGACGATCCCTGTGGTAACAACTTCTCCGTTTAATAAGCGAGCCTCAATCTTGGGATCAAAGTCCATTTCATCCCCATAAGAGCTGTAATTCTTGTCATCCCACGCAGCTCCATCTACTGTGTAGATCCAACCCTGAGGGGTATGGTTATACATATAGACATACAGTGCGCCGGATTGCTGATTCACTTTAATCAGTTCATCTCTAAGGTGTTTGTACTCAGCGCTTTCTTCAGTAGAAGAGGCGTTCAACTTCTTGATTAGCTCTGATTCTTGTCCAAGCAGCTGCGCAGTATTCTCCACCAATTGCTGATTATTGTGCTGTAAAGTGGTTAGAGAGGAGTTTTCGCTAGAAGTTTTTGTCGCCCACATTATTAGTAATCCCATGACTAGCAGTGGAATTAGAATAATTAAGTACAATTTCAGTCTTAAATCAATCCTGATCTTCCTATTGACTTTCATACCTAATGTCCCCCTTGTGATGTCATTAATCTACTACACTAAAATTTGGATTTAACCAGTGTTCTATTATTTATATATCGACAAATAATGACATGAACTTAAGGCGCCTCTGGACGAAATCCATCATTGCTTTATTAGTACTACTGCAAAAATGCACTAAAAAACACCTCCAGAATTCGCCCTCATTTGAATGGGACTGACCCCATAGCGTGAGGGAATCTGGAGGTGTTTTTAATGAATACTCGTATATAAAGTTCCGTTAAAAGGATTTAGATTTATTCCGCCGGGTACAGCACGGCGTATCCGTAAGGCGCAAGCTTCACGGTCAGCTTGCCGCGCTGAGCTTTCCACGTGCTGCCCGTAAAGGCATCCGTCCATGCCTTCTCTTCAACTGGGACGGAGAGGGTCTGGGTGGTGCTGTCATTGTTCAGCAGCACCAGTACGCTCTCATCGTCCAAGCGGCGCTCATAGGCGAGCTTTGTGCCTTCGCGCTCGGCGATCAGGAACTGAAGACTTCCCGTGCGCAGGGCAGGGTGATCTGCCCGGACCTGAATCAGTTTTTTGTAGAACTCGAACAGCTGAAGGTCCTGCTTCTCAGGGTCCCATTCCATGCATTTGCGGCAGTCGGGATCATTTGCGCCGTCCATACCAACCTCGTCTCCGTAGTAGATGCATGGCGTGCCGCTGTAAGTGAACTGGAACAGCGCTGCCAGGCGCATTTTGTTCTTGTTATCTTCACAGAGGGTCAGCAGGCGAGCGGTATCATGGCTGTCCAGCAGGTTGAAGGCAACCTCTGTAGCTTGCAGCGGATAGCGGGACATCTGCTTGCCAATGGCGTTGGCGAAGCCCTGGGCATCCAGTGTGCCGCGTACGACGAAGTCCAGCACGGCCTCGGTGAATGGATAGTTCATGACTGCGTCGAACTGGTCGCCCTGAAGCCACGGAGAGGATTCATGCCAGATTTCGCCCAGGATGTAGGCGTCAGGGTTAACAGCCTTTACAACGCGGCGGAAGTCCCGCCAGAACTGATGGTCTACTTCGTTGGCTACGTCCAGCCGCCAGCCGTCGATGCCAACTTCCTTGATCCAGTATTCTGCTACCTTCAGCAAATATTCCTTCACCTCGGGATGCTCTGTGTTCAGCTTTGGCATCAGCGGCTCGAAGCCGAAGGTGTCGTAGGTTGGAATGCCATCCCGAACCTCAAGCGGATACTCGCGGATATGGAACCAATCCTTGTAATTGGATTGCTCTCCTTTCTCCCGTACATCGACAAAGGGAGAAAAGGTACGTCCGGAATGATTGAATACCGCATCGAGCAGGACGCGGATGCCGCGGTCATGGCATGCCTTAACCAGGCGCTTGAGCGTGTCGGTATCGCCAAAATGCGGATCAATCTTCATATAATCTTCCGTATCATATTTGTGGTTAGTTGTCGCGGCAAAGATAGGGGTGAAATAAATCCCTGTAATCCCCAGCTCTGAGAGGTGGTCCAGATGGTCAATGACTCCCTGAAGGTCTCCGCCGAAGAAATTGTCGCGTTCAGGTTTGCCGCCCCAAGGCAGAACGTTCTCCGGATCGTTGGAAGGATCTCCGTTAGCGAAGCGCTCAGGGAAGATCTGATAAAATACTGTATCTTTTACCCAGGCAGGGACTGTAAACACATCCGCCGGATTAATGAACGGGAAATCGAACAGGCGGTCAGAGTTCTTCGGCCGTTCTTTCTGGAAGTCATTCTCGGTCATCCAGATGCTCTCCGTCTCATCCTTAAGCAGAAATCCGTATCTCATACGGCGGAACAAGGGTTTTGCTGTACACTCCCAATAGTCAAACATCGAGTCGGAGATCATTTTCTCCATCGGAACAAGCTCTTGCGTTGAACTCCAATCATATTTATCCCCGGTCCAGGCATAGACCTCGGTAATATCATTCTTCTTGGTGCGCAGGCGCAAATGAATGGTTTCCTGATCATAGGCATAGGCCCAATTCAATTTCGGACGATGATAAACCGCTTCCAACAGCATGAATAATTCCCCCTAATCGTAATAAATAAAAAAGGCACATCCAGGCTAAGAAAATGCAGCCGAGGATGTACCTAATGAGTAACATTGCCTTCAAATTAGATAGAACGCCCCATTCATGATGAATAGGTGATGCGTTCCTTGCTGAACAGGATTATAGCACTGTTCAAACCATTGCACAAGAGACAAGCCGCGGTCTTTTCCTTTATTTTCTTGTTTTTAACATTAGGTTATGCATTTTCCAAAATGAGTTGTTGTCACATAAAGCCATGGAAGAACATGGTCATAAAGCAATATAGCATATGTAATGCTTGGTGTTTAAATTGAGTTAAATTGCGATAAAGCAAGATAACAAGAGGAAATCAAAGGAAACAGGCAATATTTGAGTGAAAACGATATATGCAAACGTTTTTACAATAACACAGGTATGATGTATGATGACATCAGGAATGAAGCGCTTTCCATTCCGATAAAACGACTAAATCTAGAAAAAACAACGAGAATGAACAACATTTTTTGTTTTTTCTGAAATCGTTTGCGCAGAGTTCCTGCACCGTTTCTTATATAACATTTGGAAGGGGTTTGTCTAATGAAATTAAAGAGATTTATGGTTCTGCTGGCTGCATTCACTTTAGTGATCTCCATTACTGCCTGCGGTTCAAAATCTAACAACAACTCTGCGGCGCCAAGCGGAAATGCCGGGGCGAAGAACGCTGCTACCGAGCCAGCCGGAGGCGGAGGAGAGCTGAAGCCAGAGGATGGCGCACAGCTGACCGTATGGGAAAGTAAAGAAGAGAGAGTCTTCACCGACGAGATCGCCAAGAAATTCACAGAGAAATACGGCGTTCCGGTAAAGATCGAAGAAATTTCCCCAGCCGACCAAGTGACTAAGCTGTCTCAAGACGGACCTTCCGGATTGGCAGCCGACGTAGTCATTTTCCCGCATGATAGTCTCGGCCGGGCCGCAAATGCAGGTCTGCTGCTGCCAAACGACACCTTTGCTGAAGAAACTAAGAAGAACAATACGGAACTTTCTATTAATGCTGTAACTTATGATGGCACACTTTATGGTTACCCTAGAGCCGCAGAAACATACGCGCTTTATTACAATAAGTCCCTTGTCAAAGAAGCGCCTAAGAGCTTCGATGATGTAATTGCTTTCGGCAAGACCTTCACCGATAAGTCCAAGAACAAATACGCTATTATGTGGGAAACAGGGAACATGTACTTCAACTATCCGTTTATCGCCACCACAGGCGGGTACATCTACGGAGATAACGGTACAAACAAAGACGATATCGGCATCAACAATGAAGGCGCAATTGAAAGTTTGAAGACGTACGTCAAGCTGAAGGAAATTCTTCCTGTTAAGAGCGGTGACATCAACCCGGATATCAAGCGCAGCTTGTTCAATGCTGGCGATGTTGCGATGGATATTAATGGCCCTTGGGAACTGGGCGGCTATAAGAAGGCACTCGGAGACAAGCTCGGTCTTGTACCCCTCCCTTCAATTGATGGCAAACCGGCGATCTCCGCCTCCGGTATTAAGGGCTGGTATGTCAACTCCTTCACACAGTATCCGAATGCGGCCAAATTGTTCGCAGAGTTCGCATCCAACAAGGATGCACAGCTTCTGTTGAACGAGAAGGTAGGTTCTGTGCCGACAAACAAGGAAGCGCTTGAATCTGACCAAATCAAGAACGACCCTTATGTATCTGCCTTCGCAGAACAGACCAAGAACTCTCAGCCAATGCCTTCCATCCCTGAAATGGGTAACGTATGGAATGCAGTGAATGCGGCCCTTCCTGAAATCTGGGATAACAACAAGGATCCTAAGCAAGCCATGGACAAAGCCGCTACCCAAATTAAGGATCTGAACAACGGGGCAGGCGAATAACCAACGGATGAAGTGCCGGGGATAAGGTAGATGAATGTGCCCGCCGTGTTGATGCGGCGGGTTCATTCCCTTGAATTCCCATAGGAGAGGAGAAGGGAAGGCTAATGGACCGACATCGCAATAAAGCCACTATACTGTCGATTTTAAGCATGGGATTGGGACAAATATATAACCGCCAATTTATTAAGGGTGTCATATTTCTATTTGTAGAAGCTTTGGGAATCATCTATTTTAGTGGAACTTTAGGCCGTGCTTTATGGGGAATTGTTACCTTGGGGGATGTTCCTAGAATTCCAGGAAAAACCGAAGGGGACCATTCAATTTTTATCATGGTGCAGAGCTTGATCACCCTGATGCTTCTTGTCCTATTTATTATCTTTTATGTCATGAATATTCGCGATGCCTATAAGACGGCCAAGAATCGCGAAATGGGGGTCAAACCCAACAGCTTCAAGCAGTCCGTACGCTTTGTCTTAGACTACAAATTTGCACAGGCGTTCTTGACGCTCCCGGCGATCGGAATTTTGTTCTTTACCATCATGCCGATCATCTTCATGATCATGCTGGCATTTACGAACTACTCTGCACCGAATCATATTCCGCCTGCTAGGCTAGTCGACTGGGTAGGCTTTGAAACCTTTAAGAATCTTGTTGCTTTGAAAACCTGGAGCCATACGTTCTATGGGGTGTTAACCTGGACGCTGATCTGGGCGGTTCTCTCCACAGTAACCACGTACTTTGGCGGTATGCTGGTAGCGCTGCTAATTAATCAGCAGGGCATTAAATTTAAAGGCTTCTGGAGAACAATTCTTATCATTCCTTATGCGATCCCGCAGCTGATCTCGCTGCTTGTAATGAGAAACATGTTTAACGGCCAGTTCGGTCCGATTAATCAGTATCTCAAATATTTCGGCCTGTCCGGCCTGCCGTGGCTGACGGATCCATTCTGGGCTAAAGTGACAGTCATTGTGGTCAACATGTGGGTTGGTATTCCTGTCTCCATGATTCTAATCATGGGCGTGCTCACCACCATTCCGCGCGATATGTATGAAGCTGCCGAGGTAGATGGAGCGACAGGATATCAGAAATTCCGGATTGTAACGCTTCCGATGATCCTGTTCTCGACAGCGCCGACTCTGATCACCCAGTTTGCTGGCAATATCAACAACTTTAACGCGATCTTCCTGCTCACCAACGGTAACCCGGTTGTAGGGGATTATCAGTATGCCGGGGCAACGGATCTGCTCGTAACCTGGCTGTACAAATTGACGTTGGATCAGAACAAATACAACATGGCCTCAGCGGTAGGGATTATTATCTTCCTGATTATCGCCTCGTTCTCTATCTACAATTACCGGAGAACCAAGTCATTTAAAGAGGAGGATATGATCCAATGAGCGGCTTGAAATTTAGAAGAACAGTTAAGCTGACAGTAAGTTATATTATATTGGCGATTTTAGCCATTGTGGCCGTCTATCCGGCCCTATGGGTCGTACTTGGTTCGTTACGTCCGGGAAAATCGCTCTACAGTAAGAGCCTGATCCCCGAAACCTTCACACTGGATCATTACCGGGAACTGTTCACTTCCGATACGGTTCTGTTCGGCACATGGTATATGAACACGCTCAAAATCGCGATACTCTCCATGATTATCGGGGTGTTCTTAACTCTCCTGACAAGCTATGCGGTCTCCCGCTTTCGCTTCAAAGGGCGCCAGACAGCATTGTCTACCGTACTGATCTTGGGGATGTTCCCGGGCTTCATGAGCATGATTGCCATCTATCTGCTGCTGAAGGAATGGCATCTGCTGGATACTCATCTGGCATTGATTATTGTGTATGCCGCAGGGGCGCCGCTTGGCGGAACCTTTATCGCGAAGGGCTTTCTCGATACGATTCCGCGAACCCTGGACGAGGCGGCCAAGATTGATGGGGCGGGCAACTTTAAGATTTTCACCAAGATCATTCTGCCGCTATCCCGCCCCATGCTGACGTATATCGGCTTAACCCAATTCGTCGGCCCATGGGTTGATTTCATCTTCGCCCGCCTGGTCCTGCGGACGAAGGAGAACTGGACGCTCGCCGTAGGGTTGTACGACATGGTCAACTCGAATCAGAACACGAACTTCACTGTGTTCTCGGCGGGTGCGGTGCTCATTGCCATCCCGATTACCATACTGTTCATGTTCCTGCAGCGTATGCTGGTGGAAGGCCTGACTTCAGGTGCGAGCAAGGGGTAAGTTCTTGCTCACTGTAGGAGACCTTTATATTAGAGGTTTATCTTAGGTCATAGAAACGGAAGACGAGAGTCCCGGTGCCATGCACCGGGACTGTTTTTTTTTCAGGAAGACAATTAAGAAATTCATACATAGCTAGCACCTAGGAATAGAAGAAGGGGGAAAGAAAGATGAAGTTCTGGAGTCAAAGCGGTTGGAGATCTGTGGGGATGAAGCTGTTTATTTTCTTATTTGCGGCGGTCGTTGTGCTCACCGGAGTGCTCGGGCTAGTCTCTTATCAGGTATCCAAGGGGATTGTCCGTGAGCAGGTCAGCTCCGCATCGGCTCAGGCGGTAGCGCAGGCAGCCGATAAGCTGGATTTCCTGCTTACGGAATACGAATCGTCATCCCGGCAGCTTGCCGTAGACCAAGTGTTGAGAGAGGATCTGAAGAGTGTAACCACGACAGGGATAAGTACGGTGCAGAAGGCCAAGGCAGAGGAGCGCATCAAGCGCAGGCTCGACGGGTTAACCGGCTCCGATTCCAGATTGGTCGGGGTGAAGCTGGTATCGCCAACCCTGGATTCATCCAAGTCCTACCAATCTACCGGAGGGAATGGGGTCCGGTCAGATGGGGAAGTCCAGGCCAGAATCAAACGTATTGTGGAAGCTGGAGGCAAGCCGGTATGGTTCCCGACCATGCCCAAAGGCTTCTTCAACAATACGAACACGCCTGAATTTGCGATGGGCCGGCTGCTTCGCAATTTACAGCATCCGGAGGCCGATTATATTCTGCTGTATCAGCTCGAAGAGACTTCACTAGGCGATATTCTATCGAATCTCAAGATCGGCAAGAAGGGCGAGGTTCGGCTGCTCTCAGCCGAGAATCAGGTGGTATATGCCCCGGATGCGGTACTGCTCGGGACTGAATCAGCCATTCAGGTCAGCCCTGATCAGGTCAAACGGAAGGAGACCGAGTTTACTTACCAGGAAGGCCAGGGCGGTGCAAAGCTTGCTGTATTCCAGCCGCTGAGGACGAACGCCTGGAACCTGGTTGGTTACGCGCCGGAAAGTGATTTCTTAAGCGCTGCGGACAAGCTGCTCTATATCACGCTGCTTATCATTCTCCTTGCGATGCTTGCGGCGGTCATGCTTGGGGTAGCACTGGTCCGCATGGTCGGGCGGCCGCTGAATCAGCTGTGCGGTCTTATGGAGCAGGCTGAGCAGGGCAATCTGCTGGTGCGCACCGACTTCCGGCGGAAGGATGAGATCGGCCGTCTGGGAAGCGGTTTTAACCGGATGATGGGCCAAATATCAAGCCTCGTGAATCGTACACAGGAGACGGCGGTAGGCGTACTATCTACGGCAGAAGAACTGGCCGGAGCTTCTCGCAGCACTTCTCATACCGCCGAGGAAATTGCCGAGTCTACTCGGGAAATTGCGGCTGGTGCGGGTGATCTGGCTCAGGAAGCGGATCAGGGGCTTCGAATTATAGAAGCGATGGAACAGCAGATGCATCAAGTTCACCAGGCTAATCATGCGATGAACAATTCGGCAGGGAAGGTCATCGAAGTGAGCGAACAGGGCTCTGCTTACATGACTGACCTGGTGGAGAAGACCGGGCAAGCTTCCTTGATGGCTGAACGGATTCAGGAATTCTCAAGCAAGCTGAACGATAGCACCGCTTCGATTCGCAGTATTCTGCAGCCGATGGTGGAGATGACCAAGCAGACACAGATTCTCTCCTTGAATGCTTCCATCGAGGCATCGAGAGCTGGCGCCTCGGGCAAAGGCTTCATGGTGATCGCGGAAGAGATTCGCAAGCTGGCCGGCCAGTCCAGTGAATCCATTCAGGATGTGTCAGCAATGACGGATGCCATTCAAGAGACGATCGAGCATACGGTGCAGGTGCTGAAGGAAGTATCCCCGCTCTTTGGTGAGCAGCTGCAAGCCGTTCAGGAAGCCTCTTCTTTCTTCCAAAGCGTCAGAGGGGAGATGGACCGCTTCCTGGAGCAGATTCGTCAATCAGCTGCCTCGGTTGACGCCCTGTCTGCCACGCAAGAGCAGCTCGGGCAGATGATGTCAGGGGTAAGCGCGGTGGTTCAGCAAACCAGCGCCTCTACCGAGGAGGTCGCCTCTATGTCCGCCGAGCAATTCAAGGTCAGCGGACAGCTGGTCCGATTGTCCGAGCAGCTTGAAGAGCTTGCCGCCACACTTCAGACCACACTGGCCGCTTTCAAGGAATTCTGAGAGATTACGGCAGGATAAGCGTTTAACTCCTGCAAGAAAAATATTACAATGGGTGGTAACAGGAGAAGCTGGATTCTACCCATGGGCGTTCGGAAAAAAGAATGCCGCTGCTTCTTCTGCAAAACTCTTGAAGAGTAATATATGAAAGCGAAGCAGCTTATGAATCTGTTTATTTCACTGTCATTGTTCTTGCTGGGGCTTCCCCTCGGCGCAAGCTTATATCATATCGGGCTACGGCTGGCTGCAGGGAAAGTGGGATCCCGCTCACCGATCTCTACGTCCGGCAGGTTCCGCTTAAATCTACGGAATCTGCGCCGGACTATCCTCAGCTTTAGAAGGAAGTATGAGGCAGGATCGTGCCAAGGATCATGCAAGGGATCATGCCAAAAGTCCGGCGGGGCTCAGGCAGGGCTGTATGTTGTCACCGCAGTGGTGACAGGAAGCCTCTGGATGGGAGTCTATCTTAAGTTTGGCTGGAGCGGGAGAACCCTGGTCGGGCTGACGCTGGCAGGCCTTGGGGTTCTTGTATCTGTGACAGATTTCAAATCCAAAATCATTCCCAATAAAGTGCTGCTATTTTTTGCGCCTCTGCTGTTTATAATGGTGCTGGTGTTCCCGTCGGCTCCACTGTGGAGCCATCTGGTATCGGGCATCATCAGCGGTGCTGTCCTCGTATTGATTGCTTTGCTTAGCGGGGGCGGAATAGGAATGGGGGATGCCAAGCTGTTTGCGCTGTGCGGTTTCGTGCTGGGACTTCCTTTGGCTTTTCTTGCCTTGCTGCTGTCCTGTATTTTTGCGATTGGGGTATATAGCGTTGCCGGGTTTGTCCGAACTACGAGGGGGCCGTTGTCCATTCCTTTTGGCCCAGGTCTTGTCCTTGGCACACTGGCGGCTTACACCTTTGATTCACAGCTTCTGAGCGCTTATTTCTCACTTTTTTAAGTTACATCCTATTTCAAGCAGAAGTGATAACAGGTCTGTATCTTGAGAATACAGGCCTGTTTTCGCGGAAGATCGGTATTTTTTTGATACCTTTTTTACGTAGCTTCGTAGTATAGTAATATCAAGTGAAAGGTGGTGAACCTGCCCTCATGCATGCTTGGGTGATTTGGCTGATTGCAGCCGGGATTCTTCTTGTTCTAGAGATGATGACACTTACCTTCTATTTATTATGGTTCAGCATCGGTGCGGTCGTAGCAGCCCTGGTGGCCGCTATAGCTCCTGACGCATACTTGCTGCAGGTGATTGTTGGCTGCGTCGTTTCGCTGATACTGACCGTGTTTACCAAGCCGCTCTCCCGAAGATTTCGGGCAGCTCGCGGTTTTGAGGATGCGGGGATAGAGCTGATTGGTAGAAAAGGCATTGTGACAGAACCGATCGAACCGGGCCAATACGGCATTGTGAAGATCGGTGGAGACACCTGGAGTGCTACATCCAGCGAGTATCAGGCCAAGGATGAGTGGGTCAGGGTCATTAAGCGGAGCAGTACACGGATTGAAGTTGAGAAATGGGAGGAGTTCTATTAATGCCAGTGCAATGGATCGTAATTGCGGTTGTTGTCTTTGTTGTTGTTGTATTCATCGCCCTTACTGTCAAGATCGTACCGCAGCAGCGGGTTGGGGTAGTAGAGCGGCTGGGTAAATTCCATCGGCTGCTGAATCCGGGGTTGAACATTCTGATTCCAGTGATTGATCAGGTACGTCTATACCATGATTTGCGAATTCAACAGGCGAATGTTCCGCCTCAAACGGTGATCACCAAGGATAACGTTCAGGTGCAGATCGACTCGATTATTTTCTATCAGGTGGTAGGACCAGAACAAGCGACCTATGGAATTTCTGATTATGTCTATGGGGTTCGGAATATCTCAACCGCAACGATGCGCCAAATTATCGGTAAGCTGGAGCTGGATGAGACCTTGTCCGGCCGGGAGAAAATCTCTACAGAGATCCGGATCGCGCTTGATGAAGCTACCGAGAAGTGGGGAGTGCGCATCGAGCGGGTGGAAGTGATCGACATCAAGCCTCCATTGGACATTCAGGAAGCGATGGATAAGCAGATGAAGGCTGAACGGAATAAGCGTGCTATCGTCCTTGAAGCTGAAGCAGCCAAGCAGGATATGATCCTGCGTGCCGAAGGGGATAAGCAGAGTAAGATCCTGAAGGCAGAAGGGGATAAGGAAGCCCGGATTCGGGAAGCGGAAGGTCTTGGACAGGCGCAAGAGCTTGAAGCGCTGGGTCAGGCGAAGGCTATTCAGGCCATTGCGGAAGCCGAGAGAGCACGGATCGAGAATCTGCGTGCTGCCGGGCTGGATGAGTCCGTTCTTGCTTACCGCTCCTTCGAAGCTCTTACTGAGATTGCCAAGGGCCCTGCGAACAAGGTGTTCATTCCATCTAATGCGGTGGAGACACTGGGCAGCCTGGGCGCGATCGGCGAAGTATTTAAGGCCGGAAAGAGTGAGAAATAACGAACTAAACAGACTTATACAACACATAGATAAGACCCCCGGGGCCACTGGTCCCGGGGGTCTTTGCATCGGTCTATCAAGAGTTATTTATCGCTGTCAGCCTTAGCTTCAGCCAGCTTACTCTGGAGCCGGCTGAATTCGGCGTCGATCTCGGAGCTTCGTCCGCTATGCGCGACGTACCCCGCACCGGAGTAATGCCCGCGGGCCTCAAGCTCCGCTTCCCAGCCGGTGACCTTCTCTTCCATCCGCTCGAAGCCTCTCGCGGCAGCGCCGCTGTCAATGCCGCGGCTGAAGTTCGGGCGGATCATGCCTTCCTGATCCCGCACCTTCTGAGCGCGAGCTGCCAGATCCTCGCGCTTCTTCTTAAGCTGCACCAGCTCTTCCTGTGCGGCTTCGAGCTGGAATTCCAGCTCGGTGATGCGCTTCTCGGCGTCTGAGCGCTGTGCAGCATAAGCCTCGCTCTGCTCAGTGTGCCGCAGCTTGGCTTCGACGGCCCGCTTCGCGGTCAGCTCATCTCCTTCGGAGATGGCGGAGAGGGCCGCTTGCTCGCTTTGCTCAGCCAGGCGCAGCGCCTCATCGCTTTGCCGCTCCAGCACCTTCACGGTAATGCGCAGCTCTCTAAGCTGGGCCTCAGCTCCGTGAATATCCTCTTCGAGGTTGCGCAGATACTGTCCGGTCATGAGCACCGGATTCTCCAGCTTGTTCAGCGCCTCGTGAACTGCGGCTTTGGTGATGTTAGCAATACGGTCAAATATACTCATAGGGATTCGCTCCTTTTATAGATTCAAATTTGGTTTGGGACTATTAGTAGTGGGAATGGTAGTCATCAAAGTCAAAGCTGCCATAAGGCTCTTCAGGTACAAGCAGGCTTGCGATCAGGTAAAGGGCAAACACCGTGCCGAAACTGCAGAATGCGGCAATGACGGTGATAAGCCGGACAACAGTTGGGTCTACACGCAGCCAATTGGCGATACCGCCGCACAGGCCGCTAAGCTTCTTGTCGCTTCTGGATCGGTACAATTTATTCATGAGGGAAACACTCGCTTTCGCATTTTTTATATATTCCGTAGTTGATGTCTTTATTGTAGAGGGATTTGCTGCTGGCCAAAACGGTCTAAGGGTGGTTTATCGACTGGACCTTGGTCGGGGGAAGGCTCTGGCCTTAGTGACGGGGGAATGCTGTCAAAGAAAGGAATACAAGCTCTGGAAAATGGCATAAATCGCCGAAACGTCGTATAACAATAGAGGGAATGAGGTAGGTTCATGAATAAGAGGAAGAGCAGAGGAGAGATGCGAGGATGAGTATTGCCGTCTTGAATGGAAGCGGGCGACCGGGAGGAAATACGGAGCTTTTGACGAATGTTGTACTGGATGGACTGCCCCACACGGAGCTGGTGCTGAGGGAGAAGCGGATTTTGCCGATCGTGGACCAGCGTCATACGGAAGGCGGATTTCAGCCGGTAGACGATGATTATGATAGCGTCGTTGAGGCGGTGCTGTCCCACGAGACCTTGATCTTTGTATCTCCGGTGTATTGGTACGGGGTGTCAGGCCTATTGAAAAATTTCATTGATCGCTGGTCACAGAGTCTCCGGGATCCTCGCTACAATTTCAAAGAAGTCATGTCAAAGAAGCAGGCTTTTGTCTTGGTAGCTGGCGGGGACAATCCGCGGATCAAGGCGCTGCCGCTGATTCAGCAGCTTCGGTATACGTTTGATTTTGTAGGTATGCCGCTCTCCGGATATATTATTGGTCAAGCCAGTAAGCCAGGGGAGATTCTGGAGGATAGCCGGGCAATCACGGAGGCCAAATGGCTGAACAGCCTTCTGAAGCAGCAGGCCTAAGCAGGAAAAACAGGTAGGCATGAGGGGCGGGCCGTAACCTTACAGGAGGAGGTCCGCTCTTTTTAATCCAAGATTCATATCCCGCTTACATTCAGCAGCTATAGTAGAAGAACACACTGAAGTAGTAGACAGGGGAGGACGAACAAATGAAGGAACTGATTAACTTTGCTCACCGGGGGGCTGCCGGGCATTGTCCGGAGAACACGATGGTATCCTTTAGACGCGCCTTGGAGCTGGGAGCTACGGGAATCGAGACCGATGTTCAGATGACTAAGGATGGAGAGCTTGTGCTGATTCATGATGAGTCGCTGAAGCGCACGACAGGCCGGGAAGCCTGGATCAACGATGTGACCCTGGAAGAGGTCAGAGAACTGGATGCCGGCGCGTGGTACGGCGCGGAGTTTGCTGGCGAGCGAATTCCCCGCCTCGATGAGCTGCTTGAGCTGCTAAAGGATCGCAGTACTATTCTGAACATTGAGCTGAAGAACGGAATGGTGCAGTATCCGGAGCTGGAAGCCAAGGTCATCCAAGCGGTGCGCCGGTATGAAATGAGCGAACGCGTAGTTATCTCCAGCTTCAATCATTATTCCTTGGCCGTCTGCAAGCAGATTGCGCCTGAGATTCGGACAGGCCTGCTGTACGGAGAGGGACTTTATGAGCCTTGGAAATATGCGCATACGGTGAATGCTGATGCACTGCATCCATGGTATGGTGCCGTCCTGCCAGAATGGGTGGCAGCTGCAGCTGAAGAGGGCATCGCATACCATCCCTTCACGGTCAATGAGCCGCAATTGATGCAGAAAATGATCGATGCAGGGGTAGCGGGAATTATTACGGATTATCCTGATCGACTAGCTGAATTACTTAGTCCGAAGCGTGTATAAGGAATAATATGAAAGGGGCAGCTCCCAAGGTCATCTCAGGATGACCGGGGGCTGCCCCTTGGCGTTATAAGGAATGAAGCTTTAAGCTTTGCGGCGGCGTGCAGCTAGAACCGCAAACCACAAGGCGGCTAAGGAGACGATCAGGGCCCCTGCAGACATGATCAGGTTCAGTGTGGAGGTCGTGCTGCTGCTGGAATCTGCTGCAGAAGCCTCCGCATGATCGGCAGTGCTGTTGGCGGATGAGTTCGCGCTGTGATCCCCGGAAGCTGTATCGTGAGCGCTGTCGGCGGAAGTGGCGTTTGCAGCTGCCTCGGGGGTAATCTTGGTGATGGAGTGCGGTGTGTCCGCTCCTTCTTCACCCGTCCATTCCACAATGGAGCCGTCGCTGTAATACTGGAAGGCATCCCAGGCGATATCTGAAGCCTGATCCGGATTTTTGGCTACAAAATTAAACTGCATAAATTGTCCCGCCTCAATGCCCTTGCCTGTTGCAGTCCAGGTAATCGTGGTCAACTTGCCGGCATTATTCGCGGTTGTATCAATCTTCCAGTCGGGTACGGGCTGGTATTGCTTAAGCTCGACTTGTTCAGGGATTTTGAGCGCAATCTTGACGGTAGGCAGGTCTTTCTCGGCCGGAATCTTGATCGTATAGGTTTCCCAAGCACCGGGGCTGGAGACAGCCGGCTTCACGGTGACATGTGCGCTGGCGATCCCCGTGAACAGCATTAGACCCGCTGCGGTTAAAGCTAAAGTGGAAGTGAGTTTTGCAACTAATTTTCTCATGATCAATAGGACTCCTTTATTCTTGGATTGTACTGCAAGTTATGGATTTTAAGGCATGCCGGCCTCAAAGCTAAGGCTGCCATCTATAGATTCTAAGGTGGAAAGCAGGATGTGGTAGTCTACCTGCCAGCTCCCCGAGGTGGTCAGCAGCAAGTCTGCAGAATACTGCGGACGATCTCCCGGCAAGTTGACGACAATGGGGTCCATCTTCTCTTTGGTTGAAGAGAACTTCAGCGTGATTTGCTGGATTCCCTTCAGCGTGCTGCCGTCCTTATCCGTCATCTTAACCTCCAGGCGATTGCTGCCGATGGCTGCTGGTGAGATGTTCAGTTCAAGCCTGGAGCCGCCTTGCAGGGCCTCGGTCAAGTGGACCGGACCTTTAGGCGCCTGAACAGGCGAGAGGTTCGTCAGCAGCGCAGCCAGCACCAGCACGACCAGGCCGGAGGCAAGCTCGGTCCATAGGGCGGCGCCAAGCTTCTGCTGTTTGGCTCCGCGCCGATAATTGAAGAAGGCGAGGGCCAGCATGAGAATCATCAGGCCCGCCTTCACCAGCAGCACCTGCCCGTAAGCTGTGTTGAACAGCGCCCCCACATCGGGCAGGTAAAGGACGGAGCCATACACGCCGCTGATTAGCAGAACGGCAACGCAGAGGGATGCCGTTAACGAGAAGCGGCGAACCGTAAAGGCAGCAAGCGAAGGCTGCCCGTCAAGCCGGGCCTGGCCAGCCGCGATGCCTGGCATCACAAGCGCCAGGGCAACCAGGCCCCCGGTCCACAGCGATGCGGCTGCCAGATGCACGAAGTCGGCGGCAATCGCTAAGGTCCGTGAAGAAGCGGCTGCCGGGTGGCCGATAAAGGCTTTGGCCAGGAGCATCAGACCGAGCGTCACGGCCGCCCAGCGGGCAAGGCTTCGCTTGCGGCGCTGATAGTCCTTGGACACGAGCCCGTAAGTCAAGGCGGCGAGGACAAGCAGCATCAGCGCCTGCGCCCACCAGACCGTTCCGAAGGAAGAGGTCTTTAGGGTCTGGCGGAACAGTTCACCCTGCCATACGGCGCCCCAGCCAAGTCCAGCTTCGAGCCGGATTTGCAGAGGCAGGCTGAGCAGAATTCCTAGACCCGCGAGGAGGAGAGCGGCGGTGAGCCAGATGCGGCTCCCGCGATTAGTGTAGCTCCCCTCACGGGCATGCTTGGGCAGAAGGAATAGGGAGAGCGACAGAACACCGGCATATAAGGCGTATCCTAAATATTGAAGCCAGCGGATCAGCGTCTGGTCCAGACCGGGTGATGTATTGTCCTGAGCACTTCCGGGCAGATCGGCACTTGCGCTGCTCGCTTGCCCAACAATAAAAGGAATGGTGCCGGATATCGGATGTCCATCTCCCGAAACGGCACGCCAGTGAATCGTATAGACCCCTTCAGGGAGGTCTGGCTTGAGCTTGTTAACCAGTTTGGCTGCATTGTTCGGATCTATGCCAGCCTGATCCAAATCCACTCGATCTCCGGAGGCGTTCGTAACCGAAAGGGTGAGGAAGGCGCCTCCGACGGGCTCGTTGAACAGAATGGATACCTGTTCGGGTGAATGAGGCATAACTTGACCGCTGGCAGGTTCGGCTTCAATAATATAGGCATGCGCGGATGCGAAGCCTGGAAATAGCAGGATGAGGCAGCCAAGAATCATGAGGCTGAGGGTCATTCTTTGTAATGTTTGAACCTTCATGGAGTCTTAGAACCCCCTTTTTATTTATTTTGCAATGACATATATCATCTTATCTCTGTTATTCCCACCTTGAGAATGACCATAACGGGCTATTAGCGGCGGATAAGCGCATAGGATTATGTCCATATTGTGAAAGGTCAAGAAAAATACAGTAATGCAGCTTTACATACCCCTAGGGGGTATGATAAGATCGAAACGTACTAACTAAGCAGGATTGGCATAAGGAGGAATCGCTGATGAAGGAAGAGAATCAAGCGGGCGAGAAGCAGGCTTCACAATGCTGCGATTCCCATCATGCGGATAGACAGAGCCATCATTCAGAGGCCTTTAAGGGCAAGCTCATTACCCGGCTTAACCGGATTGAGGGCCAGATTCGCGGCGTGAAGGGACTCATCGAGAAGGATACTTACTGCGATGATGTGCTGAATCAGATTGCGGCGATCCAATCCGCGCTCAATGGCGTTGGGAAGCTGCTGCTGGAAGGGCATATGAAGAGTTGCCTGATTGAGCGCATCCAAGCCGGAGAGATGGAAGTCGTCGATGAGCTGCTGGTCACTGTCAACAAATTAATGAAGTAGTTTCCATTTATACAATCACAAATTATAGGAGGTAGTTTACATGCAAAACGTGAAGCTGCAAGTGGAAGGTATGTCGTGCAATCATTGTGTCAAAGCGGTTGAAGGTGCGCTTGAGGAAGTTGGAGCAGCAGGCAAAGTGGATCTTGCCGCGAAGACTGTAGATGTTACTTATGATGAGAGCAAGTTGAACCTTGATGCGATCAAAGCTGCGATTGAAGATCAAGGGTATGACGTCGTCTAAGGCGGGCAGAGTTTTCTGCCGTTTGAAATATACCCCCTAGGGGTATTTTGGAGAGGCTAAGGCTTAACATTAGAGGAGGAACCTCATATGGAAAATGCAAAGGAAGCATTGGCCGGCCAGGAGCAGACTACCCTTCAGATTACGGGAATGACCTGTGCCGCTTGCGCTACAAGAATTGAGAAGGGTCTGAACCGGCTCCCGGGTGTGGAGCAGGCCAATGTGAACCTGGCGATGGAGACGGCTATGGTGAAGTATGAGCCGGATGCCGTCTCGCTCGAAGATATCATGAAGAAGGTCGATCAATTAGGATACAAGGCCGAGCCTAAGCAATCAGAGGAAGAGACTGAGAAGGCCAAGACCCGCGAGGTTCATCATCAACGGAACAAGCTGATTGTCTCGGCGGTTCTGTCACTTCCCCTGCTGTGGGCTATGGCAGGCCATTTCTCCTTCACCTCGTTCATCTGGACGCCGGAGCTGCTCATGAACCCGTGGTTCCAGCTGATTTTGGCAACGCCCGTACAGTTCATCATCGGCGGCGGGTTCTATGTGGGCGCTTATAAGGCATTAAGGAACAAAAGCGCCAATATGGATGTGCTTGTCGCGCTCGGAACCTCAGCGGCCTATTTCTACAGCCTGTATCAGACGATCCGCTGGGCAACCCTGCCGCATGCCCATACCTCTGAGCTGTACTATGAGACCAGCGCCATTCTCATTACCTTAATTCTGATGGGAAAATGGTTCGAAGCGCTCGCTAAGGGCCGCTCCTCTCAAGCGATCAAGACCTTGATGGGCCTGCAAGCGAAGAACGCGCTTGTTGTGCGGGATGGGGCCGAGACGCTGGTGCCCTTAGAAGAAGTCGTTCCCGGGGATATTGTCGTTGTCCGTCCCGGTGAGAAAATTCCGGTGGACGGGGAAGTGATCGAAGGGATGACTTCGATCGATGAGTCGATGCTGACCGGAGAGAGTATCCCCGTTGAGAAGAAGCCGGGGGATACGGTGATCGGTGCCACGGTGAACAAGCACGGGGCGCTGAAGATCCGGGCCACGAAGGTCGGACGCGAGACAGCCCTGGCTCAGATTATCCGTGTTGTGGAAGAAGCACAGGGCTCTAAGGCACCTATTCAGCGCGTTGCTGATGTGATCTCCGGCATCTTCGTGCCGATTGTCGTCGGCATCGCCGCTGTGACCTTCCTTGTATGGCTGCTGCTTGTAAATCCAGGCGATTTCTCAGGCGCGCTGGAGAAAGCCATCGCGGTCCTGGTTATTGCCTGCCCTTGCGCGCTCGGGCTGGCTACGCCAACCTCGATTATGGCTGGATCAGGCCGTGCGGCAGAATACGGCATCCTCTTCAAGGGCGGCGAGCATCTGGAAGCTGCACAGCGCATAGATACGGTCGTGCTGGATAAGACCGGCACGGTCACGCAAGGCAAGCCGGTGCTGACAGATGTGTTGCCTGCCGCTGGCATCCGCGAAGAGGATTTGCTTCGCTGGGTTGCAACCGCTGAAGCCCGCTCCGAGCATCCGCTGGCGGAAGCGATTGTGAGCGGGGCCCGCGAGCGGGGGCTGAGCCTTCCGGAAGCGAGCGCCTTCGAAGCGGTGCCGGGCCACGGCATCATGGCGGATGTGGATGGCCGCCGGCTGCTTGCTGGCACACGGCGGCTGATGCAGCGCGAAGGCGTGGCGGCTGACGCTGCCACCAAGGCCATGGCCGAGCTGGAGCAGGCCGGCAAGACGGCTCTGCTCATCGCAGTGGACGGCCAATATGCCGGCACGGTCGCCGTGATGGACACGGTTAAGGACACCTCCAAGGCCGCGGTGCAGCGGCTGAAGGAGCAGGGGATCCGTGTCATCATGATTACCGGCGACAACGAGCGTGCGGCCCGCGCCATTGCCGCCGAGGTCGGCATTGATGAAGTGCTGGCCGAGGTGCTGCCGGAGGGCAAGGCCGCTGAGGTCAAGCGGCTGCAGCAGCAGGGCCGCCGGGTCGCTATGGTCGGCGACGGCATTAACGATGCCCCGGCCTTGGCAACGGCGGACACGGGCATTGCCATCGGCACGGGGACCGATGTGGCCATGGAGGCCGCCGATGTGACCCTGATGCGGGGCGACCTGACCGGCGTGGCGGACGCCATTCTTATGAGCCGCCGCACCATGGGCAACATTAAGCAGAACCTGTTCTGGGCGCTAGCCTACAACACGGTGGGCATCCCGATTGCCGCGGCTGGCTTCCTCGCTCCGTGGCTGGCAGGGGCTGCCATGGCGCTTAGCTCGGTGTCGGTCGTGCTGAATGCGCTGCGGCTGCAGCGGGTGAAGCTATAAGGTTCGATGCTGTAATAGCTAACCCTGGTAGGAGTTAACGCTGATAAAAACTAAAGCAGTAGCACTCGGAACTGTTAAACCCGAAGTTGCAACACATGAAGTTGTAATGCCCGAAGCTATAATCATCGAAGTGTAACACTTCGGAGCTGTTATACCCGAAGTTGTAGCACCCGAAGTTGGAGCACTTGAAGTTGTTACACCCGAAGTTGTAGCACTTGAAGTTGTTACACCCGAAGTTGTAGCACCTGAAGTTGTAATGTATGAAGCTGTTACACCCGTAGCTGTAGCACAGGAAGTTGCAACACAGGGAGCTGTGACACCCGAAGTGAGGTTGGTAAATTCGCAGTATCCCTTCCTCTTCAAGAGAGCTTCTTCCTTCTAGAATCGCACCTCTTAGAGTAAACGTTAAAACGGCTTCTGCTGAAGCTTGGCGGCGTGCTCTGGAGGTGTTTTTTATGAGGAGGGGAGCTGTGACCATAAAAAACCTCATTCAACGGACCATGGAGTATGCCTGGCTTGACCCTCACGCTGCGTGATGCTTTACAGTCTATATAGATTGAACTGGAGCTTTACATTGAACCTTCTATATAACGGTAACGGTCCAATAGGGCTCTATGACATTCATTTCTTTAGTTCATTCCATATAGTTCAGACTGGAATTATAGAATTCGACTGACGGATTCAGGAAGGAGGATCATAAGAGCGTTGAAGGTTATCGTAGAAAGGACATTTGACCAGTATGAGGCGTTATTTTCCATAGAAGAGGGGAGAGAGGATTACTTTCGTTATCACATGATGAAGCCGTTCGAGCCGATGTGGAATACGATCCAGGTTCCGCTCAAGGCTAAGCAGCCGGGCGGCTACGACGTGGTGATGGCGGCGAAGATGCTGGGCTATCTTGACTTAGGTGAGGCAGAGCTTGGCAGAAAGGGCCTGGCGCAGCTGCGGGAGGCTCGGGCTATGGAAATCGCACAGAGGACGCTGGATACGTGCATTCAGACGATGAAGCAGTGGGAACTGAGTATCCGTGCGGACGAGCTAAGGCTTGGAATTTACCTGGCTGATCCGGTTAAGCTTGAAATGCAGCAAGGATACTGCGGCTTTGGCGGCATTCCGGGCTTTATCCAATTGATGATCTATCCAAGCCCTTACAATCTGCCGCGGATTCCGGCCTTGATTGCTCATGAATTTCATCATAATCTCCGTTTCTCCTATTACGACTGGGATCATGGCAACGTGACGGTCGGTGACTATCTGATTATTGAAGGGCTGGCCGAATCCTTTGCCAAAGAGCTGTACGGGGAAGAGCTGCTGGGTCCGTGGGTAACTTCCATGGATGAGGAGGAGCTGGAATACTCGATTCAGGTGATCCAAGAGGCGCTGCCGGTTAAGGGATTCGCTGAGGTCAGCAGCTACATGTTTGGAGATAAGATCGCTATAGATCAGGGATACTCGCCTGTAGGTCTGTCGCCGTTCGCCGGTTATTCGGTAGGTTATCAGGCGGTGCAGTCTTTTCTGAGGAGGGAACAGGTCACCCTTAAGGAGGCTACTCTATTAAGTACCGCTGATATTGTTGAGCATTGCGGTTTGTTCTTCAAATAACCAGTTCATAGTTCATAGGAGTGCGTGAAATTGGTTGGGCCAAGGAGCCAGGCTTTGGATGGCGCGAAAGCAATCGACATGCGCTAGAATAGATCCCACAAGCGAAGAATGGATGGGAGAACAGAAATGACATGTGGGAAGCTGCTTTACACGGATTCATATTAGCCTGGGGATTGATTCTGCCATTAGGGGTGCAAAATGTGTTTGTCTTCAACCAGGGAGCGGCACAGCCGAAGCTTGCGCGCGCGCTTCCTGCGGTGGTTACTGCAGCCATTTGTGATACCCTGCTGATTCTGCTGGCCGTGCTGGGCGTATCGCTGATTGTACTGTCTCTGGCTTGGCTGAAAACTATACTGTATGCAGTGGGCACCTTGTTCCTTGCGTACATGGGCTGGTCGATCTGGAGAAGTGAGCCGCCAGCACCGGGCAATGCTTCGGCGGGAGTAGGTGTGCGCAAACAGATCATGTTCGCATTATCTGTATCCCTGTTGAATCCGCATGCGATCCTGGACACCATTGGCGTCATTGGCACCAGCTCGCTGAGCTATGAGGGTTATGCCAAGGCCGGATTTGCGGCAGCTGCGATTGCCGTGTCCTGGATTTGGTTTGCTGGACTCGCGGTTGCGGGCAGGGGTATGGGGCGTCTGGACAGCTCGGGCAGGCTGCTGCTTCTGATGAACAAGCTGTCTGCCGTGGTAGTCTGGGTGATGGCTGTATATATGGTGAAGATGCTGGTATTCCCTTAAGAAGTTAGACAGCAAGGGATAGGGATGGCGGCACTCGAAAGGGGCTCATCGGATCGATGAGCTTCTTTTTTGTGATTATTTTAAATTTTAGGGATTGACGGACGGGTCGTTATCCTGTATATTTTAAACAAACGTTTGATTTAAACGATCGTTTAATAAACAAAAATAGAGATATGGAGTGGAGATTTATTATGTTTTCAGCCCTTAAAGCCTTGCTTCGCAAGCCGCCAACCATTATAGGAATCAGCGTGGCGCTTGCCTTCCAGCTCATCTTCAGCCTGGTATGGATGACTGCCTATGACGGAATGAATGAGCGAACAGACAAATTGACCGTAGCTATAGTAAATGAAGATGGAGAGGCCGGCAAGGCCATCGGTGAGCAGCTGGCTGGCAAGCTGCCTTTCCATCTTGAGAATATGTCGGCAGAAGAGGCTAAGGATGGCCTGACAAAGCGCGATGTGCAGATGGTTGTGACTATCCCGGCAACCTTCTCGGAGCAGCTTCAGACGGCGGGTGGCAAGCCTGAGCTTAGCTTTACGATTAATGAATCCAATCCGGCAACGATCAAGAGCATTATGCAAAGTGCGGCCAATTCGATTGGGAGCGCCTTGAACCAGAACGTCACCCTGCAGGGCACCGAGGCTGTGCTTCAGCAGCTGAAGCTGCCGGAGCAGCAGGCCCATAAGGTGGCTGAGTCGCTAAGCGGACGCGTGGCGATCAAGACCGAGCTGCTTAATCCGGTAGATGGCATGAACAACCAGATGGTTCCGATGATGCTGGTGCTTGCCTCCTTTGTAGGCTCCATGATTATGGCCATGAATGTACAGCAGGGATTCGGCATGCTGGGAGCCGCCTTCAGTAAATGGCAGAAGTTCGGTGCGCGCATAATTCTGAATGCAGCAACTGCGGTAGTGGTGTCCTTGGTTGGGTCCTCCATGGTCATGGCGCTCGGTGGTCAAGCTGCTCATGGCATGCTGGAGCTGTGGATGTTCCAGGCCCTGTTCCTGGTCTCCTTCATGTTCTTAGCCCAGATGTTCATCATGCTGGTCGGTCCGGCCGGGATGTTCCTGAATATGTTCATGATGTCTATTCAGCTGGTAACCTCCGGAGCGATGGCTCCGCGTCAGATGCTTAATTCTTTCTACGGGTTCCTTGGTGAGATCCTGCCAGCCTCCTATGCGGTGGACGGGCTGATGAACCTGCAGTTTGGCGGTCCTGCCGTAGGCCGTCAAGCAGCGATGCTGGCCTTAATTACAGCAATCTGTCTGCTGGTATGTCTTGTTATAACGGCTTTGCGTCGTTCGAAGCCCGCTTTACAGGCAGCTTCAGTACCGGAGCCGGAACCGGAAGCCGCTTAGGGCGAATAAGGGATAGCGGCCTACTGCAGCTGTATGCTGTAGTGTATATGAAGGATGAGCAATGTATCCGAAATAAAGCCGCCTTTATCTTATGATGGGATAGAGGTGGCTTTTGCCGTACTTTTCTTGCGGATGCGGTTATAAAGTCTCATAATGAGAATAGTATCACCTGAAGGGGACTTTGAATGATGAAGCAAATTTCGGAGAAAGACATCAAGACACGAATTCTGCTTTCGGCTAAGAAGCTGTTCGCGAAGCAGGGGTTTGACGCCACCACGGTGCGTCAAATTTGCGAGGATGCTGGGGCCAATGTAGCGCTTGTCTCTTACCATTTCGGAGGGAAGGAGAAGGTGTTCGAAGCAATCTTTGAACAATTCTTCCCGGGGAATGCGATGGATCAATATGCGGATGAGTTGATGGAACCGATCACTGGCATACGCTTTCTTGTAAGAGAGATCATTATCTTTACCTCGAATGACAGAGAGCTTAGCGACATGGTGCAGCGGGAATTGACGCTTGAGTCGCCGCGCAGCAGCATCGTGCTGAAGTTCATTGATCCGGTCTGGGAGCAGGTTAGATTCTTGCTGGAGCAGGGGAAGCGGGAAGGGAAATTTCATTATGAATCGCTGAATCACACGCTGCTTATGGTGATTGGGGTATGCCTGGCCCACAAGCGGATTCATAATTTTGATAGGTTATTTACCGAAGAGGGCTATGATGAAGAGCGGATTCCTGAACAGGCCATTGAATTTATCTTAAAAGCATTAGGAGTGAAAGAATATGAATGACACGATTTCCTTGATCATGAATCACCGTTCGATACGTAAATATAAGGAGACGCCCGTTAGCCAGGAGCTGCTGGAGCGCATTGTGGCTGCCGGACAAATGGCATCCAGCTCAAGCCATGTCCAGGCCTACAGCGTAGTTGCGGTAACGGACCCTGCAAAGAAGGAGAAGCTGGCCGAGCTTTGCGGCGGGCAGGCTTATGTGCGTGATTGCCCTACCTTCCTCGTGTGGTGCGCTGATTTGCATCGTCTGAAGAAGGCAGCCGAGCAGCACATGCCCGAGCTTGAGACATACGAGGATACTACAGAGAGCTTCATTATTGCTACGGTGGATACAGCTCTTGCAGCCCAGAATGCAGCTGTAGCCGCAGAATCGCTGGGTCTGGGCATCGTCTATATTGGAGGTATCCGCAACCGGATCGCCGAGGTATCCGAGCTGCTTGGACTGCCAGAACTGGTCTATCCGGTCTTCGGCATGTGCCTGGGATATCCGGATCAAGAGCCGGGCCTCCGTCCGCGCCTGCCGCTGAAGGCGGTGCTTCATATGGAAGGGTACGATGCTGACGAGGCGGATCGGGAGCTGGAAGCTTATGATGAGACCATGGTCCGTTATATTACCGAGCGGACGAGTGGTGAGCGAACTGCACCTTGGACCCAGCTGATGGCGGACAAGCTGAGTAAGCCGGCTCGGCTTCATATGCGGGAGTTCTTGAAGCAGAAGGGATTTGAACTGAAGTAAGGAGAGAAGCATCGGTTATTCCGTTAAAGCGGGAGCATGTTCAATGAAGACCTGCTTTTCGGAGGTTTCAATTTCCTTGGGGATATCCCTTTAGGGGCAGCAGCTAAATCCTCCGTCTTATCCTTCGGTCATCAGGGTATGCTATAATGGACAGACAGCGTTGTTGATTTGGAGAAAGGGAGCTTAGCGTGAAGAATAAGAAAAATTTGATAAATAGAATTTACCGTGCCTTTAAGCTCAACATCTTCCGTCTGTTTCGCACCCCGGGCGGGGTAAAGAAGATGTCGCTAGGCTTCTCGCTCGGATTCGGCATGGAGATGATCGTGATCTCCAGCGCCTGCCTGGTGTATTTGATTTTTTATCCGGTAGTGAAGCTGGCGGGAGGCTCTGTGCCTGCTGCGGTTATCGGCAATGTCATTGGCAAACTGACCTTCCTGCCGATTATCCTGATGCCTTTTGCCAAGAAGCTGGGCGAGTGGGTTTATCCATCCAGTTCCAGCGCACAACGAATACAGGAAGTATCTCTGCTTGATATTTTCAAGGGTGATTTTTCGGCAGTCGGTTCCATTTTGCATGGAGGACTGCATATATTGATCGGAATGAGTATTTTCGGTGCGGTGCTTGGTGTTATATCGTATTATGTTATCCAGTTCTTCTACCACAGAACGGCCAAGCGGCGGCAGGCCAAGCGCAGAAGAAAATACGTTTTATCCGAAACAGCCTAAAGAAGAGAAGAAGCCCCCGGATCCGTTTGCAACAAGCGGATTCGGAGGCTTTTATTTTTATGTCAGGGATGCATCTGCTGTCTAACCGCATACTTGCTGCGGTATTCTTCTGCCGAAATTCCCTCAAGCTCACGAAATACCCTATGGAATTGTTTGACCTGCTCAAAGCCGACCCTTGCGCTGATTTCATAAACCTTGAGCCGGCTGTTCTCCAATAGCCGCTTGGCCTCCGCAATTCGAACCTTTTTCAGGTACATGACAAAACTTTCTCCTGTGTATTCTTTGAAGGCTTGGCTGAAATAAGTGTAATTCAGAGAGATGTGGTTCGAGACAATCGCCATGTTCAGATTTTTGTTGAAGTGCTCGTGAATGAACTTCACGGCCTTTTCCATCTCAGGCTGTGGCTGATCCTCACGGTGCACCGATCTCATTTGCTGGATATACTCGCTCAGCCGCAGCATCAGCCGCAAGGTCTGCTGATAATACTCATAGAGCGTGCGGAACCGGTAGAGGTTCTCTGATTGCTTATACTGCTTGAGCACGTCTTCTGCGGCATTTCCGAATTCAAGAAAGGCTTGATCGAAGACGATCCGGTTCACCTGGGTGCTGATCTCCTCAAGATAAGCGATATCATAATCCGGCTTGCGCCCCGTATACAGGAGCTCATGCCAGAGTGATGAGATTTCATGATCACGGCCGGTTCCGAGCATATTGAACAGCCTACGGATTGCTTCAAGAGGGATACTGTAAGCCCGCGTATGGTTCTTAATATGATCATAGTAAAATAAGGCCGGACATGCTGGCTCCTGCAGCAGACTATACTTGATCGCTGCTTTTGCTTGTTTATAGCCTTCTTTAAAGGCTTGAATGCGGAAAATCTGCTCGCTGACGCCAATAATGAAGTCAGGGTACACCGCAGCCTCAAGGGCTGACTTTAGGCGCAGCGCTTCCTGATGTCCTTGGACAGGGAAGGTCAGGTGCCCGTCAGCGTCCACAACATAAGCGGGCTGCTCGGAGTCCCTAAGCTGTGCCAGAATCTCAAGGGCCTGGTGCTCCTTGATTCGCTCTCCAGGCAGCTTGAGGATACAGACCGCATATCCGGAAGAGTGAGGGGGAAGCCCAAGCTCCTGTTGCAGCTTCGCTGCGGCTAGTTCGTCCAGCTCTTCTTCTCCCAGAAGGCGAAGGAGCTGGAGACAGCGCATCTGCTGGCGATCTTCACGAATATGCGCAAGCTTATCCTGAACCTGCTGGTCGCGCTGCAGCTCAGCTTCACTTCGCTCCATCGCCCGGAAGAGCTCTTCACGCACGATGGGCTTCAGCAGATATTCCTTGATCTGATAAGGAATAGCCGCCTTAGCATAAGCAAAGTCATCATACCCGCTCAGGATGATGATCGCGGCTGTGCTGCCGCATTCCCGGATGGAGCGGATCAGGGCTAATCCATCCATACCGGGCATCCTGATATCTGTAATGATCATGTCAGGCTGTTCGCGTCTCACTAGGCTTAAGGCTTCTTCCCCGTTAGAAGCATGGAGGAAGCTGTATTGCCTTGGGAATTGTCGGCTAAGGATCGACGCCAGGCCAAGCCGGATATTCTTCTCATCATCTACGATTAACAGTTTACGCATGCGGAGCTCCTCCCTTAAGCATTCGATAAGGAACCGTAACGATCACTCGGGTCCATGAGCCTTCTTCACTTTCCAGCCGCAGCCCGCAGCCATAGCCATAAGTCATCTCGATCCGCTGATGTACGTTAGACAGGCCGATACCATGCCCGCTGCCTGTCATCGTCTCTCCGGCAGGGGGCGGGCCGGGTGGATGGGTGGCTTGCCGCTGCCGGATAGCCAGGTTGAGCTGGTCCAGCCGCTGCGGAGCTATGCCCGCTCCGTTATCGGTCAATGTCAGGATCAGGACGTCCCCCTCGACATGAGCCAGCGCTGTAATTCGCAGACTGGCTCTGCCGGGGCCTGTGCGGCGCCCATGCTTCATCGCGTTCTCCACAATCGGCTGAAGCGTCATCTTCAGCAGCTCCTGGTCGGCATAAGGAGTAAGGGCTGACGTATCCAGCTCCGTCTGATCGTCAAACCGCAAATTCATCAAGGCAACAAAATGATGCAGATGATCGAGTTCATCGCCAAGCTTCGTGAATTCGCTCGTCCACCTCAAGTTATAGCGCATCATGACGCCGAGCGAGGTCAGCGCATCGGAGATGCCGTGCTGCTGTTCAATTTCAGCCAGCATCTTAATATTCTCCAGCGTATTGTAGAGAAAATGGGAGTCGATCTGGTTCTTCAAGGTGCGAAGCTCGGCCTCCTTGGAGGCCGCTCGCTTATCGACGCCTTCGGCAATCAGGTCATTGATCTTGCTGAGCATTTTCCGAAAGTGATGGGCCAGCTCTCCTACCTCGTCCTGACCATATACGGCAATGTTGAAATGGAATTCGCCCTTTCTTACCTTCTTCATGGATTCACTGAGCAGTCGAAGCTTCTTCAGTATAAGGGACGTAAGTGAATAGGTGGATATAGATAGCAGGGCGAACAGAATCACGTTGACGAGCAGAATCCAGTTCCGTATCCAGTTAATATCCCGGAAGGCCTGCTCTAGAGAAGTCAGTTGGAGGCTGTAGACTCCGAGCCGTTCAATCGGCTGAAAAACCGCAAGATATGAAGCCCCATGATCGGAGAACTGGAAGCTTCCAGAACCCTTCGTGAGCTGAGCTTTAAGCTTGGATGTCAGCACTTCAAGCTGTAAACCTAGAGCCTGCCAAAAGGCTGTGTTGGCGTTATAGAAGAGCCTTCCTTCCTGGTCCATCACAAGCATCTGCGATTGCCGGTCCCCGGATTGCTGGAACGTATTGGGGAAGAAGCGGGCGAGCGGCATATCCACCTGGAGAATTCCGGCGTGCTGGTCTTTAGGATATTCAATTTCCCGCAGCAGGGACAGCTTAGGGACGGCATCAAGCTTTTTGGAGGCATTCTCCTGAAGAGGATCGATATCTGACAGCTCAAAGCTCCACATCTCCTGTCGGTTTAACCGCAGGGCCCCCTCATACCAGGGCTTGGATTGGATTCGGCTTTCCCGCAGGAAAATCGGCCAGATCTCAGGGGTTTTATTGCCGTTCATATAAACCCGGATATGCTCCAGATTTGGATTGTTAAATTGAATCTGTTGGATAGCGCTGTATACCGAATCCTTAAATTCAATTAAATCGGCTGTGCTTGTTTCCGATGATCGGTCTAGGTAGTACAGCATCTCTTTATTGGAGAGCGTCAGCTGGGCCGAGCGTTCCATTGTTTCGATATTCAGCTTGACGCTGATGGCCTCGATTTCCAGCCCCTTCTGGCCCTTTTTGACCAGGTCCTCAATGTAAGAGTTCTTCAGTTCTCTGAAAATCCATAACGAGACGAGGAAGGTAGGGATCAGAATAATGATGATATAGGAGAGGAAGAGACGTCGCTGGATGGACAGTCTTTCCAGCCATCCGAGCAGCCGTCTCCACCAGGAGGATGGCCGGTTAAACATAAGGATCACTTCCTAGGTTAGAAGGTGCTAAGTCTCTTTATTAAAATTATAAAGCTCAAAAAACCCAAAGGGAAATGGGTTTTTTGAGCTTGCCATCCTTCAAAGGGACCGATGTGCATAAGGTTATTTTGCAACACCCTCTAGTTTGGCTCTATTCTTTTCCAGCTTCTTCTGTTGGAATTCTTGGACAAGCTTGTAGCCATTCTTGTCGCGCTTCTCCAGGAATTCGGCAAAGGCTTGATCGAAATCGGCATCTGATTTGCTTAAGAGCAGTTTCGGAAGCGTCTTGCTCCATAGCTGGTCATTCTTCGTCTTGGCGATACCCTCCTTGGAGTTGCCTGTCGGGTTGATATCTTCGAACTCCGAGAAGCTGTGCGTTTTGCCCTTAGTCCAGTCCTCCGGTTGTTTGAAAGGCGCAATACTAGGCGGGGCCCAGGTTAGACTTAAGTTTGTGTCCTGCATCATCCAGAACGTATAGGAAGCTCCGTATTTCTTGTCGAAGGACGAACGGTCGCTGTTGAGCAGCTTGAGCACCTCGGGTTTAAACTGATCCTTGCCATCAATGGTGTCATAGGTTACGCCCTTCTCGCCGAGGTACAGATCCTTATTGCCTTCCTCGCTGATCAGATAGCTTAGGAACTGGATGGCCCGCTTCTTGTCCTTGGCTTTCTTCGAGATGAGGGTCACGGTCCAACCGGAAATGCCCGGGCCGGCAAGCGTAGGCGGCTCCAGCTTGGAATTCGCCGGTCCGTCGACTGCGATGTAGACCGAATTTGGATCATTGGCGTACAGGGCATTCTGTTGTGGAGCCATATCGCTGCGCTGGTACAGCATAGCGAAATAGCGGCCTTGTGAAATCTTCTCCTCCATTTGCGGGCGTTTGTCGATGAAGATGTCCTTCGAGAGCAGCCCCTCCTCATTCGCTTGACGAAGCGTCTTCAGCCATTTGACATATTCGGGATCGGTAGAGCGGTCATACAGCTTGCCGTCCTTCTCGTAAGGAATGGCAAGGAAGTTCTGCAGGTAGCCTTCCAGAGAGTAGTTGCCCGTATCTGTGAATTCATGAAGACCGAGTGGGATGAGCGGCTGACCATTTACGTCCGGAAACTTCTCCTTGGCTGCTTTCAGAGCGGCCAGGAAGCCTTCAGGCGTCCGCATATCCGGCTTACCCAGCGCTTCATACATATCCTTGCGAACCATGAAGGTCTGGTTGGAAGTATACTTACTTGAGTATTTCTTGAAATCCTTCGGTGAAGCGGAGGAGTTCGGATAAGCATACACGTTGCCGTCCTCTTGAGTATACCAAGCTAGTTTTGCGGGGTCTGCAACCTTATAGAAATAAGGATCATATTCATCCGCCAGCTTGTTCAGCGGTTCGACGAGTCCGCCTTCGATCATGGATTTCACACCGTCCGCATTAAAGGCGAGCGTAATGAAATCCGGCAGGCTACCTGAAGCAATCATCGTATTCAGCTTCTCGTTCTCATTGCCTGCAGGGACGATGAAGTTAACGCTCACCCCCGTTTTCTTGGTAATGTACTTAGAGGTGGCGTCGCCTCCCCATTTGTTGGCGAACCAGGAGAAATTCATATACCAGTCGAAGGTGATGGGAGAAATATCATTCTTCCAGTTTGGCTGATCGCTAGAGAGCGGAGCAGCCGGGCTGCTGCTGGTATCCCCGGATTGCGGCTCTTGGCCATTGCTGTTCTTCGATCCGGAACAGGCCGTTAAGCTGAGCAGCAGGGTGAGGGTAAGTGACCAGATAAGCATATGACGAGCTTTTTTCTTTATCATTGTCTTCGCCCCTTTAATTTGGTAATAACTTATGAAGAACCTCTGGTCTGCCGGGTTGGCAGCGGCAAGAGGATGAAGCCGCAATAGTCAAGGATATCAGCCCTTGATGGACCCGATCAGCATGCCCTTCACAAAGTATTTTTGCAGGAAGGGATAAACCAGCACGATCGGCAGGGTCGTGACGACCATCGTGGCCAGCTTGATGGATTGAGACGTTACATTCTTGTTGATGCCTCCCGGCATACTGGCAGCCATCTGGTTGGAGCTGGACTCGGCGACCACCCTGTAGAGATAAGTCTGAATAGGTTGAAGATCCATTTCATTGATAAATATCATTCCGGTAAAATAGTCGTTCCACTGGTACACCCCGTGGAACAAGGCGATAGTAGCTACAACTGGCATAGAGACTGGAATGATGATGCGCAGGAAGATACCCAGATCGTTTGCGCCATCTATTTCCGCGGCCTCCTCCAGTCCGGAGGGAATCTCGCGAAAGAATGAAACGAAGATAATCAGGTCGAAAAAGCTGAACATGGCGGGAATGATGTACACCAGGAAGTTGTCCAGTAGATGGAGGTCGCGAATGACCAGGAAATAAGGGATCAAACCGCCGCCAAAGAACATGGTGATGGTTCCGATGAACATGTAGATCTTCCTGCCGATCAGCTGTTTCCTTGAAAAAGCGTAAGCCACCATTGCCGTGAAAAAGACATGAATCAGTGTGCCAAGGACGGTCTTGGCAACCGTAACCCCCATGGCGGTCATGATGCCGCTGCTCTCAAATACGGCTCTATAGCTGTCAAGGCTAAGGATTCTTGGCCACCAGTAGATTCCTCCGCGCATGGCGTCCTGGCCATCATTAAGCGAATTGACCAGTACATACCAGATCGGATAAAGGGTGGCGAAGCAGACGAGCAGCATGAGCACTACATTGAAGGCGTCAAACACCGATTCCCCTGTCGTTTTACGATTGCGATTCAACATCGGGTTAACCACCTTTGGCTTAGAATAGGGAAGTATTGTTCAAGCGCTTCGTCACGCTGTTGGCAAACAGCAGCAGAATAAGCGCAATGATCGACTTAATCAGCCCCACCGCGGTGGAATAAGAATAACGGCTGCTTAAGAGACCGGTTTGATAGACATAGATATCGATGACATTGCTGGCGCTCTCATTGAGGGAGTTGCGTAGCACCAGAATTTGGTCAAAGTTAGAGTTCAGAATACCGCTGACCGCCAAAATAAACAGAATGGCTATCGTGCCTCTAATGCAGGGGAGCGTAATGTAACGCATTTTTTGAAACCGTCCGGCTCCGTCAATGGTTGCTGCCTCGTAAAGATCCGGGGAGACGCCTGCCATAGCTGCCAGGTAGATGATCGCCGACCAGCCCAGCTCCTTCCAGATGTCCGAGGTCACTACAATGGACCAGAAATAACTTGGCTCGGCCAGAAAGCTGATGGGCTCCTTAATGAGATGGAGGCTGAGCAGGACATTGTTAATAAGTCCGGTCTCGGCCAGCCAGGTCGTCAAAATGCCGCCAAGGATAACCCAAGATAGGAAGTGGGGGAGGTAAGAAATGGTCTGAACCGCCTTCTTAAACCTCATTGCACGAAGCTCATTCAGGAACAGCGCGAACAGGATCGGCAGCGGGAACCCGATGACAAGCTTGATCAAGCTGATGCCAAGGGTGTTGCGAATCACGTTGCCCAGCTCCTCATCCTCGAAGAAGGCCCGGAAGTGCTCTAGCCCAACCCAGGGGGCATCGGCGATAGAGTGGGTGATCGTATATTCCTTGAACGCGATAATAATGCCGTACATGGGAACATAGCAGAAGACTGCCATCCAGACGATGCCGAGCAGTGCCATTACCTGAAGGTATCGCTGTTTGCGGAGCTTCATCAGCCATGATCGGCGTCTCTCTTCCCGGCCCGGAGGAGGGCGTAAGGGAAGGTCATGCGGGGACTGTGTTTGGACATTCATAAGACTAGCCTCCATGTTATTAATGTAAGCGCTTCAATAACCGTTTCTATCTTATCCCAGCAGATGGCCTCTTTGAAAGGGCGCAAATTTTATTTAAGGTTGCAAAATTTCAGGACAGCCCAAAATAACCCCTGCCGGTGAGTAACGGCAGGGGTTAGGGAGGAGTCATCGGCACGGCTTTGATCTTGGCTTTGGTATGCCTGGTATGCTTGTTACGCCTGGCGTGTCTGGTGTGATTGCAAGTCTGGTGCGTTTGGTATGTTTGGTGTATCTTGAGTCCAGCTACTTGGAACGAGCGCTGCCGGGCGGCTGCATCCTGCGCTGCTCTTCCCGCAGAAGGCCGGTCATCTCCCGGCGGAGGCGTAGGAATTCAGCATCTTCGGTGATTTCCTCGCGGCGGGGCCTTGGGAAAGGCACCTGAATGGTGCGCAGGATAGAGGCGGGACGCCCGGAGAGCAGAATGATCCGGTCAGAGAGCAGCAGTGCTTCCTCAATGCTGTGCGTGATGAACAGCACCGTCCGGCGGTGCTTCTCCCACAGGTCCAGCAGCCAGTGCTGCATGTCGCCTCGGGTCAGCGCATCCAGTGCGCTGAACGGTTCATCGAGGCACATGACCTCCTGCGGGCTGAGCAGCCCGCGCAGGAAGGCAGCCCGCTGCTGCATTCCGCCGGACAGCATGTGCGGGTAGGCGTCCGCGAAGCTGCCCAGGCCCGCCTTGTCCAGCCATTCGCGCGCCTCTTCGCGCGCCGCCTTGGCTGGCGTCCCGGCGATCTCCTGGGCAAGGATGACGTTGTCCAGCGTCGTCCGCCAAGGGAAGAGCGCCGGCTGCTGGGGCACATAGGCGATATGGCCGCGCTGTCCGGTAATGTCGCGGCCCTCAAGCAGCACGCTTCCGCCTTCATCCGGCTTGGTCAGCCCGCCGATGATATGGAACAGCGTGCTCTTGCCGCAGCCGGAAGGGCCAACGATCGAGACGAATTCGCCGGAAGCAACGTTGAAGGAGAGGTTGTCTAATACTTCAACCTTGTGGCGCCCATTCGAATAGCTCTTGCGCAGCTCCCGAATTTCCAGTACCGGCTGCTGCGAAGCAGAGCGGTTGTCTGACAGGCTGTCCTTAGGCTTGTTCAAGTTAAAGTTCAAGTTCATATTCATATTCATATGAGGGAAGCCTCCTTATTTCCGTTCCGGCTTATAGCGGCTCAGCCAGCGCTCCAGCAGGGCGATCAAGACGAACATCGCCAGGCTGATGACGACAATGATGAGAATGGCAATGAATACACGGTCAGTCCGAAATGAGGACTTCTGCATTTTCATGTAATAGCCGATGCCCTTCTCAGCGCCCAGCCATTCCGCAATAACTGCGCCCATGACACTGTATGTCGCAGAGATCTTTATGCCCGACAGCATGGAAGGAATGGCATAAGGAAATTCCAGCTTGCGGAAGATTTGTCCCTTCTCAGCGCCAGCCATCTCCATATAGTTGCGCATCAAGGGATCCGTTCTGTTCAGGCCGTCCATCGTCGCTACCGCAACGGGGAAGAAGCACACCAGCGTAATCAGTATAATTTTAGGAAGAATGCCGAAGCCGAACCAGATCATCAGCAGAGGGCCGAGCGCAATTGTAGGCACGTTCTGGCTCAAGATAAGCAGCGGATAGAGGGCTGATTTGACAAGAGGAAGCCGGTGCAGCAGGAAGGCAACTATCAGTCCGGTTAGAACGCCAACAGCAAACCCGATCAGCGTCAGCTGCAGAGTGGCCTTCGTATGATCCCACAGTCCGGCCGCTCCGGCCGCAGCTTCCCGCCCGATATCCGCAGGGCTTGGCAGGATCCATTTGTCTACGTGAAAGACATCGACCGCCAGCTCCCAAGCGGCCAAAAACAAGAGGACCGCCACGAGGGGCGGCCACACGCTTGTCCATATTTGACTCTTCTTCACGGGCGATATTTCTCCGTCAGCTTATCCATGCTTGCGCCGTCCGGCGTGTACAGGATCTTGATCTGGGAGATAATGCTGTGACTTCCGAATTCGACAACAGCCTCGTTCATTTGGCGGACGATGTCCAGGAGCTCGGTCAGCTCGCCCTCCATAGTGGTCTCCAGCGCATTGACCTGGTGCTTGACGCCGGAGGCCTGAATCACCTCGATGGCCCGGTCAACGTAAGGAATGACGTCCTCGCCGCCCGGCGTCTTAGGAATAATCTGAATACTAAGCAGTGTGTTAGCCATGGTAACAACCTCGCTTTTCACATAATAATAGCTTTATTTATAGAATGAGCTAAAGATATGAATGTTATAGGGCCGTATTAGGCCGTTATATATAGAAAGATCAATGTAAATCTTAGTTCAATCTATTTAGCTGGCAGAAAATCGTTGGTGTAGGCTTTGGCAGCATCAAGCGGCTTGTCTAGCAGCTTTCGTTCATACATCCAGTCGGCATAGCCCTTCCATACGGATTCCTTCTGCTCTCCCCAGCGCGGAGCGTCGTCCTGATAGCGGGGGCTCAGCCATTTCTGGCTGGCGGTGACCAGCTTCTCATCCAGGTCAGGTACGGCCTTAACCAGAATCTTAGCTGCCTCGTCGGGATGGTCGATCGCATATTGGTAGCCCTTGGCAGTGGCTCGCATGAACGCCTTCACCAGCTCCGGGTCCTCCTGGATGGTCTTCTCGTTGGTGGCGATGACCGGAGTATAGTAGTCCAACTGCTTGGAATAATCTTTAACATAGAGCATGTTCAGTGGCTCGCCGCGCAGCTGGGCTTCAATGCCTGTCCAGGCGTAGTAAATCCAAGCGAAGTCGATATCCCGCTTGACCGCAGTGAAATAATCCGCATCCCCGATGTTGATTTTCTTCACCTTGCTTACATCTGCTCCCTGCAGGTCCATGATGGATTTCATGACGGCTTCTTCAACAGGGGAACCCCAGCCGCCGTAGCTCTTGCCTTCAAAATCTTTAGGCGATTTGATGTTCCGGTCAACCGGAGCGGCAAAGCCGGAGGTATTATGCTGAATGACAGCAGCGATCGAGACTAGAGGCACACCTTGGGTTCGCGCTTGGGTCACGCCTTCCTGGTAGCTGATGCCGAATGGAACTGTGCCGGAAGCGATCATGGTGTCAGCACCGGCATCGCTTGGCTGAATAATGTCTACCTTCAGTCCTTCTTCCGCATAGTAGCCTTGATCCTGGGCCACATAAATCCCGGTATGGTTCGTATTTGGCGTCCAGTCCAGTACGAATTTGACCTCACGTAGGCTTTGGGATTTGTCCCCTTGTGCGGTCGTGCTGCTCTCTGAGTTCTTGTTGCCAGTCGCTGCGTTGTTCGAGCCGCAGCCTGCTGCGGCAAACAGCAGCACCGCACTGCATAACAGCAGCAGAGATACTTTACTTCTTCTCTTCATGATACGGTCTCTCTCCTTAATTACAATAATTCCCGCTGGGTAATGACCGCATAAAAAAAGACGCCCCCGACGGGACGCCTCGCGCACTCGATGAACATGTAAATAGACATTCATACGAATCTAACTTTCCTACGCTGGCATTATCCAGATCAGGTATAAGGGTCAGTGTCTAAGGACACACTCTCAGCCGGCCAAGTTCCAGCTCCCCTGTATGAAATTTGCGGGTATTGCTATTGCCATTATAGCCTCCGGCTGACGAAGATGTCCAGCAGGAAGTATGAGGATCCTTTGGCTGCTTGAGGATTCATATTTTGGAATAAGGGTACACTACTATTGAAAATGACTTTACAGAAAAAGGAGTGCAAGCCCCATGGCTAACACGCTGGAGAGCAAGATCGGCCGCGCTTTAGAGGAGAATAAGTTCGCTGCGTTTGCTACGGTGGAAGGCGGCAAACCAAAGGTACGATATATGGCGCTGTATCATGACGGCCTGGAGATTTATATGGCTACCGATAAAAAGACGCATAAGGTACAAGAGTTGGAACAGAACTCTAACGTCTTCCTGCTGCTTGGATACGAGAAGGGGGGAACCGGGGATGTTCTAGAAATTGAAGGCACCGCCAAGATTAGTGACAACGAAGAATTGAAGAAGAGCGTGTGGCGGGACGAATTCAGCCGCTGGCTGGATGGCCCCAATGATCCCGATTATGTGGTTCTCAAGATTACCCCTAGCCGGATTGAAGTGCTGAATGAAGGCGGAGAGAATGAGGTTTGGACAGCTTAAAACATCTACGAGGTAGCCTGGAGAATGGCATCCGGGCTACCTCTGATTGGTGAAACCCTGAACCTTTATGATTACCGGAGCCCTTGACGAGGGCTTGGCGGGACATAAGACATACGGGAAGCCGGGCACCTAAAAGGCCTTTCCGCCCAATTTGATCTGCTGCATTTGCTTTTTCCTGGAAAGCGGTTTATAATAAGAATAACTGATCGATCGTAAGCGATATTCACGTATTGAAAAGAGTGTCACTTTGAATTCGAGGATGGAACTTTTTTCAATGTGTGAATTTTTTATTGAGCTAGATGTACGGTGCCCGCTTTGCTGAAGCGGTCTGAGTGTCTGCGATAAATTGAAAAGGAACATGTTAATTTATTTTAGGGAGGCAACCCCACATGGAAACAGGAACAGTTAAATGGTTTAACGCAGAGAAAGGCTTTGGCTTCATCGAAGTTGAAGGCGGAGCAGACGTATTCGTGCATTTCAGCGCAATCACTGGCGAAGGCTTCAAGACTTTGGACGAAGGCCAACGCGTTCAATTTAACATTGTTGAAGGCAACCGTGGACCACAAGCTGACAACGTTGTAAAACTGTAATAACCACTGGTGGATCCTGCCCTTAACTTGATTGTTAAGGGCAGTTTTCTTTTTATTCTGATCTAGGAGGGAAACCATGAACTACCGTAAAAAAACGTCTGAAGAAGTACCCGAGGAGCTTACGCCCATTTGGTCCTGCACAAGTGAAAGCTGCAATGGCTGGATGAGGGATAACTTTGCGTTTGACTACAGTCCGGTCTGTCCGCTCTGCTCTTCAGCAATGGAGAAAGGGAGCAAAATGCTTCCCCTTCTGGTCAATAACAATACGGATATGAAGTCGCTCAAGAAGGGCGTATCCATTCAGCCTTAAGGCCGGTGCGTAAACCGTATAATGAACAAAGAACCGCCGATTTTCCCAGCTTTGCCTAGGGGAAGCGGCGGTTCTTTGTTTTTGTCGTCAATAAGTCTTGATCTATAGGGCGTTTCCTTGCTGCTTATGATGTTCTTTCCAGTATAAAATGGCGATCTGTGTCCGATCCCGGACTTCCAGCTTACTTAGAATTTCGGTGATATAGTTCTTCACCGTGCCCTCGCTCAAGAACAGCTTGCCGGCAATTTCTTTGTTGGAGAGCCCGTCTGCAATCAGAGCTACAATTTGCTGTTCGCTCTCCGTAAGCCCTGCTTGAGCGAAGCGGCTCTCATAAGGCTTGGGAGGAGGCGCCGCTTCCGCAGGACGAAGCATGCTGGCGAGCTTGCGGCCGATATCGGGGTGAATCAGCATATTGCCGGCGTGCACGCTCTTGATCCCTTGCATAATCCGGTCCGGGGGGATGTTCTTCAGCAGATAGCCGCTGGCCCCGTTTTGCAAAGCCTCAATAATGAAATCATCGTCATCAAAGGTCGTGAGGATCAGCACCTGCATGTCAGGAAAGGCTTCCTTGATCCTGCGTGTGCCTTCCACACCGTCACATACCGGCATGCGTATATCCATCAGCACCACGTCAGGCCGCTGGCCTGCTTCCAGCTGCTGAATTAGCTCGGCGCCATTGGCGGCGGTTCCGGTAATTTCAATCTCTCCGCCTAGGCCTAGCAGCAGCTGAAGACTCTCGCGGATAAAGGGGTCATCATCCACGATGTGCACCTTGATTTTGCTTGTCATTGTCATATTCCCACACTTTCCTTACGTCATCTCATTGTTGCGCCGGACGGGCAGTCCTGTAATGACTGCAAAATGAGGTGCCAACTCCGTCTCCAGTCTTCCGCCGATCAGCTGTACGCGCTCTTTCATCCCTGCGAGCCCCATTCCCTTCTCAAATAATGAGGACTCGGAAGGGAGCCGTCCGTCGTTGCTTACCTTCATGGTGACTTCCTTATCGCCATAGGTCAGCTCAATGGAAATGGAACCGGGCTGTCCATGCTTAAGGGCATTTGTCACGGCTTCCCGGGCATTTTTGTAGAACACAATTTCCATACTGGGATAGAGCGCATAGGGTTCTCCAAGGATCTTCAGGCTTGTATGGATTCCGGTCTCGCGGCCAACCTCCTCCAGCAAGTGCTCAAGAGAGTAGCCCTTGGAGGAAGCATTCGCAGGCTTCAACCGCCGGACAGTGGAGCGCATCTCTTCGAGACTGGCTGAGACCTGATCCCGAATCTGTTCCAGCATGGACAGCCCTTTGGATGGGTCAGCCGGCACGGTATGCAGCGCAGCCTCCAGCATTATCTTGACGCGGATCAGCCGATGGCCGAGCTCATCATGCAGCTGCCTGGAGATCCGGTTGCGTTCTTCGAGCTGGGCGGCATTCTCTACCTGCTGTGCAAATTCACGCAGGCGCCCGCGAGCCTCTTCAAGCTCGTAATGCTTCCAGCGGATCTCGTCATACAGCTGGATGGTCTCCAGCTGGGTGCCAGCACTGTGCTGAAACAGGCTGATTAAGGCTGCGCACAGCGCGAACATGAGGTTCGCAGAGATTTGCCCGGACAACGCATCATACTCTGGGAGCAGATTTAATAGCCCTGCGTGGCCTCCGAGCAGGAGCAGCCGCAGTACAGGACGGGGCAAGCGCAGATACATCAGCATCGGAGAAAAGCTTAAGAAGAACAGCATCGGATGATAGATTTCGCAGATCCACAGCGCGTACACAATCTCAAGCGCATAAAAGAGAAACAGCAGTGCTTCCTTTCGGATGAACCTATCGGCTAGAACAGCAAGATTCAGCAGGATAAGAAGGTGCATCGCATATTTGTCCATGCTTGCGTGACTCAGGTTGTATACCGCTAGTCCTGCAGGAACAATAATGAGCGTATACCTTAGAGCAAGCAGTATCCGGTTCATGGTGTATCCCAACCTTCGAAGACCGGCACCGTGCCTAAGAGATCAGGAGCCGATCCTAATATTGGCTTTCATTATAGCACAGCCCTCGGTCTGCTTAAGAGGTGACTTTAGTCATTCGTTAAAGGTGACCTTATATACCTTCGGCAGATGTCCCGGCTCGTTACAATAGAAATATAGAAAATGAAATGAATGAGCGGGGGGAAATAACCATGGCATTTGTTGAGATTGAAGATGTGGTCAAACGATATGACGGAAAGCTGTCCGTGGATCATTTGAACTTGGAAATTAAGGAAGGCGAAATATTCGGATTGCTAGGCCCTAATGGTGCCGGGAAAAGTACCACCATCAATATGATGGTCGGGCTGCTGCCTGTGGATCAAGGCTCCATCACGATTGACGGTATTTCTGTAGCGGCAAGGCCGCTAGAGGTAAAGCGGAAGATCGGCCTGGTTCCGCAGGATCTTGCGCTTTACGATACGATGACGGCCAGGGAGAATATTAGCTTCTTCGGAAAATTATACGGCCTGCGCGGTGCTCTGCTAAAGGAGCGGGTACAGGAGGCGCTGGAATTCGTAGGGCTTGAGGACCGGGCGAACGATCGGCCGCATACCTTCTCTGGAGGGATGAAGCGCCGGCTGAATATCGCCTGTGCCATCATGCATCATCCGAAGCTGATTATTATGGATGAACCGACCGTAGGCATCGATCCCCAGTCTCGGAATCACATTCTGGAATCGGTTCGCAAGCTTAATGATATGGGCTCTACCATCATTTACACGAGCCATTATATGGAGGAGGTTGCTACGCTCAGCGACCGGGTGGCCATTCTGGATAAAGGCCATGTTATCGCCTGCGGCACGCAGGAGGAGCTGCGGGAACGGGTATCTGGGGAGGAGAAGATTCGCATGAAGGCAGCAGGCTTGACGGATGCCCTGCTTGAGGAGCTCGAAGGGCATCCGCGCATTGTAAGGATCAGGGTAGTTGAAGAAGGCTTAGAGCTGTATACACCATCCTCTCAAAGTGATTTGCAGGACATACTCTATATTTGCGGCAAGCATGATGCGGTAATTCATTCGGTGGTGTGTGAACAGCCGACACTTGAGACGCTGTTCCTTAGTCTGACGGGTCGTACGCTGCGGGATGGTGAATAATGATGAAATTTTGGACGATTGCCTGGTTCGAACTGCTGAGGCTGATGAGAAACCGGACGGTACTCTTTATCCAATTTCTGCTTCCGATTGTGATTATATATATTCTTGGGAATGCACTTGCCGGAGACTTCTCCCAGCGGGCAATGGAGCGCCCGGAGACCGTGAAGGTGATGCTGGTCGGAGAAGAGGGGCAGCCAGAAGCATCCGAATCACCCGGCGGGCTCTCAGCGTTCCTATCTTCGTCTGCTGTCAGTAAGTGGATTCAGACGGAGCCGGGTAAAAGCCGCGATGAGGCGGTTCATGCTCTGCGAGAGGAACATGCGGATTATGCCGTAGTTATTCCGGCAGATTTTGAAGAACGTCTGATGCAAGGGCAGCCGGTGAGCTGGGAGCTGCTTCAAGGCAGCAGCAGCTCTAAAAATTTGGTGGCAAACCAAATCTTCAGCTCCTATCTTGACCAAGCCAACCGGATTCAGGCTAGCCTGAAGGTGCTAGGGTCTAAGGCAGCTTCTCAGCTTATGCAGTCTCAAGGCAATGCTGCGGAGGCTGCTGTATCTGCAGAGCTCAGCCGGGAAGGTAAGTCTTACACGGCCTTCCAATATTACTCGGCTTCAATGCTCATCATGTTCCTGCTGTATTCAGGACTTAGCGCAAGCATTAGTCTGAGCAGTGAACGGACGAGTCACACACTGTATAGGCTGGGCTCTATGCCGGTTTCTCCCGGTACCGTGTTCGGAGGTAAAATTCTAGGCAATAGTCTGATGGGTTTCCTTCAGGCGCTGGTGATTGTAGGCTTCACCAAATGGGTCTATGGCGTAGACTGGGGGATGCAGCCGCTCTTGCTGGCTTTGCTCTGCTTCCTGGTCGTGCTCTGCTCGATGTTCCTGGCTGTGACTGTATCCTTGTTCGTGCACAAGCCTTCGTCTGCACGGGCTGTCATTCAGACGATCATTGTTGCAATGACTGCACTGAGCGGAGGCTTCACGCCGCTCCCTGTAGAGCTTATAAATCGAATCGGTGAATTTACGCCCAGTCATTGGGCGATGCAGGGAATTCTCCGCATGATGCTCTATGAGAACCAGGGCCAGATTATGTATCATGTGGCTGTGCTTGGCGGAATAGCAGCATTGCTGCTTATCATAGGCATGTCAGCATATCGAAAGGTGGGGTATCATGAATAGTCTGACGATTGCAAGGAATATGATCAAGCGGAAGATCGGGACGAGGAAGGGGCTGATGGGCTTCTTGATTCTTCCTTGTCTAGTGGTCTCGGCAGTCATCTTCCTTATGGGCGGGGATGGAGTGACCCGCAGTACGATTCTGTATGTGAATCATGATAACGATATAGCCGGACAGCACATGGAGCATGTCCTGGCAGGCAAGGCTGATTATCAGTTGAAGCAAGTGGATACAGAGGCGGAGCTAAGGGATGAAATTGTGCGTCAGAAGGGGGAAGCGGGCTTCGTTATTCCTAAGGGATTTACCAGTAGTCTGCTGAAGGGCGAAACTCCGCAGGTTCCGGTGTACAAAATTAAGGATAGTGAAGCGGATGCTGCACTTAGACTTGAGATCAACGGTATCGTAAGCGGGATTCAGCAAACCTCACGTTTGCTCTCTGGGGAGCAGACGGACCAGGCTAAGGAGAAGCTGAATGAAGTGCTGCAAGAGGTGGAGAAGGGGAACGTTCAGGCGGTAAAGACCGACCTGGGAATCCAGCCCAAGCCCGGGCTGTACAGTATCACCGGCTTTACCCTGCTGTTCCTGATGGGACTCATCAGCAGTACGGTTACACTAATCATTGAAGACCGAACAGAAGGAACAATGGCTAGAATGTTCACGGCACCGGTACGCTCCTGGGAGATCGCCCTCGGCAATTTCCTTGGCAGCTGCACAGTAGGAATTTTGCAAATTCTCATTATTCTTAGTCTGTCTAGGTACGTTCTAGGCTATGATTATCAGGTTCCGTTCCTCCCGCACTTCCTGGTTCTGGCGGCCTTTATGCTGGTTGCGATGGGAATCGCCAGCACGGTGGGCGGAATGGTGCGCAGTCCGCAAACCGCAGGAACGATAAATACGCTGATCCTGACGCCGACCTGTATGCTTGGCGGCTGCTTCTGGCCGCTGTCCATTATGCCGGACTTCATGCAGCGGATTGCAGATTTTATCCCGCAGAAGTGGGCGATCGAAGCGGTGGATAAAATGTCCGCTGGAGGCGGCTGGTCCAGCATCGGCTTCCCAATGCTCATTCTGGGATTGATGGCCGTACTGCTGCTTGCAGTCGGCTCGGTAGTACTGAGACCGAGCTCATCGCGTCCACCTGTGTAATATATTAAAAAGGTGTCCCGGCCGCTGGAACTTCCGGCAGCAAGGGTCACCTTTTTGTCTTCTATATAGACTGAACTTTTGGTTTATATTTGAATCGGTCATGGTGATATGATAAAAACTTTTTGTAAAAAGACGTTATGAACAACATCGCTCTTCATCGTTTGCCTAAAGGCTCACGAATTGTATGTTCAACAGACTTGCTTTTCTTCTATAGTTGGCATTCAAATCACGTCCTATATAGGATGAACTAAAGTTGCGCTTTGAACTTTCTATTATAACGTGCCTAATACGGCACTATTACGTTCATTTCTTAGTTCGTTCAATATATATGGTATTGTTCTTTTTTTATTATCCTTTTTTAGGGAACGCTGGTTAATTTAATTCATAGCTGCTTAAGAACGAGTTTCGGCATTGGTGCCGACAACCAGGTGGTATTCCTTAAGCATATACAGGCGCCAGCGAAGAATCATGCCGAACGCCAGCAGGAAGAAGAGTCCTCCTGTCTGGGGGATGCTGACATATTTCTGAATGAACTCATGAAGAATGAGCCGAATCGCGAGCAGGCCTAGCAGGATGAATGCAAAGCCTTGGGAACGCTGAACAAATACCTGTTCCCCCGAAATCTCGAATTTGGTGCTGCGAATAAGCGGGTAAGAGAAGATCAGCCAGCCCACCGCAAAGGCGATGATTCCCCACCAGAACGGGAAGTGAGTTGGAGGATAGACAAACATCAGAAGCCCAGTGGACATGCCGACCGGAGGCATTATTATTTTCTTGACGGTAACCGGACGATGACTTGCTTTGAGGCGAACAAAGATAACCAGCAAAGCTAACACTACGGTTCCGAGGGTAGCGAATATTTGCAAATAAGAAGGGTTAATAAATGACGGCATAAGGTACGCCCTTTCTCTTATGGATTAAGATGCCCATATTATAGCACATTGAATAGCGCGCAATTAAATAAGTCATAGATCCGCCTTATATTTAGAAAAATTAGACGCTGTTGTTTCAATGATTACCATTGCCTTTATAAAATAGATGTATGGAAGATTATGAGGATACCCGAAGGGGGATTAACTGATGGTGAATCGGCAGACAGAGGGCGAACAGTTATTTTACATAGGATCTTATACTGAAGCGGATGCACCGGGGATACACCTGGCATCCGTCAAGATTGACAGCGGTGAAATGACCATACTGCATAGCCTGAGCGGGCTAGATAACCCTTCATTCTTAACAGTTCATCCAGCGCTCCCGGTGCTTTATGCCGTAACAGAGACGGACGAAGGGGAAGCCGTCAGCTTCCGGATCGAGCTGGACGGCACACTCAAGGAGAGCAGCCGGGAACAGACGGGCGGGGCGCATCCCTGTCATGCTGCACTGGCTGGAGAGAAGCTGTTGGTGACGGTGAACTACTCCGGTGGTCAGATCAACAGCTTCCAGCTGGAACAGGACGGTGCAATCGCGAGGACGGCGTCTAGGGTTCAGCATTTAGGGAAAGGGCTGCGCGAAGACCGACAGGAGCAAGCACACCCGCATTCAGCTATTCCTGACCAGGCGGGGAACTTCGTGTACGTATCGGATTTAGGCCTGGACCGGATTGTCGTCTACCGGTTGCAGGAAGGGCGGCTGGTTACTCATCAGGAGGTAGAGCTGCCACCGGGGGCCGGCCCGCGTCACTTTGTCATTCATCCCTCCAAGCCTTGGGCTTATGGCGTCAATGAGCTGAACAACACCGTAACAGCGTATGCTTACCATGAGCGGGAAGGAAACTTGAGCATCCTTCAGCATATTTCTACGCTGCCGGAGAATTGGATGGCTGAGAACACTGCAGGCGATATTCATATTTCGTCTTGTGGACGTTTTCTTTATGCTTCCAACCGGGGCGCTGACACGATTGTCCGGTACTTGATCGACCCGGAGAGAGGACAGCTTTCCGAACCGCAGTGGACGGATACTGGCGGGAAGATCCCTCGTAATTTCATGATCCTGGAGGGACAGCTGCTGGTTGCCAGCCAGAATTCGGACGAGATCGCTGCGTTCCTGATCGACCAGACCGGCGGAACGCTGCGGGATACCGGACACCGGCTAAAGGTGTCTAAGCCTGTTTGTCTTGTGCCTTACAAATAAAGGATGATCTAAAAAAGCCTAGAGGCTAGAATAAAGTACACCCCTAGACATAGGAAGCCCCCTGTGGTTATTCTGATCCAATCTAGGGGTATATTTTTGCTCACAAGAAAATTGACATTTTATACTAGAAAACTTAAAATAATTCAAAAACTTCTAGGCGAAAAGCATTCATATTTGTTTATGATTCAACAAAAGCGAGAGACGGCGCATAAGATGATCGGCGGGGAGAATGAAAATTTCGGCGTAACAGTTCTTCATCCTTGAAGGAGGGGCTCCCGTGAAGAAATATAAACAAGGAATTCTTGCAGGTGTGGCTATAACGCTGGCCATGACGATGGCGGCTTGCAGTGCAGAAGATGGAGGAGCAGCCGCCAAGGGGAGGAGGGGAGAGACTAGTCTGCTAAACGTCTCTTATGACACTACCAGGGAGCTTTATGAGGAATATAATAGAGTCTTTGCGGTGTATTGGGAGAAGAAGACGGGACAGAAAGTCTCGATCACCCAGTCTCACGGAGGCTCGGGCAAGCAGAGCCGGAGTGTTGCGGATGGGCAGGAGGCGGATGTGGTGAGCCTTGCTCTTGATTATGATATTGATGCTCTGGCGAAACGAGGCCTCCTGCGTCCGGATTGGAGAGTGGGACATAAGCTGAATCGTCCCCCTTATACCTCTGTGATCGTGTTCCTGGTGCATAAGGGCAATCCGCTGGGCATCCGGGATTGGGGTGATCTGATCCCGACCGGAGCTAAGGTGATTACGCCCAACCCCCAGACGTCCGGAGGTGCGAGATGGAATTATATAGCGGCTTGGAGCTATGCTATGCACCATCATCAGAATGACCCAGTTAAAGCCAGAGCTTTCATGAAGAAGTTGTACCGCCAAGTGCCTGTGCTGGATACAGGTGCCCGTGGAGCTACGACAACCTTTGCGGAGCGAGGCATCGGAGATGTGCTGATCACCTGGGAGAGCGAAGCGCTGCTGTCTATCCAGGGAAAGGGCCGAGATAAATTTGAAATCGTATATCCATCCGAGAGCATTTCGGCAGAGCCGGCTGTGGCGGTAGTGGATGACATCGTGGACCGCAAGGGAACTCGGGAGGTGGCTGAAGCCTATCTGGACTATCTCTATTCGGAGGAGGGGCAGACGGCTATAGCCAAGCATTTTTTCAGACCGACGCTGGACAGCGTCAAAGAGCAGTATAAGAGCCAGTTCAGAGGGCTTAAACTTTATACGGTCGGTGATTATGGAGGCTGGGCCACGGTTGAAGATGAGCACTTTAGTGATGGAGGCGTGTTTGACCAGATTTATACTCCTGTAAATTAGAGTGCAGCTTTATTCATATATTCAAAGGGATAGAGTTCCTCATGATGAGGATCTAGTTAACAATTAAGCCCCGATTCGGGCGCATGAGTATGTATTCATGCGAATTCCCGAGGTCGGGGCTTATTGTTCTTGTTAGAGCCGTGCTTACGCGTTTCTTAAGAGTCCGCTCCAGATTCACGCCGGCTCTCGTTCGTGGAAGTGGCGGGCTCGTCCTCAAGCAGGTCATAGTGACCGGGAAATGGACGGGCCTTTCTGGGCTTCCCATCGGTCCAGCGGAAGCCCAGAGCATACAGCAGCAGCTGGACCGTGAGCACATAAGGCGCTGCTTCCAGGCCGATTCCGTGCAGCAGGAAGAGCAGCGCAATAACCAGTGCCAGCATTCGAGCAAGCAGGCTGCCGGCGGCGGAGCGGCGGCTGACGAGCAGGGCGGAGCCCAGCAGCAGCAGCGAGAATACGCCGGACAAGAACCTGGACGCGAGGCATGCGAGCGTCCAGACCTCTGCGCTGCCGTAAGGCCGCGGCAGCGTATCCAGCGCCTGCGCCAGCCAGGCGCACAGCGCCAAGGCCGCTGCCAGCATGGCTGCAGGCAGCGCCGGGCGAAGCTGGAGCCACAGCGTGTGGCCCCAGCCGGGCCGCTCGCGCCTAGCGACCAGCTTGTCGCGCTCGTCCAGCAGCCGCTCGGATTCGCGGCTGAGGGTGCGCGCCAGCCGTGCAAGGCGCGCCGGGTCCGGATCGTCCAGGTAGACGGTGATCTGCCCGCGCAGATCCGTCCCCAGTGCCGCAGCAATCCGCAGCGCCTCCAGGCGCTCTGTTAGGACAGCCTCTGCCCGGTCAGGCTGCTCCTGAGGCTCATGGGGCTCATGGGCTGCCCGAAGCTGCGCGGAGACCAGCGCTAAGCGTTCCAAGCTGTCATCCAGCAGGCTCATCCGCTGCAGCTCTGCCTGCAAGAAGATGCGGCGGGCGGTGATATAGAGCCAGAGAAACAAGATGACAGCAAGCGCTGCTAAGCCTGCCCGTACGGGATGAGCTTCAATCCATACCAGCCAATCGGATGGGGACACCAAGGTTCACTCCTCTTATCTTCATAATTCTTCCTCCACTATTGCATAAAGAGGAGGACAAATTCAAGGCCAGTGGGCCTTGAATTGGGTATATAGATAGCAACAGCTTGGTAAGAGACGAAGAAGGAGGCAGTTAATATGAGTCTTGGAGAAATTACGTTAAAGCTGGTGATTGGCTTTCTAGGCTTATGGGTTATGACACGTCTGCTCGGCAAGAAGGAGATCTCTCAGCTGACCCCGTTCGACTTTATTTCTTCCCTGATGCTCAGTGAACTTCTGGGAAACACCGTATACCAGAAGGATGTCTCCATCCTTGAGCTGTTGTTCGCCCTTGCACTATGGGCCGTACTTTCCTTTTTGTTCGAGAAGCTTACGCAGGTTGTGAAGCGGCCTAGGGGACTGCTTAACGGCAAACCCTCTATTATTATCCGCCATGGGCAGGTGGACATGAAGGAGCTCCGGCGCAATGGATTGGAATTTGACCAGTTGCGTATGCTCCTTCGGAAGCAAAGTATCTTTTATATGAAGGAAGTGGCCTATGCGATCTTTGAAGCGGATGGAACGCTCAGTGTGATGAAGAAGTCTGCTAAGGAGTCCGTGAAGCGGGAAGACTTCAATTTGCCGGATCAGGAGGTTCATCTGTCCTATGGTCTGGTGGAGGATGGGGTGATTCTTCGTCATAATCTGGAGCTGATCGGCAAAGATGAAGCCTGGCTGAGAGGGGAGCTAGAGAAGCAGGAGCGCTCCTTGGAACGGGTCGCGTTTGCGGAATGGAAGCTGGATGAAGGTTTGTTCGTGCTGGATCACAAAGACGGTTCGTTTGATCGCCCAGGCTCGGATATGGATGACTGAGTGAAAAAAGAATGGGTATATTAACCGACAAAATGAAACTGAATTATAATCATTTTGCTTAAAACGAAAGTTAATATTCACTTTTTTATTCGCAGTGATATAATGAGTTGATGCAGTTCCATATTGGCTGAAAAAGGAGGGCACATAAACCACCAGCAGGAACGAATAATAACTGGATATCGGCTCATCTTCTATAGAAGGGAAGCTGATAGTGGGCGCTGCAAGCCGCCCTACGAAGCATAAAGGGGATGCCGTTGTTGACGACAACTGTAATTGAGATTTTTCTTATTGCTATTTTGGCAGGAGTTATGGGATCCATTCTAGGCCTTGGTGGCGGAATTATTGTGACCCCAGCTCTGACTATGCTGTTCGGCATTGATATTAATCATGCGATTGGAGCGAGCATTATTTCGGTCATTGCTACTTCTAGCGGCTCTGCCGTAGCCTATCTTCGGGATCGGATCACAAATGTTCGGGTGGGGATGTTCCTGGAGGTAGCCACCACGGTGGGGGCCATTACAGGTGCCTTAATCGGCACCTTAATTGCACCGCAGCTGCTGTATATCATCTTTGCGCTGCTGCTGCTGTATTCAGCGTATGCGATGATTAAGAAGGCTAGCCAGGAGACGCCGCAGAATGTGCCGCTGCATCCTCTTGCAGCGAAGTTCAAGCTGCAGGGAGAGTACTACGATAAGGCGCTTAATCAGACCGTAGCCTATAATGTAGACCGGGTGCCGCAAGGGTTTGGGGTAATGTATGGCGCAGGTGTAATTTCGGGGCTGCTGGGAATCGGAAGCGGAAGCTTCAAGGTGATGGCGCTCGATGTGTTTATGAAGATGCCGCTCAAAGTATCCTCGGCTACCAGCAACTTCATGATGGGTGTCACGGCGGCAGCCAGCGCAGGCATTTATTTGCTGCGGGGAGACATTAATCCTGTAATCTCCGCGCCGGTTGCGCTGGGCGTACTGATCGGAGCCACAGTCGGATCGCGGGTTATGCAGCGAATGAAGAGCAAGACGATTCGCAAGCTGTTCATCCCGGTCATGATCTACGTTGCGTTGCAGATGATGTATGAAGGCTGGAGGGGTTAAGACATGAATCAGGTTCAAGGCAAGGAAAACAGCCGCATTGAATCAGTAGAGATCGCGATCTCCAAGCTGCTGCGTATTGGTGTAGTGCTGGCGGCGCTGGTGATTTTTGCTGGCTTGGTTCAACTGCTGATAACAGGAGACAGCGGATACCCGGAGGATACTTATCCGACTGGGTTCGGCGCAATTTGGAGCGGCCTGCTCGAATGGAAGTCTGTGGCCGTCATTGAGACAGGGCTGCTGCTGCTTATCCTGACACCGATTTTTCGCGTTGTTGTGTCCTTAGTGACCTTTTTACAGGAAAAGGACTATAAATTTGTTGCGATATCATCCATTGTACTCGTGATTCTTATCATCAGCTTTGTGATCGGCAAGGCGGGCTAAAGGGCAGGGCATATAGTCAAGCGGTCGTTTTTTTCGTTTGCTGCTGTTGCTGCCAACTGCCTACATTTCTGCTGCACAAGCAGGCGTTTTGGATGGTGCACAGACGGCTGTATAAAAAGTTTACATAGGTTGCAGACTGCCTACAAACAGCAGTTATGATTAGAGCCCAGCGTATACTTGGTTAAGTTAAAGCTGCACCTTTACTGACAATAGGTGTAGCTTATTTTGTCTAGGATAAGCGTTTGGAGCAGCGGCTGGGTAATACTTATAATAAGCGAAGACCATGCTAAACTTTAAATTAACTTAATGGATACAAAGGGGATACGCCAAATGAGAATCTTACTGTATGGAGCGACAGGAACGATCGGTAAGCGAATTTTGAATGAGGCGCTGCGGCGTGAGCATGAGGTCACCGTGGTGGTGCGCGATTCTTCGAGGCTTGGCATGGACGAGAGGCCGGATCGGCTTCACGTCATTACCGGTGATGTGATGATCCCCGATTCTGTAGCCGAAGCGGCAGAAGGCCAGGAAATTGTCATCAGTGCCATCGGGCCGAAGTTCGGAGAAGAGAACGATCTGCTGGAGGCCGCGCGTTCTTTGGTTGAGGGCGTTAAGCGCTCAGGAGCCAGACGGCTCATCGTTGTTGGCGGAGCGGGCAGCCTTGAGGTAGCTCCGGGAGTAAGGCTGATGGACACGCCGGAGTTCCCGGAGGAGATTCGCCCGCTGGCCCGTGCGCATGCTGAGGCTTACGAGGTATACGCAGACTCGGATATTGACTGGACCTACCTTAGTCCAGCAGCGGTTATTGAGCCGGGGGAGCGCACAGGACAGTTTCGCATTGGAATGAAGCAGCTGGTTACAGATGAGCTGGACAACAGCCGAATTTCAGCTGAGGATTACGCGGTTGCTCTGCTGGACGAGGTGGAGGACCCGCAGTTCATTCGGTCCCGATTCACTGTAGCTTATTAGTTCTTACTTAAATAGCTGCAGGAAGGTTTGAAGCAAGGAGAGGGGAAGCAGAGGATATGAGAATTGTCAATGCGGAGCAGATGAGACTTCTGGATCATGCAGCCATTCAGGGGATCGGTCTGCCAGCAGCTGTGCTGATGGAGAATGCCGGACGGGCCATTGCCGAGGAGGTTCTGCATCTGTGCAGGCTGTGCAGGTTTGATAAGGCAGAAGGGCATCCAGGGGGGCGAATCATTCAAAGACCGCCGCTGGCTGGCCTGGACTTGAGCGCCTCCTCGTCTTTCCCCGCAGAATTGTCTCGAAAAGGTGAATGCGAAGCGGTTAACGTCTGGAAGACGGAGCATTGGCTGATCCTAGTGGGCAAAGGCAATAACGGCGGGGATGGTATCGTCTGCGGCAGGCATCTGGCAGCCGCGGGCATCCGGGTTACGCTGCTCTATGCCGATCCTCCCGCACAGTTTACAGGTGAAGCAGGGCTGCAGCGGACCATCGCCGAGCAGCTGGCCATTCCACATAAGGTATACGAGCGGGGTACGCTCCGGTTTACGGAATATACTGGTGTAGTAGATGCTTTGCTCGGAACCGGAGCCAAAGGCGCTCCCCGCGGGATGTATGCTGCACTGATTCGAGAAGTCAATGACAGCGGCCTGCCAGTTGTATCGGCCGATATTCCCAGCGGCCTGAATGCCGACACAGGTGAAATGCATGATCCTTGCATCCAGGCGCATCGTACTGTATGCCTGGCTTTTCTTAAGACTGGTCTGACGCAATATCCCGGTGCTGGTGCTGCCGGGGAGATTGTAGTTCGCGACATCGGGATACCAGAGCATCTGGCCCGGCAGGCCGGACATCAGGACTTCCTGCTGACCGAGGAAGTGCTGGCTGCTGAGCTTGGCGTAAAGCTTGGGAAGCCGCGTCAGCCGGATGGACACAAGGGAACATACGGCCATGTGCTGCTGGCCGCAGGCAGCCTGCGCATGAGCGGCGCCGGCCTGCTCTCGGCCCGTGCCTCCTTACGTGCCGGCTGCGGCCTGGCCACCTGGGCGCTGCCCGCGGGTGTTCTGCCGTTGGTGATTGGCGCAGCGCCAGAGCTGATGCTGGCTCCGGTCGGCGAGCCTGGGTCCGACGCATACGATGCGACTGCCTCGGACGAGGTGCTGCGCCTGCTGGAAGCGCGCGATGTGCTCGCCGCCGGCCCCGGCTTAGGCCGGTTCGAAGGCGATGGCCGCTTTCTGCGCGCGCTATGGGAAGGCGCGAAGACGCCGCTCGTCCTGGACGCAGATGCGCTGAATATGCTCGCGGACGCAGGCGGCTTGTCCGCCTGGCCGCGCCGGGAAGCGGCGACGGTGCTCACGCCGCACCCCGGGGAAATGGCGCGGCTTGCGGGCGTCAGTACCGCTGAGGTTCAGCGGGACCGGATCGGCCTCGCCCGCCGCTTCGCTCTTGAGCACGGCGTGACGCTCGTGCTGAAGGGTGCCCGCACCGTAATAGCCGGTGCGGATGGCCGCACCTTCGTGAACATGACCGGCAATCCGGGCATGGCGACTGGCGGTGCGGGTGATGTGCTAACCGGCATCATCGCCGGCTTGCTGGCGCAGGGGCTGGATGCCGCTGCTGCCGCGGCCTATGGCGTGTATTTACACGGCCAGGCAGGGGATCGGGCCGCTGCTATGCGCACGGGCGCGGCCTCGCTGATCGCGGGTGATATCCTCGAAGCGCTTTAGAGGCTGCCCGGAGGCTTGACGGCAGGCCTCAGCTTGGGGTAAATTAACGTAGACAAGAGTTAATTTGTGATCATAATGAACAGCGATGACCAAGAATATAATGTTCGAATACGGCCGTGATCAGAGAGGAAGTCCTTAGGCTGAGAGACTTTCCGGTACGCTTGAATATTCCCGCCTTGAGAGCTGTGCCGGGGCCTTAATTATGGCCATATAAACCGGCTCCGCGTGCTCCCGCGTTACCAGAGCTTGGAGAGATGCTGCCCTTTAACATAGGGATGGCGTCTGAATTAGGGTGGTACCGCGAACGCATTCGTCCCTTACGGATGCGTTCTTTTTGTTTTTCAATTTAAGCTGATTAGACAGGAGAGATTAGGAAATGAGACAGGATAAATTGCTGATTCCAACGCTGCGTGAGGCACCAGCCGATGCGGAAGCCTTGAGTCATAAGCTGCTGCTTCGCGGCGGATATATCCGCCAGCTTGCTGCCGGGGTCTACACTTATTTGCCGCTGGGCTGGCGCGTACTGAAGAAGGTATCCGAAATCGTTCGTGAAGAGATGGATCGTGCGGGGGCTCAAGAGCTGCTGATGCCGGCTATGCAGCCTGCAGAGCTGTGGCGTGAATCGGGCCGCTATGATGTATATGGCCCTGAGCTGATTCGGCTGAAGGATCGTCATGACCGGGAGTTTGCCCTCGGACCTACACATGAAGAGGTCATTACAACCGTAGTGCGCAACGATGTGTATTCTTATCGTAAGCTGCCTATGACGCTGTATCAGATTCAGACCAAGTACCGTGACGAACGCCGTCCTCGCTTTGGGCTGCTACGCGGACGTGAATTTATGATGAAGGATGCTTATTCCTTTGATACGGACTGGGAGGGGCTGGATAAGAACTACTGGAATATGTACCATGCCTATGAGCGGATCTTCACTCGCTGTGGTCTGAATTTCCGCGCGGTTGAAGCGGATGCCGGTTCCATCGGGGGCGAAGGCGGTACTCATGAATTTATGGCCCTGGCTGAGATCGGGGAAGACACAATCGTCAGCAGTGTGAACGGTGACTATGCTGCGAACCTGGAGAAGGCGGTGGCTGGACCAAGAGTGCGTAAGGATACGGGCTTTGATCCTGGAACAGCTCCAGCGGTGGAAGAACTGCATACACCAGGCGCATCGACGATTCAACAATTGACTGACTCCCTGGGTATCCAGGCTGACCAGCTCGTTAAGACGATGCTGTATGTTGTAGATGGGAAGACGATTGCTGTGCTTGTTCGTGGCGATCATGAAGTGAATGAGGTTAAGCTGAAGAACCTGCTTGGAGCGGAGAATGTAAGACTGGCGGAGTACGCCGAAGCAGCTGCTGCCGGAGCAGTTACAGGTTTTGCCGGGCCTGTAGGTCTGAACATTCCGATCATTGTGGACGAGGACGTAGCCGTTCCGGCCGCGTGGATCGTCGGTGCGAATAAAGCGGACTACCACCTGAAGAATGTCGTTCTGGGCCGCGACTTCTCGGCTGAGCGGACAGGCGACGTAAGAAATGTAACGGAAGATGATGTTTGTCCGGTCACCGGTGGACCGCTTCAGTTCCACCGCGGCATCGAAGTCGGCCATGTGTTCAAGCTGGGTACGAAGTACAGCGAGAAGCTGGGCGCGAAGTTCCTTGATCCTTCAGGCAAGGAGCAGCCTATGATTATGGGCTGCTACGGCATCGGGGTATCGCGGATTCTGTCCGCGGTGACAGAGCAGCGCGGGGACGAAGCAGGAGGCATGGTCTGGCCGGCGGAAATTACGCCGTACCAAGTGCATCTGATTCTGATCTCTGTGAAGGACACCGCTCAGGTTGAGCTGGCGGAAGCGATCTATACCCGTCTGCAGGAAGCTGGCGTTGAGGTGCTGTTTGATGACCGCGATGAGCGTGCAGGCGTGAAGTTCAAAGATGCGGATCTGATCGGCGTGCCGCTGCGCGTGACGGTTGGCAAGCAGGCTGGCGAAGGTCTGGTAGAGTTCAAGAACCGCAGCACCGGAGAGAACGGTGTGCTGAACGTTGACCAAGTGGCGGAAGAAATTGCGAAGTTCTACACGAAGTAATGGGGTGGAGTGATGACGTGGCAGCTGGTTTGGCTGCCTGTCAGATTCTATAACGTGGAATATAGGAAGATGAACAAAGGCTATTCTTTCAAGAGGCCCTGCGGGGCCTTATGATGAATAGCCTTTGTTTGTTTTGTCTATTCGGCATTAGGTGGTAACCATGCTGCCCCCGTTGACATGGATAGTCTCTCCTGTCACGAAGGAGGAGTCACAGCTTGCCAGGTACACATAGGCCGGGGCCAGCTCATAGGGCTGAGCTGCTCTCCCCCATGGTGTATCCGTTCCGAATACTTTGACCTCTTCCGGACTGAAGCTGGATACGATCAGCGGTGTCCAGACCGGGCCCGGGGCCACGGCGTTAACTCGGATACAGCGCGGCGCCAGCTGAAGGGCCAGGGAGCGGGTAAAGCTTACGATGGCTCCCTTGGTGGAAGAATAGTCAACCAGCTCTTTATGGCCTTGATATGCGGTGATCGAGGCCGTATTGATGATCGAGGCACCTTCCCCAAGGTGGGGAAGAGCGGCCTGGGACAGGAAGAAGAAGGGGAAGATGTTGGTCTGAAAAGTCTGATACAGCTGCTCCTCGCTGATATCGACAATGCTCTTTTGCGGGTACTGCACCCCATGGTTGTTCACTAGGATATCCAGGCGTCCGAAGCAGTGAAGGGCGTCCCGAATGACAGAATTGCAGTTCTCCTTCAGCCGCAAATCCGTCTTGATTGCTATGCAGCGCTGTCCAAGCTGCTCAACTGCATTCTGCGTGACTTTGGCATCCGACACCTCGTACAGGTAAGCGATTACGATGTCAGCACCCTCTTTGGCAAAGGCAACGGCCACCGCCCGGCCGATGCCGCTGTCTCCGCCGGTGATCACGGCCACTTTACCCTTCAGCTTGCCGCTGCCGCAGTAAGCGGGATTGTCCCAGATAGGCCTAGGGACCATCTGGCTTTCCAGCCCCGGCTGGACTGGCTGGTGCTGCGGCGGAAAGGAGATAGGCTGTTCCTTGCAGACGGTCTCCTTGCTGTAATATGGAAAGACGGGATTCATAAGATGGCAGACTCCTCCTTTGCATACCTAGGTTCTATGCCTTATGTGTATGCAATGACCCACCAGGGAATGCTGCCTAGCCGAATAGCTGCACCCCCTAGCCTTGGGGCTTTGGATAAGAAGGAGAGGGGAAACCAGGTAATCTTAGACCGTCAGCATTCTGTTGGAAGTGGCCGACCTAGGCTTATTGCTTGCTGAAATCAAGTACAATCCGCCCGTTCACTTCACCGGATTCCAGTTCGGCAAAAATATCATTGATTTCATCCAAGCGGCGAGTCTGGGTAATGGCCTTCACCTTGCCGTCTGCTGCAAACTGCAGGGTCTCCTGCAGGTCCTTACGGCTGCCGACGATGGAGCCGACGATTTTGACACCGTTCAGCACGGTATCGAAGATCGGCACTTCCATCGTCTCCGGCGGGAGCCCAACGGCTACGCAGGAGCCGCCCCGGCGAACCGCCTGATAGGCCTGGCCGAAGGCAGCCTTGGATACCGCGGTGCAGATGGAAGCATGTGCCCCGCCAATTTTCTCTTGAATCCACTTGCCGGCGTCCGTCTCCTTAGGATTCACGGTAAGGTCAGCACCAAGCTTCCGCGCAAGCTCCAGCTTGTCCTCGAAGGTGTCAACCGCCACCACTTTGAGGCCCATGGCCTTGGCATATTGAACGGCCAGATGGCCTAGGCCGCCGATGCCAAAGATGGCTACCCAGTCGCCTGGCTTCGTATCGGATACCTTGAGCGCTTTGTAAGTCGTAACCCCGGCGCAGAACAGAGGGGCAGCCTCAATGAAGCTTAGAATGTCCGGGATCTTGACCACATAGTTCGCATCGGCCAGACAATAATCCGCATAGCTGCCATCCACGGAATACCCTGCATTATGCTGGTCCGGGCATAACGTCTCCCTTCCTGATAAGCAGTATTCGCAATGACCGCAGGCTGAATAAAGCCATGGGATTCCTACGGGGTCCCCTACCTTGAGATGGGTAACGCCTTCGCCCAGTTCTTCGATAACCCCAACCCCTTCGTGACCGGGCGTAAGAGGCAGCTTGGGCTTGACAGGCCAGTCACCGTGGACGGCATGAAGGTCGGTGTGACATACCCCGCAGGCCTCAATGCGGACTACAGCCTGGCCCAGGCCGGGGGTCGGCTTAGGGACATCTTCAATTTGTAGCTGCTTTTTGAACTCGTGAACAACCGCTGCTTTCATCATTGAAAACCTCTTTTCCTCTATAAATTAGGAGTAACATCTATATTATTACCACATATTTACTTACAATTTATGAATTTTTTGAGAATATTGAGGAAATAAGGGTTTGGTTTGTTGTAGACTTTCAGCAAGCGGTTAACTGATGGGGGGCCAGAACAAAGTTCTTAGAGCAACCCACAGGGGTGGCTAAGCATTAGACTTCCTCAGGAGAGGGCTGTTCGGTTCATGTCCGGTAACTCTGGTTAATGGAACAGGATCTCGAATGAAGCTTGGAGGCGTGATTTATTTTACAAGTTGGCAGAGCTGCGAACATGAAGTACAACCCACTTTTTCAAAGAAAGGGCGATCCCAATGAAGAAAGCTTGTATTAGTATGATTCTCGCATTCATTCTGGTCCTTACATCATCGTCTGCTCATGCGGCAGGCCATCAAGTTAAATTGGACGGTGTAGTCCTAGCCTCAGCTGAAGTGAAGAACAACCGTACGCTGGTGCCATTGCGTATGGTCAGTGAGAGTTTGGGCGCAAAAGTTGATTGGTCCAATAGGGGAGTAGTTCTTACTAAGAAGGATATAAAAGTGACTTTAAAACAAAATAGCAGCACTGCGGCAGTAAACGGCAAAAAGGTACAACTTGATGTAAAACCCTATGCCAAGAACAATCATGTTATGGTCCCCCTCAGATTTATTGCAGAAACGTTTGGTTGTAATGTCAGCTATAGCGGCTCTACGGTAACAATTAAGAGCGCGCCTCTGGTTATTGATCAGGTGAAGGTGAAGGCTTTGCAGCAGGAATATCATATGACCATCGGCGGCGTAGTCCAGCAGATCAGTGGGAATGCATATAACGAGGCCATTTATAATATCATTGCACAGAACAAAGGCAGTGAGGTGGATGAACCGGCTAGTTACTCTTGGATGGTGAACACTGACGTGCCTGGCTCCTATTATAAGAATAATCAATTTGACTTCCTTGACGAAAAGGGAAACAGCATAAAGCGTTATGATATCTATACTTTGATTCGCTCTTTACCCGCTGAACTTCTGGTAGGATACCCGGACGTATTGATATATGATGCTTCTGAGGGGAAATGGTATTTATTTAACAGTGCCGCAAGAGGTTCTATTGATCAGTTGATTGATAAGGCCGCACAGAACGGTTATTTGAAGGTGATCAGCGATACAGTCGCTTAGGATTAGTTCAATAGAGACAAGAGGGGAGCCGATCCACATTTAGGATAGGCTTTCTCTTCATTCTTATTGGCGTTCTATTGGTGATGAAAGAGAAGAAATAATATGAACACCCCCTTCACTTTATAAGCTGAAGGGGGGTGTTCTATAAGTCCGGTATTAAGACTGTTATGTTGGGGGGCGAATTATGGCTACCTTGACTGATGTTCAAACTCCATGTTCCTGCCTTACCATGCAGCTTCGACTTTGCCGTGAAATTAGGCTAAAATAAGAAAAACAAGAACATAAAAATTGAAGTAATTTCTTTCTTATTTAGAGGAAAGGGGATCGATGATCAATGGTTAAAGTTACGGTAATTAACGGTACGCCTAATCCTTCGTCACGCCTTCAGGCGGTGATTGAGCTGACAGAGGAGCTGCTTCGCTCACAGGGAGCTGAGGTTCATCATGTGAACGTAGGCGAGCTGCCGGCCGATGATCTGATACATACTCGATTTGAAAGTGAGGCCATTGTCAAAGCCAATGCCCTTGTTGCCCAAGCAGATGCAGTCATTGTGGCCAGTCCCGTGTATCAGGCTTCCTATACAGGGGTGCTGAAGACCTTCTTGGATCTTGTGCCGCAAAAGGGTCTGACGGGCAAGGTGATCCTTCCTCTGTTCATTGGGGGAAGCCTTGCGCATCTATTGACGATTGATTATGCTCTGAAGCCGGTTCTGTCTGCCCTTGGAGCCAGACACATTCTCGCTGGCGTGTATACGGTGGATGCTCAAGTAGCCCGTACAGAGCAGGGAGGCTTTGAGATTGCGGAGGAGCTGAAGACAAGGCTGGCAGAGAACGCCGCTGACCTGGTGCGCGAAGCCCAGCTGCGTCTGAAATTCTCTGAACCGCCGAAGGGGCTGTCCTAAAGACCTGCGTTAGGTGTAAAATAGACAGCATGGAATCACCCATATGGATGGAGGAATTTATTGTGCAAAAGCTGGTATTCTTTGTCGGCGTTGCCGGCACAGGCAAGACGACGGTTGCCCGGAAGCTGGCGGACCGGATTCAGGCGGCTTTCCTGGACCGTGATACCGTAGGCGGACGTTTTGTGGAGAGCATTCTGGAGATGAACGGTCTGGACAAGAATGATCGCGATTCCGAGTTTTATAAGAAGAACCTGCGTGACCTGGAATATGATACGACCCGGGATATCTGTATTGAGAACCTGGCTGCGGGCCAGAACGTCTTCATGATCTCGCCGTTTACGGCCGAGCTTAAGAACAAGGCTTGGTTGGATGAGACACTGGCAGCGGCTGGCCGCGATCAGAAGCAGGTGGACGTGAAGGTTATTGTGGTGGCCTTGCAGGACATGGACGTTCAGAAGGAACGGATTATCGAGCGTCAGACCGAACGGGATACCTGGAAGCTGAACCATTGGGACGACTTCAAGCAGCGGGTTGATTTTGTGCCGGAAGTGAATTGGAATATTCCTTCCTCCTCCGTGCGTGTATTTGATAACAGCGGCGAGCTGACGGATGAGAAGGTTGAGGGGCTGTATCAGTTCCTTATGGAAGAAGTGCAAGAAGCGCGTTAGAAGCGCATAGGAATAAGGCAGCGGGAGAGGGCGGCAGCATGCGAGAAACCTTCTCCCGCTTTCTGTATACAGGCTGACTGGGTCAGCCGTTACACTACACAAGATTATATTCTGCCTGAGACTTGGCAACACGCGGCCCAGCCGCTTTTTATATTGTTCATATCATGATCCAAGGAGGCCTTTTATGCTGAAATTTCCAAAACCGGATGTGGAGCAATTTTTCCAAACTTATGTTATTCGCGGATTTGCAGTGACCCCTGATGAGCAGCGCCTCATCTTCAACAGCAACCTGAATGGTGAGCCCAACCTGTGGGCGATGGATTTGCCGAATACGTATCCTTACCCGCTGACTTATATCGACCAGAGCTCAAGCTTTATCAAGCCAGACCCGAAGGGCCGCTTCATTCTAGCCGGGTTTGATAACAATGGGGATGAGAACTACCATTTGTATGCCCTGCCGGTTCAAGGCGGAGTTCCTCTGAAGGTTGTGCCGGGCGAGGCGGAGGATAAATTCGATTTTTGCCACCTGTCTAAAGATGGGGAGCGCCTTTATTATATGACTTCGATCGACAATCCGAACTTCCTGAATGCGCATTGCCGGAACCTGGTCACAGGGGAAGACAAGCTGCTGCTTAAGGGTGAAGAGACAACGACATTTCTATCCGCAGTAAGCCCGGAAGAGGACCGTTTCGTGTATGCCAAGATGTATGCCAATACTCATCAGCTGGCCTACTTGCATACTGGGGATGAGGTTATTGCCTTGTCGCCGGATGCGGAGCAGGTACAGCTGAGTCATGAGTTTATTTTTACAGATAACGACACCGTGGTGTACATCACCAATTACGACAGTGAATACGCCTATGTGATGCAGTATTCGCTGGCCGCGCGTGAATTCAAAGCTCTATGTCAGGTGCCGGGTGAGGATGTTGGGCTGATAAAGTATCACAAAGAATCCGGAACTCTCTATATTTGGACAGATAAAGGAATTGAGAATAAAATGTATGCCTTCCGTCCTGACGGAGAAGGGCTTCAGGAGATGGAGCTGCCTACGGATATTGTAGGGCAGGCTGTCGTTGCCGAGTCCGGCAACATTTATATTCTGGCCAGAGGGGCGGTAGATCCGTTTAATATTTACCGTTTTACAGACGGAGCATGGGAAGCGCTGACCAAGAATCAAGTCATCGGTCTGTCTCCCGAGCAGCTCGTATACCCGGATGTGGTACGTTATCCTTCCTTCGATGGACTGGAGATTGAAGCCTTGCTCTTTAAGGCAAAAGAGGAGAATGCGAACGGTTATACGATCTTTTGGCCGCATGGCGGGCCGCAGGCTGCAGAGGGCAAGTTCTTCCGCTCCATGTTCCAGTTCATGCTGGCCCATGGATATAACATCTTCGCTCCAAACTTCCGGGGTAGCACCGGCTACGGAGCTGAGTTCGTGAAGATGATTGAAGGGGACTGGGGCGAGGGGCCGCGTCTGGACTGCGTTGCCGGGATGGATTGGCTGTTCGATCAGGGCATCTCCAGCCGTGATAAGCTGTTCATCGTGGGCGGAAGCTATGGCGGCTATATGACGCTGCTGCTGGCTGGCCGTCACCCTGAATATTTCCGGGCAGCGGTGGATATTTTCGGCCCAAGCAATCTGTTCACCTTCATCGAGTCCGTGCCAGAGGACTGGAAGCCGATTATGGATCAGTGGCTGGGCAATCCGGAGCGTGACCGCGAGCGCTTGACCAAGGACTCGCCGATTACGTATTTGGATCAGATGGTGAAGCCGATGCTGGTGATTCAAGGAGCGAACGACCCACGGGTCGTCAAGGCAGAGTCCGATCAGATCGTAGCCGCTTTGCAGGAGCGGAGCGTAGAGGTGGAGTACATCGTTCTGGATGATGAGGGGCACGGCTTCTCCAAGCGGAAGAACGAAATCCATGTATACCGGAGCATGCTGGAGTTCCTGAACAAGCATCAGGCATGAGGGCAGGCTTCAGAAAGATTGCGCTCATCGGCGGGAGCGGCAAGGTAGGGCGCTATATTCCGGAATATGCGGCGGCCCAAGGGCTTCAGGTGCGTATGCTGATCAGAAATCCGGCCAAAGTCAGCTATGCGGATTCGCGTATTGAACTGATTCAGGGGGATGCGCAGAATCGGGAGTCGCTGCTGGAGACACTTCAAGGCTGTGATGTGGTGGTTAACACCTTGGGGCAGCCGGAAAGGGAGCCGAATCCGATTTACAGCAAAGTGACTGCAGAGCTTGTCTCGGTTATGCAAGAGCTGGACATACAGAGGTATATGGGTGTAACGGGAGGCTCTCTAACGCTAGAGGGAGACCGCAAAAGCTTGCTAGACCGCATAGGGGCAAGGATGTTCCGTCTCTTGTATCCCGTTATGATGGAGGATAAGGCACGGGAGGTAAGGGTTCTGCAAGCGAGTTCGCTCGATTAGACCTTATTCAGACTACCTTTCGTTCAGGAGAAGCCGCCCCTAGGGCGGGTGCGCGTAAGCTTGCATGATCTCCCAGGCAGAACGATCACCAACTATGATATTGCGGAGTATATTCTCAGACATTTAGATCAGGAGCGGTTTCGGAGAAAGCTACCTTTTATCTCTAATTAAACATGGAAATCGGCAGAGCGTGAGTGAGGCTCTGCTGTTTTTTTTATCAGTAAATAAAAAATGACAATATTAAGTTCAAAGATAGGAGCAGCACTGAAATGATGGATATCCTGAGCTGGTTTACTTCTCGGGTCAACTTTCATTCTACGCTTGCCCGGAAGGTTAGAAATGTAACAATCATAAGTATCCAAGCGCGTCCAAGCAGCAGGGGCCCAGCATGATATAGGGTTCCAATGTAAATCACGGCTAAGGTCATAACGACAAATATAATGCTCACCCACAAATAGAGGGGGGAGTTCTTCATGGCTAGGATCTTCTTCTCCCGATGTTCCTTGCTGACTATTAGGATGCTTAAAAACTTATGTAAGAATAAGAGACCACCCCCTATAAAAACTAAATGCACGGTATGTTCATCCCCCTTCAGGCGGTATGTCTATCCTCTCCCATTGGTAATTGCGATATATTCCTTTTGTTTGAACAAAACTCCTTTTATGTAGTGAATGATTATCGTAATAAATGATTTATCTCGTAAATATATAGAATGAACTAAAGAAATGAACGGTATAGGACCGTATTAGGCCGTGATAACAGAAAATTCAATGTAAAACTTTAGTTCATTCTATATAGAATAATAAAAGCCTTAAAATCAACATGTCATTGGCTAATAACAATATGTGCTGTATATGAAAGGAGTTCATCGCAAAAAACCTCCATTCCTTAGGTCTTAGCCGAAGGAATAGAGGCTTGAAATTCAGGTGTAAGCTTCATGAGCGGGAAGCATCAAGAATGGAACGAGTATTTCTCGGTCCATAGCACGGGCTTGCCTGCTGCTAGGCTGGTATCAATATCAATAATCCGCTGATTGCTGCTGCCGCAGTAGCGCAGGGAAGGGTCGCGCAGTGCTTCCTCGAAGCGGCCGTCTACTAGAACATTGCAGCGGCGCATCAGTTCAAACTCTGGTGATGCTGTATCCCGGATCAGCTCCTCATAAGTGTAGCCGGTGTAGATCCATATGGAGACAGGCCCGGCCTTGTCCAGCAGGCGATCGACAAAGGCGCTTACTTCCGGTGCAGAGAAGAAGGGATCTCCGCCGAGGATGCTCAGTCCGCTAAGCAGCGGATTCGCGGCAATGTCGGCAATGATCTCATCCTGCCTTTGCAGTGTGAACGGTTCGCCATAATTGAAGTTCCAGGTCGCCGGGCTGAAGCAGCCCTTGCAGCGGTGCCTGCAGCCACTGATGAATATGGCGGCCCTCAGGCCTTCGCCTTCATTGATAGATTCCGGGTAATAGCCGCAGATATTCATTGAGTATGCTTCACCCGGTCGCGCACCTCGGCTTGCTTGGCACTGTTGAAGCGGGTCTGGAAATCCCCGGTCAAATAACCGGTTACCCGGCGCAAGCGGCGAATGTGCACGTCTTTCTCATGGGCGCCGCAGGAAGGGCAGGTCGCCCCGATAATGCCTTCATGGCCGCAGGCCGAGCAGCGGTCAATCGGGTGATTGATGCTGAAGTAGCTGACCTGTTGTGAGAGGGCATACTGCACTATGTTTAAAAATGCCGCAGGATTGCTGCGGGCATTGCCGTTCAGCTCGATATAAGAGATGGCCCCTGCATTGCACAGGTCATGGAAGCGGGCTTCGAGCTGGATTTTGCGGGCTGCTGTGATCGGGTAATACACGGGAATATGGAACGAGTTCGTATAGTACTCCCGGTCCGTCACTCCCTCAATCGATCCATAGGTTACCCGGTCACGCTTGGTGAACTTCCCGGACAAGCCTTCGGCCGGTGTAGCGAACAAGGTGATATTAAGATTAAGCTCCTCGCTCTTGCGGTCACAGTATTCGCGAAGATGAGCAATGACAGCAAAGGCTTTGTCATAGATGGCCGAATCTTCGCCGTGATGCTTGCCGTACATGGCCTTCATGCATTCGGCGAGCCCGATGAACCCGATGGACAAGCTTCCGTGCTTCAGCAGGTCTCCAACCTTATCTTCAGGCCCGAGCTGTTCACCGCCTTCCCAGACTCCTTCCCGCATCATGAAGTCGGATGCCTTGGCCTTCTGGGCAGCCTGAATCCGGAAGCGGTGAAGAAGTCCCTCCAGGGCAATCTCCAGATAATGACTCAGAGCGCGATAGAAGCCTTTCTCGTCCGCAGTCTTGCGGCGGCCTAAGGCGATGCCGTGCTCAAGACCCAGCTTGACCAAATTAAGCGTATTAAAGGACAAGTTTCCTTTGCCGGACAGATGATTCCGCCCGAATCGGTCGCTCAGCACGCGTGTCCGGCAGCCCATGGTAGCGAACTCGGTATCCGGGTCAGCCGGATTGTAGTACTGCAGGTTCAGCGGCGCATCCAGGTTCGCAAAGTTCGGATACAGACGGCGGGCCGAGCACTCCGCGGCCTTGAGGAACAAGTGGTAGTTCGGCTCACCTGGTGCCTGGTTGATACCCTGCTTGCATTTGAAAATCTGAATCGGGAAGATCGGCGTCTCTCCGCTGCCAAGTCCGCGCATCGTCGCGGTCAGCAGGGAGTCGATAACCAGTTGCCCTTCAGGCGAGGTGCATGTGCCGTAATTAATGCTGGTGAACGGAATTTGCCCCCCGGCCCGGCTGGACATCGTATTCAGGTTGTGGATCAGACTCTCGGCTCCCTGCAAGGTCTCGATTTCCGTCTCCTTAAGAGCATATCGGAAGGTCTTCGGATAGCGTTCCTTGAGGTCGGTACGGCTCATGGAGATGTCGCCGAGATCTGTTTGTGGATGCTCTTCGAAATAATCCAGTCCTTTACGGAAGTACTTCGCGAAGGATTTGGCTACATATGGGGCGAGGTCATGGTCCAGCTTGTTGGAGGAAACCCCGCCATATTGGGAATTTTGCTGGGACTGAAAAATGATTGCAACCAGAGCCATCGCCGTCATGATGGAATTCGGCGGGCGGACACTGCCGTTACCGGTATTGAAGCCCTCCCGGAGCAGCTTGTCGAATGGGATAAAGATGCAGTTGGTTGTCCCAATTGCATATTGATCCAGGTCGTGAACGTACACGTAGTTGTCGTCGATCGCACTTACGACAGGCTGCGGCATAATAAAATGCTTTGCGTACCATTTCGCGTATTCGCTCCCGAATTTGCTCATCTTGCCAGAGAAGCTTTCCCCGTTCAAATTGGCATTTTCCCGCAAGAGTTCCAGGTCACGGCTGTCGATAATGTCTTCACCCAACTTCATGATCTCACCCAGCATTTGCTCCTCATTGTTGTAGGCATAATTTTTCAGCGCCATCGTCACATTCCCCTTTCCATATCTAGGCCAAACGGCCGCAAAAAATCATACATCCCTGGCAGGAATGTATAGGTATATTGCTGACAGAACCACGCTGCATTCCGTCGATTTTGTTATTCAAAGCCAAGCCGCTGCAAAAACCGTGAATAGTGTCTAATTACCATTTATTCACTATATGTCGGTCGTTGATTATGACACTACTACAATATATAGTGTTTTGTAAATGAGGAAAATCGTACAATCCCCCTTCTTGAGGAAGAGGAAAACCCGGGTCGCCTTGTCCTGCTTGTCCTGCGGGAAAATGTGAATTTTTGTGGCGAAAGCTGTCCTAAGGGTCGGTTTCAGTTGTGGCTTAGAGGAGGTGCACCAACCGTTCATTTTGGAAACGAGAGAAGAGGCTGGTACAATAGAAGGAGACTCTATATTTGGCTGGAAAGGGGAAGGGTAAGATGGCTATTGCAGAGGTAACAGTGATCCCGATAGGAACGGGATCTACAAGCTTAAGCTCCTATGTGGCACACATGCAGCGGGTCTTGTCAGGGCTTGAGGGAATCAGCTACGAGCTGACCTCGATGAGCACGATCATTGAGGGGCCACTGGACCGGATCTTCGCTGCCATTACGGCACTTCATGAAGCGCCGTTTCATGAAGGAGCTCAGCGGGTATCCACTTCGGTGAAGATAGATGACCGCAGGGATAAAGCGGGCTCGTCCGAGCAGAAGCTTCGGTCTGTTCGTGAGAAGCTGTGAGCAGCCTGTTAGTATGCGCTGGAAGAGAATCATGCGGTTATTTCGGGGTTGCATAATTTTAAAATCGGAGTATAATATTTTTTGTTTGACGCCGAAATAACCTGCTGGTGTAGCTCAGGGGTAGAGCAACGCACTCGTAATGCGTAGGCCGGGGGTTCAATTCCCTTCACCAGCATCCTTACCAAGCAAATAAGACGCGAGCTTCCGGACTTTATGGAATCGCGTCTTTTTATTTGGTTTCACTTATTATAGAGAGTAATTCACTTTAAAATAAAATCACCAGAACCCTTATACTTATTTAGCTTAGGGTTCCAGGTGAAGACCCCTTCGGCAGCATTCCATCCAACCTCGGGTTTGTAGTTTTTCCAATATTGATCTACTCTGCCTTTCTTGTCAATTTGAACATCGATATCTCCCGTTAGATCCAGAACCTTAGTTAGAGTCCCATTCTTAAGTCTGTAAGCATACAGCTGCGTATTTGATAGCAAGTAGGTTCCGATGAGAGCAACATGCTTTTCCTTGCTGGTCACCGAATATATCTTCATGCTTACTTCATCAAAATAATCACTATTGAGACCTGTATCAATAAGTACTACGTATCCTTTGGAATTAATCAGATAAAAGTTGCCTGATTCCGTCAGAATAAAGGATTCTTTCTTCTTGTCATCGTTAATGTCGTCTGTCTTAACAAGCTTAACAACTTCATTAGGGTATTTGGCTGCAAGGATATCTTGTGGTGACTTAGCTTTTCATAGGACACCTCCAATAAATTGATACAATGGTACCATTAATTGGGCCCAAATGAGAAGATGGACATGTCTATGACTTGGTTTGACGCCTATTCTTTATCTTCTTTTCAATATAATTGATTAAACTAAAAATCATCATAATCAAGGCTACTGAAACTACAAAGTTAATAACCAGTTTTAATATATTCTCAAATGAAAATATAGAATTTTGGGTGTTGTACCGAAAAACGGCTAATCTCTCGTAAGTTAAATTTCCGATTAAATTCCCAATGAAAAACGCAATAATGAGTTTCCAAATATTATTCATCGTTGTGGCCTCCATTGCATAATAGCAAAAGCCTATGGATCTATTGAAGTCATATAAGCTTCGAGGAATGGGATTCGAAGGACAGAAAGGGGAGCTTGCTACCTAACATGAATATAACCAAAGAAAGCTGCAGACAATCAACGAATGCCAACTGGAAGGTTAGATCTAGGATGAGCGCGATGATCTCGATTGCGAGTGAAATCGCGCTTTTTTGGGTATGCGGACACCGCGCTAAATGGGGTGAGAAGCCTCTTCCTGCTCCTATAAATTATGTATGGCATAGGTTAAGAAGGAATACATCCCCCAGAATAATAGCGCTATAGCAGCGATGACTCCGAACACAAACCATCCGACGAATTTTTTACCGTTCACAAGATACTCTCCTTTAGGACAAAGATCAGCATTACAGCTGTTCAGATACCACAATAACACAGATTTGCTGGAAAAATAAAATTCTAAGGGCGAGCCAGGCGGTGGCCCTCTCGCTAAAACTTTAATAAAGCACGGACTCTCTAGGCCGAGAATCCGTGCTTTATTAGAATGATTGCGGCCGCAGTCTTATACGGTTAAGCGTTAGATTAATGCGATAGCCAGCAGTGTGAACAAGCTTAATGTAAGAATAGCTCCAGATCCATAACCGTAAGGATAGAAGGCGGAAGTCTGAACCTGCTGTCTTCCTTCTTGTCTAAGGTAGACGTTCTGATGGTCGACATCCACAATGGTGCCTTCATATCTCTTCCCATCGACGGTCAAGATGCGAACCTTCCTGTTCTTGCATCTCAAGCAATTATAATATGCTTCTGGCAATAGTCTCACCCTCCTTTTAATATCTAATTTATGAGAAGGATGAGAGTTGGGAACGGCGGCTGTTCAAAGTAGACTCTTCACTCGAACTATAAGGGATTGTGCTGCGTTCCTGGGAAGTGCTTCCTGCCCAGATGGTCTGAACTAGAGAGCGGGCAAGATTCAAAGGTAAGCCGGAAAGGGTATAGAAAGGGGGAAATGATCACAAAAACGATTACATATAAAAGAGGTGGAACGGATGAACAAGAAAAGAGGCTCACAGCTTATTCAACAGCTTATTTTTGTAGGACCGACCGCTTTGTTTTTTGTGGTGATCGTAGCGGTTCCGTTCTTTTTGGGATTGTATTATTCTTTTACGAGCTGGAACGGGATTTCCAAGCATACAGAATGGACGGGGCTTCGCAATTATGTCCATATCTTTACTAAGGACCCTTCCTTTCTGAATTCATTTTGGTTTACTGCAAAATTCACCGTGCTCGGATTAGTCCTAACTAACCTGCTGGGCTTTGCTCTGGCGTACATTCTAACTCGCAAGCTCTTTACGAGAAATGCTATGCGCACCGTCTTCTTTATCCCGCACGTGATTGGAGGTCTGCTGCTGGGCTTTATTTGGCAGTTTATCTTTGTCAGGGGCTTTGCATCCATTGGACAGGCTACTGGCTGGTCCTTTTTTAATCTTTCTTGGCTGGGGACAGAGAGCACGGCATTCTGGTCGATTGTGATTGTATTTGTATGGCAGAATGCCGGGTATTTGATGGTGATCTACATCTCGGCGCTCAACAACGTTCCCAAGGGGCTGCTGGAGGCCGCAAAGGTGGATGGAGCAGGCAGATGGCAGGTGCTCAAAAATGTAACCATTCCCCTCGTCATGCCGGCTGTAACGGTATGCTTGTTTCTCTCTATATCCTGGTCTTTCAAGCTGTTCGATCTGAACCTGTCACTGACCAAGGGCGGGCCGTTCAAGGCGACCGAGTCGGTCGCGCTCAATATTTACAATGAAGCGTATACCCTTAGCCGCTACGGTATGGGTTCCGCCAAGGCGATTATATTCTTCGTGATTGTGGCGATCATCTCGATGATTCAGGTGTGGGCTACGAAGCGGAAGGAGGTTCAGGTGTAATGAATACAACCGCGACTACAACTAGAGCAGCAAGTGCCGCTGCTCCGTCACCCGCTACTCCCAAAAAAGAAAGAAGATACAGCGCGTCCCTGCTTATCACAGAAGCTGTAATTGTTCTGCTTGGGCTGATATTTCTGGTCCCTTTCTATTTTCTGCTGGTGAACTCGGTTAAGGAGTATGGGGATATCTTGTCCAACTCTTCCGGCTGGCCGTTAGCCTTTCATTGGAACAATTACGTAGAGGCCTGGAAAGCGACGGATTTCCCCATGGCTTTTCTGAACTCGCTATGGATTACGGTGGTCAGCAATGTGCTGCTTGCCCTGATCTGTGCTATGGCAGCTTATAAAATGGTGCGCCGGGCGACCTGGTTCAACCGGATTTTGTACCTGGGCTTTGTAGCGGCCATGGTCATTCCTTTCCAGTCCATTATGATTCCGCTCGTGCAGGTATTGAGTGGGCTGGACATCATGAACAGCCGTACCGGACTTATTATCGCTTACCTTGGATTTGGGGCACCGATGACGGTGTTTCTGTTCCACGGATTTGTTAAATCCGTACCGATTGATATTGAGGAAGCCGGACGGGTGGATGGCAGTACGCCTTACGGCATCTTCTTCCGGCTGGTGCTTCCTCTGATGCAGCCGATTATTGCAACGGTTATCATTCTGAACACCCTCTGGATCTGGAATGACTACCTTATGCCTTATCTGATCCTGCAGGATCCGGGCTTACGCACCATTCCCATCGCAACGTACACCTTCTTCGGACAATATACGAAGCAGTGGGATCTGGCGTTGCCAGCACTAGTGCTGGGCATTACCCCTGTGGTGATCTTTTTCCTGGCGATGCAGAAGTACATTATCGAAGGGGTGTCTGCTGGCTCAGTCAAGGGCTGATCAGATGAGCGTTTCTGGCGGATAGAGATAGAGGAAGAGGAGGAGAATGATCCATGAGACGTTGGAAATTAGGGCTTGTGCTGCTGATGACTGCAGTATTGGCATCCGGCTGCGGAAGCAATAACGATAACGGCGATAAGAAGACCGTGCATATTTTTCAGTTCAAAGTGGAGATCTCTGATGCGCTGAACCGCTTGAAAGCGGAATATGAGAAGGAGCATCCCGATATCAAGCTGGATATCCAGACAGTCGGTGGAGGAAGCGACTATGGTGCATCGCTGAAGGCCAAAGTCGCCTCGGGAGAAGAGCCTGATATTTTCACCATCGGCGGCTATGTGGAACGGGATATGTGGATGGACTATCTTGAGGATTTGTCCGACCAGCCTTGGGCGAAAGAGGTTAAGGATGTGGCCAGAGAGCAAATGACGGTGGACGGCAAGCTGTACGGCATGCCGATGAATCTGGAAGGCTACGGCTTCATGTATAATAAAGACCTATTCGCCAAAGCGGGCATTACCAAGCTGCCGATGACGATCAGCGAGCTGGAGGAGGCCTGCAAGAAGCTGAAGACGGCGGGAATTACCCCATTTGCCGATGGCTATCAGGACTGGTTCGTGCTGGGGAATCACAATATTAATGTGGCCTTTGCCCAACAGAAGGACCCTGCGGCCTTTATTCAAGGGCTTACGGACGGTACGGAGAAATTTGCCGATAACGAGGTGTTTCAGAAGTGGACCCGGCTGCTGGATATGACCGTGAAATACGGCAACAGCAATCCGCTGTCCACGGATTACAACACCCAGGTGACCTTGTTCGCCACCGGCAAGGCCGCGATGATGCAGCAGGGGAACTGGACCCAGGTGCAGGTGGATGGCATCAACCCCGACCTGAAGATGGGCTTTCTGCCGATGCCGATCGACGATACGGCAGAGGACAATGACAAGCTGTATGTCGGGGTGCCCAGCAACTGGGTTGTGAATAAGAACTCCCCGGTGAAGCAGGAGGCTAAGGATTTCTTGAACTGGATGGTCTCCTCGGATATAGGGAAGCAGTATATTACGAAGGAATTTAAGTTCATTCCGGCAATGAATAATATTAAGGGCACTGAAGAGGACCTTGGCAGCCTGGGGGTAGAAATTCAGAAATACGCGGATGCCGGCAAGACGCTAACTTGGAACTGGACCCGGCTCCCGAACGGGATGCCGCAGGAGCTGTCCAGCAGCATGCAGGCGTATATAGGCGGCAAGCTGACCAAAGAGGAAATGCTGGAGCAGTTTCAAGAGAACTGGGATAATCTAAGTGTTAAATAGAGTAGAAAAATGGATGTATTTAAAGAGGCTTCTCCGCGATAGGGAGAAGCCTCTTGCTATGTGTGTCGGAGGCTGCTGTCCGTCTAGCTCCTGGTGAGCTTACGGACAACTCCAAGCCTGCCTACAGACTGATGCCGCTCTACAATTTCTCAGCGGTCAGAGTGAAAGTCTTCGGAATGCCTTTGTCGAACACCTCGGAGGACTGGTTGGGCAGCTCCTCCAGCTGCTTAATGAACAGCCCTGATCCCGCAATGGCGGTTACAATCTCTCCTAGCGTCCAGTGGCGTAAGAGAACCTTCTGAATTTCAGGCTCTTTATGCTCGTCCGGAAGGAATTTATAGAAGGAGATATCCTTCTCCTCAAGCGTGGTATCGAAATAATCGCCGGTGACCTTATGCTTGCGAATGTTAGCTGTAGTCCCGCGCGAGGTGATCAGCTTGGTGGAGATCGGGTGGAAATCCTGCAGGATCAACCGTCCGCCTGGAGCCAGAAGCCGGGAGACGACGTGAAATAAGGGAGAGAGATCCATAAAATAATGCAGGATGCCAAACTCCATAAATACGATGTCAAATGGATCATGATATATTGATTCCGGCAGATGAAGCACATCGGACACGATATACTCCAGGGGAACACCGGCTGCTGCCGCAAGCTTGATAGCGTATTGCTCGTTCTCATGTGAGAAGTCGGCTACGGTAACCCGGGCGCCAAGCAGGGCGAGAGCTACGGCTTTATTGCCGTTAGAGCCCATCAGGTTTATCACTCTTTTTCCTTGAAGTTCGCCCATATGCTCCAGCACGCTGCCAATTCTCTTGGCAGGGGTCTCCTTAATCTTGGCGGCAGCCTCCTCAGGCTGGCCAAAGCGCTGAATCCAGGCTTCATAGGTACCTGTGTTCCAGGCTTCCCGGTTTTGTTCAAATGACTGCAACACGCATTCCTCCATCAGTATCAAAAGTTGTGTAGGCCCATCATACTACAGATTGGCCAGCTTCCCCAAGCTTCATCCCTAGAGGGGCTGTGTACATAATAGAAGACAGGCATCCGCGGGATGCCTGTCTGTTTGCTTAGTGTTCAGTTTATTTATTTAATGAGGTACCACCTGCCATGTACACTTGGCGGCGTCCTAATATTCCTTATTCAGACCGTAACCTTCGTTACTATTCTAAAACAACAAAAGCCCTACCTCTCTTTTGTCCTTGCGGCTCCGATGACCGCGCCAGTGTGAATCAGAACTACTTAGAAAAACTCAAGTCTGCTTCGCAGAAGCCCTAAACTGCAACGTAAGAATAGTTCATCTGCTTCAATGGGTCATTGTAATTGGAGTTTTTATACCGTGATGGTATTAGGAGGGTTAAAGCCTAATGAGGAAAAAACTGAAGTTTACAACTCAATTTATTATTATACACCATAGGGCTATTTGTTGCAAGAGAAAATAAATTTTGTCATAAAATGGACCTTTGTTGCTTATGTCTACTTATAAAATGGTTAAAATTAAAGTAATAAATAAAATGCATCTAGGCTCTTATTTTTAAAAGGAGGAACATTAGGTATGAATCCACATTTAGCCTACTTTTTAATATTTGCTGCTGCCGGAATTCTGGGGATTGGCGGGATCGGCTGGTGGATGGTCCGACTGGGCAAAGGGGTTAAGGACCGATAATCCACTTTAGTCACCAGCGAAGCGGTCGTGTCTGTCAGGCAGGGCTGCTTTTTTCTATGTTTTTTTATCATGTGCCGCTGTATTTGACTTTCCCCGAATATACTTTTGCTAGACTGAAGAGTGCAGCCTTGCTTCATTAATCTGTCTTTTAAATAAAGTTATGGCTTATGTTCTGTTAAGAAAAAGGGGGAGTCAGATTTGGCAGATCAAGCACAGCCAGCGCTCAAGATTGTTATTCTGGAAACCAGCGACGTCCATGGATTTATCGTGCCCTATTCCTATGCCGATGGGACGAAGCTTGATTCGGGGCTTGCCCGGCTGGCGGAGGTTATTCGCAAAGAACGGGAACTGGCGAAGGAGGAAGAAGGGGCTGAGGTATTGCTGATTGACAACGGGGATTGTCTGCAGGGCTCTCCGCTGACCTATTATCAGGCGAAGGTGGATGATTCACTTCCCAGTGCAGTGTTGGAATGTATGAACTACCTGCGTTATGATGCCGCTGTCCCAGGAAATCATGAATTCAATTTTGGCCTCGACTATTTGCGCCGAGCCAGAGCTGGCTCCAAATTCCCTTGGCTCTCTGCTAACATTATATCAGAGCGAACAGGGGAGCCGTGGTTCGGCACCCCTTACCGGATATGGGAGCTTGCTGGCGGAGTGCGTGTAGCCCTTCTGGGGCTTACTACAAGTTATATCCCGAACTGGGAACAGGCCGAGCATATTGCGGGCATTCAGTTCGACGACCCTGTAGAGACCGCCCGCCGCTGGGTGCCTTACCTGCGTCAGCAGGAGGAGGCCGATCTGGTCATCGTATCCTATCATGGCGGACTGGAACGTGACCCCGAGTCAGGGGAGCCCACCGAGCCGCAGACGGGGGAGAACAGAGGTTATGCACTTTGTACAGAAGTGCCGGGAATCGATGTGCTCCTGACCGGTCATCAGCACAGACTGCTTGAAGGCTTAGAGATTAGTGGCGTCAGTGTGGTTCAGCCCAGCAGTGAAGGCAAATATCTGGGGAAGGTAACCGTAACCCTGCACAAACAGCACGGGGTCTGGATGGTAGTTCGCAAGCAGTCCGAGCTTCGCTCTTGTGAGGATCAAGCCGCCGACTTTGAGATTTTAGGCCGGGTTGCTCCGGCAGAGGAAGCCTTGCAGGAATGGCTGGACCAGCCGATTGGCGAGGTGCGGGGAGAGATGCAAATTGCGGATACAGCGCTTGCCCGGAGAGAGAAGCATCCCTTCGTTGAGTGGCTGAACAAGGTTCAGCTTGAGGTCAGCGGGGCCGAGTTGTCCTGTACGTCCCTGTTTGATGAGCAAGCGGCGGGCTTTGGCTCCACAATTACGATGCGGGATATTATTACGAATTATAAATATCCGAATACGCTGCGTGTGCTAAAGCTTTGCGGAGCTGACATCAAGGCGGCGCTGGAGAGATCAGCAGCTTATTTCACACTGGACCCTGAAGGGAATATCGTGGTAAATCCGGAATTTTTATATCCGAAGCCGCAGCACTTTAATTACGATATGTGGGAAGGCATCGAATATGTCCTCGATATCTCAAGGCCGTTGGGAGAACGGGTGACCCGGCTCTTAAGAAACGGTGTTCCAATGAAGCCGGAAGAGGAGTTCAATGTGGTCATGAACAACTACCGTGCCGGGGGAGGCGGGGATTATTTCATGTTCCGGGATAAGCCGGTCGTAAGAGATATTCCTGCGGATATGGTAGAGGTGCTGGCTGATTATGTAAGAAAGACCGGGGTCATTGACCCGGTGCTGACCCCCTCCTGGAGCGTGACGGCTGGCAGCAGATCTAAAGTGTTATAAATCATAATGACAAATTAAAGGCATGAAGCCAGGATTTCCTGACTTCATGCCTTTTTAGGATGGTTGTTATCCTCACTGCTCTTCTTTAGCCTTCATTTGACTTCATGTCATTTGTTCCTGTTTTCCCTATAAAGCTCTAACTTGATACCTGCTTCTGCATGAGATCAAATACAATCCGTAACCCACAATATTTGTCAACAAAAATAATGCAATCCATCCAATATTGCCCTTGCCTTCATAATATGCGTTGAACCCAGCCCAGACCGTGAACAGCAGGCAGTAGCCGCCGAGCAGGAATAATCCCAGACTGTAGAAAAAGGTATAGTTAAAATAGGTAGCCGCCACGCTGACTATGAAAGAATGGTCGTCAATGACAGGCTCCTCAGCAGCTGAAGAGCTAGCTATATCGCGAATTGTAGTCTTGATGAAGAAATTGGGCTCTGGTCGGGAAGGTTTCCCCCCTTTGATTTCCAGGTAAAACGAGCTGAAATTAAGCCACTGCTCTGTATCTGAATCAGCTGCATACATAAACAATCTGGAAGGCTCAGCCTTCGGCCGATCAAATTGCTCGATGCTAACTCCCTTTACTCCCCAGGTGTTATCTACCCAGGCCTTGAGTTTATCCTGAAGTGGTTGGGATAGAGCAGTGTTGGAGGGATCCGCTGATTCCTGCTCCACCAATTGATAGGCATCTTCAGCAAATTTTTGTACCATTCGTTCATTCCATACGCCAATGATCAGCCCTAGGCAGATGGCGGACAAGACCAGTAGGATGATCGCACTGCGGAGTACTCCGGTGGCAAAACGCCTTTTGACCGAGTAGATTTTCTCCAGCTCCCGTTTGACTTCACCGGCTTCGCCAAACTGTGACAATGCCATAGCTACCGCCTGTTGTTCGCTAATCCCGGTCTGCATATGCTCCAGTACCCCCGAGATCAGATTGGCTGTCATTTCCTCGCGGAAATCATTGACTTCGCCAGCGGGTTCTTTCATCAGCTTGCACAACTGGTCAACATATTCTGTAATCCGGCGGGTAGATTCAGCCGTTAAGCTCACAGATCTCATCATCGATTCCCTCCTAGTAAGGTATCTATTATGTTGCGGAACACCGCCCAGCTTCGCTGGCTTTCCTCCAAGCGTACTTGTCCCTCCGGCAGCAACCGATAATATTTGCGCCGTCCACCACCGCTGGATTCATCGTCTTCTCCCCAAAAGGCCTCTAGTAGTCCTTGTTTCTCTAACCGCTTAAGCGCCATATACAAGGTGGCTTCTTTAATATCCATCGCACCGCCGCTTATCTCGCGCACTTTCTTGGCAATTTCATACCCGTACATCGGTTTGTCCTGAAGTAGACTCATGAGAATGACATCGATGTAGCCCTTTAACATCTCTTTATCAAAATCCAATAAAATGCCCTCCCTGTTTTGACTACTTCGTGTTACGAGGTACATCATATTATGTTTTGGAATAAAATGCAAACTGAAAGGAGCAATACAATAATCATAATGACAAACAAAAGGCATGAAGTCAGGGTTTCCTGACTTCATGCCTTTGTTTAGATTGCTAGTACCTATCCATATTTGCATCAATTAGCAAAAGTGTAATCGTCATTCGTCTTCTTCAGCATTTGCTTAAAGCCCGAAGTGGCATACAGCTTCTTATCTTTGGTGATAAACAGTGCCTCGGTGTTCGGAATGTTCTCTACAAATTTAAGGCCTTCATCTACACCCAGAACAAACGTGGTGGTGGATAAGGCATCCGCATCGGCGGAGCGGTCGGTCACAATGGTGACACTGCTGAGATTGTTATCCACCGGGTAGCCCGTCTTGGGATTGATAATATGCTGATAGAGCTTGCCGTTCTCTATGAAAAAGCGCTCATAGATGCCAGAGGTGACAATGGTCTTGTTATCGACTGAAATGTTGCCGATCGGATTGCCGCGCTCCTTATCGGGATCCTGAATGCCGATCGTCCAGTTCTTGCCGCCCAGCTTCTGGCCGACGGCAAAGACGTTGCCTCCCAGGTCAATGATTGCACTTTTAAAGCCATGTCCAGTAATATAGTCGGCAATAACATCGGCAGCATAGCCTTTGCCGATAGAGCCTAGGTCAATGCTCATGCCGGCCTCTTCCAAGTAAATTTCGTTCGTCTCCGCTTTCATTTGAATCTTGCGATAATCGCACAGCTTCTGGGCCTTCTCAATCTGATCAGCCGGAGGCACATGCGCGCCTTCATGGCCAATATTCCAGAGTGTAACCAGGTTGCCGATGGCCGGGTCGAATTGTCCATCGGTCCGCCGGGCATAGTCCAGCGCCTTGGAGACCAGCTCAAAGGTATCGGCAGAGACCTTCACCGGCGCTTGGCCTGAGGCCTTGTTGACCTTAGAGATCTCACTGACCTCACTGGTCCGGCTAATTTTGCTGTCAATATCCTCAAGCAGGGAGCGGATATCCTCAAAGTTCTGTTTTTCTGCTTTGTTATCGTAGATTTTGACCGTGACAACCGTATCGAAGATAAAATAGGTTTCAGACTTCGGGGTCACGTTCGCTGAAGAGCTATCAGCTTTCGCTGAGCTCGATCCCTTAGACTGGGAAGAGTTTGCGCTCGTTTCCCCGTTTGTATTTCCCCCGCATCCGCTCAGAAGGACAATCATGGCCGTCAAAGCAGCCAGCACAGCGGTTCTTGACTTGGTTAAGTACATGGCGGTTCCTCTTTTCTCATAAATTCGACAGAAGTATACCAACTGTGCAATTTAACTGAAAATGAGATATCTCATAATTGAAATATTTTTATGAAAAACTCGTGATTAAGTGATCGTTTTGTGAAAATAGAAAAATCATCTGGAACAAGCCAGCTACTTCATTGAAGGATCAGGATGGCCCATGTATAATGAGGTTCGCCTAAGATTTAGGAAATTAAAAAATAAGAGATTTTCCTTGATCGGCCGGGCCTTTTGGCGGATAGGGAGACTTTTAGGAGGGCGGAGTGTGATTTTCTTAACAGTTCAAGTGAAAAAAATCACAAATAATATCGGTATAAGGAACAAGGGAAGGGGACGATGATGATGTCGTCATTGCAAGAGGATACAGGCCAGATTCTGAAGAGAACGGTGATCGTGGCTATCTTTGCTGCGGTTGCGGTGGTTCTCAGTATCGTAGAATCCTTCGTGCCTATGAATATGTCGGTTCCCGGGGCTAAGCTGGGTCTGGCCAATATTATGGTTTTGACCTGTATGTATTTTCTGCGGGGCCGGGATGCCTTTGTAATGGTAGTGCTTAAGACCTTGCTTACCGCTTTTATATTTGGTACATTCTCCAGCTTTCTGTTCAGCTTCCTGGGCGCCTTGTTCAGCTTTGGTGTGATGTGGGTTCTGCTCAAGCTGGGCAAAGATCGGCTAAGCCTCATTGGCATCAGTGTGGCCGGAGGCCTTGCTCACAATATCGGCCAGCTGACTGCTGCCGCCATTATCATTCGTTCATCGGTCATCTTCTATTATTTGCCGATGCTGATGCTGATGGGATTGGTTACCGGCATCGGCGTAGGGATCGCGGTGCGCGTACTGATTCCCTCGTTGTCAAAGTTATCCTTGTTCGAGGGTTTTCTCACGGCAGAAGCGTAGGGCGCGATTTCGTCAAAGGTGAAAGGGGGGGCTGTACATGGGAACTGGGGTTGATCGGCCGGGGGCTGCCGCCATTGAGCTGGCAGAAGTGTCCTTTGCCTACGGGAAAGAGCCGCCGATTCTAAATCAGGTAAGCGCAAGCATTCCCGCAGGGAGCTGGGTATCCATTGTGGGCGCGAATGGCTGCGGTAAATCCACCTTGGGGAGGTTGATCGGCGGGCTCTTAACCCCAAGTAGAGGGCGGATTGCTATTGATGGTGAGGCCTGGAGCCGAGAATCGCGCGTCCGGCTGAGGCAGCGGATCGGTATGGTATTCCAGAATCCGGACAATCAGTTTGTCGGAGCCACGGTGGAAGAGGATTTGGCCTTCGGGCTTGAGGGCCAATGTTTGCCTAGAGCAGAGATGAGCTTGCGGATTGAGCGCTATGCCGCCCTACTGGGTATTCAGGCTTTGCTGAAGAAGCATCCCGGCGAGCTCTCCGGCGGGCAGAAGCAGCGAATTGCGGCCGCAGCATCGCTGGTTCTTGAGCCGTCCATCCTCATCTTCGATGAAGCCTCTTCCATGCTGGATGAGAAGGCAAGGGCGGACTGGCTGATGCTGCTGAGAGAAATGAGAAGCAGCGGTGCCTATACGCTGGTCTCCATTACTCATGATGCCGAGGAGATCCTCGCATCAGATCGGGTGCTTGCCTTGGGTGACGGCGGGCTAGCAGGGGATGTCACGCCGCAGCAGCTGTTCGCGGATTACGGGCTAATGAACGCCTGCCGTATCCGGGCCCCGTTCCGCATTCAGCTTGAGCATGAACTGAAGTCAGCCTGTGCTGGCTTCCCCGGCCAGCTGCAGGAGGAAGTCATGAAGGAGATATTATGGCCATTACATTCGATCAAGTAGATTATGCCTACGAGGCTAATACGCTGTGGAGGCAGACGGCCCTGCAGGATGTGAACCTGGAGCTGGCAGAGGGCTGTCTGAACGCAATAGCCGGAGCTTCGGGCTCCGGCAAATCCACACTGCTCCAGCTGTTGAACGGCATTCTGAAGCCAACCGGGGGCAGGCTTCAGGTGCTGGACGTTGAGCTTGCAGCCGGGGTCAAGCCTCCGAAGCTGCGTGAGCTGCGGCGAAGGGTGGGCCTCGTGTTCCAATTCCCGGAGCATCAGCTCTTCGAGGATACCGTCGAGAAGGACCTTTGCTTCGGACCGCTGAACTTCGGGCTGTCTGAGGCCGAGGCGAAGGATCGGGCCAGGCAGGCCCTAAGCCGGCTTGGACTCGGCTCGGAGCTGCTGCCCCGCAGCCCGTTCCATCTCAGCGGCGGGCAAATGCGCAAGGTAGCGATCGCCTCGGTTCTCGCCATGGACCCGGACGTGCTGGTCCTGGATGAGCCGACGGCTACACTGGACCCGGTCAGTCGCCATGAGCTGATTCAGCTCCTGTCACGGCTTTGCCGGGAAGAAGGCAAGACAGTCATTGTGGTCACGCACCGTCTTGAAGAGATGCTCCCTTTCGCGGACCGCTGGGTGATGATGAAGGAAGGGCGCTGCCGATTCCAGGGAACATCGGCGCAGTTGGTGCAGGAAGCGCCGCAGCTGGAAGCCGAGGGCTTTACGCTTCCTGATTGCATTCATATCTGGCGGCGGCTCGCGGCTGCCTATGGCCTTGAGCAGGAGGAGCCCTGCTTCTCAGCCGGAGAGCTGGCTGGCCGGATTCGTCAGCTGCTGGAAGAAGAGCAGGGGGCCGCTGCGGCAGCTCAAGGAGGGCAGTAGCATGCGGAACAAGCTGATGATCGGCCGGACCATTGACACCGGCTCCTGGGTTCATACGCTGGATCCCAGAGCCAAGCTGACCGCTATGCTGCTCTATGCTGCGGCGATTATAGTTTGCAGCTCCTGGCTGTCCTTAGGGCTGATCGCCCTGTTCTCTTTCGGATTCATGGCAGCAACGCGCATTCCCTTCAAATATTATTTGAAGGCGGCGAAGCCCTTATGGGTGCTGATGCTGTTCATCCTGCTTGCCCAGACGTTCACAGTCCGGGGCGAAACCATCTGGTTCAGGCTGGGCTCCTGGACGGTTTATCTCGAAGGGCTCAGCCTGGGCGCGATGTCTTGCGCCCGGATGGCGCTGCTCGTCTCATTCACGGCGCTGCTGACCTTTACCACAACGCCGGGCCGGCTCAATCAGGGGCTAGAAGGCATGCTGAAGCCGCTCCGGCGGATTGGAATTTCCTCACAGCGGCTTACGCTGATGCTCAGTATCGCCCTTCGGTTTATCCCGACGATCCTGGAGGAGACGAACAAGATCCTGAAGGCCCAGGCTGCACGAGGTGCCGAACTTCGGGAGCTGCCTTGGAAGGAGAAGGGGCGCATGCTGATTTCTCTGCTTGTTCCAGTTACCGTAGGCGCCTTCCGACGTGCGGAAGAGCTGGTGGTATCCATGGAGGCCAGAGGGTATATCGTAGGGGCTCCGAGATCGGAGTATCAGGTCCTGACCTGGAGCGGCAGGGAAACGGTGTTTATTGGCTGCTACGTCATGCTTATGGTGACGATGCTGTGGTTATAAGCGACATCTTGGAATGGAAGTATTTTGTGAAGTCATAAGGGGGAGACAAGCGATGGCACGCTATTTTAACGGGAAGGAAATTGAACTGCTGGCGCCGGCAGGGACGTTCGAAATCTTCAAGGAAGTGATTCAGGCAAATTGTGATGCGGTCTATTTTGGGGGGCCGGGGCTGAATATGCGCCTGATGCGCAAGGGCTACAATTTTACTCGGGAAGAGATGGAAGAAGCGATTGGGATTGCGCACGGACTTGGGAAAAAGGTGTATGTGACCGTCAACAACATGCTGAATGAGCAGGAGCTGGAGGAGGCGGCCGAATATTTAACCTTCTTGGCGCAAATTCAGCCGGATGCCTTGATTGTGCAGGACTTTGCAGTCATTTCTCTGATTCGGGAGCTGCAGCTGCCGCTAAATATCCATTCTTCCGTTATGATGAACGCTCACAATATAGAGATGGTTCAAGCCCTTAAGGAGCTTGGCGTAACCCGGGTGGTTACCTCACGCGAGATGGATCTGAATACAACGCGGTATCTGCAGGCAGTCACAGGCATGGAACTGGAGTATTTTATACATGGAGATATGTGCTCGGTTCATGGTGCTAACTGTTATTTCAGTTCCATGGTCTTTGGCATGAGCGGCAACCGGGGCAAGTGCATGAAGCCCTGCCGCTGGGACTACCGGGTGAAGAAGGATGGCAATGTGTATCCGACCGAGTATCCCCTTGCCGTTAAGGATATGTTCATGTATGAGCACATCCCGGAGCTGATTCAGGGCGGGATTACTTCCTTCAAAATTGAAGGCCGCATGCGGGACGTATCCTTTGTCCTCATGCTCGTGAACAGCTATGGGGACGCGATCGACCGCTATATCGAGGATCCGGTCGGATTCGACCGCAGCAAGGATACGAAGCTGCTGTTCGAGAACCGCAAGCGCGATTTCTCCACCGCCTATGCCTTCGGAACTCCAGGGCTGTCCAATATTAACAAACGGTACGAGGGAACCGGGAAGTTCTACAGTACCGGCAAGGTGTTCAGCACCCCGGCCGAGGAGCGAGAGATCAAGGAAGAACGCCTTCAGACGGTCCGCGATCGCTTAAGCGCGGCGAAGCGCGCGGAGGCAGCCGCCCATCAAGGGGAGCTGTCCGTACATGTGAATAATATGGCTCAGGCCCAGGCGGCTTTAGACGCAGGAGCGGATCATATTTACCTGTCTGGGGACGTCTATGAACCAGACCACCCCTTTACCAAGGCGGAGATCAAGGAGCTCGGGACCCTAAAGAGGACGTCCAAGATCTACTTAGGTCTTCCGCGGATGATGACCGAGCTGCATTTTGAACAGTATGACGGCCTGCTTTCCGGGGAGCGTCTGCCGCTTGATGGAATTCTCGTTACGAATGTGGGGGCGGTTCGCAGGTTTGCAGGCAAGGGTTATCCTCTGATTGGGGATTTCAATCTGAATATCTATAACAACCTGGCTGCGAAATTTTACCGGGAGCGTGGAGTAGGGCGGTTCACAGCCTCGATCGAGGCGCCGCTGGAGGATTTCGCGCGTCTGCTTGAGACAGGTGAGGGGCCGGTAGAGGTGATCGTGCACGGCTCTCCGGCAATCATGTATATGGAGCATGATCTTTATCAGAATGCGGAGGTCTTTCAGGCTATTGCCGAAGAGGATAACAAGTACGTCTCCAACGATGTGCTGGTGCTGATGACCGACAAGGGAGAAAGCCCAGTGTACCGGGATGTGCATGGCCGCTGCCATCTGACCTTGGCCAAGGAGCTCTGCCTGCTGCCGCTCGTGAAGGAACTCCAAGAGGCCGGTACGACCCATTTCCGTATCGAAGGCGCTACCTATCGTCCGGAGCAGCTTAGTACGATAGTGGGAGCTTACCGCCGCGTGCTGGATCGTCCAGAGCTTGCTGCGGAGGAATTCGCCCGCCTGTCTCCTATCTATGCGGGATATACGCTTGGGGCACTGCAGTTCAACGGAACGCCTGCCGCAGCCGGAGCTAGAGCGGAGGTGCTGGCATGAGCAGCTATATCGGACCGGAAGAGGTTATTCGCAAGCGGCAGGAATACTTCTATCCTTGCACCAGTCATTTCTATCGCCGTCCCCCTCAGATCGTCAAGGGAGAGATGCAATATCTCTACGGGCATGACGGGAAGCGCTACACCGATTTCTTCGCCGGGGTTTCCGTTGTAGCCTGTGGACACTGCAACCCGGTAATTGCCGGGGAGACTGCCCGGCAGCTGCAGGAGCTGCAGCATACGTCGACCATCTACCTGACCCAGCCGAATGTGGATCTTGCTGAGCGGCTGGCCGATGTCCTGCCCGGCGAACTGCGCCGCTCGTTCTTCTGCAACAGCGGGTCGGAAGCCAATGAGGGCGCGCTGCTGCTGGCCCGCATGTACACAGGGCGCCGGGAGTTCATCGCACTGGAGTACGGCCTGCATGGCCGGACTTATCTGACGATGAGCGTAACCGGGCTGCCGATGTGGCGGACTGATCCGGAGCTGGCTCACGACCGGGACGTTACCTTTATTCCGCGGCCCTTCTCCAGGGACTTGTCCAAGGATGAGGCTGCGCACCGATCTTTGAAAGCGCTGGAGGCGGTGCTGGCCGAGAAGGGCAGCCGGATCGCCGCGATGATTGCCGAGCCAATTCAGGGCAATGGCGGCATGATCTCCCCGCCGCAGTGGTATTATCCGGAGGTGAAGCGGCTGCTGGCGCAGCACGGCGTACTGCTGATCGCCGATGAGATTCAGACCGGCTTCGGCCGAACAGGGCGGATGTTCGCCATGGACCACTGGGGCGTTGTTCCCGACATCTTGACCATGGCGAAGGCGCTGGGCAGCGGGATTCCGATCGCTGCCTTCGCCACCACGGACGAGATTGCTGCCAAGCTGAACCGGCCATCGGCCTCCACCTTTGGCGGCAATCCGGTCTCGTCGGTGACGGCGATGGCGGTACTCGATTTCATCGAGCGGCACCGCCTGCCTGACCGCGCTGAGAAGCTGGGCCTTCTGCTTCGCGAAGGGCTCGAGGAGCTGGCCGCCTTCTATCCGTCAATTGTGACGGATGTGCGCGGTGCCGGCCTGATGCTTGGTGCAGGGATCGCTGAGGATCAGCCCGAGCTTGGAGCGCAGCTGACAGATGATATTCTGGAAGCGATGAAGGACCGGGGCTTTATGATCGGGAAGAATGGCGTGGACCGCAATGTGCTGGCCTTCCAGCCGCCATTGGTTCTGACCGAGGAGGATATCCATGAGATGCTTGCGGCATTAAGAGAGACTCTGCAGGGGCTTCAAGAAGGAGCCGGTGCCGAAAGCCGACCGGGGGGGCGGTGAGCGTATGCACATTGCGGCTGCAGTTTATCGCAAAGCTAAGCTGTTCGGCGAGCTGGTTATGTTCTCGCATACACTGTTCTCGTTGCCGTTCGCTATTATTTCAATGGTATGGGCAGCAGGAGGCATGCCCTCCTGGCGGGTCATTATTTGGGGACTGATTGCGCTGGTCGCTGCCCGCAACGGGGCTAATGCCTTGAATCGTGTGGCGGATCGCGTCTTCGATGAGCTGAATCCAAGGACGGCAGGAAGGCATTTGCCGCGGCGGCTGCTGGACTCCCGGGAGGTTATGATATTTGTAGTGGTTAACTATGCGATATTTATCGCTGCTTCCGGAATGTTAAATCCATTATGTCTGGCATTGTCACCCGTAGCGATCTTCCTGATCTCCTCATACTCTTATACCAAGCGTTTTACGTACCTGAGTCATCTGTACTTGGGGTTTGTCATCGCGTCTGCGCCGATCGGAGCCTGGTTTGCCGTAACAGGACAATTCGCCTTTACACCGTTCGTGCTTGGTACGGTTGTGATGCTGTGGATTGCAGGCTTTGACATTATTTACGGCACACAGGACATTGAATTCGACAGGTCCCAGGGCCTGTGGTCGATTCCTAGCTATTTCGGATTGAACCTTGCGCTCTGGATCGCCAAAGGGCTTCATTTTATCATGGTGCTGTTGCTGTTGTTCCTGTATGTGTTCCGTGATCTCGGATGGTTGTATTTGACGGGAATCGGAATCGCTGTATTGCTGCTCCTGGCAGAGCACAACATTATTAAGCCGACGAACAAGAGGCTGATGCATATTGCGTCCTATAATCTGAACCAGGTGATCAGCATGGTGATTCTGTTCTGTACGCTCGGGGATTATTTTCTGGTGAATTGAACATGCCTTGTTAAGTTAGAGTCTAAAGAGAGCTAACCTGTTTTCCAAGCTGGGAGATCGGTTAGCTTGTCTTGTATTTCAGGTGATTTCAAGTTTCCACTTTATGGGTTATGATGTGAGTTAAAAGGGGGAGGTACGCCATGACCAGCTATCATATTTTAGATATTGTGTTTGATTATAACGGACAGCAGCAGGTGATTCATCCTGTCCTGATTCAAGACGGCACGGACACGATCCTTGTCGATTGCGGGTATCCAGATTTCGAACGGCTGCTAGAAGAAGCTATGGCAAAGTATGCGATCCGGCTTGATTCGTTGAACAAGCTTATCTTGACCCACCATGATATGGATCACATGGGCTCAGCCGCCGCTCTGAAGCGGAAATATCCGCATATAGAGATTGCAGCAAGTGAGGTAGAAGCCCCTTATGTTAACGGATGTCAGCAGGCACTGCGATTGACACAGGCTGAGGCCTCCCTGGATGACTTGCCAGAGGCTGAGAGGGGGTATGCCGAGCAGTTCATTCAGTACCTGAAGTCCATTGAAGCTGTAGATGTTGACCGGATTCTGGGGAGCGGGGAGCGCCTGCCTTGGTGCGGCGGCATAGAAGTGGTGTCTACGCCGGGGCATACGGCAGGGCATATCTCTTTATACTTGCCTGCCAGCAGAGCTCTAATTGCCGGCGATGCCGTTGTAATCGAAGATGACAAGCTGAACATTGCGAATCCGGAGTATGCGGATCATTTGGAACAGGCCATTTCGTCTGCTGAGCGCCTGCTTGATTACGACATAGAGCAGCTGGTTTGCTATCATGGGGGACGATTTCAGGGGGACGTGAAGGAAGCTCTGCGGGAGCTGGTTCGTGAATATCGCGAATAGGATGCTGACTTCTGGCTCTGGCTCCTATGAGTCGAATGAGGGTTAAGAGGACTGCTGTATTGTCGGTCATAATTTAGAAGGCTCATTTATTATGTATTCTGCCTGTCTCAAGCTTGAAGCTTGGGACAGGCTTTTTTAGCATGGCGAATGATATATAAGGAGCAGGCAAACGAGGCAAACAGTAACTTTACCTACCTGTTATAATGCGCAGGATTCTGCTGCGGCCCGTAAGCGCCTTGAGCATAGGCGGTATAGGCTTGCGGATTGTAGCCGTAAGGAGCATAGCTTGACTGGCTATAGCCCTGCTGATGATAGGTTGGCAGGGGATAAGGCTGCCCTGTCTGACCATACTCTGCGGGAGAAGCATATGCTGCTCCGGTTGGCGGGCAGTCCTTCGGCATCGGCGGACCGATGATCGTGGTCTGCTGAATGGGGGCCAGCGCTTCCCGCATCAGCGGTTCGTTCAGGCCATAGGCATGAGTCCAGGCGTGAGGCGGCGTTAACCGCAAAATGTCTGAGCCGAAGATCACCTCCGGCGTATCCGTGTCAAAGATAGCCAGCAGGTGGGTGCGAGGCGTGGTCGCAATCTCGTAATGCCACCAGCCTTGCGGTACATTGGCAACCTGGCCAGGCTTGATGGGCAGCTCGATGAGCTCTTTTCTAAATGGGTCCATGAGGGAGACAACCGCCTCCCCGGAAATGCAGTAGACGAGTTCGGAGGCATTCTGGTGATAATGCGGCTCTACGACGTTTCCTTGGGTCAAGTAGATATCCAGCAGTGAGCTGCTGCCTAGGGATTTTAGCTGTTGAATGCCTAGTGCCAGAATGTAGTTATGAGGGTCCTTTTGGTAAAAGACGTTATACCTTAAGTCATAGGTGAATTCTCCGGCGTAAGGGGTGTGCTGTACGTGAGGGATGGTCAATTTTCATCTCCCTGCCTTTCGTGAATTACTGGGTAAGAACCTATGCCCTCAATGTATTCATGGATATGGGCGATTGTCACAAGTGATTTAACACAAAACGCCGAGCCCCCAAAGAATAGAAGGACTCGGCATTTTATAATATTGCATTAGTTTGTATTAGCTTCAATAACTACGGCCTGCAAAATAGTTAAGCAGCACACGAAGATCCTGATGGGCCGGATAATCGGCCAACTGCAGAATGATAGCCTCAGCCTCACCCAGGAACTGCTGGCTGAGCGATTCTGCGCGTTCCAGTGCGCCGCTGGCAGTAATGGCGGCGAGCACGAGCTCTACCTCTTCGGCAGAGGAGGCCGGACCGATGGAACGGATGAGCGGGGCAAGCTCTGGATCTTCCAAAGCATACAGCACGGGAAGCGTGACCTGACCCTGCCTAAGGTCGCTGCCTGCCGGCTTGCCCAGCTGCTGGGAGGAGCTGGTGAAGTCCAGAATGTCATCCCGGATTTGGAAGGATAGTCCGAGCTTCTCTCCAAAAGTGTACAGCAGCTCGGCTGTCTCATTTGTTGCTTTGGCTGCTAAGGCGCCGATCTTTAAGCAGGAGGCGATAAGCTGGGCGGTTTTGTTCTTCGATTTCGCCAAATAATCGTCCAGGGTCTGATTATAATCGAACGCGTGGGACAGCTGCTGATATTCCCCGATGCACAGCTGGGTTGTAGCGATCGAAGAGAGATCATAAGCATAGCGCTCTCGCTCAGCGGAATAGATGGAGATCAGCTCAATCACCCTGGCCGACATATAGTTGCCGATATGAATGGCCTCCTGGACGCCGAACTGCATGTGCAGAGCAGGTTGGCCGCGCCGCATAGGAGAGTTGTCGATCACATCATCGTGGATTAGTGAAGCGGCGTGAATAAACTCGGCGGCTGCGGCCAATCTGAGCAGCTTGCCCTTGTCCGGAGACGGGCCGAAGCGGCTGCCTACGAGAACCATTAACGGCCGCACCCGCTTGCCGCCGGAGCGGACAAGCTGTGTAATGCCGCGGGCAATAACTGAAGACCTGGGGACATCCTTATCCAGTTTGACGATATGTTCAATTTCTCGGTCGATGGATTTCACGGAGAGGTTCAGTGCTTCGTCCAGCTTCATAAGATTCCCTCCAGTAATGTGACTAAGGCAAATGGATCGTTTCTAGTCATCGTCTTAAATGGCTTGAACAGTAGGGTGATTCCGCTCAGCTTCGAGCTGCAGAAAATTCTTCATGCCTTTCAGCAACAGCTCATCGGCCGGATGTCCTTCTGTACGATGGATTTGAATTTGTTTGACCGTTCTGGCCAGAGCTTGGAGAAGATCGTATTCTCCCCATTTCAGAGCCAGCTGCATGTAAAAGCTGTATAGATAGTCGCCGTCCAGCACACTGCGGGTTAGCTCCATGCCAGAGCCCTGACAGCAGTCATGCCGAAGGAGGGCGAACTTGATTGCAAGGTAAAGGGATAAAAGACGGGTCTGACGGGTCTTCGTGATGCTAGAGCGTTGAAGCATTTGTGCCATAGGCAGCAGCTGCTCCTGGCTGATATCCAGAACAATGCCGGCCTCGGGCGACAGTTCGCCCTGCAATAAATTTATTGCATCTTGTATGAGTTCAGTCATCTTAAGGCACTCCTTACCCGCACCGATGTCGGCGTTGTTAAAAAGGGGAGTAATGCGTTAATCCGCATTACTCCTTTGATGTTTATGGGAGAAATTTAATCATCAATCATGATATGACTCTATTCGGTATAAAGGTACCATTTCCTCACAATAGGGATACGGCGCCACTGCTTCTTAAGCCATGGAAGCACATAATAGTCCAGACCGAACATGCTGCCCGATCCGCCGATCAAAGCGATGCCTGCGGCGAGGTACCATAGCATCTCTGTCGATGCCATGCTGGAGCTCCAGATCATGATGCCTAGACCGACTGTGGCGATGGAAGATATTGCGGTGAACAATCCGACAATCAGCAGTACACCGATACAGATCTCTGCGATGACCATACAGAATTGGAATACGGTAGCCAGGCTGGTGTAGCCGCCATCGGCATTATAGAAGAAGATATCCATGAAGCCGTTAACCATGTTGGTAATAAAGTGCGGTACTGGCATAGCCTCTACGGCTTCCTTGGCACTGGTGACCGCTGAAGCGGCTGTTTGAGCATCTACGGTCGTCGATACCGCTTCCGAAGCCTGACTGGCTGCTGTTACAGCATCCGAGGCGTGGGGGGAAGGCGGGATCAAGAAGATGTTATTAGGATCTTTCCAAATCTTCGGCAGCTTATCCAGCCCTTCGGCCAGCCACTTATAGCCCACAAAAACGCGAAGCGGAAGCAGCCAGAAGTTTGGGGAGCGCTTGGAGAAATGCCCGCCCACAAAGCTGCGACGGTTGTTCACATGGAAGAACTCATGCATCATGTAGGTCCATACTTTGTTGAACCCGGCAACCGTAAATAAATAATACAAATTGATCAGGTGCTTACAGAACATGGCGAAGAATCCGCTGACTTGGAACATCTTATTCGGAAGGCCGACGTTGGCAACGCCATAGCGGCTGCCGATGCTGACCATGGTGCCGTGGAAGCCCGGTTTGTAGGATTTCTTCGGTTTGCCATGAACGTCTGCATAAATGTTGTGAGCGATCAGAGGTCCTGCCTGCTCCGCATTCTCAACCATTTGCGGAACGGGGCGCGTCTCGCCTTCAGGAATATAGAAGATGTTATCGCCAACGACATACACATCTTCATGATCTATGCTCTGCAGCTTGTCATTGGTGACAATCCGCTTGCGTCCCTGCTGCTGCACGTCCAGGCTGCCCACGAGATCCGAGCCCTCGACACCTGCGGTCCATACGATAGTGTCCGCTTCGAGCTCCTTCTCACCGAGCAGTACGCTGTCTTTGGTCACGCCCGTAATCTTGGCGCTAGTAATAATCTCTACGCCCTTCTTCTCCAGATAGCGTGCGGCTTTAGCAATAAGCTTGTCAGGCAGAATTGGCAGGATCTTCGGTGCCATATCCGCTACAACCAGACGCACTTCTTCGCGCTTGATATAGAACTCCTTGCAGAGTTCATCGCGGAATTCTGTCATCTCACCGATTAATTCCACCCCGGTAAAGCCTGCTCCAACGACAACGAAGGAGAGTTTCTTGCGTCTGATCTCAGGATCAGTCTCCTTGGCCGCTTCTCCGAACTTCTGGCGGATCTGGGCCTTCAGGCGAATAGCATCCTCATAGGACCATAGGGTCAGTGAATTCTGTTCGGCACCCGGGATGCCAAAGAATGTAGGCTTACATCCTGTACCGATGACCAGGTAGTCGTAGTCATAGACGGTCTCGCTTGAGCGCAGCTGTTTGGCTCCAAAGTCGATGGTCTCGATATTGTCGAGCACCACATCTACTTTGCGGCCTTCGAACATCTTCTTCAGCTCAATCTTCACCGAGTCTTCAGGGGCACGGTTTGCAGCAACCTCGTGCAGCTCTGTGAGGAGCGTATGATACGGGTTGCGGTCTATCAATTGAATCTGTATATCTTTGTCTTTCTTGAATTTCTTGGCCAGATGCTTACCGGTGACAACGCCGCCGTAACCGCCGCCAAGGAGTACGATTTTCTTCAAAAGGCTCACCTTCTTTACTTAAACTGACTTCTCGGTAGGTCGTTCCTAAGCCGAATTACTTGGCTTGCTCAAGAGCTTTGCCTGCAAGCTCGAAGTACTCTTTCAAATGAATAGTAGCACCGGAGATGGCGTCAGTTTTGCCTTCAGCATCGAAAGTGATGTCGGCAGGATCTTGCTTTTCAACAAGATAAGCTTCAGCTTTGGCTGCTTCTTCATGCCATTCTGCTTGAGCGCCGCCAGCCTTCATGCCGTATTTACCTTCCATGGAATTCGTCTTCTTGTCTTCGCCTTTGGCGTTCACACCGCTGAAGTTCACCTTCACGATCTTGCCTGCAGCCACAACAACGTCAACAGTGGATTTCCAGCCGGATTCTTTGTCAAAGTCAGCGCCTTCGGCATGATAAGTGCCGTCTTTGTACTTACCTGCTTCTACAGGACCTGCGCTAAGCGCTTTCTCAGCCAGCTGGAAAAACTCGCCTACGTGGATGGATACGCCGGAGATGGCATCGGTCTTGCCTTCATTATTAACGGTTACGGCTTTAGGATCTTGCTTCTCCACCAGATAAGCTTCAGCTTTCTCGGCTTGTTCATGCCATTCGGAGGAAGCGCCGCCGGCTTTCATGCCGTATTTACCGTCTTTGGAGTAGGTAACTTTGTCTACGCCTATTTTCTCATTAGTTGCATTCCATTTGGCATCCGTGATTTTGCCCCCGGATACGGTAAGCACAACGTAAGATTGCCAGCCTGTCTTGGCGTCAGGTTCGCCTTGAGCGAAATAAGTGCCGTCCTTATAAGTGCCTTCCGCAGCTTTGTCGGTACTTGCGTTCGTGCTGCCTGAATTGGTTGTAGTGGCTGGGGCACTGTTCCCATTCGCAGACTTATTGCTGTTGCCGTTATCGGAACCGCAGCCTGCCAGAAGTCCCAAGAGCAGAGCACTGCTGAGAATAACGGATGTTTTTTTCATGTTCATGATCATGACCTCCAATTAATATGAAAAATAATTTATATATTAAAATGTGTAGACATTTTAATAACAAAAGTAAGGGGAAAGACCTAAGAAGTAGGAAGGGGAAAGGCCTGAAGGTAGTTTGAATTTACCAGTCGAGGGCATTTTAGCATATAAAGTATTACCCTTATGTGAAAAAAATCACTTGGTGTGTGACAAATAAAACCCTACCGTTTAGAATGCTTACATGCGGCAGGGTTTTCTAGAGTTTTAGAATTAAAAAATTTTAATTTTTCTTGGTTGAATCTTGTTCCGAAGGGGGGGCGTTCACACCAGGCTCTGTTGGCTGCTTAATAAGTTCAGGTTCCGGAACAACGGGCATGAAGGGGGTCTCCTGGAAGCTGAACACTTCTTTGATTCGCTTGCGTTCTGTCTTGGGGCTGAGGATATAAAGAGTATCCCCCTCTTCGATCACGGTGTTCCCTCGGGGGGTGACAATCTGTTCGCCGCGAATGACAGCGGTCACAAGCACATCTTCCGGAAGCCCTAAGTTTTGAATCTCGCGGCCGATGACCCGCATTCCTGCATGGATATGCAGATGGTTAATTTCCGATTTAGTCTTGCCTAGCGAGACGAGCTCCAGCAGCGAATGCGTGTTGCTTCCAGCTTCATTCGCGAGCCCCAACCGAACGGCCAGCGGTGAGATGGTGGCCCCCTGGATGACTGCGGAGGTCAGAATGACGAAGAAGACGACGTTGAAGAATAGCTGACCGTGTTCAAGCTGTGCCAGCAAAGGGTAGGTGGCCAGCACGATAGGAACGGCGCCTCGAAGTCCGGCCCATGAGATGAGGATCATGTCTTTGAAGCCGAATTTGGAGAACAGCAGGCTGAGCAGAACACCGATCGGCCGGGCAATGAACATCAGGATCAGGGAGAGAGCCAGCCCCGGAAGAATAATTTGATACAGCTGGGCAGGAAATACAAGCAGTCCCAGCAGGGTGAACATCGTAATCTGCATGATCCAGCCAAAGCCTTTGTTGAACTGCAGGATGGACTGGCGGTAAGTCAGGTCACTATTACCCAGGACCAGGGCCATTACGTACACTGCCAGAAGGCCGCTTCCGTGGGCAGCTGAAGTTACACCGTAGGTGAGAATGGCGAAGGCCACGGCCATGACGGGGTACAGGCCCGAGGAATCAAAGTCCATTTTGTTGATGAATTTGACACCCAGCCAGCCTAGAATAAGCCCCAGGCCGAGCCCGAGACCCATTTCCAGAATAAAAGAGAGAAACAGCTCTATAATCGGTTGATCGGGATGCTGAATCCACTCGATTAAGGTAACGGTCAGGAAGACAGCCATGGGATCATTGCTGCCAGACTCTGCCTCCAGCGTTGACGTAATCCGCTCTTTAATGTTCTTGCCGCTTAGGACAGAGAATACCGCGGCTGCATCTGTGGAGCCGACAATGGCTCCGAATAGAAGCCCGTCTATCAAGGGAACGCCGAGAATATATGCTGCGCAAAGCCCCATGATCACTGTAGTAATCAGTACCCCAAGGGTAGCCAGCGATAGGGCGCTTGGAATTACGGGTTTGATGGTAACGTATTTCGTCTGCATGCCTCCAT